>NZ_FMAC01000002.1 GCF_900094555.1 Martinezella hainanensis
CTGCTCGCGCCTCTGCCGCCGAGCCGATTATGTGCCGCAGACGCCGCTTACGACAGCAACGCTTTGCGCGATTTTCTCATCGGCCGCGGTACTGAGCCTGTCATTCCCAACAATCCGACGCGAAAGAGAGTGCAGCCTTTCGATCCCGTTGCCTACAAACGCAGAAATATCATCGAACGGGCCTTCTGCCGCCTCAAGGACTGGAGACGTGTGGCAACACGATATGACAAACTCAGGCTCAACTTCGAAGCTACATGCTACATTGCCGCTCTCGTCACTTGGTGGATCGATTGAGTCTCGAGCCTAAAGCGTGCTAGCGTCGTCTCTAAATCAACAACATGGGCGCTGATCCGCCCGGAAGGGAAGTATGTCTGACTCGACTGGCGGTATTTTCGATTTCCTCGGAATACTTGCCGTATTGCTGCTCGTTGCCGCCAACGGCTTTTTCGTTGCGGCCGAGTTCTCTCTGGTATCCGTCCGCCGCAGCCGCGTAACGGAACTCGTCGCCGAAGGGCGGATGAATTCCAAGGCACTGCAGAAGGCGGTCGATAATCTCGATGCCAATCTGGCTGCCACGCAGCTCGGCATCACCATTTCTTCGCTGGCGCTTGGCTGGGTCGGTGAACCCGCCCTTGCTCATTTGCTGGAACCGCTGCTCGATTTCCTGCCCGGAACATGGGCTGCGGCTAGTTCGCATGCGATCGCCGTCGTCATTTCCTTCATCATCATCACCGCGCTCCACATCGTCCTCGGCGAACTCGCGCCGAAGAGCTTGGCCTTGCAGCGTAGCGAAGGTACTGCGCTCGGCGTCGTGCGGCCGCTTGGACTGTTTCTCTTTCTATTGCGCCCGGCAATCACCGTCCTCAATGGCCTCGGCAATCTCGTGCTCCGCCTTTTCGGGCTGCGTCCCGGTGCAGGCGAGGGCTCGCTGCATTCGCCGGCCGAGATCAAGCTTCTGATCGCGGAAAGCCAGGAAGCTGGCCTGCTGGAGCAGGCACAGCAGGATCTGGTCGAACGCGTCTTCAATATCGGCAATCGCGACGTTTCCAATATCATGACGCCGCGGCTGGAGGTCGAATGGATCGATGCCGACGATACGCCGACGGAGATGCAGAAGACCATTCGCGAAAGCCGTTTCGAGCAGCTTCTGGTCGCGCGCGGATCGATCGACGAGCCGATCGGCATGATCCTGAAAAAGGATCTCCTCGATCAACTGCTGAACGGCGAGCCGTTGAACCCGATGGCCGTCATCCGTCAACCACTGGTCGTGCATGAGGCGACGGCGGTCTTCAAGGTGCTCGAAAGTTTCAAGCGCGCACCCGTGCGCCTTGCCATGGTCATCGACGAATATGGTAGCCTGGAAGGTATCGTCACCCAGACGGATTTGCTGGAAGCAATCGCCGGCGATCTTCCCGACATGGAAAACGACACGCCTGATGTCGTCGAACGCGCCGACGGGTCGCTGCTGATGGAGGGCATGATGCCGGTCTATGACGCCTTCGCGCGGCTTGGTCTGCGCGAGGGCGAGGAAGACGTCACCTTCCACACGCTCGCAGGCTTTGCCCTCTACCAGCTTGGCCATCTGCCCGAGGTGGGCGAAAGCTTCTCCTTCGGCGGCTGGCATTTCGAGATCGTCGATCTCGACGGCATGCGGATCGACAAGATCCTGGCCCAGCGCGAGCCGCAAGCTTAGAGCAATTCCAGGAAAAGTGCGTGAGCCGCTTTCCGTACGGAATTGCGTGAAAACAAGGAACTGGAGCGGTTCAGAGGTTCCGTGAAGAGCTGAGCCGCTCTAGCCGTTAAGCCACTCTGAATTGCCCCGGAAGCTCCCGATTTCGATCAATCGATTGAAATCGGGAGCTTCCGGGGCATATTTATTGTGCAGTGCAACATTTCGCCATATTTGTCGATTTTCATTTGTGCTGCAGTGAATTAAGTTCAACCTGAGGAGTTGGACGGAGACAATGACGAATTGGGTTTACACATTCGGCGACGGCAAGGCCGAGGGGGGCGCCGGCGATTTTGAACGGCTCGGCGGTAAGGGCGCAAACCTTGCCGAAATGTGCAATCTCGGCCTGCCGGTTCCGCCGGGCCTGACGATCGTCAGCGACGTCTGCACCTTCTATTACAAGAATGGCCGCAAGATCCCCGACGAGCTGAAGCCGCAGGTCATGCGAGGTCTGCAGCGGATGGAGGCGATCACCGGCCGCAAGTTTGGCGATACAGAACGGCCGCTGCTGGTGTCCGTGCGTTCCGGCGGTCGCGCCTCGATGCCGGGCATGATGGATACCGTCCTCAATCTCGGTCTCAACGATGCCACGGTGCAGGCGCTCGGCCATGATGCCGGCGACGCCCGCTTCGCCTGGGACAGCTACCGCCGCTTCATCCAGATGTATGCCGATGTCGTCATGGGCCTCGACAACGAGGTCTTCGAGGAAATCCTGGAGGATGAGAAGGCGCGCTTCGGCCACGAGTTCGATACAGACCTAACCGCCGTCGAATGGCAGCATGTCGTCTCGATCTACAAGACCGTCATCGAAGAGGAATTGGGCCAAGCCTTTCCGCAAGAGCCGGAGGTTCAGCTCTGGGGCGCCGTCAGCGCCGTTTTCGCGAGCTGGATGAACGCTCGCGCGGTTACCTATCGGCAATTGCACAACATTCCCGAGGCCTGGGGAACTGCGGTCAACATTCAGGCAATGGTGTTCGGCAACCTCGGCAATTCGTCGGCGACCGGCGTCGCTTTCACGCGCAATCCGTCGACGGGCGAAAAGGAGCTTTACGGCGAATTCCTTGTGAATGCGCAAGGCGAGGATGTCGTTGCCGGCATCCGCACGCCGCAAAGCATCACCGAAGTCGCTCGCATAGCCTCCGGTTACGACAAGCCGTCGATGGAAAAGCTGATGCCCGAGGCCTTTGCCGAGTTCCGGGGCATCTGCGCGCAGCTGGAAGCGCATTATCGCGATGTTCAGGATCTGGAATTCACCATCGAGCGCGGCAAGCTCTGGATGCTGCAGACCCGCAATGCCAAACGAACCACCAAGGCAGCGATGAAGATTGCCGTCGATATGGTCGACGAGGGGCTGATTACCGAGGACGAAGCTGTCTCCCGCATTGAGCCGTCGACGCTGGATCAGCTCCTGCATCCGACGATCGATCCGCGCGCCCGCCGCGAACTCATTGGCTCCGGCCTGCCCGCATCGCCGGGTGCCGCCACCGGCGAGATCGTCTTCACGGCCGAAGAGGCGATCATTGCCGAGGAAGAGGGCCGCAAGGCTATCCTCGTGCGCATCGAGACGAGCCCGGAAGACATTCACGGCATGCATGCTGCCGAAGCGATCCTGACGACGCGCGGTGGCATGACCAGTCATGCGGCCGTCGTTGCCCGCGGCATGGGCATTCCCTGCGTCGTCGGCGCCGGCACCATGCGCATCGACATGCGCAACGAGAAGCTGATAGGTATCGGCGTCATCTTGAAGAAAGGCGATATCGTCACGATTGATGGCTCCACCGGCCAGGTGCTGAAAGGCGAAGTGCCGATGATCCAGCCGGAGCTGTCGGGCGATTTTGGGCGCATCATGGCCTGGGCCGATCGCTCGCGCCGCATGACGGTGCGCACCAATGCCGACACACCCGCCGATGCCCGTGCAGCCCGTTCTTTCGGCGCCGAGGGCATCGGCCTATGCCGTACCGAGCACATGTTCTTTGAGGGCGATCGCATCCATGTGATGCGTGAGATGATCCTCGCCGAAGACGAGGCGGGGCGTCGCGCCGCCCTTGCCAAGCTCATGCCGATGCAGCGGCTCGATTTTACCGGCCTGTTCACCATCATGCACGGCCTGCCTGTCACCATCCGCCTGCTCGATCCGCCGCTGCACGAATTCCTGCCGAAGACCGACGAAGAGATCGCCGAAGTGGCGGGGATCATGGGCATGGAGCCTGCCGGCCTGCGCCAGCGCGTCGATGCGCTGCACGAATTCAATCCCATGCTCGGCCATCGCGGCTGTCGCCTGGCGATTTCCTATCCGGAGATCGTCGAGATGCAGGCCCGCGCGATTTTCGAGGCCGCGGTTCTGGCCGCACGCGAAACAGGCGCGGCCGTCGTGCCCGAAATCATGGTGCCGCTCGTCGGGCTGCGCTCGGAGCTGGATTACGTCAAGGCTCGCATCGACGAGGTGGCGCGCGCCGTCATGACCGAAGCGAAGATGAAGATCGACTATCTCGTCGGCACGATGATCGAGCTGCCGCGCGCGGCATTGCGCGCCCATATCATCGCCGAGGCTGCCGAATTCTTCTCCTTCGGCACGAACGACCTGACGCAGACGACATTCGGCATGTCGCGCGACGATGCCGCCGCCTTCATCCCGACCTATCAGCGCAAGGGCATCATCGAGCATGACCCCTTCATATCGCTCGATTTCGACGGAGTAGGCGAACTCATTCGCATCGCCTCCGAGCGCGGTCGCCGCACCCGTAACGACATGAAACTCGGCATCTGCGGCGAGCATGGCGGCGATCCCGCTTCGATCCATTTCTGCGAGGATATTGGGCTGGACTATGTGTCCTGTTCCCCGTTCCGCGTGCCGATTGCGCGGCTTGCCGCAGCGCAGGCGGCGATCAAGGGACGAGCCTGATTATCTAAGCTGGGGCATGCCGGTCAGCGGCGCCAGTAGCCGCGATGATAGTAATATCCCGGGCCGCCAACGACGATCGTCGGTCCCCAGAAGAAATCATCGTTGCTTTCCATGAAAGCCCGCTGGTCCGCACGCCGGCTAAGATCCTGGTTCATCAGGCAATTGGCGAAGTTCTGAGTGCCCGGTTTGAAGCCGTAGCCGCTGCATCTGGATGCGTCCGCGGCGCGGATTTCCTCCGCCGTCTGGCAGGAGGAGAGCACAAGCGTAATAGCGAGAAGAGATAGGGCGGAAGCAGCGATACGCATGACTTGGTGTCCTGAATGCAGATGTGCAGGCACGAATTATAGCGCCGCGCGCGATGGCGCGAAAGGCGTATTACCGCTGTAGGCCGGGTTGCCTACGCTGCTTCCTTCGGCTTTGCCGGCAGCCTCTGCAAGAGATCGACGAAGGCATCGGCGAAGCGCAACAGATGCTCGGTCTCCTCATCCGGCTGCAGCAAACGAATTTCTGCGCCATCTTCGTCCAGCGCGGCAAAGAGTGTGCGCATCGTCGCATCGCTTTCGGGAATCCGGATGACAGCCAGCCTGCGGCAATCGGAGATCAGTCCTGCCGCGGGCAGATCGAAGAGGAAGTCGCCGTGCACTGCTGAGGCGGCGTGCCGCACGGCCTCGCAAAAACCCGGTTCCCCGCCGGAAAAACCTTCGAGCGAAAGCTCTAGCTCCAAGAGCTCCATCGGCAGAATAGGATCGCCCGTATCGGCTCCGGCAATCGCCGCGCCCGGCAGCGCCTTGGCAGCGACGTCTTGAGAAAGCATCGGTTCCATCTCATCAAGTCCTTTCAAAGCCTCGATAAAACGCTAAAGAATGGCCTTTTTTAGGAATTTAAGCAAGCGCTCACGTTTTTGGTCTAGGCATGGCGCGCAAAAGTGCGCAGCGGTTTTGCGGTAACGACATGCGAAGAAACGAGACCGAAAGCGCAAGGAGCGAATCTTTGAGATCGCGACGCGCTTTAGGCGTTACTCGTTTGGACCTTGAGAGAACATTGCATGTTGGTGCCGTGACATTCGATTTATTTTCGCCGTTTCTTGATCTAAACATAAGTCGTTTTCTGGGATTCGGTGCATCCGGCTTCCGATCCGACGTGCCGACGAGCCCTTGATGACCATTCGCTTCGACCGTCCCGTTTCACATGCCGCCCGCGCCGCGCGTTTGATCGCTTCGTTTGCATTGGTGCTCTGCGGGGTGACATTGATCGGTCACCGCTTCGCGCCGTTGGAAACGCCTTATTTCGTGCTGCTGCTCCTGATTTCTGCCGGCTGTGCCATCCTGGCGGTGCTGCTTGCGCTGGTAGGCCTTGCCCAGCTCTGGCAGAGCGCTGCCATTGGCGGTGTCTCCGCCGTCAAGGCGCTCGTCTATGCCGCCCTGCCGCTCGCCATTTTCGGCTTCGGCGCCGAGCGCTATTGGACCCGGCCGCATATCTACGAGATTTCGACCGATCTCAACGATCCGCCGGAATGGCTGGCAACACCGGATGCGCGGCAGCTGTGGTTGCCATCGCGCCATCTCGTGACGCAGCAGGAACGCGAGGCGCAATTCGATGCTTATCCCGCTTTGATCAGCCGCCGCTACGAGGGGGCTGCCGACCGCGTTCTGGAGGCGGTGCGCAAGGTCGCGCATGATTATCACATCACAGTCGTCAAGGCGGAGGGCGCCGATGTCGCCGATCCCAACGGCAACGTGAAGCCGAAACGCCGCACACGCCCGCCGACGATCAATCCCGCGCAGGATGACAGCACCGGCGGCGATGTGCCCGCCATCGTTCCGGTGCCGACGCCGCGTCCCTTCCGTGACGGAGTGGCGGAACTCATCCGCCAGAATACCGATGTCATCCTGCAGGGCGAAACCCGCACCCGCATTTTTGGCCTGCCATGTGACATACTGATCCGTATTCGCGAAGAGGCGGAAACGACGCTTGTCGATATCCGTGTCGCGTCCCGCTATGGCCAGGACGATCTTGGCGTCAGCGCCGATCTGGCCGATGGCTATCTGAAAGCACTGGATGCGGAATTGCTCGGCATCGCCGGAAGCTGAGGTGGCTCACGCCGGGCGATAGGCTCCGAAGAGCGCCGGCGGGCCATCGGTTTTCACCTGGCCCTTCTCGACCAGATCTTCCAGATGTGCCAGCACCGAAAGCGCGGCCGCTCCATGCAGGCGCGGGTCCGTATCGCGATAGATGGCTTTCACCATGTCAGGGATCAGCCGGTCGCCGGCCTTGATGCGTTCCAGCACGGCGCGCTCGCGCATGCGGCGATGGGTTCTGAGGCCGCGCATGAAGGAAGCGGGCTCCTTCACCGGGCCGCCATGACCCGGCAGGAACAGCCGGTCTTCGCGGGCAAGAAGCCTTTCCAGCGAGGCCATATAATCCGCCATGGAACCATCCGGCGGTGCGACGATCGAGGTCGCCCAGGCCATGACATGATCGGCGGAGAAGACAATGCCGGTGCCATCGAGCGCGAAGCATGCGTGGTTTGCCGTATGGCCAGGCGTCAGCAGCGCCGTCATCTGCCATCCGTCTCCCGAGACGCTTTGACCATCGGCAACCACAATGTCAGGCTGAAACTCCATGTCGGAGCTTTCGGCGAAGGGATTGATTTCGCCCTGATGGAGCGGCCGAGCGGCCCGATGCGGCCCTTCGCCGACGGTCAGTGCCCCCGTTGCCTCCTTCAGCCGCTTCGCCAGCGGCGAGTGATCGCGATGGGTGTGGCTGACGAAGATATGCGTGACCTCGCGCCCCTTCAGCGCCGCCATCAGGGCGGCGAAATGTTCCTCGTTCTCCGGGCCGGGATCGATGACGGCGACGGAGGAGGTGCCGACGATATAGCTGTTGGTGCCGTGAAAGGTAAAGGCACTGGGATTGTTGACCGTCATCCGTTCGATGCCGGGCGCGACGGAAACGGCGCGGCCATAGGCGGGGTCGAAGGCAAGGTCGAAGTCAGGCGTGTTCATGATTGCTTGTATTCGATTTCGATAAAGGACATAGGCTCTGTGCCGGCATTGACGACATTATGCTCGACGCCGGCCTCGCGCCGATAGGCGGCGCCCCTGGCAATGTCGACACGTCGGCTGCCGCCGGGCTCCTCCAGCAGAAACTGGCAGTCGGTCATCGGCACCACGACATAGCCAAGGCCGTGGACATGGTGTCCGGTATCGGCGCCGGGCTCGAAATCCCAGCGCGTGATGCGGCAGACGGCATCATCGAGAAGCACGGTGGGCACGGCCGGCGGGCGGGCGCGAAACGGGCTCATCGGACCTCCTTATTTCAAATGCACTGCAGCAAGACCTATCATAGCCGCCTGGAAAGCACACAGAAATATGCATCCGCGCATCACTTAGTCATTGTAGCGGGATGCGACCTTTGCTAATCAGACGCCGATTTGGCTGGTACAGCCGCCATTTCCTCTGTTGGGGCGTCGCCAAGCGGTAAGGCACCGGTTTTTGGTACCGGCATTCCCAGGTTCGAATCCTGGCGCCCCAGCCATATGTTTCCCAATATCCTAAACGGACTACAGCGATAGACTTTGCAGTGTCAGAGATATTGTCTGAGAAAATTTCCGTCGTAAGCGTCGTTATTCCACCACTTAAATATTGTTTGACCATTTTCCTCCACTGTAGTCGCCGTCATCTCGATACAGGCGATCATGAACCACGCTCCCCAGGAACTGCTGCTTTCCATCGTTGCCCCCTGCCACAATGAGGAGGAAGGGCTTGGCGAATTCTGCCGGCGTGCGGAAGCGACGGCGCGGGGCATCGCCGGCGAGGCCTTCGAGATCGTGCTGGTGGATGATGGGTCTACCGACGGCACCTGGGAGGTCATCGCCGCGCTTGCTGCGAAGGTGTCGCAGGTGCTTGGCGTGCGCCTCATGCGCAACCATGGCCACCAGTTGGCCGCTACCGCCGGTCTTGCCGCCTCGCGCGGCGAGCGGGTGTTGTTGATCGATGCCGATCTTCAAGATCCGCCGGAACTGTTGCTGATGATGATGCCGATCATGGATCGCGGTGCGGATGTCGTCTATGGCCAGCGCGTGCGCCGGCAGGGTGAGAGCTGGTTCAAGCTCGCCTCCGCTTCTCTCTTCTATCGGCTGCTGTCGCGGCTCGCCTCGGTTGCGATCCCGCGCGATGTCGGCGATTTCAGGCTGATGCGGCGGCGCGTCGTCGATATTCTGCTGGCGATGCCGGAGCGGGATCGTTTCATCCGCGGCATGGTGAGCTGGATCGGTGGCAGGCAGGTGGCACTGCCCTATGAGCGCGATGGGCGTTTTGCCGGCACGACCAAATATCCGCTGCGCAAGATGATCAATTTCGCGATCGACGCCATTACCAGCTTTTCAACCGTGCCGCTGCGCATCAGCACATGGCTCGGCCTTGCGAGCGTCGGCTGCGCCGCCTTGCTGCTGCTCTATACGCTCGTCCGCTGGTTTGCCGGGGAGACGATCGTCGGCTGGTCGAGCATCATGGCCGCCATCACCGCTTTCAGCGCCATCCAGCTCATCTGCATCGGCATCATCGGCGAATATGTCGGCCGGCTGGTGCAGGAGAATAAGCGCCGCCCGATGTTCATGATCGAAAGCCTGGCGCAGGGCGGCCGGTCGCTCGACATTCCCGGCGGCTTTTCCGACATGGATGCGGCGGGCAAGCGACGTACGCTTGAGGACGCCTTGAATAATTCCGGCGAAGCGGCTGCCAGCGCGGAGCAGGCGAGGGCAGTTCGCTGATGCCGCGAGGTTCCGTGACTTCGCCGTCGACCGGTGGCGGCGCTGTTTCCGATACTGTATCCGCGCGCCAAGCGGTTGATGCGGACACCGCCATCGTCAGGCAGAGGCCGGGCATTGCCATCGCTATCTTCCTGATCCTGGTCGCCGTTTTCGTTGCCGTCTTCAAGTTTCCGCCAATCCTCGACTATCCCAACCATTATGCGCGCATGTGGCTGCTCGCCGGCGGCATCAACACGCCGCCCTTTCGGGAGATCTATGCGATCGACTGGAACAGGACGTTTACCAATGTCGGCATCGATCTCGCCGCATACTGGCTGGGGCCGCTTGTTGGCGTTTCGCTATTGGCGCGCAGCCTTCTTTTCCTGGCGATCGTTCTGCCTCCTCTCGGGGCGATCGCCCTGCACCGGCGCCTGCATGGCGGCGGCTATTACTGGCAGATCGGCATATTGTATTTCGCCTGGTGCGCGACGCTGATCGGCGGCTTCATCAATTTTCAGATCGGGCTCGGCATGGCGCTGTTCTTCGCGACCGCCGACCACGTCTTGCAGTCCCGCAATCCGGTCGCACTGTTCGGCTGGCGTCTGCTCGCGGGCCTGCTGCTCACCGTCATGCATCTCTTTTCGCTTGGCTTCTATATGGCACTCGTCTGCGGCCTTGAATTCTCGCCGACGACGGCGGCATTGAGGTCACCTCGCGATTTCCTGCGCTTATGCGGCAGGCTTGTACTTGCGATGCTGGCCTGCGCCCTGCCGGCGATCTGCCTTTTCCTCTATCAGCCTGTCTTGCCCGATGGCGGAGGCAGTCTGGATGCATCCTGGAACAATTCCATCGTGCTGCTGCTGGCTAATCTGATGTCGGCATTCTGGAGCTACGTGCTGCCGGTGGACATGCTGTTTCTGGTCCCGTTGATATTCGTCGGAATCTATGCGGTTCTCACGCGCCGTCTGAGCGTGCATGCCGGCATGGCGGTGACGGCCGCCGGCCTGCTGCTTCTGTCCTGCGTCGTGCCGCGTCATATGCTTGGGACGGGCTGGATCAGCTGGCGCTTTCCGATCATGATGGCGCTCGCTGCCATGGTGATGATCTCTCCTTTGCCTCGCGTGCCACGCCGCCAAGCCTTTCTGGTCATGCTCGTGCTCTCGACGGTCGTTTTGGGCAGAACGGCCTGGATCGGTGTCAATTGGTGGCAGGGACAGTCCGATGTCGCTGACGTCAGCACTGTTCTGACGGCTGTGCCGGAAGGTGCAACCGTCCTGCCGGTCATGCGGCAGCAGAACGGACGCGGCATCGCCGATCATCGCTACTTCGCCTGGAACCAGGACACCTTCCGGCATTTGCCCACGCTTGCGGTCCCTTACGCCCATGCCTTCGTGCCGACGATCTTCACCGCCAGGGGTAAGCAGCCGCTGACTGTGTTACCGCCCTGGAGCGACATCGCCGTGCCGGAAGGCAATCTGTTTCCCATAGGCCTGCTGGATTGCCCCGACGAGATTTCGGCCTTCAGCGGCATTGCGCCCTATCTCAAGGATTGGCGGCATCGCTTCGACTTCGTTCTGCTCGTCAATGCCGATGTTGAGGACCGTTTCGGCGGCGTGGTTCCGCAAGGCGTGAAACTTGCCGCCGAAACGCCGTTTGCCAAGCTCTATGCCGTCGATAAAGCCTTCGTACCCGCTGCAAATGCGCCACACTCGAGAAGCTGTGCCGACATCGCTGCGGCAAACGGCTGACGCCCGCAAACGCAACAGGCGGCCTTTGCAGGCCGCCCGCTGGCATTGTTCCGTGATGAAGCTTTGGCCTCAGCTCGCCTTTTCCGGCGGAGCCAGAAGCTCGGCGCAGTAGGACGGGCCGCTGACACCAGGCTGGTCGCCGAGGATTTTAACCGAGCGAATCTCGTAGCTCTGGTTGGTAACGATGTCGGCCTTGCAGCTGAGCGAGCGCTTGCCGCTCTTCTTGCCGTCCTTGGTGACGATGGTGACGTTCTTGTAGCCGCCGCGCCAAGTATAGACGCGGTTGCCGCTTTCGTCGCGGTCGGAGATCGGCGGGCCGTAGGCGGCGAAGAAGCGGCCTGCGGACTGGCCCTGCCAGCGATCCTGAACCGGGTTCTTTGCAAGCAGCGGCAGGGCTGCTGTCGTGGTTGTCGTCGTGGTGCTGCAACCGGCCAGTGCCAGCAACAGTCCAGCCGCGGTGATCATGCGGATATTCATCGTGTCGTCCTTGAGCTTCTGTCACGCATAAGGTCGCGGAAAAGCCGCGCTGTCCCACGACATTTCCACCTGTCCCGCTTAGGGCTTTAGCGCCAAAGCCGGCAAAAGAAAATTCCCATCCGCGTGTACAAACGGGATTTTACTTGATCTGTTGCGTCTTTTGCACGCTGGCATTTTCGGCCGCTGTTTCCTGCCGATTTTCTAGGCAGCTGCGACTGTAATCTTTTCGTCAAAAATCCGATGCTTTTTTTGAAATTGGTGCTTGTGCATCAAAAATGGCTGGTCTATAGAAGCGCCGCTGGTCACGGAGTGTAGCGCAGTCTGGTAGCGCACCACGTTCGGGACGTGGGGGTCGAGTGTTCGAATCACTCCACTCCGACCAGCTTAAAATACTGATCTTGTTCCCGAAAAATCTCTCACTTAATTAAGAATGTTACCTGCTTGCCTTGCGCAAGGCCGGGCGGTGTCTCGTCAATGCCCGATGTCGGCATTTCGATCGGGCTGTCCTTCTCCTCGAGGCCGGGCGTATGAGGCCTACCGCAATTGTTCTGGTGCCTGGGCTTATTTCCCACTTCAACGGCTCACATCCAAATCGCGTCTCAAATATGCTTTTACAAAACCGGCTCTTTTTGTCGCCCGAAGCACCATATACAAGGAAGAGGGACGTGCATCCGACTCAGGCGAGAGTTCGGCTGGCAGGTGCTGGAGCGGAGTAACGGAATGGATCTTGTTGACGGGGTGGCCAGATTGGCCGGGGAAACGATCATGGGGCGACGGCGTCGCGGCGCTTTGCGCGGTGGTGCCGTGGGGAAGAGATTGGGGGTCGCCACCGGCTTTGGCATGCTGGCGCTGAGCGCCGCATTCCTTCTGGGTTCCAGCAGCAATGCCCTGCGTGCTGCCGATTGCGGCAATGTCGCCGGTCCAGGCCTCGATTGGAGCGGTTGCAGCAAGACCAACATCATGCTGCAGACAAGCGACCTGCATGGTGCCAATCTTGCGGGCGCCCATTTCGACAGCACCGATCTCAGCGATGCCAACCTGACCTCCGCCAACCTCGAAAAGGCAACCCTGGTGCGGGCCTGGCTGAAAAATGCCAAGGCGGATGGCGCGAATTTTGCCAAGATCGAGGCCTATCGCTCCGATTTCAGCAATGCCACCGCCAACGGCACATCCTTTGCCAATGCCGAATTGCAGCGGGCCGAATTTGCCGGTGCACAGCTGAAGAACGCCGATTTTCAGAAGGCGGAGCTCGGCCGTGCCGATTTTGACAAGGCCGTGCTGACGGGCGCGAATTTCTCCTTCGCCAATCTCTCGCGGGCGACCTTGAACGGCGCGGTGATGGATGGGGCAACCTCCTTCAGTGGCGCTTTCATGTATCTGACGCGCATCGAGGGCCTTGATCTGTCGAAGGCAAGCGGCCTGCAGCAGGCGCAGATCAACCTGGCATGCGGGGACAACACGACCATATTACCCTCTTGGTTGAAGGCGCCGTCCAGCTGGCCTTGCCCGCCTGACGACAAGGACTGATAGTCTCTTTGAGACTGGAACTTCGAAAGAGTAGACCCATGTTCGTTGAAAAAGCGATCCGACACGACAGCAAGCCCGAATTCTATCGCGAGCTTGCGGATCAGCTGAAAGCTTTGCTGGACGGTGAGCACGATCCGATTGCCAACGCGGCCAATACCTCCGCGTTGATCTATCAGATGCTGTCCGACCTCAACTGGGCCGGCTTCTATTTTCTGCGGCAGCCAGAAGAGCTTGTGCTCGGGCCGTTCCAGGGCAAACCGGCTTGCGTGCGCATTGCCGTTGGCCGCGGCGTCTGTGGGACGGCGGTCGAAAGGGCTCAGTCGGTCCTCGTAGAGGATGTGCACGCCTTTCCCGGACACATCGCCTGCGATGCTGCTTCACGCTCGGAGCTGGTCGTGCCGCTCTTCCGCGCCGGAAAGGTTTTCGGCGTGATCGATCTTGACAGCCCGCTACCTGGCCGCTTCGACAGCGATGATCAGGCCGGCATCGAGGCGCTTGGCGCGATTTACGCGGCGTCATGCGAGATGGATGGGTGAGGCGCGGGAAGGGCAGTGCGTCACGCAGTCGTGATCGATATGGCAAATCGATCGTGTGATACCTATATTGGCCCTGCAACCACTCCCTTAGCGCTGATCGAGCTTCATCCGGCCCTCTCGGGTCCTGTCCAGGACATTCGGCCAAGCTTGAAATTCGTGCCAAGGGGCAAGGAGAACAACAATGGGCAAATACAGCAAGACGGCAGAGGCAGTGGCCAAGCTTACCCCTGAGCAGTATCGCGTGACGCAGCAGAGCGGCACGGAACGTCCCGGTTCCGGTGAATATCTCTACAACAAGCAGTCCGGCATCTATGTCGACATCGTCTCCGGCGAGCCGCTCTTTGCTTCCGCCGACAAGTTCGATTCCGGCTGCGGCTGGCCGAGCTTCACCAAGCCGATCGAGCCCGCCAATGTCAGCGAATTGACCGACATGTCGCACGGCATGGTGCGCGTCGAAGTGCGCTCGGCCGGTGGCGACAGCCATCTGGGCCATGTGTTCCCGGACGGCCCGATCGATCGCGGCGGCCTGCGTTATTGCATCAATTCCGCCTCGCTTCGCTTCGTGCCGCGTGACCGCATGGAAGCAGAGGGCTATGGTGCCTACATCGATCAAGTGGAGGATGTAAGATGACAACGGAACGTGCAGTTCTCGCTGGCGGTTGCTTCTGGGGCATGCAGGATCTCATCCGTCGCTATAACGGCGTCATCTCGACGCGCGTTGGCTACAGCGGCGGCGATGTCCGCAACGCCACCTATCGCAACCACGGCACCCATGCCGAGGCGATCGAGATCATTTTCGATCCGCAGAAGATCAGCTACCGCGATCTGCTGGAATTCTTCTTCCAGATCCACGATCCGAGCACACGCAACCGCCAGGGTAACGATGTCGGCTTGAGCTACCGCTCGGCGATCTTCTACACCAGCGAAGAGCAGAAGCAGGTCGCCTTGGATACGATCGCCGATGTCGACGTTTCCGGCCTGTGGCCCGGCAAGGTCGTCACCGAGGTCGCGCCGGTCGGCGACTTCTGGCAAGCCGAGCCGGAGCACCAGGATTATCTGGAACGCTATCCGAACGGCTATACCTGCCACTTCGTCCGGCCGGGCTGGAAGCTGCCCCGCCGACAGGCCGACGCAGCGCAGCGCGCGGCCTCCTGATGAAGGGATCGGCCGGCATCGGTCGGCTGAATCTTTTCCTCGGCACATGGGAGGTGAAGCGGCGAATCATCGATCGCTTCAACCGTTCCCTGATCACATTTGAAGGACAGGCGTTCATTACGCCTGTCCAGTTCGAGGAACACGGCGATACGCGAAGCGGCCACGCGACGCTGAGAAGCAGCCGCACCTATCGGCTCGATGACGCGGATGACGATCTCGTCGTGCGCTTCCCTAATCTTTCGCAATTCATTCGCATCGGTGAAGGTGCCTCGCAGCGCGTCACCCATCATTGCGGTCCCGATCTCTACCGGGGCCGCTTGTTCTTTCGCTCGCCCGATGACTGGGCTGAGATGTGGCAAGTGCGCGGGCCGAGAAAAAACTATCTGAGCCTCGCGCGCTATCGACGCATTTAACCCGAGCCTGTCTCCCGGATGGGAGACGGTGTTAGCGCGCCTGCCGTCGTGCCCGGACAGCCTTTGCCAGATCTTCCAGCGTGCGAACCGAGGTCGGCCAGTCTATGCAGCCGTCGGTGATGCTCTGGCCATAGACCAGTGGCTTGCCCGGCACGAGATCCTGGCGGCCGGCAACGAGATTGCTCTCCATCATCATGCCCTTGATCCGCCGATCGCCGGCTGCAACCTGCTCTGCGACTGACGTGACGACGAGCGGCTGGTTTTCCGGATTCTTGCTGCTGTTGGCATGGCTGGCATCGATGATGATGCGCGGCTCGAGCCCGGCCTTGAGGGATTGTTCCGCGGTCGACTGCACGCTTGCAGCATCATAATTCGGTTGTTTGCCGCCGCGCAGGATGATGTGGCAGTCCTCATTGCCACGCGTCGAGGCGATCGCTGCGAGGCCTTCCTTGGTCACGGCCGGGAAATGATGCGGCTGCGATGCCGCGACGATCGCGTCGAGCGCGATGCGCACGTCGCCATTCGTACCGTTCTTGAAGCCGACGGGGCAGGAGAGGCCGGATGCCAGCTGGCGATGCACCTGGCTCTCGGTCGTCCTGGCGCCGATCGCGCCCCAGCTCACCAGATCCGAAATATATTGCGGCGTGATCGTATCGAGATATTCGCAGCCCGCCGGCAGGCCGATCTCATTGACATCGAACAGCAGCTTGCGGGCGATGCGTAGTCCTTCCTCGATGCGGTAGCTGCCGTCGAGATGCGGGTCGTTTATCAGGCCCTTCCATCCTACGGTCGTACGTGGCTTCTCGAAATAGACGCGCATGATGATTTCTAGATCGTCGGCGAAGCGGTCGCGCTGTTCCTTGAGAAGGGCCGCGTATTCGTGGGCTGCAGCCGGATCATGGATGGAACAGGGGCCGATCACGACGATCAGCCGGTCATCCTCGCCGTGCAGGATGTTGTGAACGGCATTGCGGGCGCCGGTAACGGTCGCCGTCACGGCCTCGTCGCGGGGGATTTCGTCAATGATGCGAGAGGGCGGCGTCAGCGCCGTGATCTCGACAATGCGCAGGTCATCGGTGGAATTCAACACGGTATCGGTTCCTTTAGGGGTCATACCGTGGCGACAAAAAAGCCGCCAGGTAGAACTAGCGGCTGTTCGGGTCTTTGCTGTCGTGTCTTTTCTAACTACGCACAGGCCCGCCTCCGCTGAGAGCAGCGGTACGAATAAAATCGTGCGGAATATGCGTGAGCGAAAGACATGGGCTCTCTCTACGACAAAAGAAGCGGGATGTCGATGCGTTGATGATAGGGAAATTCAGGCAATTCGCGGCCGCGCGTTTATTTGCTCGACAATCGATGCAGTCGCTGGCTGGCTGACGTTCCCGCCGGCATGAGCACGCAAGTTCGGTGGCTGAAACATGCGATCGAACGGCATCCATAAAATGAATCAACCCCTTCTCGGAAAGACCGGTCCAACTTCGCTGGAAGCTGGACCGGTCCCCATCCGATCAGGGGTCAAGTCAGATCAGATCTCGGTAAAGAGGTCTTAGAAGCTACGCTGGAAGCGCAGAATGCCAGCCCACTGGTCCTGGTTGATGGAGTCCCAGTTGGTGTAGGAAACTTCCGGCTGAACCAGGAGGCTCTTGACCGGGTTCCAACGGACGTTTGCGGTTGCTGCGAAGATCTTGGAGTCGGTGTAGGCAACCTGAGCGTTGGCCTGCAACTTCTCGTTGATCGGAACGGTCACGCCGCCCCAAACAGCCCAGTCGCCCCAGCCGATGCCCTTGGCCGGGCCGGCGCCGTTCGCGCTGGCGTACTTGTTGAGCTTGTCGCCATCGGTGTTCCAGCCACCCATCAAGAAGGCCTTGAGGACGCCGAAGTCGGCATCGACGCGAGCCTTGACAGCGCCTTCTTCGACGATGGAGTCATAACCGCCGACGATCTTGAAGCCGAAGTTGCCAGCCTTATAACCAGCACCGGCAACAACGTCCGGAGCGTAGTGGTTAGAGCTGTCTTCGCCGTTGACGCCCTTGGCGCCCGAACCGGAGTTGCTGTCTTCGAGCGAGATAACAGCCGTGAAGCCGTTGCCTGCGTCATAGTTGTAGGTCAACTGGTTCAGTTCGTACGGACCGTCATAGACCACGTCGTCGTTGATGACGTTGCCGGCGTAGCCGGTGTACAGGTTGTACTGCGAGTCGAGCTTACCGACGGTGAAGCCAGCGAGGCTGATGTTAGCCCAGAGCAGCTTCGTTGTGGTCGAGCCGCCATCCTGCCAGTCGAAACGGTAGATGGTGTTGGTCTTCAGCGCGCCGTATTCGGTGTCGCTTGCGGTGTCGATGCTCAGCTGAGCGCGGGTGTGCCACAGCGTGCCGTAACGGTCGGCCGGGTTGTAAGCGTTGTACCACTTACCTTCGGTACGAACCATACCGCCGATCTTGAGGCAGGTTTCCGTGCCTGGGATGAAGAAGTAGCCAGCGCCGTAAGCGTCGCAGATGCGGACGTATTCGAGCGGTTCCGGCTCAGCAGCAACGATAGCGTCGGCCGCGTGAGCGCCAGAAACTACTGCCAGAGCAGCAGCGGAGCCGAGAAGAAGGCTCTTGATGTTCATAAAAACTCCAATCCAATATAGATTGGGCATAGGCTATCGCGCCGAAAAGTCGACGTGCCTCACCCTATCCCTGTTTAAAACCCCGACTCGGGAGAAACGGGCCCCACCCGCTTCTGGTCCTTATTAGAGACGAATTCCTGCAAAGTTATATGATATATTTTTCTCGAGATGACTTTTTCGTGAAATTTAAGTTTTAGTTGCAGGAAAGCCACATCCGCAAACAAAGATGATAAGTTCTGCATAATATTGGCAGCGTAATAGTCATTTTGAGGTACAATGCGACGTTTTATTCTATTCGAATATTATTCGATAATATTTGTCGCTGCGTGGTCAATCGGGCGCGATTGTGCACTTGAACGTTGATGCAGCAATTGTCGCACCCGCGCGACAGCCAGGAGCGTGTCCGGGCGATCGACGGCTCTTAATATGACGCCGGTCGTTTGGAAGTCGCGATGATGAGCTTGCTCAGCATCGAGCCGATCATGATGCCCCAGAGCCCGCTGGTCATGCCGACGATGATGTCGAGCGTCGAGCCATAATTGCCGTTTGCCAGGAGATGCGAAACAGAAAGTGCCAGCACGCTGCCGATCATCAACAGGCAGGTGAAGGAGGGAGATTGCGGGTAGGCGAGCCGGGCGAGCATTCCTGCTATACAGAGTGCGGCGGCGCGAAAGATATCGAACGGATTGCCGAAGGTCGCCTGCCAATTGAAATGCGCAAGCGTTACGCCGATAAGCGCCGCAATGTACGTCCAGGCAATAATCTTCAAAAACCGGTCTGATATCATGGGGATATGATATAGCAGCGACGATCATAAACGCCAGCCTGACGCCGCGGCGAAGATCGTTCGCGCATGGATCTGGCGCGCACATTTTATGTGGTTTCGAAATATTCTGTTGCGGCGCGGTGGGATTTTCGGCCGTGCGCGGCCTTCGATTCGCCTTCTTGCTATGCCGCGGGCGGTGGTCGGACTGGCCGGGCAACGTTCCGGCCAGTCATCAATACTGCTTAAGCTTTCGATACGCAAAGCGCATCCTCGTCCTCTTGCAACTGCTCCGCATCTTCTGCGGCAACCGTCGGCGATGTGCGGCCGAGGAAGGAAAAGACGACGATGGCTGTCAGGACGGTGATGGCGGTGAGGAGCCAGAGGAGCGCGCTGAAGGCATTACCATAACCCTGAATGAGAGCGTCATGCCCGATCGCTGGCACATTCGACGCAGCGGCGGTCAGATTGCCTGTCACGAGCTGCTGCGCAGCCATCGCGGTGTGCTCACCTGACGATGTGCCAAGGTTCGTCTGGATGAAGGCGGAGAGGATGGCACTGACGATTGCAAGCGCGACACCTTCACCGGCGACGCGGGTGGTGCTGAAGATACCGGTTGCCATGCCCGCCCGCTCCTTGGGAACGACGCTGACGGCAAGCCCATCCATCAGGCCCCAGGGCAGGCTGATGCCGACGCCGATCGTCAGCAACGAACCGATGAGAGCGGATGGGGCCGAGCCGGCGGCAAAGTGGCTGAGCCAGAAAAGGCCTGTCGCCGAGATGATGAGGCCGGTGCCGCAGATCGTTGCGGGGCTGAACCAGCGGGTCAGAAGCCCGGCAACGATCGGCAGGATGAGCAGCGGCGCCGAAAGCGCGACCATCATGCGCCCAGCTGCGATCTCGCTCATGCCTTCGATGCCGACGAAACGTACAGGCAGCAGGATCAGCAGTACGACGAAGGCATAGGCGGGCGCTGCCGCCAGAAGCTGTACGCCGACGAAACGCGGATAGCGAAACAGGCTGAGATCCAGCATGGGCCGCTTCACGACACGTTCGATGATGCCGAAGGCGAGAAAGAGCAATGCAGCGCCGACCAGCAGGGCGATGACGAGCGGATCGCTCCAGCCGGTTTCCGGCGCGCGCAAGACGCCATATGTGAAGAGCGTCAGGGCAGACGTGAAGCTCAGTGCGCCCGGCCAATCCAGCCCCGCCGCATCAGGATCACGGGATTCGCGCAAAAAGCAGGCGCCGAGGCCAAGCGCGAGCAACGCCAGCGCAACAACGAGGATGAAGATAGACGGCCAGCCGAAAGCATCGATCATCAGACCGGATGCGATCGGCCCGAAGGCGAGGCCGACACCGAAGCTTGAGCCGACAATGCTGAAGGCCCGCATTCGCGCCGTGCCGTCGAACTCCTGAGCCAGCGAGGCCATACCGCCGGAAAAGGCGGCCGCTGCGCCGAGGCCCTGGAGGGCTCTCAATATATCGAACCAGACGATGTTGCTGGCCAGCGCCAATCCGGCCGAAAATAGCGCAAAGCAGCCAACGCCGGTCAGAAAAATGCGCCGCCGGCCGAAGCTGTCCGCCAGAGCGCCCGAGGCCATCAGGCAGCTGCCGAAAGTCAGCATGAAGGCGTTGGTGACCCAGTTGAGCGCGATCGGGCTGCCGCCGAGCGTGCGGCTGATGGCCGGCAATGCAACGGCCGGGCCGGTGAATGTCAGCGGCATCGCCGCCGCCGCACAGCAGACGGCGACGAGGACGAAGAATTTCTCGGTCGGACTTGCGACCTTTGTCTGAGGAGAGGTCATCGAATTACCGTGAGGTTTGAGCAAGGAGGAAGTAGCGGACAATCCTGGGAATATGCTGGCCAAACGGCCGTCGCCCGCGTGCTTCAAATGACCTGAGCAAGATATATTTGCTGCAATCATATGATAACAGCGCTATTTTTCCATATATACCGGAATAAAACTCTCGAATGGAGCATGCCTATGGATCGCTTGAGCGGCTTGACGGCCTTCGTTCGCACGGCGGACCTCGGCAGCTTTGCGGCCGCCGGTCGTGTGCTCGGCCTTTCGCCATCCGCCGTCGGCAAGGCGGTCAGCAATCTGGAGCATCAGCTTGGCGTGCGACTGCTGCAGCGTTCCACCCGCAGCATCCGGCTGACCGAGGAGGGGCGTCTCTTTCACGAGCGTTGCCGGCGGGTGCTCGACGATCTCGAGGACGCGCAGGCCTCGCTTGCGCAGGCGGTCGCCGTGCCGCGCGGACGATTGCGTGTCAGCGTGCCGATCGTCAGCTACCACTTCCTCCTGCCTGTCGTGCCGGAATTCGTCTCCCGCTATCCCGAGGTCGAACTCGACATCGATTTCAACGACCGCATCGTCGACATGATTGAAGAGGGCGTCGATGTCGCGATCCGCAGCGGCGATCTGCCGGATTCGCGGTTGATATCACGCACCTTGCGGCCGTTTCAGATGCTGCTCTGTGCAGCTCCCGGCTATCTCGACCGCTTCGGCATTCCAGATTGTCCGCGCGCTCTCGATGAGCACCAGGCAATCCGCTTTCGGTTTCCAAACAGCGGCAAGCTGCAGGATTGGCCGTTGAAGATGCCGGAGGGCGAGCTGGACCTGCGGATGCGGACAGCCTTCTCCTGCAACAATATGGAGGCGGTGCGTGGGGCGACGGTCGCCGGTCTTGGCATCGGCTGCATGCCGGATTTCCTCGTGCGCAGCACGCTTGCGGAAGGAAAGCTGAGAACCGTTCTCGATGATTTTATCGATGAACCCGGCCACTTCCATCTGCTCTGGCCGTCTAACCGCCACATGTCGCCCAAGGTCCGCGTTTTCGTGGATTTTCTGAGCGAAAGGCTTTTCGCGAAGAGCTGTGATGTTTTGCCGGCTGTGATCAAATCATGAATCAAGGCCCATGTTGGCCGTTCTTCGAAGGTAAGCACGCGTCAATTGCAGTCATTGACGTCAGGTGTGAGGTCCTTAAAGTGGTGGCTTCTTCAATTATCTACTAAGCTTTCATGTCGTCGGATTACATAAAGTCACTACGCTCAAAAGTAGGTTCTCAACTTATCATCTTGCCAAGTGTTGCAGCGGTCATTTCAGATGAAGCGGGACGATTGCTTCTCCAAGAGAAGTCGTCGGGCGAAGGCTGGAGCCTGCCCGCCGGCGCAATTGAATTGGGTGAAACGCCGCAGCAGGCAGTAGAACGTGAGGTTCTTGAAGAAACTGGCCTGCGGGTCATCCAGTCAGAAATTCTGGCGGTGTTTGGCGGCCGTGAGTTTCGACACACTTATCCAAATGGAGATCAGGTTGAGTATCTGGTCGTCCTGTTCAAATGCACGACAAGTGGGGAGCCTGGCGGATTTACCGACACCGAGACGGCCAGCTTGAAATACACGGCCTTCGATGAGATGCCTAAGCTCGCTCTTCCTTATCCGATGGAGCTTTTGTTTCCGACCATGACTTAAAGCGGGTCAACGCAATAATCCTCACGGAGCCAAAAATACCGTTCGACGGTGGCGTCCGCGACAGCAGTCCGTAAAATTGAAACATACGATATTAAATCCGCCTGCAACCGCCAAATCTGGAACTCACGATGAGCCGTTTCTGGAGCCCGATTGTTCATTCCCTCATCCCCTATGTCGCCGGCGAGCAGCCGACCACGGGTGGAATAACCAAGCTCAACACCAATGAGAGCCCTTATGGTCCTTCGCCGCTGGCCCTGGAGGCGATCTCGAAGGCCGCGTCCGATACGCTTCGGCTCTATCCCGATCCGACGGCGCGCGAGCTGCGCATGGCAATCGCCGAGAGCTTCGGGCTCGACAAGGATGAGGTCTTCGTCGGCAATGGATCGGACGAGGTGTTGGCTCACACATTCCAGGCGCTGCTGAACCACGAAGAGCCTCTGCTTTTCCCCGATATCACCTACAGCTTTTATCTGACCTATTGCCGCCTCTACGGGATCACGTTCCGGCAGGTTCCGGTCGAGGCCGAGATGCGTGTCCGCCTCGATGATTATCGCCAGCCTTGCGGCGCGATCATCCTGCCCAATCCCAATGCGCCCACGGGGATCGGCCTGCCTCTGGCTGACATCGAAAGCCTTCTCAAGGCTCATCCCGATCAGGTTGTGGTTATCGATGAGGCCTATGTCGATTTCGGCGGGGAGAGTGCCGTTTCGCTTGTCCGAAGCTATCCGAACCTCCTGGTGATCCAGACTCTGTCGAAGTCACGCGGGCTTGCCGGCTTGCGTGTCGGTTTCGCTGTCGGGCAACGGCCGCTCATCGAGGCTCTGGAAAGGGTCAAGGACAGCTTCAATTCCTACCCTCTCGACCGGCTCGCGCAAGCAGGTGCCGTCGCGGCCTGGAAAGATCGCGACTGGTTCGAACGCCATCGCGCCATGATCATCGCCAGCCGGGAACGTCTGGCCGCCGCGCTCGCGGAACTGGGTTTTCACGTTCTTCCATCATCTGCCAATTTCTTGTTCGCGCGGCATCCGAGCCGGCCAGGTGCGGAACTGGCGGCGGAGCTGCGGAGCAGGAACATTCTGGTAAGACGGTTTTCAGCGGAGCGTATCGACGACTTCCTGCGCATCAGCATCGGCACGGATGAGGAATGCGATCGGCTGGTGGCGGCCCTTGGCGAGATATTGCATTGACTGGCAGACCCGGACAATCGTTTCGAGGCAAGTTCTAGCGAATCGGGAGCGGTTTCAATCAAATCGAACCGCGGTTGTGTTGGCGCCGCAAAGCAGCACGGCCACGCGTTCGCCTGAGGCAGGGGCATATTTGCCGGCAAACAGCGCGGCAAAGGCCGTTGCGCCGCCGGGTTCGGTAACGATCCTCAGCCGATCCCACAAAACCTGCTGTGCTTGGCGGATCTCATCATCGGTGACCAGCACAGGACGTTGTGCGTAGGCCCGGGCGATCGGAAACATGAGCTCGCCAACGCGTTTTGGTGCCAGTGAATCGGCGGCGATGCTGCCGGCAGGAGCATCGACCGGGTGCCCTGCCTCGAAAGCTTGCCAGAGTGTCGGTGCGCCTTCGGGCTCGACGGCAACGACCCGGACACGGCCCTGAAACCAGGCAGCGATCCCACCAATCAGTCCACCGCCACCGACCGCGACAAGCAGCGTGTCGATATCCGGGATATCTGCCTCGATCTCGAGCCCGATGGTTCCTTGCCCAAGCAAGGTCTCCGGCTGGTCATAAGCATGGATGGCCATCGCACCCTGTTCCTCGACCCATTGCTGGCTGGCGGCAAGCGCATCGGCATAGCGCTCTCCGCCGATGACGAGATCGGCACCGTAGCCACGGATGCGCTCTGCCTTGGCCGGCGAGGTCACGCTCGGCACGAAGATCGTCGCGGGAACGCCAAGCCGCATCGCTGCATAAGCGACTGCCGCGCCATGATTGCCGCCGGATGCCGCAACGACACCGGCTGCCGGTACATCTCTGCCGAGCAGGCTGGAAAAGGCGCCACGCGCCTTGAACGAGCCGGAATGCTGCAGAAATTCAAGTTTGAAGTCGAGACAACCCGGAGCAAGGCCAAAGTCAGCCATGTCTGCATGCAGAACCGGCGTGTGGCGGATATGCGGTCGGATCCGCTTTTCGGTTTCTGCAATGCGGTCGGGTGTGATCGTTGTGTCGGGAAGCATCGGCATCTCGCAGACAGAAGTTGACAATGACTTTGTTACTTAGCAAAGTGACGAAATGCAAGAACTCGATCTCATCAAGGCTTTGGCTAACGAACGCCGTCTCATCATTCTGCGATGGCTGAAAGATCCCTGCGCCCATTTTGCGCCGCAGCTCGATGGCGATCTTGTGGAGGATGGCGTCTGTGCGCTCCTCATTGCCGAGAAGCTGCAAATATCCCAGGCAACGCTGAGCGAGCACATGCGCATTCTGGTGCAGGCGGGGCTGGTGCGGCCGAAGCGCATCAAGCAGTGGATTTTCTACAAGCGCGATGAAGCTCGCATGGCAACGCTGGCTGCCGTTGTGGCGAGCCTCTAGCTCTACCGCCACGCAAGAGCGAATTTGCCGAGCTTACCACGTCTTTTAAAGATTTGCTTGGAAGGCCCCGCAGGATAGCCCCTCTCTCCGCGAGCGGAGAGAGGGGCTTTTACGTCCGCACGAAAAAGGCGGCGGAGCCGAGCCCGCCGCCTTCCTTTTCAGATGCGATAGCGATCAGATATCGCTGGCAGCATTCGCCCAGATTTCCGCGGCCTGCGCGGCGGTCACCCGACGCACATCCGTTTCGTCGCGGCGGCTGGCGAAGAGCTCGCTTGCCATGATCTGCTCCGCTAGATCGGCGGGCAGGGACAGGAGAACGCGCTGGCCTTCCTTGTGGATGCCGCCGACATCGGAACGCCTGCCGGTGATCATGCCGCCGGCAACCGTGTTGTTGCTTTCCGGGTCGATCAGGATGAAGGAACCGGTCGAGCGGTTCTGCTCGTAGGGATCGAAGATGGCGCTTTCGTCGAAGGTCAGGCGAACCTTGCCGATCGCGTTCATCCACAGCGCCTGTGCCGGTGCCCAAGCGCCGGTCTTCAGCTCAAGCTGGGCGATTGGCTGCACCTGGACGCGCTGGCGGCGGCTGCCGCTCTTCAGCCAGTAGCGCTTGCCCGGCTCGATGCCTTCGGGCTGAAGCGCAACGATCTGTGCGTCGAAGGAGAGGCCAGTCTGCGGCTGGCTGTCGATCGCGACGATCATGTCGCCGCGCGATACGTCAACCTGTCGGTCGAGAACGAGGGTGATGGCATCGCCGGCAACAGCCGCGTTGCGCACGAGGTCGAAGGTGACGATCTTCGAGACATTGGCGACCATGCCCGACGGCAGGATCATGACGCTGTCGCCCGGCTTCACCGAGCCGCCGGCAACCGTGCCCTGATAGCCGCGGAAGCTTTCGCCGGGGCGCGAGACGCGCTGTACCGAAAGGCGGAAACCGACCGTCTGCGCTGAGCGCACGGTCGCCAATTCCAGCGCTTCGACCAGCGTCGGGCCGTTGTACCAGGGCATGACGGCCTGGCCGGAATAGACGACATTTTCACCCTTCAGAGCGGACATCGGGATGGCCGTGATCTGCTTGACACCGAGCGACAGCGCAAACTCGCGGAAGTCGTGGGAAATCTTTTCAAAGCCGGCGCGGTCGTAGTTCGTCAGGTCGATCTTGTTGACGGCCAGCACGAACTGCTTGATGCCGAGCAGCGAGGCGATCGTCGCGTGGCGGCGCGTCTGCTCGAGGATGCCCATGCGCGCGTCGATCAGCAGCACGGCGAGATCGGCGGTGGAGGCGCCGGTTGCCATGTTGCGCGTGTACTGCTCGTGGCCGGGCGTGTCGGCGACGATGAAGGAGCGCTTGTCGGTCGAGAAATAGCGATAGGCGACATCGATGGTGATGCCCTGTTCGCGCTCGGCCTGCAGGCCGTCGAGCAGCAGCGCGAAGTCGGGCAGCCCGAGGTCGTTCTGCTTGCCGGTGGAATCGCGCCGTAGCGTGGCGGCCTGGTCTTCCTTGACCGCCTTGGTATCCCAGAGAAGACGGCCGATCAGGGTGGACTTGCCGTCATCGACGCTGCCGCAGGTAATCAGGCGAAGGGGGCGCGAATCGCGGAGGGTCTTGGCCGGTTCGGCGGCGGCCCCAATAGCGGGTATTGTGACGACGTTTGCGTTGACGGTCATCTCAGAAATATCCTTCGCGCTTCTTCTTTTCCATGGAGCCGGATTGGTCGCGGTCGATGGCGCGGCCCTGTCGTTCGGAAACCGTGGCGATTTCCAGCTCTGCAATGATCTCTTCAAGGGTCGTGGCGGTGGAGCGGATGGCTCCGGTCAGCGGGAAGCAGCCGAGCGTGCGGAAACGGATGAGCTCCTCGCGCTTGGTCTCACCCGGCAGCAGCTCTAGCCGTGGATCAGCCGCCATGATCATCATGCCATCGCGCTCGACTACCGGGCGCTTTGCCGCGAAATAGAGCGGCACGATCGGGATTTCCTCGGCCTGAATGTAGCGCCAGATATCGACCTCGGTCCAGTTGGACAGCGGGAAGACGCGAACGCTTTCGCCTTTGCGGATCTGGCCGTTATAGACGTTCCAGAGTTCCGGGCGCTGATTGCGCGGATCCCAGCGATGGTCCGGCGTGCGGAAAGAGTAGATGCGCTCCTTGGCGCGCGATGCCTCCTCGTCGCGGCGGGCACCGCCGAAAGCGGCGTCGAACTGGCCGGCATCGAGCGCATGGCGCAGCGCTTCGGTCTTCATGATGTCGGTGTAGCGGGCCGAGCCATAGGTGAAGGGCGTGATGTTCTCAGCCTTGCCGCGCGGGTTGATATGCTCGATCAGGTCGAGATCGTACTTCTTAACGATCTCGTCGCGAAAGGTGATCATCTCGGCGAATTTCCAGCCGGTGTTCACATGCAGCAGCGGGAAGGGTACGCGGCCGGGGTAGAAGGCCTTGCGCGCCAGATGCAGCAGCACCGACGAGTCCTTGCCGATCGAATAGAGCATCACAGGACGCTCGAATTCGGCCGCAACCTCGCGGAAAATATGGATCGCTTCGTTTTCCAGCGCTTTCAGATGCGGATCGAGTGGCGGCTTGACGCTTTGCGGATTGGAGATTTCCGTATCCGGACGGCTATCGGGCATTGATGACTCCAGAACTTTCAAATGTCCCGACCGAATTTGGCCGGAAAGAATGGATGCGTTGGTTCCCTAGATATCGGCGGCGTGCGGGACGCGCTTGTGATCGATGCCGGGATCCGGCGGGTGTTTCATTGTGCTGCGGGAGCGCCCTCTTCGTGGACATGCAGGCCGCATTCGCGCTTTTCGTCGTTTTCCCACCACCAGCGACCGGCACGCTCCGGCTCGCCGGGTTTGATGGCCCGGGTGCAGGGCTCGCAGCCGATCGAAGGATAGCCGCGGGCGTGCAGCGGGTTCACTGGCACGCTGTTGTCGGCGACGTAAGCGCGGATGACATCGATGTCCCAGTCGGCAAGCGGATTGATCTTGATCAGGTTGCGCTCGGGGTCGAATTCGGCAAAGGGCGTATCGGCGCGGTTGGCGGACTGGCCGCGACGCAGACCGGTGATCCAGATGCTGGCGCCGGAGAGGGCACGCGCAAGCGGCTTCAGCTTGCGCACGCCACAACAGGCATGCCTGGCTTCAACACTCTCGTAGAAACCGTTCAGACCGTATTTTTCTGCGTAAGCATCGATATCGGCCTGTTCCGGCTCGTAGCGGACGATGTTGATATCGTATTGGCTCTCCGTCTCGTCGATGAGGGCGAGCGTTTCGGGAAAGAGGCGGCCGGTCTGCAGGGTCGCCACTTCGATCGGCAGGCGGTGATTGCCGATCTCCGCAGTGATTACCTGATCCTCGATCCCGAGCGAGGTCGTGAACACGGCGCGGCCACCGAGGCCGGCCACGAGAGACAGACGGCCGGCAAGATCGAGCGATGCAAGCTGGCTGTTGAGCGTCGCGGCATCTTCAATAAGGGTAATGGCAGTCATGGGGGATCCTGTCCTAATGTTGCGGAGAGTATCGCAGTTCGCAACGACAGCGGACAGAAAAATAGATTTCGAAAGCACGCAGATGGAGAGTAAATATCTCCATGAAGCAGCGCTGATAGGGAAAAGCGACCGCCTCGGCTGTTAACCAAGGCGTTTTGCCGCCGGAAGCGACCCTTCGGGAGCACTCAAGATGGCTGACCATGTTTAAGTGCTTGCTTTAATGTCTATAGAAATAGTAGAGTTACACATAGCTTGTCAAATGGAAATCGGAAGTGATGCCCAAAATGATGCGCTGCGGTGGATTTTGCGTTAAACTATGGGCATAGCGACGAAGAATGATAACAAGTCTGGGTTGTTAGCGTTTCCTGGCATGGCGCCAAGGGTGTGAGTGCTTCGAAATTGCCCCGGGGACGAGGGCTGAGGAGTTCTATTGCGGACCGGCCGAATCGATCGGCCGAACGTATCGCATGTGTGTGTGAAGCGGTTCGAAATGATTACTCAGAAAGCAAAATATGCGCTGCGGGCGCTCTCTGCCTTGGCTCAATCCGAGGCGGGCGAGCCGATGATGATTTCCGACATTGCGGCCCAGCAAAAGATCCCGAAGAAATTCCTGGAACAGATCCTACTCGACCTGAAGCATCAGGGCATCGTCATCAGTCGTCGCGGCAAGCAGGGCGGTTACCTGCTGCGCAAGCCGGCGAAGGAGATCACCTTCGGCGAGATCCTTCGTGTCATCGACGGACCGCTGGCGCCGCTGCCCTGTCTGTCACTGACAGCCTATCGTCGCTGCGACGATTGCGACGGTGAGCAGACCTGCGAAATCCGCCATGTCTTTGCGCGGGTGGCGGATGCGACCCGCAAGGTGCTGTTCTCGACGACCATCGCCGATGCGATCGCTCAGCCCGAGGGTGCGGAAGTCGCCAGGCTGATGGCTTAACTGACCAGGTCCAAGGAAGCTGCGTAAGATCCTCCCTGCGGGCGTCGCAGCGTTTTGTACTCAATGCGCGGCGTGTTCCTCGCCGCCTTCCTTTTCCATGGCACGTCGGGCGCGGATCGCTGCGGCAATGAAGACGCGCGACAGGCCGTGATAAAGCGGCTCGCGCGACAGCAGCCGCGAGGTCACATAGCCGATCATCGACACCGCCATGATCGGGATGACGGCCTGATGGTCGCCGGTCATTTCCAGAATGATGACGAAGGCAGTCATCGGCGCCTGGACGACGCCGGCGAAATAGCCGGCCATGCCGAGGATTGCCGCAAGCGCGATGCTGCCGCCGACAAGCGTGCCGACAGCGCTGCCGAAGCCCGCGCCGACGGCAAGCGATGGCGCAAATATGCCGCCGGGAATGCCCGAGATCATCGACAGGAAACTCGCAAGCAGCTTCTCGGCGAAGAACAGCAGGGGCAGCGCATGTCCCTCCACCGCGCCGCGCGCCTGTTCGTAACCGGTGCCGAAGGTTTGGCCGCCGGAAATGACGCCGACGGTGGCAACGATAAGACCACAGAAGCCGGCAAGGATCAGCATGCGTTTTAGTGGCTGCGGCTGCGCCCAGCGACGGATGCGGATGCCGGCATAAAGTGCCAATCCGCTGAAGGTGGCGCCAAGCGCACCGCCACCAACGCCGCAGATCAGCATGACGATCCAGTCCCGAAACATCGTCGGCGCTGCATCTGCCGTGCCGAAATAATTGTAGCTGCCGGAAAGCCCGAGTGCGGCAAGGCCCGAAAGAATGACGGCGGTCAGGACGAGGCCGTTGGCGCGAGATTCATAGGTGCGGCTCATCTCTTCGATGGCAAAGACGATACCCGCAAGCGGCGTATTGAAGGCGGCGGCGATGCCGGCGGCCGAGCCGGCAAGAATCAGCCCCTTCGCCTGCGCCATGCCGCCGAAGCGGGCAACCGCCAGCATGAAGGACGCACCGACCTGCACCGTCGGCCCCTCGCGGCCGATCGAGGCGCCGCTCAGCAGTCCCAATATGGTCAGTACGATCTTGCCGAACGCCAGCCTGAGGGAGAGCAGCTTGGTGCGATCCTCGTCATGATGGAGATGCCGTGCGGCGATCGCCTGCGGAATGCCGCTTCCTTGCGAATTCGGAAACAATGTCGCGGCGAGGTAGGCTGACAGCACGAAGCCGAGCGGCGTCAATACCAGCGGCAGCAGCCACATCCACTCGCCTGATTGGGTGACGCCGGTAAAAGTCCGCTGCGCCAGATCGGCGAGCTTCGCAAAGCCGACACTGATGACCCCGATCGCCAGAGCCCCCGTCCAGAATACCAGGCGCGGCCGCCAAAGATTGAAAGAGCCCCAGATGACACGGGAACGGCGGAGCAGCTTGGACTTGCGATAGATGGGGGGCATTTGACGTGTGACCGGCGGATTGATGAACGGGTCGTGGCGGACTCTGTTCGAACAATCTGCTTAAAAACGACGTCTTAAGATAGTCACACTGTCTTACAGAGCTTCACTTTCCTGAAGGTCTCTTTGCGCCTGCCGACCATATACGTCAACACCTGATCCACGGCGATCACGCCCTCTTACCGATCACTCGTCTCCCACCTCGGATTGATCCACGGCTCCTGGTTCGAGCGCGCCAGCCGCGGCTTGCCGAGAATATGGTCGGCCGCCTTTTCGCCGGTCATGATGGAAGGACCGTTCAGATTGCCGTAGGTGACATGCGGGAAGATCGAGCTGTCGGCGACACGCAGGCCGTCGACGCCGATGACGCGGGTATCGGGATCGACGACCGCCATCGGATCGTCCTTCGAACCCATCTTGCAGGTGCCGCAAGGGTGATAGGCGCTTTCCAGATGCTCGCGCAGGAAAGCGTCGATTTGGTCATCGGTCTGAACGTTCGTGCCCGGCTGGATTTCCGCGCCGCGATAGTCGTCGAAGGCCTTCTGCCCGAAGATTTCGCGGGTGAGGCGCACGCAGTGGCGGAACTTTTCCCAGTCCTCCGGATGGCTCATATAGTTGAAGCGGATGACCGGATCGGCCTTCGGGTCGGAAGAGCGCAGCGTCACGTTGCCGCGTGATTTCGACAGGTTATAGCCGACATGCACCTGGAAGCCGTGGCTTTTCGCCGCCGCCTTGCCGTCATAGCTGATGGCGACTGGCAGGAAGTGATACTGGATATCCGGCTGCTTGACGCCCGGCGCCGAGCGCAGGAAGGCGCAGGCTTCGAACTGATTTGAGGTGCCGAGCCCCTTCTTGAAGAACAGCCATTGCGCGCCGGCGATGCCTTGCATGTACCAGGGCAGCCAGGAATAGAGTGACACCGGCTTCAGGCTCGTCTGCTGGAAATAAAATTCCATGTGGTCCTGCAGGTTCGCGCCGACGCCGGGACGGTCGACCTTCACCTCGATCCCTATGTCGCGCAGATGCTGACCCGGCCCGATGCCCGAAAGCATCAGCAGCTTCGGCGAATTGAACGACGAGGCGGAAACGATCACCTCGCGGTTTGCCTTGATCACCTCGATCTTGCCGTCCCGCTCGACTTCGACGCCCGTCGCACGGCCGTTCTCGATCACGACCTTGCGGGCGAAACAGCGGATCAGATTCACGTTCGGCCGCTTCAGGGCGGGCTTGAGATAGGCAGTCGCCGCAGACCAGCGCCGGCCCATCCAGGTCGTCTGCTCCATCAGGCCGAAGCCTTCCTGCTTGCTGCCGTTATAATCTTCCGTTGCTTCGAAGCCCGCCTGCTTGCCGGCCTCGATGAAGGCGTGGAAGAGAGGATTGCGCGCATCGCCCCGGCGCACATGCAGCGGGCCGTTCGTGCCGCGCCAGCCCTCTTCGCCGCCGTGCGAGTGCTCCATCCGCTTGAAGTAGGGCAGAACGTCGGCATAGGCCCAGCCCTGCGCGCCGAGCGCTTCCCAGCGATTGAAGTCTTCCGCATGGCCGCGCACGTAGACCATGCCGTTGATCGAGGAGGACCCGCCGATCACCTTGCCGCGCGGGGCGGTGATGCGGCGGTTGTTGAGCTGCGGTTCGGGCTCGGAGAGATAGCCCCAATTGTAACGGTCCATGCTCATCGGCCAGGCAAGTGCTGCCGGCATCTGGATGAAGGGGCCGAAGTCGCTGCCGCCGAACTCCAGGACGATAACCGAATGCTTGCCGTCCTCCGACAGGCGCGCAGCCATGGCGGAGCCGGCCGAACCCGAGCCGACGATGACGAAATCTGCTTGCATGACCATGTGCTCCAAACGGATAGGGGCGTAAATCGAGGCGGTTCTTCACCCTCCCCTTGAGGGGGAGGGTCGGCCGAAGGCCGGGGTGGGATGATTGCTGCTATGCGTGCTGCGGCTGGTCACCCCCACCCGCCGCTGAGCGGCGACCTCCCCCCTCAAGGGGGAGGTGGATCAATAAGGCGCCTGTACCGGCCCCATGCCGACATAGACGGTCTTCAGTTCCGAATAATGCTCCAGCGCCGCCAGCGAGTTCTCGCGGCCGAAGCCGGATTGCTTGGAGCCGCCGAAGGGGATTTCGACCGGGCAGAGATTGTAGGTGTTGATCCAGAGCGTGCCCGCCTCGAGCTGGTCGACGACGCGGTGGGCGCGGGTGAGGTCGGCGGTGAAGACGCCGCCGGAAAGGCCGAACTCGGTGGCATTGGCACGGGCGATCACCTCGGCCTCGTCATCGAAATCGAGAACGCACATGACCGGCCCGAAGATCTCTTCGCGCGCGATCGTCATGTCGTCGGTGACGTCGGCAAACACCGTCGGCTGAATGTAATAGCCTTCGCCGGAGACATTGTTCGGAATGCCGCCGCCGGTCAAAAGCGTCGCGCCCTCGGCCTTGCCCTTTTCGATATAGGCGAGCACCTTTTCGCGCTGCGCCCAGGAGACCATCGGGCCGATCTGCGTTGCCTCGTCCATCGGGTCGCCAATGAGCATGGCGTCGGTGCGGACTTTCAGGCGCTTCAGGAATTCGGGCTTGATCTTGCGGTTGACGAAGACACGCGTGCCGTTCGAGCAGACCTGGCCCGTCGAATAGAAGTTGCCGAGCATCGCGCCGCCGATGGCGCTGTCGATGTCGGCATCGTCGAAGACGATCAGGGGCGACTTGCCGCCGAGCTCCATGGTGACATGCTTGAGGTTGCCGGCAGCAGAGGCCGCGACCTTGCGGCCGGTCGGCACCGAACCGGTCAGCGATACCTTGGCAACGTCGGGATGGTTGATGAGGAGCGGCCCGGTTTCGCGATCGCCTTGGATCACGTTGTAGAGACCCTTGGGCAGGCCGGCCTCGATAAGGATTTCGGCGATCTTCAGCGCACCGAGCGGCGTGTTTTCCGAAGGCTTGAACACCATGGCGTTGCCGGCGACCAGCGCCGGCGCGCCCTTCCAGCAGGCGATCTGCTGCGGGTAGTTCCACGCGCCGATGCCGACGCAGACGCCGAGCGGCACGCGCTTGGTATAGGCGAAGTCGCCGCCGAGCGGGATATAGGAGCCGTTGAGGCCGGCGGCCGCGATGCCGCCGAAGAATTCGAAGCTGTCGGCGCCAGACGTCGGGTCGGCAACGACGGTTTCCTGGATCGGCTTGCCGGTATCCAAGGTCTCCAGCTCGGAAAGCTCGCGGTTACGCTCGCGCATAATGTCGGCCGCCCGCTTCAGGATACGGCCGCGCGCCGTCGGGCTCATGGCGGCCCATTCCGGCTGCGCGCGGCGGGCAGCGGCGATCGCCCTTTCGACGATGGCAGGTGTCGCCGCGTGCAGACGGGCGATCACCTCGCCGGTCGCGGGATAGATGCTTTCGATAACGGTGCCGTCGGTGTCCTCGACATATTCTCCGTCGATGAAATGCGAGGCTTTCGGTTGTGCGCGCATTATAGAACCCTCAATTCTTCGTAGGACACCATGACATGCTCTTGAAAAGCAGGCCGCTCGGTCAGGTTTTCGTAGTAGCGCTGCAGCCGCGGATGGGTGGGGCGCTGGATATCAATGTCGAAATAGCGATAGAGAACATGGCCGAACTGGATGTCGGCGAGCGTGAGATTATCTCCGGCCAGGAAGCGATGCCGTCCGAACTGCGACTCGGCGATGTCAAGCTTCGTAGCGAGCGCGGCAACGGCCGCAATAATCACCTTCTCGTCCTTGAGAGCAGGGGCCGTGCGTATCACGCGCCAGAACACCGGACCGGTGAAACCCTGGGCGATATTGATCTTGGCCCATTCCGCCCATTTGTCGATCTGGGCACACTTGCGCGCATCCTTTGGCCAGAAGGCATCCTCGCCATATTCCGTGGCGAGATAGCGCAGGATAGCGCCGGTTTCCCACAAGGGGTCGCCATCGCCATCGCGCAGCACTGGAACTGTGCCGTTCGGGTTCATCGCCAGGAATTCAGGCGTGTCGTTGACGCCGTAGATGAAGCCCGCATCGATGCGCTCATAAGCGAGACCCAGCTCGCCGATGCACCACATCAGCGCCTGCACGTTGGATGATGATTTGCGGCCCCAGACGGTCAGCATGATCTTCAGCCTTTCAACGCGTTGAGGTTGGTCGTCAGATAGTCCTCGGTCAGCGCGATCGACGCTTCTGTGCTGATCGGCGCGGATCCGAGGCCCTGGCGGATATAGAGCCCGTCGATCATGGCAGCTGCTCCCTCGGCGATCCGAGCCGCATCGCTTGCCGAGCACAAAGCCTTGAGGTTGGCAACGAGGTTCGAATGCAGCCGGCGTGCGTAGATGACGAGAAAGCGGCGCGTCTCTTCCGAGCGCTGCGCTTCGGCATAGAAAGCGAGCCAGGCGGCAATCGTCTCCGGCGCGAACTGGTCGGCCTGGAAGCTGACGCGGATGACGGCCGAGAGCTTTTCGCGCGGCGTTTTCGCCTTACGTAGCGCCGTCACGACGCTGTCGCGCAGCCGCTGTAGATGCACACGGACGGTTTCGATCAGCAGCTGTTCCTTGCTGCCGAAATAGTGATGCGCAAGGGCAGGGGAAACGCCGGCCTGCTTGGCGATTTCGGACATGGTGACGGTCAGCGAGCCGTGATCGCCGATCACGCGCATTGCAGCATCCACCAGCGCCTTGCGGCGCACCGGTTCCATTCCGACTTTCGGCATGCATCAATCCCCAAGGCTGGGCCTGAGTGTATTTTTGATTGACTGATCAATCAATAAAAAAATCACACGCCGGGTGTTCGGCGGCGAAAAAACCGCAACCTCTTTCCGCAAGGCATTTCTGTGCCATACTTCCTGATAGGAGGAGGTGCAGTCATGGTTGATATTCTTGATGAAGTTCCCCTATCTGCGATGCGTGACAAATGGGGCTGGTTTGTTGCGCTCGGCATATTGCTGCTGATTTGCGGTGGCATCGCCCTTGGCAATCTGTTCATCGCCACGGTGGCTTCGGTCTATTATGTTGGCATGCTGATGCTGATCGGCGGCATCGTGCATCTGGCCCATGCCTTCCAGGTGAGGGGCTGGGAGCATATCCTGTTCTGGGTGCTGAGCGGCCTGCTCTATACGGTTGCCGGTATCCTCGCCTTTGCCAATCCCTTGTTGGCCTCGGAGGCATTGACCCTCTTCCTTGCCATCGCACTCCTCATCGCCGGCACGTTTCGTGTCTGGGTCGGCCGCAAGCTGAAGCCGGAGCGCGGCTGGGTGTGGATCGTCATCAGCGGTCTTGCCACTGCCGTCGCCGGTATCGCCATCGCTCTCGGCTGGCCGGTCAATAGCCTTTGGATTCTCGGTCTTTTCCTGGCCTTCGATCTGATCTTCCAGGGCTGGACGCTGGTGGTCTTCGGCCTCGTGCTCAGGCGGTAGGAGTTCTCCCAAAAAGGGGTAACGGACTGCTACTTTTTGACAAGGAGCGTGAGCGGCGTTAATCTTCTGGCTTCTGCCGTGTCAGGCAGAACGGCGTTGCGTTGATGTAACGACAGTATCTTCGTCTGGAAGTACGCATGTCCAGGGACATGCCCGAAGAAACTGGTTGAAGCCGCGGAACATGCTTCCAGAGAAATTTCCGCGTAACGACGTCAAGGGAGGAATATCATGCCGATGGTAACGGTTTCCATCTCTCCGCTTCAGGCTGCCGGCATCCGCGCAGCGGTCGACACCGGCACCTATGCATCGAGCAGCGAAGTCGTGCGGGAAGCTCTTCGCATGTGGGATGCCGCCCGCAAGCGCGGTGACATTTGCGAGGTGCCGCGTGCCGCCAATGATGGCGGCGAGACGGCAAAGAGCGGCCGCTGTGTCGCCGATATGTTTGCCGACTACGAGGCGGAGCGGCACTCGAGTAATTAGCACAGAACCCCCCACTTATCACGGCAGCCGCTCGGCGGCCATGTGTTGGTTTTGCGCTCCGGCGAATGGTTAATATTGCTTTACCATTCATCAAACTTTCACATAGGGGAAAGGTTTCGTTGACGCTTTATGGCGCATCTTGGGTTGTAAACGCGGTAAATCCAAAGTTTTACTTAAATAAATTAGATTAGAATCCGCAAGTGGAGATGGGCATGTCCGTGACTGCCGCAGTCGAACCGGGCGTATTGCGCCGATATGCCAGCGACCAGATCGTCACCCTCGCCAAGCTCGTCATAGAAAACGCATTTCAGCCGATCGTGGAGGCCGGCACCGGCGCGGTTTTCGGCTATGAATCCCTGATGCGCGGTCAGGAACGCATCGGCTTCGGCAGCCCTGTCGAGATACTCGACGAAGCCGAGCGAAGCGGCCAGCTTTTCGGGCTGGAGCAGATGGTCACGAGTCGCGCACTTGCGAAGTTTGCTACTCTGCCCAACATCGCCGCTACAACTCTTTTCCTCAATCTGGATGTTCGGCTGATTGCGCAAGGCGCCGCCTTGGTTGACGGCCTGCTGCAGCATATGAGGAAGGCCGGTATCGCCCCGTCCTCCGTCTGTTTCGAGTTTTCCGAACGCTTCGACAATACCATCGTGCCCGAGTTCTCGGCGCTGGTCGCCAAGATGCGCAATGCCGGTTTCAAGTTGGCGATCGACGATTTCGGGGTCGGTCACGGGGAAATGAAGCTGCTGTCCGATTATCCGGTCGACTATCTCAAGATCGACCGGCATTTCATCGTCGATATCGACCGCAGCGCCCGCAAGCGGCATATTCTCAGAAATCTCGTCAATATCGCCCATGTCCTCGGCACGCGCGTCATCGCCGAGGGTATCGAGACGGAGGCGGAGTTCCTGACCTGCCGCGAATTCGGCGTCGATCTTGTCCAGGGCTGGTTCATTGCTCGCCCGACTGTTTTGGTCAACGAGCTGAAGCAGAGCTTTCCGCATCTGCAGGATCTCGGCAAGACGGTGCGCAACAGCCAGTCGCTCGACGAAATTCTCATCCGCAAGCAGATCGAAGTCCTGCCGACCATCCGCGAAAGCGACAGCATCGACAGCGTCTTCGAACTCTTCCGCCGCAATCCGCGCCGCGCCTATTTCCCGGTCGTCAACGCCAATGACGAGCCGCGCGGGATCATCCACGAGTATCAGCTCAAGGAATATATCTATCAGCCCTTCGGCCGCGACCTGTTGAAAAACAAGGTCTATGAGCGTTCGATCTCGCATTTCGTCGAGATGGCGCCGATCGTCGGCCTCGATTCCGATGCCGACACGCTGATGACGATCTTTGCCAATATGGAAAGCAGCGATTGCCTGATCGTGACCGAAGGCACGCATTATGCCGGCATCGTCTCGGCCGCCTCGCTCATCAAGGTCATCAACGAGAAGCAGCTCAAGATCGCCCAGGACCAGAACCCGCTGACCGGTCTTCCCGGCAACAGGGCAATCCATGATTTCATGCAGAGCGCCGGCCGCGATGGCGATGAGATCAGGCATTTCTGCTATTGCGACTTCGACAATTTCAAGCCGTTCAACGATGCCTATGGCTTCCATCTCGGCGACCATGCCATCTCGCTGTTTGCGGCTCTGATGCGCCGCTATTTCTTTGCCGAAGGCCATTTCCTCGGCCATGTCGGCGGCGACGATTTCTTCATCGGCGTCACCGGATGGAGCATGCAGGAGCTTCGCGAGGTTCTGGACCGGCTGCTGGCCGATTTCCATGCCGATGTCCTCGAATTCTACTCGGCGGAAGATCGCGCAGCCGGCCGCATTCGCGGTCATGACCGCGGCGGTGCCGAGGCAGAGTTTCCGCTGATGCGCTGCTCGATCGGCATCCTGCAGCTGCCGGAGGGGCTGGTGATCGACAACATCAACCGCGTCAGCACCTCCATTGCCGGCATCAAGGCGAAGGCAAAGGAAAGCGCCATTGGCGTCGCATTCCTCGGCTTGGCCGAGACGAATTGACGCCCTCCAGCACTCGCTCCTTTTCAAGCGCCCTGCGCTAAACTATCTCCACTGCTTTGCTGGGAGAGGAGATAGCGCCATGCCCTTGCCGTCTGAAATGCGTTTCGTGGATTTGCCGTCCTTTGGCGGACCTGAGGTCATGACCATCGCCCACAGGCCCTTGCCGGTCTTGAAGCCGGGTGAGATCCTGGTCCGCGTCGAGGCCGCCGGCGTCAATCGGCCGGATGTGGCGCAACGCCAGGGCACCTATCCACCGCCGAAGGATGCAAGCCCGATCCTGGGGTTGGAGATATCAGGCGAAGTGGTCGACGTCGCGCCCGGCGTGACGGAGTTTGCGATCGGCAACAAGGTCTGCGGCCTCGCCAACGGCGGCGGCTATGCCGAATATTGCGTCCTTCCAGCCGGTCAGGCGCTGCGGTTTCCGAATGGCTATGACGCCGTGCGGGCCGCCGCCGTCCCTGAGACTTTCTTCACGGTCTGGGCCAATCTCTTTCAGATGGCCGGCCTCACCGAGGGTGAAAGCGTGCTGATCCATGGTGGTTCCAGCGGCATTGGCACGACGGCGATCCAGCTCGCCCGCGCCTTCGGCGCTACGGTCTATGCAACAGCCGGATCGAAGGAAAAATGCGAAGCCTGCGAAAAACTGGGTGCCAAGCGGGCCATAAACTACAAGGAAGAAGATTTCGCCGAGGTCATCAAGGCCGAGACGGAACATGGCGTCGACGTCGTCCTCGACATGATCGGCGCAGCCTATTTCGAAAAGAACCTGGCCTCGCTTGCCCGCGACGGATGCCTCTCGATCATCGCTTTCCTCGGCGGCGCGACGGTAGACAACGCCAATCTGTTGCCGATCATGGTCAAACGCCTGACGGTAACCGGATCGACGATGCGTCCACGCACGGCGGAGGAAAAGCGGGCCATCCGCGACGATCTTCTTTCCCAGGTCTGGCCGTTGCTCGACCAGGGCACCGTCGCCCCGGTCATTTATCGGACCTTCTCCTTTGACGATGTGGTCGAAGCGCATCGGTTGATGGAAACCAGCGACCACATCGGCAAGATCATGCTGACGCTGGCTTGATCGTGAAGGACAGGATGATGGCGAGCAGGCCTGGTATCGCCATCAGCGTGTAGAGCCAATTTGCAGCCGAAAGGCCGCCGGCAATGCCGCCTGGATGGGTGAGGCCCGCGCTGTTGACGATGACGCCGGCAAGGGCCGCGCCGAATGCGCCGCCAAGCGACTGCGTCATCGAAATGGCGGCCGAGGCCTTGTCCTCATCGGCTTTCCTGGCGATGCCGATGATCCTGGTTACGAGGTGAGCCCATCCCAGGCCGACGCCGAAGCCCATCAGGAACATGGCGATAACAGCCGGCGCAAATTCCGCGAGTGCGGTGAAGGGCGTCGCGGTCGCCAGGAACGGGATCAGCGATGCCGTGGCTGCGGTTTCAAGAATGCAGCCGGTCACGATGGCGATGGCTGCCTGCCGGCCCGTGAACGAAGCGCTGAAGAAGGCCGCGGTGGTCCAGCCGAGCGCGACAAGCGCGACGAGATAGCCCGAGATCAGTGGCGTCACGCCGTGGAGCGTCTGCAGGAAATAGGGAATGTAGATGTCGCTCGTCAGCACAAGCATCATCGTGAATATCGTCAGGTAGAGCCGCGCGATCGGATTGCCGAGCATGACGGCCCCATAGGGAAGGAGGCGCACCTCGCTCCTGCGCTCGATCAGCACCATCGCTGCAACGAGAGCGGCCGAAACCGCGATCAGCACGGCCTTGTAGGCCCCTTGTTCGATCGTGCCGGCAATGCTGACGAAGAGGACTGCGGCGAGCAGCAATATGATCTGGAGCAGCGGCGTTCTGGTGTCGATCCGATCATCCGCAACATCGGGCAGCAACCGGCGGGCCGAAAACGCCATGATGACAGCCAGTGGCACCAGAATGACGAAGGCCTCCCGCCAGGCGCCTCCGGCGGCGAAGAGGCCGCCGAGGGTCGGTCCAAGTACCGTCGCCACACCCCATATGGCGGCGTAGAGTGTGGACGCCCTGCGCCACAGGGGTTGGGGATAGATGAAGCGGATGAACGCATAGGCAAGGCCGGACAGCATGCCGGAGCCGTAACCCTGAACCGCACGCCCGACGAGCAACACCGGCATGGTCGGCGCGATGGCGCATACCAGGCTGCCGGCGCCGAAAGTGAGCGCCGCCACGACGTAGACGGCACGCAGGCCCATGCCTTTTGGCCGGGTTGCAACGGTAATCGATCCAAGCACACCAGCGGCGACGAAGAGCGTCGTCATCCATGAGAACAGTTCGAGGCCGCCGATGTCCCGGACGATCGAAGGCGCGATCGTCGCCGTGATGTAGGATTCGACGGCATAAAGCGTGACGCCGCCGCCAAGCATCAGCGTTGCCGGCAAGAGTTTTGGCGAGAACAATGTGAAGACGGAGGAGGACTGAGTGGGGGCAATGGTTTCGATGCTGGACATCGGACGATCCTCGGTATTTTCCCTAGCGGTTGATTATTTTCCAAGTTATAATTTGGAAAATTACATGGCCATCGGATTAAAACAAGAGAAAACTTGGAAAAATGCGTCAGTCACCCGCCAATCGAATCCTGATCCTGTTGAAAACCGACGGGCCGCAACTGGCGGCAGCCATCGGCGAAGCGCTCGGCATATCGTCGGAGGCGGCCCGTCAGCAGTTGACGAAGATGGCGGAGGAGGGGTTGGTCGAGCCGGTGGCCGAGGCTGCCGCCGGCCGGGGCAGGCCACGCCAATTCTGGCACTTGACGACCGCCGGCAACCGGCAATTTCCGGATGGCCATGCGGATCTGACCGCGACGCTGCTTGCGACCATGGTCAGCCAGCTTGGGCAGGGCGCCCTTGATACCGTTATTTCCGCTCGCGAGGCGGATACGCTTCAGCGCTATCGCAGCGAGATCGACTTGACGGCGGATCTGCCATCGCGCGTCGCAAGCCTCGCTGCCATCCGCACGCAGGAAGGCTACATGGCCGATCACTGGCAGGACGATGATGGCTCGCTCATGCTGGTCGAAAATCACTGCCCCATCTGCGCTGCCGCATGCGCTTGTTCCGGCTTCTGCCGTTCAGAGCTGGAAACCTTCCGCGCGGCGCTCGGTGCGCGGGTGGAGCGGGAAGAACATATCCTTCTCGGCGCGAGGCGTTGCGCCTACCGGATTCGGGCGGCCGCCTGAGCGATAAGCTTTTGATGACAGCGGGCATTCCGGCGATTGGCAATCGCAGGCACAGCGGCTATCACTGGCCTCCCGCAAATCAAAGGCTGCATCCCGTCATGTCCAATCCCGTCTGCGTCGAAGTCACCCGTGGCAATCTGGTCGAAAGCCGCCATCGCGGTTCTGTCGTCGTGGTCGATGGCGATGGCAAGCTGGTCTTCTCGCTTGGCGATATCGAAAGCGGTGTCTTTCCGCGCTCGGCCTGCAAGGCGATACAGGCTTTGCCGTTGGTCGAAAGCGGTGCTGCGGACGCTTATGGCTTCGGCAACAAGGAATTGGCGCTCGCCTGTTCCTCCCACAATGGCGAGGATGAGCATGTTGCGCTGGCCGCTTCGATGCTGGCGCGCGCTGGCCGCGATGTCGGTACGCTCGAATGCGGCGCGCATTGGTCCTTCGATCAGAAGACAATAATCCATCAGGCCCGTACCATCGATATGCCGACGGCATTGCATAACAATTGCTCCGGCAAGCATGCCGGCTTCGTCTGCGCTTGCTGCCATCAGGACATCGATCCCGCTGGCTATGTCGGCTACGATCACCCGCTGCAGCAGCAGATCCGCGATACCATGCAGAGCCTGGCCGGCGCGGTCCTTGCCCATGACAATTGCGGCACGGACGGTTGCTCGATCCCGACCTATGCCGTGCCGCTCAAGGGACTGGCCCATGGCTTTGCCAAAATGGCGACCGGCACCGGGCTGGAGCCGCTGCGCGCCAAGGCATCGCGCCGGCTGTTCGAGGCCTGCATGGCCGAACCCTTTTACGTTGCCGGCACCGATCGCGCCTGCACCAAGCTCATGCAGATCGCTCCCGGCCGTATCTTCGCCAAGACCGGCGCCGAAGGCGTGTTCTGCGCCGCAATCCCCGAACAGGGCATCGCCATCGCACTCAAATGCGACGATGGCACCACTCGCGCGGCGGAGGTCATGGTAGCGGCAACGCTGGCCCGTTTCTTCGAGAAGGAGAGCGCGGTTCATGCCGGCCTCATGGCGATAGCCGACAGATCGTTCAAGAACTGGAACGGCATCCATGTCGGCGATATCAGGCCGACGGCCGTCCTGACGGCATAACGCCGCTTCTTGCTTCAGCCTCAGACCTGTCGCGCAGGCAGATGTTGCCGAACGACCTTATATTCCTGCCAGATCAGGATCATGACCACGAGATCGAATATGGTGAGGATGATGAGCCCGATGCCATGCGTGTCGGTGAAGCGGTAAAGTTGGTAGGCGATGAAAAGCCCGAGTGCCACCAGCGATGCCGGATAGGCCCACATCTTGCCCCGGAGCAGGCCGATAACCAGCAGCACCTTCACCAGCCCATGGCTCAGCAGGTAGTAGGCATAGAAGTTCTTGGTGCCGACGGAGAAATCCTGCGCCCATGTCAGCAGATGCGTCGCGATGAAATCATGCGGATCGTTGAGCAGCTCGGGCTGCGCAATCCTGTTTGCAAGACGCAGGATGGAGTCCGTGCTGATCAGCGCCAGCACAAGGCCGCCAAGACATTCGATCAGGGCATGCGCGCCCTTCAACAAGACGCTGATTTCGAAAAGCTGGTGGATGCGGCGTTCGTTCATGGTCGATCATAACCTCTTGGACATATTGAGGTAGGCCTGATCGGCGATGACAACAAGGCAGGCCGATATCGTGCCGGCATAGGATCAATCTTCGACCGCATCATGATGACGACGCTGCAGATCGCGGTGTGGATCTTGTTTTGTCTGTTGGTGCCTGGCGGTCTTAGGCCAGGAAGATCGGCATGTCGGTGTCCCGGTAAGGGGCCAGACTTTCGTCCGGAACATCCGACGGCACGATCAGACCGGAAATGCTCCCCAAAGGCAGGATCTGGCATGGCGAGGCAGCATCGAGCTTCTCAGCTGTCGTCAATACGTAGGTTTCGGCTGAACACTGCGCGATATGCCGCTTGATGGCCGCCTCCTCGAAATCGCCGGTCGAAAAGCCGCGAGCCGGATGGATGGCCGTGACGCCCAGAAAGAAGATATCGGCCCTTATGGAGGCGATAGCCGCCATGGCGACGGCACCAGTCGCCACCATCGAATGCTTGTAGAGCTTGCCGCCGATCAGGATCACCTCGGCCAGGGGATGATGTTCCAGTTCGCCGGCGATCGTCGGGCTGTGGGTGACGATGGTGACGGCGAGATCCTTCGGCAGCTGGCGGGTGATCTCCGCATTCGTCGTACCGCCGTCGAGGAACACGGTCTGGCCTGGCCGGATCATGTTGGCCGCATAGGCGCCTAGCCGCCGCTTCGCATCGGATGAAACCGCCTGCCGCGCCGTAAAATCCGGCAGCTCCGGCGAAAGCGGCAGCGCGCCGCCATGCACGCGCTTCAGCAGCTTCTCTGCCGCCATCTCTCGCAGATCCCTGCGGATCGTGTCTTCGGAAAGGCCGAGATCGTCGGCCAGTGCCTTGGCGATCACCTGGCCGTCCCGACGCAATCTGTCGAGGATGAGGGCTTTGCGTTGACTGGTCAGCATGTCGATCTCTGCACGATATCTCACGAATAATCACGAATTTATCAGAATAGATTCGACATTCAAGAAAATATGCGCATATTCGTGCAAATTCCTGCAGGAAGCAGGAGTTAGAAAAATGGAGACATGACATGTTGATCCTGATTGCCGGACCCTATCGCTCCGGCACCGGCGATGATCCGAAGAAGATGGCCGAGAACCTCAAGCGCCTCGAAGAGCCGTCCTACGCACTGTTCAAGGCCGGGCATCTTCCAATGATCGGCGAATGGGTTGCCTTGCCGGTCTGGCACGCCGCTGGCGGCAGGAGCATCGGCGATGATCTCTATGAGGAGATCTTTCATCCGACGGCCAGCCGTCTGCTGCAGCTTTGTGAAGGTGTCCTGAGATTGCCTGGCGATTCCAAGGGCGCCGACAATGATGTCCGCATCGCCCGCGAGCGCGGCATTCCGGTCTGGTACAGACTGGAAGACGTGCCCGGCTGCGCCTAGACGCGCAGATCGTTGCCGCATGCTCCTTCTCCCCTCGGGGAAGGAGCATGCGGCATCGGGGGATGGGCATATCGGCGCGACCGATCAAAACCTTTTGTAGCGCCCATCAGCATCAGCCACTTCCGTATTGGCTGGGTTCGCTTTAGCTTCCTGGGGGAATTCAATCGAGGAACGGAACATGCTGACATTCTATTTTGCGCCCGGAAGCTGCGCACTCGCCAGTCTCATCGCCCTGGAAGAGTCGGGTCTTGCTTACGAACACCGACGCCTCAACCTCGCCAATGGCGATCAGCGCCAGCCGGATTATCTGGCCATCAACCCCAAGGGTCGGGTTCCGGCGCTGGTGACCGATCGAGGCGTCATAACCGAGAACATCGCGATCATGGCCTATGTCGCCCAGATCGCGCCGGCCGCAAAGCTGGCGCCGCTCGACGATCCCTTCGAATTCGCGCAGATGCAGTCCTTCAACGGCTACATCGCCTCCACCGTTCATGTGAACCATTCGCACAAGGGTCGCGGCTATCGCTGGACCGACGATGCTGCAGCCATCGAGACGATGAAAGCCAAAGTGCCGCAGACCATGACCGAGGCTTTCGCCTTGATCGAAGACAAGATGCTGAAAGGCCCCTGGGTAATGGGCGAGCAATATACCATTGCCGACGGCTATCTCTTCACTATGGAGACGTGGCTGCCGGGAGATGGCGTCGATCGCAGCCAGTTCGCGAAGGTGAGCGACCATTATGCGCGCATGCATGAGCGTCCCGCTGTCCAGAGGGCGCTTGCCGTCGAGAAGGGTTGATCATATCCGGCTAAATGTCGCCAGAAGCTTTTTCGGGGCGCGGTATCGCCACGCCTCGATCAAGCGCCGCTCCAACTCCTCGTCGCTGATCGCAGCGATGCGCAGGGGTAGCGAAGGCCAGCCGACATAGTGACCCGTCTGGAAATAGATTTCTGGCGCCATTTCCATCAGCTGCTCCTTGCGATCGATCGGCAGCGACAGCACGATGGTTTCGTTGTTCTTTACTGTAACAAAGGCTTTGCCGCCGACCTTGAAGGCGGGCAGGCCGTAATGCAGGCCAGGTTCAATCGCCGGCAGCCGAGCTTGAGCTATAAGCCGCTGCAATCGTTCGGCGATGACGTCCATATCGATGGTCGATGTCATGTTTGCGCGTGTGGAGCATGTCTCTCTTACGCGCATTCTTCCGGCTGAACGGTCCGTTTGTCCATGGGCCGCCCCAGATTTTCTGGCATCAGCGGCAGGTCGGCCAGTTCTTCAAGCGACATCGCGGCGAGCGTAGGGTGCTGCAGCGGATCGCTTTCCCGCTCGCGATCGTCTTCCAGCAGATGACTAAAGAAAAGCTTCAGGATCGACATGTGATGCCTCCTTGGATCTCCGCATTGATGCAACCATAGGGGCATCAGCCGGCAGAGTGGCGGCGTCTTTCAATTCCATGCTGCAATAATCGCGCGTATTCTCCTCTTATGCAATTGAGAATGACGGGATACTGATATAGATATTCTATAATGAGAAACCTCAACAATGTTCATCTGAATGGTCTTCGCGCCGTTGAGGCCGTTGGCCGGCTCGGCTCGCTGCAGGCGGCAGCCGACGAACTTGGTGTAACGGTTGGAGCGGTCAGCCAGCAGGTCATCAAGGCGGAGGCGCAGCTCGGGCGCCCGCTGTTCGAACGCACGCCCAAGGGCATGATGGTGACGGCATCGGGACTGACGGTGTTGACGAGGCTTGGCGAAGGTTTTCAGGCGCTTTCGGCGGCAATCGCACTTGCCCAACACGAGGATGAGAATATCCTCACCATTTCGGTTGCGCCGGTCTTTGCGGCCCGCTGGCTGGTGTATCGGCTCGATCGCTTTGCCAGCCGTCATCCGGATATTCGCCTGCGCATCGATGCCACCACACGGCTGGTCAACCCGGCGAGCTCGGATGTTGATATCGGCATTCGGGTCGGCGGCGGGCAGTGGCCGGGCGTCAAGTCCGAGCTGCTACTGGCGCAGGAGGTGTTCCCGGTCGTCACGCCGAGGATCGCCGCCACGCTCCGGGAGCCCGCCGATCTCCTGAAAGTTCCTGCGGTCATCGACGGACACGCGATGTTCGGTTGGGAAGTCTGGCTGCGCAAGGCCGGGATCTCGGGCCATTGCATGGAAGAGCGGCACATCTTCAACGATGCGTCGCTCTGTCTGGATGCGGCCATAGCCGGGCAGGGGGTGATGCTCGCCTGGCAAACGCTGGCGGCCTATGCCCTTCAGCAGAAATGTCTGGTCGATCCCTTCGGTATCCGCGCAAAGACGGGCTTCGGCCATTATTTCGTCACGGCCGCAGGCGTGCGCGAGCCGAAGAAGGTCTCCGCCTTCAAGGCCTGGATACGCGAGGAGATGGAAGAGAGCATGCGTCTCTTCCAATAGGATCTGTCAGGCCGGTTCCTGGCCGCGGGTCGCCTGCATGGCCTTGTAGGCGTCGCGCGACTGGCAGCGCTCGATCCAGGCTTTCATCTTCGGGCGGATATCGAACAACTCCTGTTCGGTCTGGGCGTAGCGCATCACTTCAGCGAGATTCAAGTCAGCGACGGTGAAGCGATTGCCGATGAGATAATCCTGATTTTGCAGATGCTTCTCCAGTACGTCGAGCGGCTTCTTGAGCGATCGGCAGGCGACCGCAATTCCGGCCTTGCCCTGCTCACTGTTTTCCTGGGCATTGTCATAGATGCGGACGAGTGCGACGCTGTAGGGCTCGACTTCGGTCGCGGCCCACATGGTCCACATCGCCATCAGCCCTTCCTCCTCGGCGGTCTTGCCGGCCAGCGGCCCGCCATATTTGCGCGCGAGGTAGAGATTGATGGCAAGCGACTCGTGCATGGCGAGATCGCCGTCCTTGATACAGGGGATCATGCCCATCGGATTGACGGCCAGAAACTCCGGCGACAGGGTGTTGATCGGCGCATCGGCGGCGAGTGGATTGGCAAGCCGGCTGGCCTGGATCACCGACACGGATTCGAACTCGATGCCGAGCTCCTTCGCCATCCAGTAATTGCGCGAAGCGCGCGAGCGATAGACGCCATAGATCGTCAGCATGAATGCCTCCTATATTCGGGTCGGCGCGACATTATGAGGCTCACGACAGGAGTCAAAGGCCCTGCCGCTGATATATTGATGAAAGCTTGTGATGGATGCGGGCATCCGGGCCACCTCGTCCTTCGAGGCTTCGACCCTTCGGCAAGCTCAGGGCGCTACGCTCCTCAGGATGAGGCGGAGCAGGCCACGCGATTTGCCGCGAAATGTCGACGTTGCGGCGGCTGGGCGCGAAAGGTCAGCCCTCATGGTGAGGTGCGCAGACTCCTGAGCTTGTCGAAGGAGCCGGAGCCTCGAACCACGAGGGCGGATGATAGGCACGTTGCAAGCACGAAAATATCGGGCACCTCCCGAATTTTTTGCAAAACATGCGGCCGATGCCCAGCCTTCGTTCGGAAATTAGCGTGGCCGCATGTTAGGGTTCGATCACGGTTTTCATCGGATGCGGTAGGAGACATCCGGCGAGAATACATGCGCAATCGGTGACTGCGATCTCGGGAGGAGAGCAGATGCTTGCAACCAGTGTATCGCTGGACGACAAATACACCGCTGAAGAAGGCTGCGTTTTCATGACCGGCCTGCAGGCGCTGGTGCGGCTGCCCATGACGCAGATGCGCCGCGACCGCGCAGCGGGGCTCAACACGGCAGCCTTCATTTCCGGTTATCGCGGTTCGCCGCTGGGTGGCTACGACCAGCAGCTTCTGAAAGCGCGGACTTACCTCGACGCGCATGACGTTACCTTCCAGCCAGGTATCAACGAAGACCTTGCCGCCACCGCTGTCTGGGGCTCGCAGCAGGTCGGCCTTTCCCCGGGCGCGCGCAAGGATGGCGTGCTCGGCATCTGGTACGGCAAAGGCCCCGGCGTCGATCGCTCCGGCGACGTGCTGAAGCACGGCAATGCCGCCGGCACCTCCAAGCATGGTGGCGTCCTCTGCTTTGCCGGCGACGATCACTCCGCCAAATCCTCGACCATGCCGCATCAGACCGACCACGAATTCATGTCGGCGGTCATGCCGGTCATCTATCCCTCATCCATCCATGAATTCCTCGAATACGGCCTGCTCGGCATTGCCATGTCGCGCTACTCCGGCTGCTGGGTCGGCATGAAATTCATCGCCGATACAGTCGAGACGACGGCAGCCGTTGACCTCTCGGGGGAAAGACGTCAATTCGTCCTGCCAGGTGATTTTGAGATGCCTCCCGGTGGTCTCAACCTGCGCTGGCCCGATCCGCCGCTGATGCAGGACGATCGCCTGCAGAATTACAAGGCCTATGCCGCCATCGCCTTTGCCCGCGCCAATCGTGTCGATGAAATCACCCACGACGTGCCCAATGCCCGCTTCGGTATCATCTCCTCGGGCAAGGCCTATGAGGATGTGTTGCAGGCGCTGCGCGAGCTCGAGATCGGGCCGAGGGAAATGGCCGCGATCGGCCTGCGCATCCTGAAGGTGCGCATGCCCTGGCCGCTGGAGCCGGAAGCCGTGCGGCATTTCTCCGAAGGACTTGACGAAGTGCTTGTCGTCGAAGAACGGCGCGAGATCATCGAAAACCAGATCAAGCAGCAGCTATTCAACTGGCGCGCCGATGTTCGCCCGCGCATCGTCGGCAAGTTCGACGAGCACGACAAGCCCTATCTCAGCCTGTCTTCGGCATTGACCGTCGGCGCGGTCGCGAGAGCGATTGCGGGACGCATCGTCAAGCTCGACCTCGATCAGGGCTTGCATGATCGCATCGCCGCCAAGCTCGCCTATCTCGCCGAGCGCGGCCAGATCAGCCGAAGCCATGTGGCGCCGCTGAACCGTACGCCCTTCTTCTGTTCCGGCTGTCCGCACAATACCTCTACCCGCGTTCCGGAAGGCAGCCGCGCTAGCGCCGGTATCGGCTGCCACTATATGGCCACCTGGATGGACCGCAGCACCGAGACCTTCACGCAGATGGGTGGCGAAGGCGTACCTTGGACGGCGATCGCCCGTTACACCGACGAGAAGCACATGTTCGTCAATCTTGGCGACGGCACCTATTTCCATTCCGGCATTCTCGCCGTCCGTCAGTCCGTCGCCGCCAAGGTCAATGTCACCTACAAGCTGCTCTACAACGATGCGGTGGCCATGACCGGCGGCCAGCAGATCGACGGCCATCTGACGCCGCAGTTGGTGACGAAGCAACTGCATGATGAGGGCGTCAGGCCGATCTATCTTCTGTCTGACAATCCCGATGCCTATCGCGCGTCCGAACTGGCGCCTGGCGTCAAGGTGCTGCATCGCGACCATATCGATCAGGTGATGCTGACGCTGCGCGAGACCGCGGGCTGTTCGGCGATCGTCTATGTCCAGACCTGCGCGGCCGAGAAACGCCGTCGCCGCAGCCGTGGCTTGATGGAAGATCCGGCCAAGCGAGTCTTCATCAACAAGGCTGTCTGCGAGGGCTGCGGCGATTGCTCGGTGCAATCCAACTGCATTTCGATCGAGCCGCTGGAGACTGAGTTTGGCCGCAAGCGCCAGATCAACCAGTCGAGCTGCAACAAGGACTTTTCCTGCGTCAAGGGTTTCTGCCCATCCTTCGTGACCGTTCATGGCGGCAAGCGCCGCAAGCGGAAGGCGCTGGACCATGCGGATATTGCTGTGCCGATGCCGGAAATCCCCGTCATCGCCGATCGGCCCTGGAACATCGCCATTGCCGGCGTCGGCGGCACCGGTATCCTGACCATTGGCGCCATTCTCGGCATGGCCGCGCATCTCGATGGCAAGGTGCCGATGATCCTCGACATGGCAGGCCTTGCCCAGAAGGGCGGCGCCGTCATGAGCCATCTGCGCATTGGTCTCAACCAGGCCGACGTCACATCCTCGCGCATCGTCAACGGCGGCGCTGATTTGCTGTTTGCTGCGGATGAGGTCGTGGGCGCGTCCAAGGATGCGATCACGCTCTGCTCTTCGGCGCGGACGACGGCCATCGTCAACACCGGCCTGATGCCGGTCGCCGATTTTGTCCGCAACCGCGATTTCGATTTCAAGACCGGCTCGACCCAGCACACGATCGCCAAGACCGTGAGCGACAGCTCCGTCTTCCTCGATTTCGGCCATGTCGTGACCGAAGTAACCGGCGATGCCATATCGACCAATATTCTGCTGACCGGCTTTGCCTGGCAACGCGGCCTGCTGCCGCTGTCGCTGGAGGCGATCGAAAGGGCGATCGAACTCAACGGCGTCGCCGTCAAGCCAAGCCTCTCCGCCTTCCATTGGGGCAGGCTTCTGGCGCATGATCCGCGGGCCGTCTACGCCATGATGGCTGAGCCGGAAGCGGGCAAGACGCTGGCGGAGATGAGCCTTGAGGAGCTTGTCAGACACCGCAAGGCGCATCTGACAGCCTACCAGAATCCGGCTCTTGCCGAGCGCTATGCCGCCTTCGTCGCCCATGCCAACGCCTTGGCGACAAGGGAGCGGCTTTCGGACAAGGTGCCTTTTGCCGTCGCCGTCACCTATGCGCGGGTTCTGGCCTACAAGGATGAATATGAGGTCGCTCGTCTTCTTACGGATCCTGCTTTCGAGGCGCAGCTGCGAGAGGAGATGGAAGGCGACTTCAAGCTGGCCTTCAATCTTGCTCCGCCCACCCTTGGCGGCAGGGATCCGAACGGCCGGCCGAGGAAGCGCGAATTCGGCGCCTGGATACTACCGCTGCTGCGCATTCTTGCGTCGATGAAGCGGCTGCGCGGCACCGCCCTCGATCCCTTCGGCTATACGGCGGAACGCCGGATGGAGCGTCGCCTGATTGCCGATTACGAAAGGATCGCCAAGCGCGTGCTTGCCGGCCTGCGCCGCGACAACGAGGCCGAAGCCCTTGCCATCCTCTCGCTGTTTGATGAGATAAGAGGCTTCGGAACGGTCAAGGAGGAGGCTGCCCGGAAAATCATGGCGAGGATCGCAGACAAGCTCAAGACGTATGAGGCGCCGCAGGTAAAGCAGCATGTGCCGGCCAACGCCGCATAACGGCTGCGGCGGATGCTTGAAGCGAGTATAAAGAGATATAATTCACAAGGATCGGTTGATCGGGAAGGCCGGGAGGAGAAGCTGGATGTTTGAAGGGGGATTGAACTTCGCGCTCGGAGAGGACATCGACGCGCTGCGTGAGCAGGTGCGCCGTTTTGCCACCAACCGCATCGCGCCATTTGCCGACGAGATTGATCGCAACAACAGCTTCCCGATGCATCTGTGGCGGGAGATGGGCGATCTAGGTCTGCTCGGGATCACCGTTGCCGAGGATTTCGGCGGCGCCGGGCTTGGCTATCTCGCCCACACCGTTGCCATGGAAGAAATCAGCCGCGCTTCGGCTTCTGTCGGCCTCAGCTACGGCGCTCATTCCAATCTCTGCGTCAACCAGATCCATCGCAACGGCACGACGGCGCAGAAGGAGCGCTACCTGCCGAAGCTGATTTCAGGCGAGCATGTCGGCGCTCTGGCCATGTCGGAACCCGGAGCCGGTTCCGATGTCGTCTCCATGAAACTGCATGCCACAAAACGCGGCTCGCACTATGTGCTCAACGGCAGCAAGATGTGGATCACAAACGGTCCCGATGCAGATGTCCTCGTCGTCTACGCGAAGACCTCGCCGGATGCCGGCCCGCGCGGGATCACTGCCTTCCTCGTCGAAAAGGGCTTCAAAGGGTTTTCCGTCGGACAGAAGCTCGACAAGCTCGGCATGCGTGGTTCCAACACCTCGGAACTGATCTTCATGGACTGCGAGGTTCCCGAGGAGAATGTTCTGGGTCAGGTCGATGGCGGCGTCCGCGTGCTGATGTCGGGTCTAGACTATGAGCGCGTCGTGCTCTCGGGTGGCCCCGTCGGCATCATGGCTGCCTGCATGGACGTGGTGCTGCCTTACATGCATGAGCGCAAGCAGTTCGGCCAGTCGATCGGCGAATTCCAGCTGATGCAGGGCAAGCTTGCCGACATGTATGTGACGATGAATGCGTCGCGCGCCTATGTCTATGCGGTGGCCGCCGCCTGCGATCGCGGCGAGACGACCCGCAAGGATGCCGCCGGCTGTATTCTCTATTCCGCCGAGAAGGCGACGGCGCTGGCGCTCGAATGCATCCAGGCGCTCGGCGGCAATGGCTATACCAATGATTATCCCGCCGGAAGGCTGCTGCGCGACGCCAAGCTCTACGAGATCGGCGCCGGCACGTCCGAAATCCGGCGTATGCTGATCGGCCGCGAGCTGTTCGGCGAAACGGGTTGATTTTGAATTCCATCTTACTTGACCGGTGAGGCCGCATGACCGTCCTGAAATCAGAGATATCGACGCATAGCGATCGCTTCCGCGATAATCGCGCCGCCATGCTGGAGGCGATCGGTGTCGCTGAGGCGGCTGCGACGCAGGCGGCGGAAGGCGGCGGCGCCCAGGCGCGCGAGCGTCACGTCAGCCGCGGCAAGATGCTGCCGCGCGATCGCGTTGCCGGCCTGATCGATCCCGCCACGCCCTTTCTGGAGATCGGGACGACAGCCGCGCATGGTCTCTATGGCGGCGATGCGCCGGGTGCCGGTCTGATCGCCGGTATCGGCCGCGTTTCCGGCCGCGATTGCATGATCGTCTGCAACGATGCCACGGTCAAAGGTGGCACCTACTATCCGATTACGGTGAAGAAGCATCTGCGGGCGCAGGAGATTGCAGCGGAGAACAATCTCCCCTGCATCTATCTCGTCGATTCCGGCGGCGCCAACCTGCCGAACCAGGACGAGGTGTTTCCGGATCGCGATCACTTCGGCCGCATCTTTTACAATCAGGCCAATATGTCGGCCGCCGGCATTCCGCAGATCGCCGTCGTCATGGGTTCCTGCACGGCGGGTGGCGCCTATGTGCCGGCCATGTCGGACGAAACGATCATCGTCGAGAAGCAGGGAACGATCTTTCTCGCCGGCCCGCCGTTGGTCAAGGCAGCGACGGGGGAGGTGGTCTCTGCCGAGGATCTCGGCGGCGGTGACGTTCACACGCGCCTTTCCGGCGTTGCCGATCATCTGGCGCGCGACGATGCGCATGCGCTTGCGCTTGCCCGGCAGGCAGTCGCCAACCTCAATCGCCGCAAGCCCGAGGGTGTCGAGCTTCGCACGCCGGAAGCGCCGCTCTACGATCCCGAAGAGATCCTGGGCATCGTCCCCTCGGATCTGCGCACGCCCTATGATGTGCGCGAGGTCATCGCCCGCATGGTGGATGGCTCTCGCCTCGATGAGTTCAAGGCGCGCTATGGTACGACGCTGGTCTGCGGCTTCGCCCATATTCACGGTATCCCCGTTGGGATTATCGCCAACAACGGCGTGCTCTTCTCGGAATCGGCGCTGAAGGGCACGCATTTCGTCGAGCTTTGCTCGCAGCGCAAGATCCCGCTGGTCTTCCTGCAGAATATCACCGGCTTCATGGTCGGTCGCAAATACGAGACCGAGGGCATCGCCAAGAACGGCGCCAAGCTGGTGACAGCTGTGGCCACCACCAAGGTCCCTAAGGTCACCATGTTGATCGGCGGCTCCTTTGGTGCCGGCAATTACGGCATGGCCGGCCGCGCTTATTCGCCGCGGTTCCTCTGGACCTGGCCCAACAGCCGCATTTCGGTGATGGGCGGGGAGCAGGCGGCCGGTGTGCTCGCCACGGTGCGCGGCGAGGCGCTGGCGCGTGCCGGCAAGCCCTGGACGACAGAAGAAGAGGCCGCCTTCAAGGCGCCGACGCTCAAGATGTTCGAAACCCAGAGCCATCCCCTCTATGCCTCGGCCCGCCTCTGGGACGATGGTATTATCGACCCGCGCAAGAGCCGCGATGTGCTGGCTCTGTCGCTTTCAGCAGCACTCAACGCGCCGATCGAAGACACACGCTTCGGTCTGTTCAGGATGTGAGGAGACGGAGATGAAACGCGATGCCATCAATGCCAAGAATGCGCCGCAGCCCCGCGGCGGCTATGCCCAAGCCCTAAAGCTTGAGAATTTCGAGCGATTGCTTTTCGTCAGCGGCCAGATCCCGATGACGTCGGACGATACGCTTCCAGAGGGGTTCAAGGCGCAGGCTCGCCAGGCCTGGCTGAATGTCGATGCTCAGCTCAAAGCGGCCGGCATGACCAAGGACGATATCGTCAAGGTCACCACTTTTCTCGCTGATCGACACCATACGATGGAGAACCGCGAGATCCGCGCCGAATATCTAGGCCCCCTCACGCCGGCGATGACTGTCGTAATCGCTGGCATTTTCGATACCGCCTGGCTGCTCGAAGTCGAAGTCATTGCCGCGCAATAGGGTCTGCCGATGTTTTCGAAGATACTGATCGCCAATCGCGGCGAAATCGCCTGCCGTGTCATCCGCACGGCAAGGCGCCTCGGCATCCGCACAGTCGCCGTCTATTCCGACGCCGATCGGGATGCCCTGCATGTGGCGCAGGCAGACGAGGCTGTTCATATCGGCCCGGCGGCGGCGAGCGAAAGCTATCTCTCGAAGGAAAAGATCATCGCGGCGGCTCAGCGCACAGGCGCGGAAGCCATCCATCCAGGCTACGGTTTTCTTTCGGAAAACGCGGACTTTGCCGAAGCCGTCGAGGTTGCAGGCCTCATCTTCATCGGTCCGTCTCCAGCCTCCATCCGTGCCATGGGGCTCAAGGACGCCGCCAAGGCGCTGATGGAGCGGGCGGGAGTGCCTGTCGTGCCCGGCTATCACGGCGATCGTCAGGAACCCGGCTTTCTGGCCGAGCAGGCAACCAATATCGGCTTTCCGGTCCTCATCAAGGCGCGGGCCGGCGGCGGCGGCAAGGGCATGCGCCGCGTCGACAGGCCGGAGGAGTTCGAGGCCTCGCTGGAAGCGGCAAAGCGCGAGGCGAAATCGGCTTTCGGCGACGATGCCGTGCTGATCGAGAAATATCTGATCAAGCCGCGCCACATCGAGATCCAGGTCTTTGGTGACAGCCTTGGCAATGCCGTCCATCTCTTCGAGCGCGATTGCTCGCTGCAGCGCCGGCACCAGAAGGTGATCGAGGAGGCGCCAGCGCCCGGCATGACCGAGGAGATGCGCCGCGCGATGGGCGAAGCGGCCGTTCGCGCTGCCCGCGCCATCGATTATCGCGGCGCCGGCACGGTCGAATTCATCGCGGATGTCTCTGACGGTCTGTCGCCGGATCGTTTCTTCTTCATGGAAATGAACACCCGCCTGCAGGTCGAGCACCCCGTCACCGAGGCGATCGCCGGCGTCGACCTTGTCGAGTGGCAGTTGCGCGTCGCAAGCGGCGAACCGCTGCCGAAATCCCAGGACGAACTCACCATAAACGGCTGGGCCTTCGAAGCGCGCATCTACGCCGAAGACCCTTCGCGCGGCTTCCTGCCGGCAACCGGGACGCTCTCGCACTTACGCTTCCCCGAAGGCGATGTCCGCATCGACGCGGGCGTGCGCGAAGGCGATGGCATCACCCCGCATTACGATCCGCTGATTGCCAAGCTGACGGTGCATGCGCCGGATCGCGCGGCCGCTCTTGCCAAGCTCACGCGCGGGTTGGAGCAGATGCAGGTTGCTGGAACCACGACCAATCTCGATTTCCTCATTCGTCTTAGCCGCCAGCCGGATTTCGCCGCCGGCCATCCAGATACGGGATTGATCGATCGGGACGTGGAGGCGCTGACCTCGGCGCGGCAGCCGGACGACACGGCCCTTGCGATCGCTGCTATTGTCGAAGCGGGTGGATTTGTTCAGGTTGCTGGCAACGACCTCTCCCATTCGCTCGGTGCGTGGCAGCTTTGGGGCGAAGCAAACCGTCCCGTCACGCTGCATTTTGCCGGCGGTCAGAGAAATTGCCGCGTGACAGCAAAGGGCCTGACACTTTTTGGCGTTGCCTTTGATGATCGCACCCTCCTTGTCCGCCTCTTCGAAGGGAAGGGCTTTGCCCGACGCATCGAGATCGACAGTCGGCAGTCCCATGTCGATCTCTTCGAGACGACATCAGGCATGACGTTGTTCCTCGACGGGCATGCGTATCATTTCCATCGCCTCGATCCGCTCGATGGTGGCGAGGAGACCGTGGCCGGCGGCGATCGCGTGATCGCGCCGATGCCGGGCCTCGTGAAGATCGTCCGCGTGCGCGAGGGCGACACAGTGGCGAAGGGGCAGGCGCTGATCGTCATGGAGGCCATGAAGATGGAGCTGACGCTGACGGCGGCGCGCGACGGCATCGTCGAAAGTCTGCATGTCGGCGAGGGCGATCAAACCAGCGAAAGCGCTGTGCTTCTGTCGCTTCGACCAGAGGATGTCGCATGACCGACCAGCCTTCCAACCACGTCACCATCGTCGAAATGGCGCCGCGCGACGGCCTGCAGAATGAGAAACAGCCGGTCGATACCGCACGCAAGATCGAGCTGGTCGACCTGCTGTCGGATTGCGGCTTCGAGCGCATCGAAGTCACGAGCTTCGTCAGCCCGAAATGGGTGCCGCAGCTTGCCGATGCCGCTGCCGTCATGGCTGGAATAAATCGGCGTCCCGGTGTCAGCTACGCGGCGCTCGCACCCAATATGCAGGGTTTCGAGGCAGCGCTTGCTGCCGACGCCGATGAAGTCGCGATCTTCGCCTCCGCGTCCGAAACCTTTTCCATGCGCAACATCAATTGCTCGATCGCCGAGAGCATCGAGCGCTTCCGGCCGGTGGCCGCTGCCAGCAGGGATCGTGGCGTTCCATTGCGCGGCTATGTCAGCTGCGTCGTCGAATGCCCTTACGAAGGCGCGGTGCCGCCGCAGAATGTCGTCAGCGTTGCCTGGCAGCTCCGGGCGCTGGGCTGCTATGAGATCAGCCTCGGCGACACGATCGGCAAGGGTTCGCCAGAGGCCGTCGACCGGATGCTCGCCGCGGTTCTGGGCGAGCTGCCCGCCGCCGCGCTGGCAGGCCATTTTCATGATACGTCCGGACGGGCGCTCGAGAATATCGGCGTCGCTCTGGAGCGCGGCCTGCGGTTGTTCGATGCGTCGGCGGGCGGTCTTGGCGGTTGCCCCTTCGCTCCCGGCGCCAAGGGCAATGTCGATACGGTTTCGGTCGACGACTATCTGACGGCGAGGGATTACGAAACCGGTCTCGATAAGGACAAGCTTGCCCACGCCGCCGCCTTTGCCCGCAGCCTCAGGAGTGCCCCATGATATCGCAAACGATCCGCATCGCCACCGATGAGCGCGGTGTTGCCCGTCTGACGCTCGCACGCCCGGAAAAGCACAATGCGCTGTCGGCGGAGATGATCGATGATTTGACCGCGGCAACGGACGATCTTGCTCACGACAGGTCGGTCCGGGTCGTCGTGCTGAGCGGCGAGGGCGCCAGCTTCTGCGCGGGCGGCGATCTCGGCTGGATGCGTGCCCAGTTCGACGCCACGCGGGACGGGCGCATGGCCGAGGCGCGACGGCTTGCCATGCTCTTCAAGGCGTTGAACGAGTTGCCGAAGCCTCTGATCGCCCGCGTCCAGGGCAACGCTTTTGGCGGTGGTATCGGCATCCTGAGCGTTTGCGACATGGTGATCTCGGCATCGACAGCCCGCTTTGGCCTGACGGAGGTACGCCTCGGTATCATTCCCGCCACCATCAGCCCTTACGTCGTCGCCCGCATCGGCGAAACGAATGCCCGCCCGCTCTTCCTCTCCGGCAAGATCATCGATGCGTGGCAGGCACATGCCACAGGTCTCCTGTCCCGTGTCGTGGCGGAAGAGGCGCTGGATGAGGCCGTGGAGGCCGAGGTCCGCCATTTCCTGGTGGCGTCTCCACAGGCGGCTGCCCGCGCCAAGGCCCTGGCACGCTCCGTCGGCAGGCCGATCACCGACGACATGATCGATCATGTCGTCAAGCAATTGGCGGATGCGTGGGAGAGCGAGGAGGCGATGGAGGGCATTACCGCCTTCTTCGAAAAGCGGCAGCCAAGCTGGCGACCGGTTTGAGGCGCATGCCGTTATCGCAAAACCGCTGCGCACCTTTGCGCGGCATGCGTTAAGCCGATCTGTTGTTTTCGATCGTCAGTTGCGGGAACTGCGTGCTTCCCTTGATGAGATCGCCGGATGCCGGCTTGTCCCAGCGAAAGCCCATGATCGCGGCTTGCTGCATCTCCTGGAAAAGGTTGCCCGCAATCACCGCCGAGCCGGCGCCGTCGGCGACCGAAACGACACAGCCGATGCCGGCGTGCCTGATGATATTGCCGGTCGCGACGACGTTGCGGAGATATTGCCCCCAGCCGAGCCGCATGCCCCAGAGTGGCGCATTCTCGATGACATTATCGGCAACAAGCGTATCGGCTTCCGCGGAGATGCCGATGCCAAAGCCGCCATCCTGCGCGTAGGGTGCCGTCAGCGACAGGTTGCGGATGACATTGCCCGTCACCGAGGCGAGCCTGCCGCCCCTGTCGAAGTTGGTGACCGAGATGCCGTTCGCGGCTCCGTCGACTAGATTGTTGTTGATCGCGGCGCCGACGAACTCGAATTCGCAATAGATGGCGGTTTCGCCCGAGCGCAGGCACTGATTGTTCGAGATCTGCACATTCGATGCTGAGTTGGCGCGGATGGCGGTGAAGGCGCAATCGGTAACCTGGTTGCCCGAAACCGTGACGCCATCGGCGCGGAAGACATTGATGCCGTTGCCGTTCTGGCCGGTGCCGCCGCCATTGGCGCGGATGCGGGCAATGCGGTTGTTGGTGACGGTGCTGCCATCTTCGGCTTTGTCCCAGCGATGGATGAGGATGCCGCCATTGCCGCAATCCTCGACGCGGTTGCTGGCAACCGTCAATCCCGTTGACTGGACGGAGTAGATACCGGCCTCGGCGGCGCCGGAGATGCGGCTGCGTTCGATCCGGCCGCCGCAGCGCTCCAGTTGAAGCGCATGCTTGCGGCTGCCCGATATCTCGCAATTGTCGATCAGAACTTCGTCGACGCCGGTAAATTGCAGGAGGCCGCCGGCATAATCGGCAAGCCAGCGGTTGCCGCCGTCGAGCACGAGGCCGGAAAGCTCGATGCGTTTGGCCCTATCCGCATTCATCAGATGGCCGTCGCCGCTATAGACCAGCCGCGAAGCGCCGGGAACGCCTGTCATGCGGGTATTATCAGGCAGCGTCAGGTTGGAGATGTTGTATGTGCCCGGCGGCAGGAAGAGCGGCATGTTGGTGCGCGCCGCATTGTCGATCATCGCCTGCAGCTTGCCGCTCCTGAAATCGCTCGCTCCCGGCGTGGTTTTCAGCGCAACGGCATCGATTGGCCCCCGCAGCTCGGCGCCTGCCATCTTGGCAAGCGGCGCGGCGAAAACGCGGGGCGCAAGCAGGCCCGCCGCTGCCGAGGCAGCGAGGGAAGCGATGAAAGCGCGGCGCTGGATCATTGTGAACTCCGTAGATGACGCCTACGAAGCAGAAATCATGCCAAGACCATCTGTGTCGTTTTGATACAGAAGTGGGTCTCGAAAGGCGTTCGGACTGCAGAAAGCGCGGACACCCCCGCCATTTCATTTACCAGTCTGATCCATACGAAGCTCAGCCAACGATCGATCTGTCCTAGGGGCGACTCACAGCGCATGTTACCCCTGCCACATGCGGATCGCGGCTTTTCAACGTCTGGCACTTTTCGACGCCGTCGAGCAGGCGGCCGAGGTTTTGGCGCGCGATCTGGCCTGGGCGGAAGCGCAAGGCATCGACCTTGCCCTCTTCCCCGAGTGCTATCTGCAGGGACATAGCTACAACGAAGCCATCGCCAGACGCCGTGCGCTTTCCCTCGACGACCCGGATCTGAACGCGCTTATCGCTCGCTTCGCAGCGGGGAGAACGACCGCCATCGTCGGCCTTTTCGAGCGCAGGAACGATGGGGTCTACAACAGCGCCATTGTTGCCAAATCGAGCCGGATTAACGGAGTCTATGCCAAGGCTCATCCGCTTGAGAAGGGTTGCATGCCCGGAAGGGATTTCCCCGTTTGGGATGAGAGCCATTGGCGCTTCGGCATTAATATCTGCGCCGATCTCAGATATCCCTATACCGCGCACCGTCTGGCCCGAAAGGGAGCAGGCCTCATCTGCAATCCCGTCAATCTCATGCTGCGTCCGCACAAGGCCGAGATGTGGCATAGGCCCGGCATTTCGGGGCTGCAGATTTGCGCAAGGCATACAGGCTGTTGGGTCATGGCATCGGATGTCGTTGGCAGCAACGGTGATGGCTGGGTCAGCTATGGCAGCAGCGCGATCGTCGATCCAAACGGCGTCGTCGTCGCCAAGGCCAAGCCCTATTGCGAAGATGTTCTCGTCTTCGACCTGCCGGATCGGCAACCCGAACGCGGATTCGTTCAAAAAGCTGCTGTCATCGCTACCTAATCGTGCAAATCGCGCTATCCTCCTGAATCATGAGACCGGAACAACTGCTCTATCCAGCGCCTCAGGGATTGTTCTGCCCGATCGGCGGCTTTTATATCGATCCCGTACAGCCGGTCGAGCGCGCGCTCGTCACACATGGCCATTCCGATCATGCCCGCTCCGGCCACGCCCATGTGCTCGCCACGCGCCAGACGCTCGATATCATGCGCATCCGCTACGGCGATGGCTTTGCCGGATCGGAGCAGGCGGTTGCCTTCGGGGAGGAAGTGACGATCAATGGCGTGAAGGTGCACTTCTATCCGGCAGGCCATGTGCTCGGCTCGGCGCAGATCGCCGTGGAGAGGGATGGGCTGCGGATCGTCGTTTCCGGCGATTACAAACGCTGGCCGGACCCGACCTGTGAAGCCTATGTGCCGGTTCCCTGCGATGTCTTCATCACCGAGGCTACCTTCGGTCTGCCGGTCTTTCACCATCCCGATCCCATGGCCGAGACACGCAAGCTGCTGGCTTCGCTTCGCCAGTTTCCGGAGCGAACGCATCTGGTCGGCGCCTACGCGCTCGGCAAGGCGCAGCGCGTCATTCGGCTCTTGCGCGATGCCGGCTATGACAAGCCGATCTACATTCACGGCGCGCTCGAGACCCTGTGCGACTATTATGTCAGCCAGGGCATCGCGCTTGGCGAGCTCAAGCCGGCCACCGTCGAAAGCCGCGATCAGTCGATCTTCCACGGCGCCGTCGTCGTCGGCCCGCCCTCCGCCTTCCAGGATCGCTGGGCGAGGCGCTTCCACGATCCGCTCCCGGCTTTCGCATCCGGCTGGATGATGGTGCGCCAGCGCGCCAAACAGCTCGGCGTCGAGCTGCCGCTGGTCATTTCGGATCACTGCGACTGGCCGGAACTCACCGAGACGATCTCCGATCTCAAGCCGAGCGAGGTCTGGGTCACCCACGGACGCGAGGAGGCCCTGGTACGCTGGTGCGAGCTGCAGGGCATCGCCGCCAAGCCGCTGCATCTCATCGGCTATGAAGACGAGGGCGATTGATGAAAGCCTTTGCCGACCTTCTCGACCGCCTGGTGCTGACGCCGAGCCGCAACGGCAAGCTGAAGCTGCTGACCGATTATTTCCGCGATACGCCCGATCCCGACCGCGGCTATGGCCTGGCCGCCATCGCCGCCACGCTTGAAGTGCGCAACGTCAAGCCCGCCATGCTGCGCGAACTTGTTCTCGAGCGTATGGACGAGGTGCTGTTCCGCTATTCCTATGATTATGTCGGCGATCTCGCCGAAACGATCTCGCTGGTCTGGGACAAGGAGAGCGACATCGAACGTCCCGCCGGGGAGCAGCCGAAGCTTGGCGAAGTCGTTCGCAGCATGAATGCACTCGGGCGGACCGAGGTGCGCAGTTTCGTTCGAGACCTCTTGGACCGGCTGGATACATCAGGCCGTTTCGCCTTCCTGAAGCTTGCGACCGGCGCGATGCGCATCGGCGTCTCGGCGCGGCTTGCCAAGCAGGCGCTGGCGGAGCTGAGCGGCAAGGACGTGACTGAAATCGAAACGCTGTGGCATGGCCTGCAGCCACCCTATGAAAGCCTGTTCCGCTGGCTGGAGGGCAAGGGCGAACGGCCGATATTGGCGACGCCGGCGATCTTCCATTCCGTCATGCTCGCAAATCCCGTCGAGCCGGGCGATCTCGATGGGCTCGATCCCAGTGATTTCGCGGCCGAATGGAAATGGGACGGCATTCGCGTGCAGCTCTCGCGTTCGGGCTCGACGAGCAAGCTCTATTCGCGTTCCGGCGACGATATTTCAGGCGCCTTCCCCGATATCGTCGACGCGATGAGCTTCGAAGGCGTCATGGATGGCGAGCTGCTGGTTGGCGGCACCGTTCGCTCCAACAGCCCGACGCGCAGCTTTTCCGATCTGCAGCAGCGCCTCAACCGCAAGACTGTCACCTCGAAGATGCTGGACGAATTCCCCGCCTTCATCCGCGCCTATGATCTTCTCTTCGATGGCGCGGAGGATGTCCGTGCCCGCGGATTCCTCGATCGGCGCGAGCGGCTGACGGAGATTGTCGAGGCAGCGCCGCACGACCGGTTCGACCTTTCGCCGCTGGTCGACTTTTCCTCATGGGAAGAACTCGATCGGCTGCGCTCTTCGCCGCCCGATCCGGTGATCGAAGGGGTGATGATCAAGCGCCGTGATAGCGCCTATCTTGCCGGCCGCGCCAAGGGTCCATGGTTCAAGTGGAAGCGCGATCCTTACAATGTCGATGCGGTGCTGATGTATGCACAGCGCGGCCACGGCAAGCGATCCAGCTACTATTCCGATTTCACCTTCGGCGTCTGGGCGATGACCCCAGAGGGCGAACAGCTCGTGCCCGTCGGCAAGGCCTATTTCGGCTTCACCGATGCAGAGTTGGAAGTGCTCGACAAGTTCGTGCGTAACAATACGGTCGATCGCTTCGGCCCCGTGCGGGCCGTGCGCGCCGATCGCGATTTCGGTTTCGTGCTCGAGGTGGCCTTCGAGGGTATCAACCGCTCCACCCGTCATAAGTCGGGTGTTGCCATGCGTTTCCCGCGCATCGCCCGGCTGCGGCCGGACAAGCCGCCTTACGAAGCCGACAGGCTGGAAACTTTGATCGCGATGATTGACGCCAAGGCTCCTGTTGTCGATGAATAGGTGAGGGCGATTCCTCACCACAATGTGAGTTGGCCTTGCCTTTCAACCCGTGCAGATTTGAGCTGCGCCGGGATATTTCGACAGAGCACATGACCATGTCCGACGACCAAGCATTTCGTCCCAATCGCCGCAGCCTTCTAGCTGGTATCGCCTTCACGCTTTTTGCCCCCAACATCGTCAGAGCTGCCGACGACAGTACGACCGGAACCAAGCCTGCCGATAACAAGGCCGCCGCCCGGAATGAGGAGAAGGCCGAAGACGCGCCACCGCAGCTCGCTGGCGACTATGCCAAGGAGCGCCATCTTTTTCGCACCGATCTCCTGAGCAAGGGGCCGGCTCCCGATATCTATGAACCTCTGGTGACGCCGTCGACGGCAGAGCGGCTGTTCTATCGCAGCGGCGTTGGCGAAGAGCTGGAGCTTGTTGCGTGGGTTTCCCGCTATACTCGCTCCGACAAGCCGAAGCCGGCGGTGCTGTTCCTGCATGGCGGCAACGCCATCGGCCAGGGACATTGGCAGCTGATGAAGCCCTATGTCGAGGCCGGTTATGTCGTCATGATTCCCTCGATGCGCGGGGAAAATGGCCAGAAGGGCAATTTCTCGGGCTTTTATGATGAAGTTGCCGATGTGCTGGCCGCATCCAACCGGCTGCGGCATCTGCCGGGTGTCGATCCGCACCGCATGTTCCTGGCCGGACACAGCATCGGCGGCACGCTTGCGATGCTGGCTGCCATGTCGACCCGGCGCTTCCGGGCGGTTGCGCCGATATCAGGCAATCCGGACGCCTATGCCTTCTTCGGCCGCTATCCGCAGGATATCCGCTTCAACACCAGGAACCCGCGCGAATACCAGATGCGGTCGCCGCTCTGCTATGCGCACAGCTTCAAAAGCCCGGTCAAGCTGTTCCACGGCACCGAGGAAGCGCATTTCGACTCCCGGCTGGCCCTGCTCACAAAGCGGGCGACGGCCGCAGGCGTGAAGATGGAAATGGCGACTGTAACGGGCAGCCATAATTCGGCGCTGCCGGGCGAGATCGCGCAGAGCATCGAATTCTTCAGGAGCGTTGCTGTCTAGACCGTCCGGGTAAGCGCGGTTCGGACCGCCTTACCTGCCGATGCTTACGCCATCAGCTTCTCTATCAACGCCGTCGCCGCTTCGGCGATCACGGTTCCAGGCGGGAAGATCGCATCGGCGCCAGCTGCCTCGAGCGCTGCGAAATCCTGCGGTGGGATGACGCCGCCGACCGCGATCAGAATATTACGGGCATGGCGGCGGGTGAGCGCCGCCTTCAATTCCGGCACGAGCGTCAGATGGCCCGCAGCAAGAGACGAGGCGCCGAGGATATCGACGCCTTCGCGAACGGCGACATCGGCCACTTCCTCTGGTGTCTGAAACATGGCGCCGACGACGACATCGAAACCGAGATCGGCGAAAGCCGTTGCGATGACCTTCTGGCCGCGGTCGTGACCATCCTGACCCATCTTGGCAACGAGGATGCGGGGTTTTTCGCCGCGTGCATTGCGGAAAGCTTCGACCTTGGCGACCGCCCTGTTGAAGATGGGATCGGCGTCGCCCACTTCCCGACGATAGACGCCGGAGATGGTGCGGATCTCGGCGACATGCCGGCCATAGGCTTTTTCCAGAGCTAACGAAATTTCACCGACCGTGGCTCTTGCTCTCGCTGCCTTCACGGCAAAATCGAGCAGATTGCCGGTGCCGTTGCGTGCAGCATCCGTCAGCGCATCCAGCGCGCTTTCCACTGCTGTGGTTTCGCGCGTGCCCTTCAACTGCTGCAGCTTGGAAAGCTGGCGTGCCCGCACTTCTGAATTGTCGACCTTCAAGACGTCGACTTCGATGTCTTTTTCGGGCTTGGAGAAATTGATGCCGACGAGGGTCTGATGGCCGCTGTCGATACGCGCTTGCGTGCGGGCGGCTGCTTCCTCGATGCGAAGCTTGGGGATACCCTTCTCGATCGCCTTCGCCATGCCGCCGAGCGCCTCGACCTCCTCGATATGGGCCATCGCGCGCGCGGCAAGATCATGGGTTAGCCGCTCGACATAGGCCGAGCCGCCCCACGGATCGATGATATCAGTCGTGCCGGATTCCTTCTGCAGCAGGATCTGCGTGTTGCGGGCAATACGGGCCGAATGGTCAGTCGGCAGCGCCAGCGCCTCGTCGAAAGAATTGGTGTGGAGTGACTGCGTATGCCCCTGCGTCGCCGCCATCGCCTCGACCATGGTGCGGATGATGTTGTTCATCGGGTCTTGCGCCGTCAGCGACCAGCCGGAGGTCTGGCTGTGGGTCCTGAGTGCCAGGGATTTCTGATCCTTCGGCGCGAAATTCTTCTGCATCAGCGCCGCCCAGATCAGCCGTCCCGCGCGCATCTTGGCGACTTCCATGAAGAAGTTCATGCCGACGGCCCAGAAGAAGGAAAGGCGAGGCGCGAAGCTGTCGATATCGAGCCCTGCGGCGACGCCCGCCCGCGCATATTCGATGCCGTCGGCGATCGTGTAGGCGAGCTCCAGATCCGCCGTGGCGCCGGCTTCCTGCATGTGGTAGCCGGAGATCGAGATGGAGTTGAATTTCGGCATCCTCTGGCTGGTATAGCTGAAAATGTCCGAAACGATCCGCATCGACGGTTGCGGCGGATAGATATAGGTGTTGCGAACCATGAACTCCTTGAGGATGTCGTTCTGGATCGTGCCCGACAGCTTGTCCTCGGAGACGCCCTGTTCCTCCGCTGCGACGATATAGAGCGCCATGACCGGCAGCACCGCGCCGTTCATGGTCATCGACACGCTCATCTCATCAAGCGGGATGCCATCGAAGAGCTGGCGCATGTCGAGAATGGAATCGATCGCAACACCTGCCATGCCGACATCGCCCGCAACGCGCGGATGATCGCTGTCGTAGCCGCGGTGGGTGGCAAGATCGAAGGCGACGGAAAGACCCTTCTGCCCGGCCGCAAGGTTGCGTCGATAGAAGGCATTGGATTCTTCGGCTGTCGAGAAGCCGGCATATTGGCGGATCGTCCACGGCTGCTGGACATACATTGTCGGGTAGGGGCCGCGCACGAACGGCGCTGCGCCGGGATAGGTGTCCAAAAAGTTCAGGCCGGCGAGATCGCTTTCGCTGTAGGCACGCTTGACCGCAATGCCTTCGGGGGTTTCCCAGGCAGCGGCATTGGCTGTCTCTGATTTGACTTGTGGTCTTGTCCAGGAAGTATTGCTGAAGTTCGGGATGCGGGTCATCGAGCCGATACCTCCGTGGATACGGGGCGTGCGATACCCCCCTCTGTCACTTCGTGACATCTCCCCCACAGGGGGGGAGATCGTTTTGAGCCCGCTGCGTCATGCAACGGAAGTGAAACGCGAGGCCGGTGCGAGTTTGATATCCATTCGAGGGTGAAAGGTGCCACGGAGCTCCAATCTCCCCCCTTGTGGGGGACATGTCGCGAAAGCGACAGAGGGGGGTGCGCACTGTCCGCGAATTCAGCAATCACGATCATGACGCCACCTCATCCAACCGCACCGGCATCAGTCCCATCCCGCCAGCAAGCGAGCCCAAAGGTCCCAAGACAGCCACCGGCCGCTCCGCTTTCATCGCAAACAGGGTCGTTCCGACGATCGGTTTTGCGACACGCTTTGCGCGCGCCTCCGCGATCATCATAGCCAGCTCACCGCTTCCGATCACCTTTGCCAGTCCGCCCTTGTCTTCGATCTCGACAAAGATATCCCAGGCCCGCCCGGCCAGCGCGTCGGTCAGCGCCTCGATGCCGCCGGAGCCGGCGGCGGGATCGGTGACGTGATCGAGGTGGCTTTCGGCGATCAGGACCGTCTGCGTGTTGCGCGCCAGCCGCCGCGCCAGCGGATCGGGAATGCCATGCGTCAGGCTGTGCGGCAGAACGCAGATCTCGTCGGCGCCGCCGACGCCGGCTGAAAAGACCGCAATGGTGTTGCGGAGAACATTCGTCTCGGGATCGAGGCGGGTCAGCATGCGATAGCTCGTCTCGACAAAAAGATGCGCCGGCTGCGGATCGGCGACGCCGCAAGCTTCGGCGATCCGGGTAAAGATCAGCCGTGCCGCGCGCATCTTAGCGATCGTCGTGAACTGGTTCTGATCGGCTGAAAGGCAGAGGCTGGTTGCCGCAAGCGCTGCTTCCGGCGAAAGGCCGGCCCCTTCAAGCAATCGCAAATGGCCGACGAGACTTACCGCCATCACTGCAAGTTCCTGGGCTTCGGTTCCGCCGGCGTTATGCACCACACGACCGTCTGCATTGACGATCGTGCCAACCGGTTTCAATTCTTTGAAGTATTTGATATCGATAGAAAAATTGGAAAAATGTGCGGCTGACAAGAAAGCGTCGAGGCCAAGGTGTAATCTTCGGGCACCGTCATCCGCGATTAAGGCTGCTACCGTTTTAGCAACACCGGGTGAAAAGCCGTCCAGGCGCAATGTCGCAGTCTTGCTCGCTGTGGCTGCCAGCGCTTCGAAAAGTGGCGGGTGCGGCGCATCCATGCCGATGCCAAAAGCCGAACCGGAATCGATGGAGACGAGCGAGATGCCGCTTGCCCCATTGGCAAGATCGTCGCCGAGCTGCGCCATTGCCCGCTCAAGGTCCGGATCGTCCATGCGCTGGGTTAAGGTCCAGGGAAGGTCGGCCCGCTGGCGGGAAAGCGGTGCACAATCGTGGCGCCGTTCGTAAAGCGGCTCTATCGCAATGCCATCATCGGTTCGCGACACCAGCGTTTCCTGGAAATCCTTGCCTTTCAACGCCCGCTCGACAAGCTTCAGCCAAGTCTTGTGGTCGCTCTGGCCGAAGATGCCCGGGTCGAGACTGTCGATATTCATGCGCTCCTCCGTACCGTACTGGTCTAGCCCATGATGCGACACGGGAAAACAGGAGTTTGGCCAATCGGTGCAATATCTTCGTTGGAGCTGTCTGGCGATCGACGCCAGCCTCGCTCCAGCCGCGGTAGTCATTATGTGGCCGATCCGATCTCTTCCAACTGGTTTCCGATGATGGCCGACCTGATGCCTGCTTCCCGCCACCTGCTTGCCGCTGCTGCGCTGGCGACATTGTCCGCCTGCAGCATCATTCCTGATACGGGCGCCACCGATCCGGACCGGTTCGTGCAGGAGACCACGCCGGTTTTCTATCGTCCGGAAGGTATCGAGCCGAACCGGGTAAAGCGCCTGCCGGTGCAGCCCGTGCCGCAGGCGCGCGATCTCTTCCAGACACAATTCCATCAGACCTATGGTTTGCCGACCTTCAATCCAGTGCATCAGGCCATGTATGCGCAGCGCAGCGAAGACGATTTCACTTTGCCGGCTATTCCCTACAAGCGCATCGATCCGCGCTTCCTGCGGCAGGAGGTGGATTATCAGACCAAGGAGCGCCCCGGCACCATCGTCGTCGATACGCGCGACCACTTCCTCTATTTCATCGAGCCGGGCGGCAAGGCCATGCGCTATGGCGTCGGTCTCGGTGCGGCAGGATATGCCTGGCACGGCCGAGGCCTGATCCAATGGAAGCAGAAATGGCCGCGCTGGACGCCGCCCGCCGAAATGGTCGCGCGCGACCCGCAGATCAGGCCGCTATCGGCCGAGCGTGGCGGTATGAACCCGGGGCCGACGAACCCGCTCGGCGCACGCGCGCTCTATATCTATCAGGGTGGCCGGGATACGCTTTACCGGGTGCACGGCACGCCGGATTGGCAGTCGATCGGCAAGGCCGCGTCTTCCGGCTGTGTACGTATGCTCAACCAGGACGTGATAGATCTTTACAACCGGGTGCCTGATAAGGCGGAAATCGTCGTTCTGTAGCAGTATTTTACCACAAATTTTCGTGATGTTGCATAAGTGCGATAGTCGGGGTGGTTTGCGCTCTTTAGTTTTGCGTCTGTCTCTGCGAACCTCTCGGGGAGCCGAATCAGCCTGTTGCTGCGGGTTTTCGCTTCCTCCACAAAAGGAACTATGCTGTCGACATGAGCCTTCCTTCATCCCTATCCCGACGTAATTTCCTCGCTCTAGCTGGTCTCGGTGCTGTTTCGACCCTTGCCAGCTGCGCCTCCACCATCGACAACGGCCCCGTTGTCAGCCCGGTTCAATATACCGGTTCGCCGCGGCCGTTCCGTACCTGGTTCTCCAGCTATGATGGCGAGCAACCCGACCCGGCCGAAATCTATGCTTCTGTCGAAGACGGCGGTTTCGTCATTCCGGCGGTTCCCTATAAGCAGATCGACCCGCGCTTCTATCGTCAGCGGGTGGTCGACCCGACGGGCGAGGCACCCGGCAGCGTAATCGTCAACACCACCCAGCGCATGCTCTATGTGACCGAGCAGGGCGGCACGGCGATGCGCTATGGCATCGGTGTCGGCCGCGAAGGATTTGCCTGGCAGGGCCGCGGCGTCATCCAGTGGCGCAAGAAATGGCCACGCTGGAACCCGCCGGATGAAATGGTCGCCCGCCAGCCGGAGCTCGTCAAATTTTCCATCGCCAACGGCGGTATGGATCCGGGTCTGAAGAATCCGCTCGGTGCGCGCGCGCTTTACATTTTCGAGGACAAGCAGGACTCGCTCTATCGCCTGCACGGCAATCCCGACTGGCGCTCCATCGGCAAGGCCGTATCCTCCGGCTGCGTCCGCCTGCTGAACCAGGACGTCATCGACCTCTACGATCGCGTGCCGGAGCGTGCGCCTATCCTGGTTACGGCCTGATATCGCACCATCGCAAAAAGAGGGCGCCGACGGCGCCCTTTTTGTTTGTAGTTCTGGCCGGGAGTGTCCGGTGTCCTGAAGCCGGTTTCAAGCCGTTGTCAAATTAACCTTCAGCTGCTGCAACCGGTCGCGCAGATTGGCTATTTCCGTCATGTCGCAGCCCGTCGCCTGACCAATGGCATCCATGATCGTGCCGAGCTGACATTTCATGCCGGTGCCCTTCTCCGTCAGCGAAATGATGACCTGGCGCTCGTCTTTCGGATCGCGGGCGCGGCTGATCAGGCCGGTCTGTTCGAGCCGCTTCAGAAGAGGCGAGAGCATGCCGGAATCCAGATCGAGCTTCTCGCCGATGGTCTTGACCGGCAGGTCGCCCTTTTCCCACAGCACGAGCATGACGAGATATTGCGGGTAAGTGAGGCCGACACGATCAAGGATCGGCTTATAGGCGCGGTTGAAGGCATGTGCAGCGCTGTAGACGGCAAAGCAAAGCTGTCTTTCCAGCCGCTTTTCCTCATCGGGGATCGTGGAGTTTCCAGTCGCGTTGTCCGTCATTGCCAATTCGCATCCGCCAACTTCTTGTTGGCAGCATTGTCACAAATTCACTTTCCGAAATCAAATTGCGAAATATCTATTGCGCACGATTAAATCGTGTTATATATAAAACTCATCCAACCGAAGGGAGACATGACATGCCTATTCTCTACACCACGAAAGCTTCCGCCACTGGTGGCCGCGCCGGCCATGCAGTTTCCGAAAATGGCGTCCTTGACGTCACTTTGACGGTGCCGAAGGAACTCGGCGGCGACGGCGCGACCGGCACCAATCCTGAGCAGCTCTTTGCGGCCGGCTATTCCGCTTGCTTCCTGGGCGCTCTGAAATTTGTCGCAGGCCAGCAGAAGGTCAAGATTCCGGAAGATGCAAAGGTCACGGCGACTGTCGGCATCGGCCCGCGTGCGGATGGCACCGGCTTCGGCATCGAAGTTTCGCTGGCTGTCCACATCCCCGGCATGGACAAGGTCGAGGCCGAAAAGCTCGCCGCCGCCGCCCATATCGTATGCCCCTATAGCCATGCCATGCGCACCTCGACCGAAGTGCCGGTTGCTGTTGTCTGATGCGAAACATGTCGCCGGCTGTTTGAAGGCCGGATATATGGAATATATCGAAAAGGAGCGGCAGTTTTATCTGCTGCTCCTTTTCTTTTGCAAGAAAAATGCTATATCTTTTCTTAGGAAAGGAAGTAGTCATGATAAAAGCCCAGGCAATAGGCCAGACGATGCCCGGCGAAGCACTCGTCATCACCAAGGCCGTCGTCAATGCCGCCGAGAGGCTGGGGTTGAATGCCCGCATCCTCGCGGCCATCATCGGCGTGTCGGAGGCGACGGTATCACGCATGAAGCGGCAGGATCATCTGCTGGAGCGCGATAGCAAGCCGTTCGAACTTGCCGTGCTTCTCGTTCGTCTCTTCCGTTCGCTCGACGCTATCGTCGGCGGCGACGAAGCGGTGGCGCGGCAATGGCTCCGCAACGGCAATCTCGCCTTTGGCGCAGCGCCAATCGACAAGATCATCTCGATTTCTGGTTTGACCGATGTCCTTGCCTATTTGGACGCCCGCCGCGCTCTCGTCTGAGACAAGGGCCATTTCCGGCCAATATTGGCGGCTGGTGGAATCGCAGCATCAGGTTTCGACACTGAAGCTCGTGGATACGCTGGAAGAACAGGCGCTTCTCGAAAGCGTTCTCGAGGAAAGCAAGCCGGTCCTGCCACCGGAATGCACCGGGCTCGACTATCTGCTCGCAACACCCTTTCGCTATGGCGCGATCTATCCCCACGGTTCCCGTTTTCGTCGTGCGGGCCGCACGCTCGGCGTTTTCTACGCCTCTGAGCAGGTGGAAACGGCGCTGGCGGAGATGAGCTTCTATCGATTGCTCTTCTTCCGCGATTCCCCCGATACGCCACTGCCGACCAATGCGGCGGAATATACCGCCTTTGCCGCCGCGATTGCGACGAAGGCGGCGATCGATCTGACTGCGCCTCCCTTGAATCGCGATCGGCAGCTATGGACCGATCCGGTCGACTACGAGGCTTGTCAGTCACTTGCCGAGGCGGCGCGAACCGGCGGCATCGAGGCGATCCTCTATCATTCCGTCCGTGATCCTCGGGGCGGCAGGAATATCGCGCTGCTTACGGCCAAGGCCTTTTCGGCACGCGAGCCGATCGAGCGCCAGACCTGGCGAATACGACTGTCGCGCGTCGGCGTCCAGGCGCTGTGCGAATTTCCCCGGCGTCGCATTGGCTTCGAAAGACAGGATTTCGACGGTGATCCCCGGCTTTCGGAACAGGGGTTCAAAGCAGAATAGCAAGATCGCTGCGCAGACGGTCGCCATTGCCGTCGGGCAGTCGTTCTTCGAGGGCCGCATGCGTCGTCTTCCAGATCGGCACGGCGGCGGCGAGTGCTGCTTTTCCAGCTGGCGTGAGGCTCAGCAGGCGGGCGCGTCGATCTTTTGGATTGGGCACGATGCTCACCCATCCCCGCCGCTCCAGCGGCTTTAAGGCGGCCGTCAGCGTCGTCTGGTCTATTGCCAAGAGTGCAGTCACCGATCCCATGGATGCCGGCACCGGTCGATTCAGGGACATCATCAGGGAGAACTGGCCATTGGTGAGCCCAAACGGCCGCAGTGCCTCGTCAAAGCGGCGAGCAAGCGCGCGTGCCGCTCGCTGCACGTGCAGGCACAGGCAGGTATCGCGCACTAAGAGTGTGGTTTCAAAGGGGATTTCGACTGCGTTTGACATGATTCATTAATATTGATATCAATGTATTTGTCAAGATTTGGGAATGAAAACGCCGGAGGAGGGCGCGGACAATGAACCAGGTCGTTTCCAGAGACGTGTGGCTCGAGGCCCGCCGTCAACTGCTCGCCAGGGAGAAGGAGGCCACGCATCTTCGCGATCGCGTCAATGCGGAACGCCTGGCTTTGCCCTGGGTAAAGGTCGACAAGGACTATGTTTTCGACACGCCGGCCGGCAAGAAGACGCTTGCCGATCTCTTCGACGGCCGCAGTCAGCTGATCATCTATCATTTCATGCTCGGCCCGGATTGGGATGCCGGCTGCACCGGCTGCTCCTTCCTTGCCGATCATTTCGATGGCGCGCTGCCGCATCTCAACAACCACGATGTCACGCTGGTCGCCATTTCCCGCGCGCCGTTGGAGAAGGTGGAGGCCTATAAGGAGCGCATGGGCTGGAGTTTCCCCTGGGTGTCATCCTTCGCCAACGACTTCAACTTCGACTATCACGTCTCCTTCTCGAAGGAAGAGCTCGCCGGGGAAAAGGTCTTCTACAATTTCACGCCCATGGATGCGGCCGAGGGCTTTGACGAGCTTCCGGGCCTCAGCGCCTTCTATAAGGACGAGGCCGGCAACGTCTTCCATACCTATTCGAGCTACGCCCGCGGCCCCGAGGAATTGATCGGCACGCTGATGATCCTCGACCGCGCGCCCAAGGGACGTAACGAAGACAGCACGATGAACTTCGTTCGTCGTCATGACGAATATGAGGATGCACCAAAGGCACAGTCCTGTTGCCACTGATGCAGGTCGAGGCCGCAGAATTCGCACCGTGGGGAACAGCGGGCGGAATTTTGCGTTTTGGGTTTAGGCAAAGCTGACGTTTGCCTGCCGGGGATTGTCGGACCAAGCGATTGACCATCGTCCAGCCGTCATTTTCATCGGCCATGATGTGCCTGCGCCGACATCCGGCTCAGGAGGAGACGGATGACTGCAACAATCAAAATAGGGAGAGCGACGCTATGGCTGAGAAGGGATATTTTGTTTGGTACGAGCTGATGACGTCAGATATGAAGGCGGCCGAGGCTTTCTATACCAAAGTGGTCGGCTGGGATGCGGCGGATGCCGGCATGCCCGAAGTCGGCATGGATTACACGCTGTTCAGCGCAGGCGCTGGCCCCGTTGCCGGTTTGATGATCCTGCCCGACGAGGCGAAGGCCATGGGCACGCCGCCCTGCTGGACCGGCTATATCGGTGTTCCCAATGTCGATGAGGCGACCAAGGCGGTCGTCGGCAAGGGCGGCAAGACCTATCGCGAACCCATGGATATTCCAGGCGTCGGCAGATTCTCTGTCGTCTCCGACCCCTATGGCGCCGCCTTTTGCCTGTTCACGCCTCTGCCGGGCCAGGATTGGGAGCCGCCGGCTCCCGCGACGCCAGGTTATTTCGGCTGGCACGAGCTCTATTCCAACGACGGTCCGAAGGCTTTCGACTTCTATAGAGAGATGTTCGGCTGGGAACTGAGTTCCGATTTCGACATGGGGCCGATGGGCAAGTACAAGATCTTCAAGATCGATGATCGCGACTTTGGCGGCATCATGACCAAGCCGGCGGAAATGCCCATGGCAGCCTGGAACTTCTACATCAATGTTCCGGCGATCGACGCGGCGATCGCCCGCATCAACGACGGCGGCGGCAGGATCGTCAACGGCCCGATGGAGGTCCCCGGCGGCAGCTGGATCGTCCAGGCGACCGACCCGCAAGGGGCGTTCTTTTCGCTGGTGGCGCCTGTGCGCTGATTTTTACGCTCCCTTTGAGGGAAGTAGCACCTCCCCCTTGAGGGGGGAGGTCGCCGCAAAGCGGCGGGTGGGGGTGATGTCCCTCGATTCGGAAGGATCACCCCACCCCGGAGCTTCGCTCCGACCCTCCCCCTCAAGGGGAGGGTGAGCTTTTACCGCTTCAGGCTGCCGAGAATGCCCCGCACCAGGGCACGCCCGACCTGCGTCGCGACCGTACGCGCCATGCTTTTCATCGTTGCTTCGAGAATCGTTTCGCGCTGATAGCCCGAACGGCGGCCGGTGGGTTTGCTGCTGTCGCCGCCGAAGCCGGGCAGCGTCCAGCCGTCGCCGGCACTTTCGTTTTGCGGCGCGGCTGCCTTGCGTGCCCGCTCCGTCAGGATTTCGTAGGCGGATTCACGGTCGATCGTCTGGTCATAGACACCGGCGACCGGGCTGCCATTGATGATGGCCTGGCGCTCGCTATCCGTGACAGGGCCGATGCGGCCCGACGGCGGGCGGATCAGCGTGCGTTCGACGATGGAAGGCGCACCCTTGCCCTCCAGCATCGACACCAGCGCCTCGCCGGTGCCGAGCGTCGTGATGACTTCAGCGCAATCGAAAGCGGGGTTGGGGCGGAAGGTCGAGGCCGCCGTCTGCACGGCCTTCTGCTCGCGCGGCGTATAGGCGCGCAGCGCATGCTGCACGCGGTTGCCGAGCTGCGCCAGCACCGTTTCCGGTACGTCGAGCGGGTTCTGCGTAACAAAATAAACGCCGACGCCTTTCGAGCGAATCAGGCGCACCACCTGCTCGACGCGCTCGATCAGCACCTTCGGCGCATCGTTGAAGAGCAGGTGCGCTTCATCGAAGAAGAAGACCAGCTTCGGCTTCTCCGGATCGCCCACTTCCGGCAACTCCTCGAACAATTCGGACAGCAGCCACAGCAGGAAGGTGGCATAGAGGCGTGGGTTCATCATCAGCTTGTCGGCGGCGAGCACCGAAACCTGGCCGTAGCCGTCATTGCTGACCCGCATGATATCGGAGATTTTCAGCGCCGGTTCGCCGAAGAAGTTTTCCGCACCCTGCTGCTCGAGCACGAGCATTGCCCGCTGGATCGACCCGACGGACGATTTCGAGATCAGGCCGTATTTGCTGGAAAGTTCGCTGGCATTTTCACCCATGTAGTTCAGCAGCGCCTGCAGATCCTTGAGGTCGAGCAGCGCCAGGCCGTTTTCATCGGCGATCTTGAAGGCGATGTTGAGCACACCCTCCTGTGCCTCGGAGGCATCCATCAAGCGCGCCAGCAGCAGCGGCCCCATCTCGGCGATAGTGGTGCGAACGCGATGGCCCTTTTCGCCATAGAGATCCCAGAAAATGACCGGAAACTGATCGAACTCGTAAGGGGAAAGGCCGATTTCCTCGGCGCGCTTCAGCAGGAAATCCTTGGGCTCGCCCTTGGCGGCGATGCCCGAGAGATCGCCCTTGATATCGGCGCAGAACACGGGCACGCCGGCCTTGGAAAAACCTTCCGCCAGTACTTGCAGCGTCACCGTCTTGCCGGTGCCGGTCGCGCCGGTGACCAGGCCATGGCGGTTACCGAATTTCAGCGTCAGGAATTCGTCCTTGTTGATGCTTTCATCCGGATTGCGGCTCGCGCCGACGAAAATCTGTCCATCCTGCTGCGGCATGGTGTCGTCTCCCTTAGAGCGTGATGCCGAAAAGTGTCGCCGGTTTTCGGACGACATCATGCTCTACCTATTTGATTCTAGAACCGGATGATTTTGGATCGTTTCGATCCAAAATCATCCGGTTCTAGGGCGGCGGCACAGCAGCTTTTGAAAGCTGTCAGGGCCATTCATCGATTTGTCCTGACACTGTTATAAGAACTCGCATGAAGCGGGACAACCATTCGCGTCAAGGTTCCGCGTCTGGTAGAATGTTGACCTCCGGCGCGGCTTGTGTCGGTTGCTTCATTCAGTTACGTTGACGTTAACGTCGTAAAGGCAGGAGGCCACAGTGAACGAAGTTATTGATCAGATCGCGACCAAAGCCGGCATCGCTCCCGACCTCGCGGAGAAGGCCGTCGGCATGATTCTCAGCTTCCTGCAACGCGAGGCTCCGGACGGCCCCGTCACCAAGATGATCGAATCCTTTCCCGGCGCAACCGATCTCGTCGCCCAATATGGCGGCGACCAGACAGGCGGCGGTGGCCTTCTTGGCGGCCTGCTGAGCGCGGTCGGCGCCGGCGGCGGCATCATGGGCCTTGGCCAGCAGCTGATGAGCAGCGGCCTGAGCATGGGCGACATTTCTTCGCTGGCTAAGGAAACTGTTGCGACCGCTCGCCAATATGCCGGCAACGAAGTCGTCGACGAAGTCGTGAACTCCGTTCCGGGCTTGAGCCAGTTCGTCTAATTATCATTGCCTTCGATAGAAAAAGCCGCCGACTAATTCCCGGCGGCTTTTTTTTAGTCAGACGGCAGGAGCGAGCCTCATCGCTGTTGCCTTTGGTTTGCGGAGGAGGGCCGGTATCCACCAATACCGGCCGATCCAGCTTCAAACCCTCCTGCCGCTCGATGCTCCATCAATCTGGTGCCATTTGCGGCCGTCGCGTTCGATGAGTTCGTCGGCGGAGGCTGGGCCGGTGCTGCCGGGGGCGTAAGGATCGGGCTTGCCGCCTTCCGCCCAGAGGTCGAGGAAGGGCTGTACCGCCGCCCAGCCGGCTTCGATACCGTCGGCGCGCTGGAACAGCGTCTGGTCGCCGACGAAGAGTTCGTAAAACAGGCTCTCGTAGCCGGTCTGCTTGCCGATATCGAAACTGTCGGCATAGCGGAAATCGAGCGAAACTGGCGCGGTTTTCAGCACGAGGCCCGGCGACTTGATCGAGATTTCCATGTCCAGGCCTTCGTCGGGCTGCACCTGGATGACGAGCCTGTTCGGCGGCAGTTCGGGTCGCGAGCCGTGGCGCGGGAACTGCGCGAAGGGCACCTGCCGGAAGGTGATGACGACTTCCGTATCGCGCGCCTTCATTGCCTTGCCGGTGCGCAGGTAGAAGGGCACGCCGGCCCAGCGCCAGGTATCGACGAAGAGCTTCAGCGCCACGAAGGTTTCAGTGTTGCTGTCGGGCGCGACATCGGGGGTCTGAGTAAAGGCAGGCAGGTCCCTGCCGGCGATCGGGCCGGCCGTATAGGCGCCGCGCACGCCGTTCTTGGCCGCTTCCTCGCGCGAATACAGGCGCAGCGCCTTCAGCACCTTGCCCTTTTCGTTGCGGATGGATTCTGCGTCGAAGCTGTTCGGCGGCTCCATTGCCACCATCGCCAGCAGCTGGAAGAGGTGGTTCGGCACCATGTCGCGCAGCGCGCCGGTTGCATCGTAGAATTTGCCACGCGTACCGACATCGACGAGTTCTGCTGCCGTGATCTGCACGTGGTCGATATAATTGTTGTTCCACAGCGCCTCGATCATCATGTTCGCAAAGCGCGTCGTCATGATGTTCTGGACGGTTTCCTTGCCGAGGAAATGGTCGATGCGGTAGATTTGGCTTTCATGCGTGTGGTTCAGCAGCCGCGCGTTCAGTGCCTGCGCAGATGCGAGATCGTTGCCGAAGGGCTTTTCGATTGCGATACGGCGGAAGGCGCCGGTCGCCTCGTTCATCAGTCCGTTTTCGGAAAGTTTCTCGGCAATATCGCCGAAGAAGCGCGGCGGCACGGCGAAATAAAAGGCCGCATTGGCGGTCGGCGCATGCGAGAGATAATCCGAGATCTCCTTATAGACGCCGTTCTGGGTGAAATCGCCGGAGATATAGCTGATGCGCTTGCGCAGGCTTTGCCATGCCGCCTGCCGCTCAGGATCGTCCATGTCGCCGGAGGTTTTCAGGAATGATTCCAGGCGATCCAGCAGCATCTCGACGCCGCCGGTCTCGATGCCGATGCCGAGGATATGCAGATCCTCTCCGATAAGCCCGCTACGGGTCATGTTGATCAGCGTCGGGATCAGCAGGCGCCGGGTGAGATCGCCGGCGGCGCCGAAGATCACGAATGTCAGCGGCGGGGCTGGTGCGACGTCGGGGGTGGTCATGAGCGCATCTCCTTCTGGCGGCCATACTCGGGGCTTCTGGACGACATCGACTATCTCCTCGGAGCTATTGCTGTTTCAGCTTTGGCTTGTCATGTTCTAGCGCGGGCTGACGCCGGTTGTCGATGGGATCGACGCACCGCCGTCGGCCGGGATTTCGGGATTGGCAAATAGCCTATTTTTTCACGGCGACGAGGAACAGCCGCGGGAAGCGCAACAGCACCTTGCCGTCGACAAGCGGCGGATAGGCTTTCTCGATACGCTTCAGATATTCGGCGGCGAAGGCGTCACGATGTTCGGCGCCGGCATGGTCGAGATAGGGGCGCAGGCCCGTGGCCTTCACCCATTCGACGATCGCCGCCGCATTCTCCAGTGCGTGATTGTAGTTGGTGTGCCAGATGTCGACGCGCTGCGACTTGCCGATCAGCCTGTTGTAATAGACCGAAGGTTCGGGCAGTGGATTGCGGCGCACGCTCTTCTTCGCGAAAGCATCGCTCCAGGGACCGTTCTTTGCGGTCTCCTCCATCATCAAATGGCTCTGCTCGGTCAGATTGTCGGGCATCTGAACGGCAAGGACGCCGCTGGGCTTCAATCCGTCCATCAGCTCATCGAGAATGTCCAGATGGTTCGGTAGCCATTGAAACACGGCGTTGGCGAAGAGCAGGTCCACGGGCTCTTCCGGCCGCCATGTGGCAAGATCGGCCTTGACGAAGCTCGTGCCGGGCATGCGCTTGCGCGCCGCCTCCAGCATATTGTCGTCGCTGTCGAGGCCGGAGACGCCGGCAGCGCCATAGCGCTCGACGATCAGCTCGGTCGAATTGCCGGGGCCGCAACCGAGGTCGATCGCTTGCTCGACGCGCTGCAGCGGCACCTGCGCCAGCAGGTCGCGCGCCGGGCGCGTACGTTCATCCTCAAATTTCACATACTGGCCGGCAGACCATGCCATGAGCGTATCCTCTTCCTAGATTGCATATTCCAACGGTTGAATCCGCACTTTGTCGATATTTCGGCCATTGAGCTTGACCACTTCGAAAGCGAGCCGGCCAGAGTTGAAACGTTCGCCCTCGTGCGGCAGGTGACCGAGGCCCCAGAGGATGAAACCGGCAAGTGTCGAATAGCGATCCGTCTCGTCGATGAGATCGATGCCGACCAGCTTGGAGAGATGGCGAATGTCGATCCAGCCGTCGACGGTCAGCGATCCGTCCTCGCCCTTGTCGATCGTCAGCGGCTCGTTGTCCTCGTCGGGGAATTCGCCGGCAATGGCCTCGAACAGGTCCGTCGTCGTCACCAGTCCTTCGATCTCGCCATATTCGTCGAGCACCAGCGCCATGGCCTGGTTTGCCTGCCGCAGCCGTTCCATCAGCTTCAGCACGTTGATGCTCTCATGCACGGCGAGCGGCTGGCGGATCGAGCGTTCGAGGTCGATCTCGCCCTTCTGCATCAGATCGCGCATGACGTCGCGGGCGCTGGCGATGCCGACGAATTCGTCAAGGCTGCCGCGCACGACCGGAAAGCGCGAATGGCCCATCTCGATGACGCGGCGCTGCTGTTCCTCGCGCGGCTTGTCGAGATCGAGCCAGACGATATCCGTGCGCGGCGTCATGATTGAGCGGACCGAGCGATCCGCGAGCGTCAGCACGCCATGGATCATGTCCTTCTCTTCGGTGGAGAACACCTCTTCGCCGACCGATTCCACGGCCGTCTTTTCCGCCGCCTCGCCAAGCGCACCCTGCGGGCGCGTGGCGCCGAGAAGGCTCAGCACCGCATCGGCGGTGCGATTGCGGATATTGGTCGGCGTGATCAGCCGTTCCTTGTTGCGCCGGGCAAGCTGGTTCAGCGCCTCGATGATGATCGAGAAGCCGATGGCCGCATAGAGATAGCCCTTCGGCACATGGAAACCGAAGCCTTCGACCACAAGTGAGAAGCCGATCATCATCAGGAAGCCGAGGCAGAGGATGACCACGGTTGGATGTTTTGAGACGAAGGCCATCAGCGGCTTCGACAGGAACAGCATGACGCCGACCGCGAAGATGACGGCAACCATCATCACCGAAAGTTCCTGTACCATGCCGACGGCGGTAATGACGCTGTCGAGCGAGAAAATGGCATCGAGCACGACGATCTGCACGATCACCTGCCAGAAGACGGCATGGACCACCTTCTTTTCGCTCTGTGACTCATGTCCCTCCAGACGCTCATGCAACTCCATCGTGCCCTTGAACAAGAGGAACAGGCCGCCGAAGATCAGAATGAGGTCGCGACCGGACAGGCTGAAGCCCCAGATCGACATCAGCGGCGCCGTCAGCGTCACGACCCAGGCGATGGAGGCAAGCAGCGCCAGGCGGATGATGAGGGCCAGCGCCAGGCCGATCATGCGCGCGGCGTCACGCTGATGCGGCGGCAGCTTGTCGGCCAGAATCGCGATGAAGACGAGATTGTCGATGCCGAGAACAATCTCGAGAACGATCAGGGTAGCAAGACCGATCCACATGGAAGGGTCGGATAGCCAGTCGAAGATCATTAATGTGCAAGCTTGGCGCTGGCCGTGATGGGCCTGCCAATTCTTTCCTTCTGTTTGTCGGGTGAGATGCCGCGCGCCAACGTTACCGCGCGGCTCATACAGCCGTCGCTATCCGGATCGCTATTTGTCGGGCCGGCTTTCCTGGAGCAGGAACTATGAGGCTCGCTTTCGGGCATGGGCGGCAATCTGGACACGAAATGAGATTTGCGCAAGGGCATCGGATAAAACAGTCTATCCGGATTGCATGACACTTTTTCGAAAACGCTGCCGCACCGCCCGGTTGAGCCGAACGATGTGAGCAACTATTGGGATTTCTTCATTGAGGCCGGCAGAGTTCAAAATTTCGTGATGACGCTGATGCCGTTGCCCTCGGCCTTGTCGAGCGACATTAGCGCTGGGACAGCCTCTTCGAGGCTGATCCTGCGGCCGATGAGCTTCTGCGGTGCGATCTTGCCGGCGGCGAGCATGTCGAGCATGGCGTCATAGCGCCAGGCCTGCATGCCGTGGCTGCCATAGATCTCCAGCTCGTGGCCGATGACCTGCGCCATCGGGATCTGCGGTGTCGCATAGTCTCCGAGCATAAGGCCGACCTGCACATGCCGACCGCGTCGGCGCAGGTTCTTGATGGAGTTGAAGCAGGTTGCGGGGTGGCCGAGCGCATCGATCGAGACATGCGCGCCGCCCTTGGTGATCTCGCGCACGGCCTCGGCCACATCGGCGACCTCGGCCGCGTTGATGGTCGCGACGGCCCCGCATTCGCGCGCGAAGGCAAGCTTCTCGTCGGAGATATCGATGGCGATGGCATTGGCCCCGAGCGCGCTAGCGATCATGATTGCCGAGAGGCCGACACCGCCGCAGCCATGCACGGCGATCCACTCGCCCGGCCGCGTCTTCGCCTGATCGGCAACGGCGCGGAAGGAGGTGGCAAAGCGGCAGCCAAGGCTTGCCGCCGTCGCGTCATCGACCGATTCTGGCAGGTGGACGAGATTGGTGTCGGCATAGTCGATCGCGACATATTCCGCAAAGGAACCCCAATGGGTGAAGCCCGGCTGGAACTGGCTGGGGCAGACCTGCTGGTTGCCGGAATGGCATTCGGCGCAATGGCCGCAGCCGGAGACGAAGGGAACGGTGACGCGGTCGCCCACCTTGAAGCGCACGACGCCGCGGCCGGTCGCGACCACCTTGCCGGCAAGCTCATGCCCCGGCACATGCGGCAGCTTGATATCCGGATCATGACCCATCCAGCCATGCCAGTCGCTGCGGCAAAGCCCGGTCGCGCCAACGGCGATCACAACGCCGTCTTCGCCCGGTGTCGGATCTGGCAGGGTGCGGATTTCGGGTGTTGCCTCGAAGGCCTCGTAATACATCGCTTTCATGGGAGTTCTCCCTTTCTCCTGACGATCCGTGCGGCTCATCACTTTTGCTGATGGACCCATTCGCCAAGCTGTTGTTTCGACGCATGAAAATTGCGCTATGAATGCGATATCGGGCGCTTTGTTGCAAATGGATTTTGCCGCGCAGTTTCTGCTTGACCCTCGGGTTGCTCGGTTATTTGCTCTTCGCCACCCAGAGCAATTCCAGGAAAAGTGCGCAGCGGTTTTCCGCCCGGAATTGCGTGAAGATAAAGAGAAGAGCGGTTCAGAGGTTCCGTGAAAAGCCGAACCGCTCAAAGAGAGGAAAGACCCATGTCCGTCGATACGTCGCCCCGTACCACCACCTGGACCTATGTCGAGGGAGAATGGCTTTCCGGCAATCCGCCGCTGATCGGGCCGACCTCGCATGCCATGTGGCTCGGCTCGACCGTGTTCGATGGTGCCCGCTGGTTCGATGGCATCGCGCCCGATCTCGACCTTCATTGCCAGCGCATCAATCGCTCGGCCGTTGCCATGGGGCTAAAGCCGGTCAAGACTTCCGAGGAGATCGAGGCGCTCGCCTGGGAAGGCATCAAGAAATTCGACGGCAAGACGCCGATCTACATCAAGCCGATGTATTGGGGCGAGCATGGTTCGCCGGGCAGCGTCGTTGCCGTCGATGCGGAATCGACGCGCTTTGCTCTCTGCCTGTTCGAAGCGCCGCTTGGCGGCACGGGCGGCATCACGCTCACCGTCTCGCCTTTCCGCCGTCCGTCGCCGGAAACGGCGATGACCGACGCCAAGGCCGGCTCGCTTTATCCGAATAGCGGTCGTATGATCCTCGAAGCAAGGGGTCGCGGCTTCAACAATGCGCTGGTGCGCGACATGAACGGCAATGTCGTCGAGACGGCATCCTCCAACGTCTTCATGGTCAAGGACGGCATCGTCTATACGCCGATCGCCAACCGCACCTTCCTCGCCGGCATCACGCGCGCCCGCGTCATCGGCCTGCTGCGCCAGGAAGGCTTCGACGTCCGCGAGGAGACCCTCTCCGTCGAACAGTTCATGGCGGCCGATGAAATCTTCACGACCGGCAACTATTCCAAGGTCGTCAGCGTCAATCGCCTGGATGGTCGCGAATTCCAGGAAGGCCCGGTCGCCCGCAAGGCGCTGGAACTGTACATGGATTGGGCACACGGCCGCAGCGCCAGCGAAGAGTGAGCCGCCATCGACCGCGAGGGCAATGGGATCATTGCCTGGTGTCGCCGGCCTCGAAGGCAGCCTTTGTCATGCTGTAGGAGGCAAAGGGCTCGTCGTGATAGGTGGTCCGGCGCGGCTGCGACAGGCCGAGCTTTTGCGCGACGCGGATGGATGCCGCGTTGCCGGGTGCGATATCGGCAATGACGCGGTCGAGTTCGAGTTTCTGGAAGGCATGGGCGAGAACGGGCTTTGCCGCTTCCGTTGCGTAGCCCTTGCCCCAGGCAAGCCTGTTCAACCGCCACCCGATCTCGATATCAGGCCCGATGGCGTCGGCGGGTATCAGCAATATCCAGCCGAGGAATTGCGTGAGATTTTCTCGGGCGCGGATCGACCAGTAACCCAGGCCATCGCCGAAATCCGCTTCGATCCGGCCTTTCACGAAGGTCCGGTGCGCTTCCGTATCGTGCCATGGGCCTGGAATGAAGCGCGTCACCTCCGGATCGCGATCCATGGCGATGCAGTCGCCAAGGTCGGCCATGGTGCGGGGGAGGAGGATCAGTCGCTTGGTTTCGAAGCTTGGAAGCGCCATAGAGATATCTCCACAACTGCCAATGACGGGAGAATATCAAAAGCGCGTTTGAGCTCAACCTGACTTGCATGGAATCGCGGCGAACTGACCGCGATTCCAGTCTGTATGCTCCGTATCGATGGCGATGCCGAGCGGGCTACTCCGCTTCCTTCTTCGGGCTGACCCACCAACAATACACCGCTCCGAGCGCCAGCAGCACGCAAGTTCCGAGAAACACCGCGGGCATGCCGATATGGCCGCCGACAAAGCCGCCCATGACAGGCCCTGCCACCTGACCGACATATTGCGACGAGATGGAAAGACCTAGAATGCTGCCCGTCGCCGCATCCGGCACGTTATGCCGGATCACAGCCGTGATGCAGGGCAACAGCCCGCCGAGCGCCACCCCCATCAGGAAGCGCAGTGCGATCAATTGCCAGGCCGAGGTCACGAAAGCCTGCGGGATCAACAGCAGCGCCGCAACCGCAAGAGCTGCGGTGATGACGCTCCAGTAGCCGATGCGGTCGGCGAGCTTGCCGAGCCAGGAGGATGACAGGATGCTGCCGAGTGCGGCGGCGGCCATAACGACGCCCGAGACCATCGTCACGTTGGCGTCGCTGACGAACTGCGCGACATAGACTGTTATGATCGGCTCGATCGACATATTGGCGAGCATCAACAGCAGGCCGAGCGACAGCATGGCGATGACCGGGCGCTTGTTCGAAATGGAAGCCCAGCTGCCGCTTGCCTTCGCCGCCTTCTTCCGAGCCGTGGATTTCTCCTCCTTGATCAGGAAGGTCGTCGCCAGGAAGGTGAAGAAGATCACGCCGCCGGCCAGCAGGAAGGTGCCGCGAATACCGATAACAGGCGGCAGCGCGCCGCCGATCAGCGGTCCGACGAGATTGCCGGCCATGATGCCGGCCGACAGCGTGCCGAGCGCCCAGGCGGAGCGATGCTTCGGCGTCTGTGCGGCCACCAGCACCATCGATCCCGAGGCGTAGCCGCCTGCAAGACCGGTGAACAGACGCAGCGCCACCAGTTCCCAGACGTTTCCGGCCATGCCCATCAGCGAGATCGCGATCGTCATGCCCAAGCTCGCGCGGATCAGCATCAGCTTGCGGCCGTAGATATCGCCGAGCCGCCCCCAGAGCGGCGCGACGAAAGCGGCGGCAAAAAAGGTGGCGCCATAGGCGATGCCGGACCATTGCACGATCGCGGCCTTGTCGCTGACGCCGAGTTCCTCGACATAGAGCGGCAGAAAAGGGAGCAGCAGCGTCATTGCCACGATCGTCGTGAACGAGCCGAGGAGGCAGATGATCAGGTTCCGCATCCAATGCGCGGTTTCCGGCTCTGCCGGTGCGGCTGCATCCCATCTCGTCTCGGTCATTTCTCGGCCTTTGCATTCAATGTGTAAAACAATGCCTGGCTGCCTGACGCCAGGACATGACCCTTTGCCGCGGCGATGAGGTCGGCGCGGGTGAACAGGTCGGGAAGGTTCAGTCGGTCGACATCGAGCGCATAGACGGTGACGTGGTAGCTGTGGATGCGCTCGTCGTTCCAGGGCGGGCAGGCGCCCATATAACCGCCATGCGGCCCATCCTTCAAGTTGCCGCCACCGGCACCGTTCTGGCCGCGCCGCCCATAGGCGGTGCGCTCAAGCGGCAGGCCGCCGGAGGAGGCGCCGTTTCCGTCCGCACCTTCGGCGAGGCTGGTGCGCGAGGCCGGGATGTCGGCCAGTACCCAATGGACGAATTCCATCCGCTTGAAATCCTTGGGGATGGTCTTGTCGGCCTTGTTGAACAGCGAGAAGTCCGTGGGAACGTCGGGGTCGACCATGGTCAGCGCGTAGGAACGCGTGCCCTTCGGCCCCTTCGACCATGAGACGCCCAGGCTCTTGTTTGGTCCGGGCGCCGATTTGTCTGATGATGTCGAAATGCAGGAGGCGTTTTCCGGCAGCAGCATCCGGCCGTTGCTCTTGGCAAACGTCACCTTGAGGTCGGCCGATAGCGCCGGCGTGGCGATGGCTGCGGCGATGATGGTGGCGTTCAGAACTTTGAGCATGGTTTTCATGATGTTGCCCTTTCGTGTTGCGGCTCCTGTGAGCCTTCGAGGGCAGGGTCTAACAAATTCGTGCCGAGCGTCGGCGCACGCAAACGCTCAAAATGCAGTCTCAAACGCTCACGCGCTGCGAAGTCGATCGGCGAAGCGGCGTGGCGAGCGATAGCCCGTGGCTAGGGCGGCTTCCCGTAGCGAAAGTCCGTCTTCGCTGAGCAACGTTGTCGCCAGCGCCACGCGCTCGCTCGCAAGCACGTCCCGCAGGGAGGCGCCCTCGCGGGACAACCGCCGACGCAGCGTCGCATTGCTGGTGCCGAGCTCGCTGGCGATGAGATCGGCCGTCCAGGGGCGATCCGGCTGCCACCGCACCAGTGCGCGCACCGCCTCGGCGGTTGTCTCGGGCGAGCCGGGCAGGGCGCCGCGCATCCCGAGCACCATCAGTATCTCAAGGAGCCTGTGCTCGATCAGCGGGATCGGCAGACCGCCGGCGGCAATGCCTTCGCCCGCATGGTTGATGGCCGCTGCCAGCAGCGGATCGAGCGGCAAGTCCGCCTGTGACGCGATTTGTGTGGGCGGAAAGGCTTTCGCCGCCCGCCGCGTCAAATCCTCGGGAAAGGTAATGAAAATCGCCCGATAGGCTCCGGTCTGCGGGTCTGGATCGTTGACGACATCGCCGCTCCAGCCGGCCGGCAGCACGAGCACCGTACCGGCCGCAAAATGCCGCTGTCGCCCCATGCTGACGATTTCCTTGGAACCTTCGAGGATGGCGACGATTGAAACCTGTGAAAAGGCCGAGCTGGCAATGCGCTCGCGTTCGCGCGTGACGAAGGTGAAGAGCGTGGAATAGCTACCGATGCCGCTCGGCGAGACCGTCGGGCGATTATCCTTTGCCGCCAGGCGGCGCAGCTTTTCCAACATGTGGTGATGAGCCTCGGACACTGCGATGGCTTCCTGCTGGTTGGGGGTAGCGCTGAGTGTGGACCACACGGATGGCGATGCCAAGTCCGCAAAGCGCCTTGTTGGTTCGGCTGCCTCATGTTATTTTCTGATTGTATTTTGCAATCGGTCTTGGCGTACCAGCAGAAATATTGTGCGTCTGCAAGGGAGGAGGCACATCATGAACTCTCTCGAAAATGCCCGCTGCGACACGGTCAAGCGTCTCTTTGCCGCTTATCTGGCGCAGCATCCCGATATCGTCGATCCGATGCTGACCCCGGATTTCACCTTTTCCAGTCCGCGCGACGATCATATTGATAAGAAACGGTACTTCGAGCATTGCTGGCCGAAGGAGAAGGTTTTTCGCGACATTCATATCGAACATCTGGTCGCCGACGGCGATGATGTGATCATTGGCTATCGTGCCGAGAAGATAGATGGCGGCAGCTTTCGCAATGTCGAGCTGATCCGCTTTGCCGGCGACCGGATCGCTGAGGTGAACGTCTATTTCGGACGGAATTTGTAGACCAATGCCAGGAAAAATGCGCCGCGGTTTTCCGCCCGGAATTGCTTAAACAAAGTTTCACTCAGCCAGCCGTGATCGCCGCCACTGCCGCTGCAAGCGCCGTTGCGGGGCCGGTTATCGGTTGCGGATGACCTTCCGGAAGAAGGCGTGCCGAGTCCGTCATGGAAGCCTGCGCGAAGGCGATCGTAACGGGACCTTCGCTATTGGCTGCGCTAACCGCATCAGCAATGGAGGCAAGATAGGCCGACAGCTCGCCTGCGCGAAAATGCGCCCATGCGCCCGGCACCAGTCGAACCTCGATTTCGGCTCCTGTTGCCTTCGCCGCTGCTTCGAAGAGAGCTGTCGTCGGTACGATAGTCGTTTCGACCGTACACAGCACAATGACCTTGCCGCCGGCCTTGGTGGCTTCCTCGGCCAGCGCCGCGTCCGCCCTGATGATCGGCGCGGTCGCGCCGCCGGCAACCTTCGAAACGGCCGGGCCGAGCGTCGAGCAGTTGAGCACGACGGCATCCGCATCCTCTGCCAGATGCCAGAGAAGGGCGGCCGTTTCCGTCGATATCTCATCCGTCAGTCGCCCCACCTTTTCGGCGGCGAGAAGAAGGTCGGCGCGGACATGATGACGCAGCATGCCGCCGGGCAGCCCCAGCGCTTTGGCCGCGGCTTCATAGACGGCAATGTTGCTCTCGGCGGTGTGCAGGCAGGTTATCGTCACGGGGATTTCTCGCAATGGCAGAAGGTCCGCGAACCTAGCCTCGACAAGGTGCTTTGTCGACATTTCGGCGCTGGGCTTCACCATCTATCCAGGCGTCATCATATGCAAGAGGGTTAGTTTCTAAGTCGAGGCTATAATCAATTGAAAAATAGGGCAATTTTTGCTCCCGCGTGCAACTTTTTTGGCATGTCGCCGGTTGCTCTTCCAGGCGACCGCTCCTATGTTCCGGTTCACCTGCCGACCGCAATTTTTTGCCAAGAGGAGATATGACCATGGCTTTCGAATTGCCTGCACTTCCCTACGATTACGACGCCCTTTCGCCTTTCATGTCGCGTGAGACCCTCGAGTATCACCACGACAAGCACCACAAGGCTTACGTCGACAACGGCAACAAGCTCGCTGCGGAAGCAGGTCTTGCCGATCTGTCGCTCGAAGAGATCGTGAAGAAGTCCTTCGGCACCAATGCAGGCCTCTTCAACAATGCAGCCCAGCACTACAACCACATCCATTTCTGGAAGTGGATGAAGAAGGGCGGCGGCGGCAACAAGCTGCCGGGCAAGCTCGAAGCAGCCTTCGCTTCCGATCTCGGCGGCTATGACAAGTTCAAGGCCGATTTCGCCGCTGCCGGCGCCACTCAGTTCGGCTCGGGCTGGGCATGGGTTTCCGTCAAGAACGGCAAACTCGAAATCTCCAAGACCCCGAACGGCGAAAACCCGCTCGTTCATGGCGCAGATCCGATCCTCGGCGTCGACGTTTGGGAACACTCCTACTACATCGATTATCGCAACCTGCGTCCGAAGTACCTCGAAGCCTTCATCGACAGCCTGATCAACTGGGACTATGTCCTGGAGCGCTACGAAGCCGCTACGAAGTAAGGTTTGCCGCATAGGCTGGCTTTCGCACCCGGCGTCTTTTCGGCGTCGGGTGTTTTCTTATCTACCGGCCCTTATTGATTATCCGTGTGCCGTATGGCGGCCCCAGGAGACTGCCCAAGGAGGCTGAATGCCATCAGCACCGCTCTTCCGTTTTGGTGTCATCGCCGATCCGCAATATGCCGATCTTGAGCCTAACCTGACCCTCAATCGCTATCCGGCGAAAAGCCTCGACAAGCTTCGCGATGCAATTGAGGAGTTCAATCGGCACGATCTCGCCTTCGTGGTGACCCTCGGCGACATCATCGACCGCCAATGGAAGAGCTTCGATGTCATTCTGCCGGTCTACGAGGCTTTGCGTCACGCTAAGCATTTCCTCCTCGGCAATCACGATTTCGCCGTGGCGCCGGAACATCTCGGCAGCGTATCCGCCCGTGTGGGCATGCCGTCCGCCTATTACGATTTCAGCCATTCCGGCTATCGCTTCATCGCGCTCGATGGCAATGAGATCAGCGTCTTCGCCCCGCCCGAAGACGACCCGCGCCGGCAGGAGGCGAAGGCGTTGATGAAGCGTCTGGGGGATTCGGGCGCGACGAACGGCCAGCGTTGGAACGCAGCCATCAGCGATGCGCAATTCGACTGGCTTGCCGCGAAGCTTCGGGAGGCAAAGGCGGCGGGCGAAAAGGTCGTCGTCATGAATCACTACCCGGTCTTCCCGGATAATCCGCATAACGCGCTCGACAGCGACCGCATGCTTTCGCTTCTGGCCGAGCACGACCATATCATCGCTTACCTTAACGGCCACAATCACGCTGGCAATTTCGGGGTGTCGGACGGTACCTATTTCGTCAATTTCATGGGCATGGTGGATACGGAAGACACCAGTGCCTATTCGATCGTCTCCGTCTACGATGACCGGCTCGAGGTCACTGGTTTCGGGCGCGAGACAGATAGAACGCTAGCGCTGCGCTGAGGCTCACTCCGCCGCCATCCGCATCTCGGTGACGTCCCTCTTCGGCGGCGTGCCGAACATGCGGGCATATTCGCGGCTGAATTGCGAGGCACTTTCATAGCCCACCTGATAAGCAGCGCTCTCGACATTCGCATGGCCTGCGACCATCAGGCGACGCGCTTCGAGCAGCCGCATCTGCTTCTGATATTGTAGCGGGGTCATCGAGGTCAGTGTCTTGAAATGCTGATGGAAGGAGGAGGGGCTCATGCGCGCGGCGGCCGCCAGTTGCTCGATGCGCACCGTTTCAGCGAAATTGTCGCGCAGCAGGCGAATGGCATCGGCAATGCGCCGCGTCTGGCCATCCGGCAGCACCAGCTTGCACACCTCGCCGCTATTCGGGCCGGTCAGCAGCCAGAAGCAGATTTCCCGCATGATCGCCGGATAGAGCACCGGAATGGCGCCTGGGGTCGCAAGCAGGCGCGTCAACCGTACAAGGCAATCGGCGAGTTGGTCGCTGAGATCCTCGACGAAGATGCCGAGCCTTGCGCTGCCCGTCGGCTTTGGCGGCTTGTCGAGCTGCTCCATCACCTCGCGCAGCATTCCGACATCGAATTCGAGCGAGATCGCCATGTAAGGCTTCTCCTCGCTTGCCTGAACCACCTTGCCGGCTGCGGGCAATTCTATGCTGATGATGAGGGCCTGCATCTCGGCATAGTCGATCACCCTCTCGTTCAGCATCAATTGCTTTGCGCCCTGCACGATGACGCAGAGTGCCGGCCGGTAGACCATCGCATGCGGCATCTTCAGTTCTGTCGAGCGCATGATATGCAGTCCATCGATGCCGGTCGAATACAGCCCGTTCTCGCCGCCATCGCTGGCCTCGATGAATTGGGTGATCGCCTCTTTCAGGGCTGATGACATGACCGATCTCCAAGGCTGGATGTGCTTGCTCTCATCATAGCAGTGCGCTGCGACCCGACAAGGCACTTGGAGGAATAGGCAAGAAATTCGAGAGTTCCGGCATTCAAGGAAATGCCTTGGCGAGCGTAGATTCCGGTCATCAAGCATTCCCTGGAGAACGGCAATGACAATGGAAAATACCGATAAATCAAAGGCGAAGATCGCAATCATCACCGGCGGCAGCCGCGGGCTCGGGCGCAATGCCGCCATTCATCTCGCCCGACGCGGCGGCGATGTCATCCTGACCTACAATGCAAATAAGGCAGAAGCCGATAGCGCCGTAGCCGAGATCGAAGCGCTCGGCCAAAAGGCGGTTGCCTTGCAGCTCGACGCCGGCGATGTTGCATCCTTCGGCGCGTTCGTTGCCGAGGTCGGTCGCTCGCTGCAGCAAGTATGGGGCCGTGATCGCTTCGATTTCCTCGTCAACAACGCCGGCACCTCCTATCACGCTTCCATTGCGGAGACGACGGAAGCCGAGTTCGACAAGCTCTACAACGTCCATCTCAAGGGCGTGTTCTTCCTGACGCAGAAGCTGCTGCCGCACATCAATGACGGTGGCCGTATCGTCAATGTCTCCTCCGGCCTTGCCCGCTTCAGCAATCCGGGCTCATCCGCCTATGCGTCGATGAAGGGTGCGGTTGAAGTTCTGACGCGCTATCTCGCCAGGGAGCTCGGCGCTCGCGGCATCGCCGTAAACACCGTAGCGCCCGGCGCGATCCAGACGGATTTCAGCGGCGGCATCGTTCGCGACAATCCGGAGGTCAACAGGATGGTCGCTTCCATGACGGCGCTCGGTCGAGCCGGCCTGCCCGACGATATCGGCCCGATGATCGCCTCGCTGCTGTCGGACGACAATCGCTGGGTCAACGGCCAGCGCATCGAAGTCTCGGGCGGGATGATCCTTTAACTCGTCATCGTCTCTGCGATCTATAGCATCTCAGCCGGCGGCGGCTGAGCTGTTTATCTGCCAGCCATTCACCCAGATTTGACGCAGGCCATCGCCTTCGCCCTTGAACCAGAGCCCGGTCGGCTGGCAGTCCTCGATCCGGTCGCTGCGGAAATTGCGGATCGCCTGACGCAGCTCGCACCAGGCGACGATGTTGGCGGTTTCGGAATAATAGATCAGCGCGATCGGCCGGATGATGCGCTCGGTGGCGCGGCCGAGTTCGTCACGATAGGCAAGGTCGAGCTTTTCCTCGTCGCGAATGGCGCGGCGCACCAGCGAAAGATCGATGGCCGAAGCCGAAGGTGCCGCAAAGCCCCAGGCATGCAGCGCATTGGCATCCAGGGTCTGGCGCAGCGGCGGCGGCACGGCACCGGCGATCTTGGCGGTGACGCGCTTGGCCGCTTGCTTCAGCTCCGCATCTCCTGTGCGCTCCAGCAGCGCCAGCGACAACACGATCGCCTCCATTTCCTCGATGGAAAACATCAGCGGCGGCAGGTCGAAGCCAGGCCGCAAGATGTAGCCGATGCCGCGCTCGCCCTCGATCGGCACCCGCATCGCCTGCAGCGCGGCGATATCGCGATAGACGGAGCGCACCGTCACCTCCAGCCGGGCGGCGATATCGGCGCCCGTCACCGGCTTTTTGGCCAGCCGCAGGATCTGGATGATCTCGAACAGGCGTGACGCCTTGCGCATTTCTTGCCCCAAAGATGAAGGCTACTGACAATACCCCGTCAGTTGGATCTCTTTATAAGATCGCCTATTCGCTTGAAAATCAACCATTTCCTCTCCGGATTTCATGGAGAGATCGATAGGCAACTGACATGGTCTACGCAGAAAATCTCTGGCTTTTCTTCATTCTTCTCTTAGGCATCATCATCGTGCCGGGCATGGACATGCTGTTCGTGCTCGCCAATTCCCTGACCGGCGGCAGCAATCGCGGCCTTGCCGCGACGGGCGGCATCATGGTCGGCGGCGCGGTGCATTCGTTGAACGGTGCTGTCGGCATCGGCTTGCTGATGCACTTCGTGCCCGTTCTCTTCAATCCGCTGCTTGTGATCGGTGGTGCCTATATGGCCTTCATCGGCTACACGCTGATGCGCAGTTCGATTACCGTGGGAGGCGAGGGGCCAGCTGGCAGCCGTTCCGCCTGGAAAGCTTTCCGGCAGGGCGCGGTCACTTGCCTCATCAATCCCAAGGCCTATCTCTTCATCTTTGCCGTGTACCCGCAATTCCTGAAGCCGGACTACGGCCCGATGTGGATACAGGCGGTCATCATGGGAGCCATGACCATCGCGACGCAATTTGCCGTCTATGGAGCTCTTGCCGTCACTGCCGGGCGCAGCCGCGACCTGCTGGTCGCCAATCCCAAGGCAACCGCCTTTGCCGGCCGTGCAGCCGGGCTGCTGCTGGTCGCCGTCTCCATATTTACGGTCTGGGAGGGTTTGAAGATGGCGTGAGGGTTGACGCGGCGAATGAGTGTGTCGGCAGCATGACACTGATTTCACTTGGCTCTCACCACTTTGTGACTTCATTGCCGGAGAGGAAACCGGCAAACATGTCGCCGTAATCATGCCGGCCGCGCAAGCGGTCCTCACCATTTGCGAAGAGGTAGGAGAACGAAATGAAGTGGAAAGCGATTGTGATAGCGACGGCCCTGGCCGGCGTCGCACTGGGTTCGGTCGTCGCAGCCGACGGCACGCACGACTCCCGCATCGGTATGATGAAGAAGATCGGCGGCGCCACGGGGGCTCTCGGCGCGATTGCCAAGGGCGACAAGCCCTATGATGCCGATATCGTCAAGGCGTCTTTGACCACGATCGCCGAAACCGCCAAGGCCTTCCCCGATCAGTTCAACCCGCAGAGCGACAAGTCCGATGCCGAGGTCAATCCGAAGATCTGGGACAATCTCGATGACTTCAAGGCGCATGCCGCCAAGCTTTCCACCGATGCTGAGACGGCGCTTGCCCAGCTGCCCGCCGACAAGGCCGGCGTCGGCGCGACGCTGAAAACCCTTGGCGGCAGCTGTGGCGCCTGTCATCAGGCCTACCGCATCAAGAAGGACTAAGCGGTAGGTCGGCCTCGTCTAGAGCAATTCCAGGAAAAGTGCGCAGCGGTTTTCCGTCCGGCATTGCGTAAGGGCAAAAGCATGGAGCCTTTTCACGTTTCGAAGAAAGGCGGCAAGGTTCTAGAAATCGATTTTGGTATCCGCATCGGTTTCGTCGCTGATGCGGAGCTTTATGGGTTTAGAGCTAGGGGGTAGTTGTGATGGCGCGCTTTGTCCGGTGGTTGCTTTGCCTATTCGGCGTGATCATTCTCGGCGGTGGCGCATTCTATGTCATCACCGCGCCGTCGCCCTTGCCCGCGAGCCATTGGGCCAATCTCGGCGATCCCGATGTCAAGAATGGCGAGATGGTCTTCTGGGCCGGCGGCTGCACGAGCTGTCATGCGGCACCCGGCGCCCAGGGCGAAGCCAAGCTGGTGCTTTCGGGCGGCTTGGCGCTGACCAGTCCCTTCGGCACCTTCCATGTCCCCAATATCACGCCGGATGAGAAGGCGGGGCTTGGCAGCTGGTCACTTGCCGATTTCGGCAACGCGATGAAGCGCGGTGTCGGCAGACAAGGCGAACATCTCTATCCGTCTTTTCCCTATGGCTCCTATGCCCGCATGAGCGATAAGGACATCAACGATCTCTGGGGCTTCCTGAAGACGCTGCCGAAGAGCAATAACGTCGCGCCTCCGCATGAGCTGCCCTTTCCCTTCAACATCCGGCTGGCGCTTGGCGGCTGGAAGTTCCTTTATCTCAACGATCAGCCGCGCGTCGTGCTTGCCAGTGCCGACGACAAGATCAAGCGCGGGCAGTATCTGGTGGAAGGGCCGGGGCATTGCGGCGAGTGTCACACCCCGCGTGACAGCCTCGGCGGCTTTGTGAGCGGCCAATGGTTGGCCGGCGCACCCAATCCGGAAGGCAAGGGCCAGATCCCGGATATCACACCCGGCTCCAAGGCAATCGGCGGCTGGAGCGCCGGCGACATCGCCAATTACCTCGAAACCGGCTTTACCCCAGACTATGACTCCGCCGGCGGCTCGATGGCTGAGGTCCAGCAAAATATCGCCCACCTGCCGGCAACCGACCGCGAGGCCATCACAGCTTATTTGAAGGCGCTTCCGGCAAAATAAGCCGCAAGTGGTTCAAGCCGCGCCGGAACGCTTGGCGAGATAGAGATGTGTTTCATAATGCAGCTCGAACTCGCCGCCATGCGCGTTGATGGCATCGGCGAGCCCGGAAAGCAGTGCTTGCCGCTGATCCTCTGTCAAGAGCCGGTAGCTTGAGAGCGTGCGCAAAAGGTCGGTGTAGCTTTGTGCCGTGTGTGATCGGTTCCAGTGATAGCTGTGATGGACCGGCATTTCGAAATGGTCGGACTGCTGTAGCTCCGCAGCAAAGGGACCATCAGGCAGATACCATGCCTCGACGGGCGGGCCTAAAAGCTGCGGCGCATAATGGGCATGGATCTCGGCGAACTGTCCCGCAAGCGGCTGCTCAGGCCTCATCGGCACATTGCCGAAGACCGCGAGTGCTCCTCCCGGTGCGAGGAGGGCGGCCGTCTTGGCGAAGCGCAGTTCCGGGGAAACCCAATGGAAGGATTGTGCGGCCGCTATGAGTTTGAAACTTTCCGGCTCGCCCGGCCATGCTTCGAAGGTGGTTTGCTGAAGCCGCACCTGCGGAAATCCCGCCAGTCTTTCGCTTGCAACCGCAATCAGCTCTGCGCCGGGATCGAGCGCCAGAATGGAAAGGCCGCGGCGGGCAAAGCTCTCGGTTGCCTGTCCAGTGCCGCATCCGATCTCAAGGACCTTATCCTTGGGTTCCAGGCCGACGAAACGGATGACGTCAGTAAACAGCGCATCGGGATAAAGCGGGCGCGATGTGTTGTAGAGACTGGCGACACCATCGAATGTGAATCGCTGTTCCAAGGCGCATCTCCAGTTGCAGGCTTAGGCCGATAGCCATTTTTCTAGCGCATTTTCCATCAAGCTTACAGCTATGGGATTCGGCAACGGGAGAGGGCGGTCGTGGACGCAAGGGTGACGCAAAAGGTTCCTTATTTCAGCCAGTGGGAAACGCCTGACATGACGCTGGCAGTCGTGGCAGAGGGTGCGCAGGCGGCTTTGCTCCGGGATCCCCTCTGGGCGTCCTCCGGTGCTGGCAGCGTCGAGGACTATGCGCGCTGGGCCGGCAATCTCTGCGGCATGGCCTGCCTGAAGATGGTGCTTGCCGCCCGTACCGGCAAAGCGGTGCCGATCATGGATCTTGCCATGGGGTGCCGGGATTATGGTGGCTACGTCGAGGAGGCGGATGGCCGGATCAAGGGCTTGATCTATGCGCCGTTCGTTCCCTTCGTTAAGGACCGCTTTGATCTGAATGCCCGGGTTGTCACCGGGATTTCCGTCGCCGATATCGCCGATATTCTCACGCAGTCGGAGTTTTTCATTGCGTCCGTCCATCACTCCATCCGTTGGCCCGAGACCGAGCCGCCGACCAAGGGCGGCCATCTCGTGCTGGTGACGGCCGTCGACGGAAAGAATATCCGCTTCCACAATCCCTCCGGTCACATCGATGCGACGCGCGAGAATGCGGAAATGCCGCTGGAGATGTTCGAGAGGTTCTTTGCAGGCCGCGGGATCGCCATCGATCGCTAAGGCGCTTCAGGGCGCAAAAGCGGAAACGCGGAAACGCTCTAAAGATCAGAGCATTCAATGACGATCCTGTTAAAGGCCGGCATCAGGCGAGAGCCTGCAGATAGCGCATGCCGGTGACCGGGCGCGGCTTGAAATCCATGTTTTCGTAGAAGCGATGGGCCTGGAAATTGCCCGTTGCGGCACCGACCGAAAGGTAGCTGCAGCCCGCCTTGCGGGCGATATCCCGGGCGCGGTCGACGAGATGCTGTCCGACGCCATGACCACGATGACCGTCGCGCACGAAGAGATGGTGCAGATCCATGCCGCGCTGGCCTTCCTGCGCCTTGTAGAGCGGCACGAGGATGGCGTAGCCGAGCAGCCCATGTTCACCTTCGGCAACGAGCGCCGTGATCCACGGCACCGGGCCGAAGAGATCGCGCTCGAGCTGCTCGGGCGTGGTGCCCGAGGGGTCGCCATGATGGGCAGCCAGCAGCCGGATCATGTCGTTAAGTTCGGGCAGGTCGCGCGGCTGTGCATTGCGGATGGTCAGCACTGGCGGGCGGAGAAGTGAGATGTCGCTGTCGTCTAGCATGGCAATCTGCGTCCTTGTTTTTTATGAGCCGTCAGGACGCTGCCGATACAACAAAGCCGCCTGACGGCGGCTTGTTGACAATATGATCTGTCTTGGCCGCCCGTTACAGGTACAGCCAAAAATACGAGCAAATATGGAGCGCGTTCGTGATCATGGGCGCATCAATGATCCGGTTCAGTGCATTTGTCAATGGGGGCTCAGTGCTCGTGCTCGCATAGTCCGTGATCGGAAAGTGCACGGATCACATAGCAGTCTTCGATGCTGTGGCCGTCGCAATGCGAGACGATACGCTCCAGCTCATGCTCCAGCCGCTTCAGCTGCGCGATCTTGATGCGCACATCCTCCAGATGCTCCTTGGCGATGCGGTCTGCGCCGACACAGGGACGGTCCGGATGCTGGCTGAGGGAGATCAATTCCTTGATGGCATCGATGGTCAGGCCGAGGTCGCGGCCATGGCGGATGAAGGCAAGTCGCTCCAGATCCGTCTTGGAATAGCGCCGCTGGTTGCCTTCGCTGCGCTCTGGCTCCGAGATCAGCCCCATCTGCTCATAATAACGGATCGTCGGCACTTTCACGCCGGTCCGCTTGGATAGATCGCCGATCGTCAGCATACATGACCTCCAATACCTCTAGTCTCTAGAGCAATATATGAGGCCATTCGTGGAAATTGCAAGGCCGAGTAGCCGTGGCAATCGGCTGGAATATTCCGCTGGCTGGACCATCGTCCGGTCGTCGCCACAAAAAAGTGGCTTCCAATTCATCGTCACAAATAGTATACTCCCCTATATTATAAATCGAGGCCACGATGTCCCATACCGTTCGTCAGCAAGCCAAGCTTCTCTCCCGCGTCCGCCGTCTCAAGGGGCAGATGGAAGCGGTGGAGCGCGCGCTCGAGGGAGAACGTCCCTGTGGAGAAATCCTGCAGCTGCTTGCCTCCATTCGCGGCGCCCTCACAGGGCTGACCGGGGAGGTTTTGGAAGACCATTTGCATGAGCATGTGCTGCATGCCGAAAGCGAAGAGGCTCGCCGGCAGGCGGTCGATGAGATAGCCGACGTGCTAAAGACCTATCTGCGGTGACCAAAGCATGTCGCGCAAAAGTGTGCGGCGGTTTTGCGATAACGACATGCGAAAAATCGAAGACATAAAACGCCAGGAGTGCATCTGAAAGATCGCGACGCGTTTTATGGTTTCAGGCGTTCAAAGAGAGAGTAATGTCATGAGTATTTCCTCCGAAATGGGCCATAGCCACGTCTTCCTGGGCTCCGATCATCAGCGCAACGAACGCCGCATCTGGCTCGTCATCGCGCTGACTGCCGTCATGATGGTGATCGAGATCGGTGCGGGCACGATTTATGGTTCGATGGCGCTGCTCGCGGATGGCTGGCATATGTCGACCCATGTCAGCGCAATGCTGATCTCGGCGCTTGCCTATCTCTATGCCCGCCGGCATGCGCACAATGCGCGCTTCACCTTCGGCACCGGCAAATTCGGCGATCTCGCAGGCTTTGCCAGCGCCATAGTGCTTGCCTTGATCGCGCTGATCATGGGCTGGGAGAGCATTTTGAGATTGCTCGATCCGGTGGCGATCAATTTCCGCGAGGCCATCGCAATTGCCGTTGTCGGCCTCGTCGTCAATCTCGTCAGCGCCTGGTTGCTGCGCGACGATCACAGCCATCATCACCACGGCCATGCCGGCCACGGGCACAGCCATGGCCACACTCATGATCATAACCATCACCACGATCACGACGACGGTCATCATCACGACCATGGCGAAAAAGGTGGCAGGGATAACAATCTGCGCTCCGTCTATGTCCATGTCATCGCCGATGCGATGACCTCGGTTCTTGCCATTGTCGCCCTGCTGCTCGGCAGCCGCTTCGGCTGGACCTTCCTCGATCCGATCATGGGCATCGTCGGCGGTCTGGTGATCCTGCAATGGGCGTGGAGCCTGCTGCGTGCCTCGGGCGCCGTTCTCCTCGATTTCATTCCGCACGGTGAAGATCTGCCCGAGGAGATTCGCGAGGCGATCGAGACGGATGAGGACCGTATCACCGATCTGCATGTGTGGCAGGTCGGCCCGGGGCATCATGCCGCGATCGTCGCGGTCGCAACGCCTGTCTCGCGTGATCCGTCCTTCTACAAGGCGCGGCTTGCCGAGATCCACGAGCTCTCCCACGTCACGATCGAAGTTACCGTCGACAAGGCGGCATAGAATCCGCTAGCAATCGGTAAGGTCAGAGGCTCGCCATATTCCTCGCATAGCCCAAGACCTGCCGATTCTGCTGGAGGCCCTCAATATGCCCACATTGCTCACCCGCCGCCGCCTCATGGCAGGTTCGGCGCTGCTTCTTCCCGCCCTGACGCTCGGCCCCGCCACGCTCTTTGCACAAGATAGTGCGGCGCCCCAGACGCCTCCTGCGACGGACAATTCGGCAATGCCCGGTGCCAGCGGTCAGAGCCCGCAGGGCGACAGCGGGACGCAGGACAATTCGCAGCTGTCGGATGATGTCGACAAGCAGCTTGCCGATCTGGAAAAGAGGACCGGCGGGCGCCTCGGCGTCTCTGTGCTCGACACCGAAACCAACATTTCCCTCGGCCATCGCGAAGAGGAGCGTTTTCCCCTGTGCAGCACCTACAAGGCGCTCGCTGCCGGCTTCGTCTTGGCGCGTGTCGATCAGGGTACGGAAAAGCTCGACCGTCGTGTCACCTATGGCAAGGACAAGGTCGTCACCTATTCGCCGGAAACAGAAAAGCACGCCGACGGCGATGGCATGACCATTGCCGAACTTTGCAATGCTGCGGTTACGCTCAGCGACAATACCGCAGGCAATCTGTTGCTCGAAAGCTTCGGTGGCCCGGCGGCGCTGACCTCTTGGCTGCGCACAACAGGCGACACCGAAACCCGCCTCGACCGCAACGAGCCCGATGTCAATCAGGCCGTCAAGGATGACCCGCGCGACACCACAACGCCGGATGCCATGCTCGATAGCATCGGTCTCCTGACGCTTGGCAACACGCTCTCGGAGACGTCAAGGGATCAGCTGGTCAACTGGCTGGTCGCCAACACCACCGGCAACAACCGCCTGCGCGCGGGCCTGCCGAAGGAGTGGAAGGTCGGCGACAAGACCGGCACGGGCAATAATGGTTCCTATGCCGATATCGCTGTGATCTGGCCACCGGATCGGGGGGCAATCCTGGTCACGACCTTTGTTGCCGAGGCGACAGCACCTGCAAAGGACGTCGAGGCAGTTTTTGCCGAGGTCGGCAACATCGTCGTCGGCATGGTCGGGCAATAGAGAAATATTGATAATAAAAACAAGATGATATGAGCGAGATGTGAATCAGGTTCGTATCGTCTTCATGTAACCTGGCAGTTTACTCAGACGAGCGCCAATGCCGACGCCGCGCTGTCCGTCTCCTGGTCGCTGTCACTATCGCGATTGCCGGCGCCGAGCTTCTGCTTGATCTCATCCGCGATCTGGTCGTTGATCGCCTTCTGCTGGTCGGCTGGTAGGGACTTGAAGGAATCTTCCGTCAGGCCATGCGCCTCCAGATATTGCGCCCGGATCTTCTGGGCAGGCGTCATATTCGCCCATTTGGCAAACTCGTCGAGAATATCCTGATCGGACTGCTCGCTTGACGATGCCGAGCTGCTTCCGCTCGACGCCGTCGCGCTGTTCTGATCGCTGCCACCGTCCGATGTCGACGACGACGCGCTGCCGTACTGGCTGAGCCACAGGCCGGATGAAATGGAGGAGGGGACGCCGCTGGACGAGATGGAAGGCCCTTGCGAATCGTCCTGCTGGCCGTCGCTATCGCCAGGCAGCGAGAACGGCGTGCTGTCGTCGCTGTCGCTGTCGCTGCTCTGCGAGCTGCGGATTGGCGCACTGAAGTAGTTCTGGGTGCTGCTGTGCACTTTCATCGTCATATCTCCCCAAGGATTGGCGGACCATGACTCCGCAAGCCTGTCCGGGGCTTATGCGCTCAAGCTTCCTCAGGTGCCGCAGAAGGTCTGTAGCACCCGTTCCGCCGGCAATGGCGGCTCGGCATAGGGCGCAAAGGCTGGCTGATCCTCGTAAGGTGCCGCGAGTACCTTCAGCAGAGCCTCGAACAACGAGAAATCACCATCCTCGACAGCAGTTTCGATGGCCTGTTCGATTCGGTGATTGCGGGGAATGAAGGCCGGATTGACCTTGCGCATCGCCGCCGCCCGCGCTGCCGGCGTCCGCGGATCGCGAGCAAGCCGCTCGCGCCAGCGTTCCAGCCAAGGTGCCGCTGCTTGCGGGTCGTTGAACGCGGCGGCGAAATCGGTCACCTCCTTGCCCGCGGCGAGAGCCGCAAGTCGGCGGAAGGTGAGGGTAAAATCAGCGCCCTGCTGCTGCATCGCCGCCAGCAACGACTGGATCAGCTCGAGATCGCCCTCTTCCTCGTTTAGGAGGCCGATCTTGGCGCGCATGCCGGCAAGCCAATAGGTCTGAAAGCGCTCGCCATAGGCCTTGATGACGACATTTGCCAGCTCGATCGCCGTATCGACGGAGGGGTCGATCAGCGGAATCAGCGTCTCGCCTAGGCGCGCCAGATTCCATTGGCCGATGGCCGGCTGGTTGGCATAGGCATAGCGCCCGTTGCGGTCGATGGACGAGAAGACGGTCGCCGGATCATAGGCATCCATGAAGGCACAGGGACCGAAATCGATCGTCTCGCCCGATACGGTCATATTGTCGGTGTTCATCACGCCGTGGATGAAGCCGACATGCAGCCAGCGCGCGATCAGCGCCGCCTGCCGGTCGGCCACGGCTTCCAGCAGTGCAAGGTATGGATTTGCACGGTCGCCGATGTCCGGATAGTGCCGACCGATGACATAGTCCGCCATGATCTTCAGGCTATCCGTATCGCCGCGCGCCGCAAAGAACTGAAAAGTGCCAACGCGGATATGGCTTGCCGCCACACGCGTGAAAATGGCACCCGGCAGCACCTCCTCGCGATAGACCGGCTCTCCGGTCGTCACGGCCGCAAGCGCCCGCGTCGTCGGAATGCCGAGCGCGTGCATCGCTTCGCTGACGATGTACTCGCGCAAAACCGGGCCGAGTGCCGCGCGTCCGTCACCCCGGCGGGAGAAGGGCGTCGGTCCTGGACCCTTGAGTTGGATATCACGGCGTCTGCCGTGGCAATCCTTGACTTCACCGAGGAGGATCGCCCTGCCATCGCCGAGCTGCGGCACGAAATTGCCGAACTGGTGGCCGGCATAGGCCATGGCGATCGGCTGCGATCCCGGCAGCAGCTCGTTGCCGGAAAAGATTGCCGCAGCATTTTGCTTCAGCGCCTCCACATCCAGTCCGAGTTCCCGTGCCAGCACCTCGTTGAACTTGATCAGCTGCGGCGCGGCAACCGGCGTCGGCACCTGGTCTGCGAAAAACTGCGGCGGCAGGCGCGCGTAGCTGTTGTCGAAGGCGACCGTCGGCGCCCGAAGCGCGGTATCATCGTGAAGAGGAGAGCTCATCCTCCTAAGGTAGGGCCGACAGGGAGGCGGCGCAAGGCGCTTGCTCCGAGTAGGAAATCATCCTACTTTCTCCCACCAGGCGTGAGGACTTTGCGATGAACGAGAAACTGAGCATTTCGCTCCCCAGTGAAATGGTTGCTGCCATCAAGGCGCGCGTCGATGCGGGCAGTTATGCTTCCACGAGCGAGGTGCTGCGCGCCGCCGTGAGGGTTTGGCTGCGGGAAGAGGAGGAATATCAGCAACGGATCGCAGCGATCAGACAGAGAGTGAAAACATCGCTCGATGATCCCAGACCAGATCTGAGCATGCAGGATATCGACAACTGGATCGAGACGCTGGCTGCGGAAAAACAGTAACCGCATGAAGCGATACTCCGTCGTATTTCGCGAAACGGCCAAAGCCGATCTTCAGCTACGTGCTGGACCAAAGCAAAAGCAGAGATACAGCGCTCGCCTATATCAAGCGTATCCGGGGCAGATGTGCAAAAATCGGCGATGCGTCTTTCGGTGGCGTTGCGTGCCCCGATCTCGGTGCTGGAATAAGGATGGCCGTCTTCGAGCGCAGCGTCGTCATTCTCTATATTGTCGAAGAGGAACGCGTGCGCGTCACCAACATCTTCTTCGGAAGCAGAGATTATGCAACTCTCGTGACGCGTCCTTAGCCGCTTTCCAGCTCCCGCGCCATCTCCGCAAGCTTGCGCACCGTATTGAGATTTCTCGACGTTCCCGCCTTCAGCGCCGGCAGCTTCAGTTTCGAGCGGCCCGAGCCATCGGGGTAGTGCACGTAGATTTCGCGGCCGGCGATATGCACTTCCTCGCCGCCGGGTGCGACGAGCTTGGTGAGTGCATCCTCCGGAGCCGGATCCTGCAGGAAGGTCACCAGCAGGTAGTTCGGCTTGGCGTGAGGGAAAGGTGAATGTTCCGCCACCCTTTCCAAAACTTCTCGGCTGCGCAGGATCACGCCCGGAGACTTGCCCATCTTGTCCGCCAGCGCCTGTTCCATTCGAGCCCGCACCGTCGCCTCATCTTCGCCGGCACGGAAGACCACATTGCCGCTCTGGATATAGGTGCGCACATCCTGAAAGCCGATCTCCTCACAGAGCGCCTTGAGATCGGCCATGGACAGCATTCCCGTGCCGCCAACATTGACGGCACGCAGCAGGGCGATGAAGACAGTCATGGCTTCCTCCGTTGTTCCGCCTACATCTTCTCGGCGACCTTGACGGCGAAGGAATATTCGAACGCAACTTCCTCCAGCCGCTGGAAGCGGCCGGAAGCGCCGCCGTGGCCGGCATCCATGTTCGTCTTCAGGAGAATGGGCGCATTGCTCGTCGTCTTCTCACGCAGCTTGGCAACCCACTTCGCCGGCTCCCAGTAGGTGACGCGCGGATCGGTGAGGCCGCCGAGCGCAAGGATCGGCGGATAGGGCTTTTCGCCAACATTGTCATAGGGGCTATAGGCGGCGATCTGCTCGTACTCTTGCCTGCTGTCGATCGGATTGCCCCATTCCGGCCATTCCGGCGGCGTCAGCGGCAGGGTGTCGTCGAGCATCGTGTTGAGCACGTCGACGAAGGGCACGGCGGCGATGATGCCGGCGAATTTCTCCGGCGCCATGTTGGCGATGGCGCCCATCAGCATGCCGCCGGCCGATCCGCCCTCGGCGATGATCTTCGCGTAGGAGGTGAACTTCTCCTGATTCAAATAGTCGGCGGCTGCGACGAAGTCCTTGAAGGTATTGGTCTTCTTTTCCATCTTGCCTTCTTCGTACCAGGCAAAGCCCTTGTCCTTGCCGCCGCGGATATGGGCGATGGCATAGACGAAGCCGCGATCGGCGAGTGACAGGCAATTGGTGTTGAAGCCGGCCGGAATGGTAACGCCGTAGGCGCCGTAGCCATAGAGCAGGCAGGGTGCGGAACCGTCAAGCGGCGTGTCCTTGCGATAGAGCAGCGTTACCGGCACGGTCTCGCCGTCCCAGGCGGGTGCGAAGACGCGGCGCGTCACGTAGTCGGCCGGATCGTGGCCTGAAGGCACTTCCTGTGTTTTCAGGAGCGTGCGCTCGCGCGTCACCATGTTGTAGTCATAGAGCTGGCTCGGCGTCGTCATCGAGGAATAGGAGAAGCGGATGACATCCGTATCGTATTCGGCAGCACCTTGCAGGCCGAGAGCGTATGCTTCCTCTTCGAAGGCGATCGCATGCTCCTCGCCTGTGCGGCGGTCGCGGATGATGATGCGCGGCAGGCCGTCCTTGCGTTCCAGCCAGAGGAGATGGCGGGCATAGGCGAGGTGGCTGAGGATCAGCGTGCCCGGCTTGTGAGGCACGACCTCGCGCCAGTTTTCCTTGCCCGGCTCCTTCGCCGGCGTCTCCATGATCTTGAAATCCTTGGCGTCGCCGTCATTGGTGAGAATGTAGAAGGTGTCGCCGCCTTCGGTGATCTCGTATTCGATCTCGGTTTCGCGCTCGGCCACGATCTTCGGTTCGGCTGTCAGATCCGAGGTCGGAATGATGCGGTATTCGCTGGTCTCGTGATCGTGGATATCGATGAAGATGTAGTCGTCGAGCAGCGAGCCGCCGACGCCCATGAAGAAGCCCGGATCTTCCTCTTCATACACAAGCCGGTCGTCCGACTGCGGCGTGCCGATGATATGGTGGAAGATCTTCGAAGGACGATGGTTCTCGTCCTGCAGCGTGTAGAAGAAGCTCTTACCGTCGGGTGCCCAGACGGCATCGCCGCCAGTGTTCTCGATCACGTCGGCCAAATCTTCGCCGGTTTCGAAGTTGCGGATCTTCAGCGTGAAATATTCCGAACCCTTGTCGTCATAGCCCCAGATGCCGTGACTGTGGTCGGAGGAATGGTCGAGACCGGAAAGGCGGAAATAGGATTTTCCCTCGTTTTCCTTGTCGCCGTTCAAAAGCAGCTTGCGTTCGCCGCCATTGCGCGGCTCGCGGAAGAAGCGGGGCTGCTCGCCGCCGGTGACGAAAAACGTGCCATAGGCATAGGGGCCGTCTTTCATCGGTATCGAGCTGTCGTCTTCCTTGATGCGGCCCTTCATCTCGCCGAAAAGAACCTTCTGCAGCTCCTTCGTGTCCGCCATCGCGGCGTTCATGTAGCTATTCTCGGCTTCCAGATGTGAGCGGATTTCCGGCGCCAGGATCGACGGGTCCTTGAACATTGCCTGCCAGTTGTCGGCGCGCAGCCACGCATAGTCGTCGGTGCGGGTAATGCCGTGACGTGTATCCGTGAGGGGCTTTTTCGGGGCGGCGGGCGGTGTGGGGAGATTCTTGAAAACTGACACGAGGAGCGCTTTCTCTGGAGTGAAAGTCGGATGTGAGGTGAGAGAGAAATAGAGGGCGGCAGCGCGAGGTTCAAGCGGCAAGTCCGTTCCTCAAGCTTCATGCAAGCAGTCGATATTAATCTTCCTCGAATGGGCAGGCTGCGGGAGACCGGATTGGGGCGCTGCCTTGATGAGACCACATTCTTTACCGAAGTCGGCATACAGTGCGTCGACACGAAGGCGGTCAAGGCCTTCCCTGATGGAACGAGCGCACTCAAATCCAAAACAATGCAAGGGACCGGTCTTCATGCTGAAACTCTTCGCCATCCTGATTCCATTGGCTTCCGTTGCCAGCTCCGCCTACGCCGTCGATCCGGCCATGAAGAAGCAATTGGAAAAGCTCGACCCATCGGAACGGATGGAGCAGGCATGCGATGCCGAAGCCATGAAACGGATCGGCACGGACAAGACCGGTTTCAAGCCGGACAAGGTGATTGCCTACACCTTCGGCGATCCCGCCATGAATCCGGATTCGATGAACGCGCCCGGCGCGGTCTTCCGCAGCAAGGGTGACTGGTACCATCTCTCCTACAGCTGCGTTACCGGACCGAAACATATCCATGTCCGCGATCTGAGCTATCAGATCGGCGACAAGGTGCCGCGCGATGCCTGGCAGGAGCATTATCTCTACGATTGAGTTTTTCGGGGCCGCCCGGCGGATTATGCGGCGGCCGCAGTCGGTCGTGCCCTCGTCCGGCAGCCTATCGCCGTCTCAACGCTTCCACACGGGTGAGTTCCGATAGGATGTGATCCTGCACGTCGGACGGCTGCCGGCAGACGGCATCCGTCAGGTCGCGCAGCGTCGCTCTGATGCTGTGCAACTGATCGACCAGATCCATGACGACATCGACGCCCGGCTCATTGACGCCCATCGCGCTGCTGAGATCGAGGATAAGCCGGCCGCGCGCAATATCGGCGTCGCGGAAGCTGCGCCCCTGATCCGTGACTTCGGGCACGACCCAGCCCTGGGATATCCAGACTTCCAGCACTGTGGTTTCGATCCGGAGGTGCAGTCGAAACTCGCTCTCGTTCATCGCTTATCCTCCCATCGTCTTTCGGGGATCTTGCGTCTTGCCCGCTTCCCAATCGGAAACGAAGCGCGTCAGCTCGGGGTCCGGCGTATCCGGCAGGACTATTTTCAGCGAGACATAGGCATCGCCATTGTCCTTGCCGCGCACCGGCGCGCCCTTGCCCTTCAAGCGCAGCACTTTGCCCGTATTGGAGTTCGGCGGCAGCGTCACGGTAACAGCGCCGGAGGGTGTGGGAACCCGGATCTTGCCGCCGAGCACGGCCTCGGTCAGCGAAATCGGCACTTCCATCCGGATGTCGTCGCCATCGCGGGTATAGAAACGGTGCGGGCGCACATGCACGGCGATCAGCGCGTCCCCGGGCTTCCCGCCGTTGAAGCCTGGGTCGCCCTTGCCCTTCAGGCGCAGCGTCTGCCCGTCGCGGGTACCCGGCGGGATTTGAACGTCCAGCGCCGGCCCTTCGGGCAGGCTGATCTGCTTCTTTGCGCCGTTGATGGCGTCCAGAAAGTCGACCTCCATCGTATAGTGACGGTCTTGACCCTGCATCTGGGATTGGCCTCGGCTGCGCCGCGAGAAGAAGCTGGAAAACATGTCGTCGGCATCGCCGAAATCGGCAAAGCCGCCCGTGTTCTGATAGGGGCCGCGCTGGCCTTCCTGCGCCGCATAATCACGATAGTAGTTGCGCGGCGCCTGTTCGGCACCGCTGCTGTCGATCTCGCCGCGGTCGAACCGCCCACGCTTCTCCTCGTCGCCGACAATGCCGTAGGCGGCCGAGACCTCTTTGAACTTGTCCTCTGCCTGCTTGTCCCCGGGGTTGAGGTCGGGGTGCAGTTTCTTGGCAAGCTTGCGATAGGCGCTTTGAATGTCCTTTTGCGGGGCGTCTCGCTTTACGCCCAAAACTTCGTAGGGATCGCGACTCATACATGTCTCTCTTCAGGAGCACGGAAAAATACGCAGATAGTGTTACGCCAATCTCATATCAATCGTAGCATAGACGCGGTCAGGTTGAAGCCTGCAGTTTGCAGCTTCATGCCTGGAACATTTGTGATGTGAAAAGGGTACGCCGCCGCAGGTTTGCCATATTTCCGGCGTGTTGCCGGATAAAGGCGAGCGTTGCGGCCGGGATGACGATCCTTGCCCACGAGTTTTCGTTTGTTTGATTGAACCGGTGGCCGCCCGATGAAACGCCTGTTGCTGACATCCCTGACCCTGCTCGCTGCAAGCGCTGCCTTCGCCGCGCAGCCGGAACAGCCGCCTGCCGGTTGGCCGCAATTGCCGCCGAAGGCGCCGGTTTCGAAGATAAAGCTTGTCGAGCCGCATCTGCACGTCGACCGGGCGGGCAAGGGCGCGCCCCGCATCGCGCTCACCTTCGATGCGTGCATGGGCAAAACCGATCCGCGCATCCTGAGCACCCTGGTCGATCAGCGCATTCCCGCGACGATCTTCGTCACGGCGCGCTGGCTGCGCACCAATCCCGATGCATTGAAGGTCTTCCTCGCCCATCCCGATCTTTTCGAGCTGGAAAATCACGGCCAGAATCATATCCCCGCCGTCGATGTCCCGACCAAGGTCTATGGCATTGCCGCCGCCGGTTCGCCACAGGCGGTCGCCCAGGAAGTCAAGGGCGGCGCCGATGCGATGGTTGCGGCCGGCATTCCGCAGCCGCGCTGGTTCCGCGGCGCGACCGCGAAATACACGCCCGCCGCCATCATGCAGATCCGCGGCATGGGCTATCGGATTGCCGGCTATTCGGTGAATGGCGACAGCGGTTCGCTTCTGCCGGCCAAGATGGTCGAAAAGCAATATGCCTCCGCCAAGGACGGCGATGTCATCATCTCCCATATCAACCAGCCGACCCATGCGGCAGGCGAGGGGGTCGCGGCCAGCATCCTCGCGCTGAAGGCAAAAGGCGTCGATTTCGTTCGTCTGCAGGATGTCCCCGAAAAGGGCGACGACGACACGACGAATTGATTGCTTCGGCAATTCCAGGAAAGATGCGCAGCGGTTTTCCATCGGGAAGGCATGAAGACAAAGCCTTTTAGCCCGGCAATTGCGGCTGGGCCTTTTCCTCGATGAAGAGCTCGTCAATGACGGTCATGACGATCAGCGAAAGCGGCAGTGCCAGCATGGCGCCGACCGCGCCCCACATCCATGTCCAGAAGATGATCGCAAGAAAGACGACGAAGGGATTGAGCTCCCATTGGCGGCCCATGATTGCCGGGAAGACGAGATTTTCGACGGTCAGATGCACGGCAAAGAACGCAACCGCGGGGGCTAGGCCGAAGACGATGTCCGAATGCGTAATGATGCCGGCGATTGCGAGCGCGATCGTCATCGTCGTCACGCCGAGGAACGGAATGAAGCTGGAGACGAAAGCAAAAACACCCCACAGCACCGGCACGCTCATGCCGCCGACATAGGCGATGACGGTCATCGCGACACCTATTCCGGCGTAGATCAGCGAAGCCGTTGCGAAATAGAAGCCGAGCACCTGTTCCACGGCGTTGATGATGCGAATCGCGTTCAGCCGAGATGCCCTGCTGGAAAATGCCATGATGATCGTCTTGCGCAGGCTGACCCGGCCGGCAAGGAAGAGCAGCAGAGCCGCAAAGAAGATCAGAATCTGAACGATGGCCGGCGTCAGGCCGGCGGACACGACATGCAGGACATTGCCGCTGTTTTCCAGCAGGGTGCCGATCGACATCGGGCCGCCCTGGAAGCTTTCCGATGAAATATGCAGCCATTTGAACCGGTCGAGATAGGGCATCAGCTTGTCTGACGTGCGCTGGAAGAAGTCCGGGGCTTCCTGTGCAAGCTTTGCCACGGGGCCGGCAAGTGCATTGATGATGAGGAAGATCACCAGCGCCACGGCCGATGACAGAAGGACAGCGTTGAGGACGCGGGGTACGCCAAGCTTGCTGAGTTTTTCCGCCGTCAGTCCGAGGATCATGCCGACGACGACCGCGAGCGTCACCGGAATGAGGATCAGCGACATCATATAAACGCCCGCCAAAGCGAGCATGAGGAAGATGCCGATGGTGGCCCAGGCGGCGGCAACATCGAGCTTGACGTGTCCTTCCCCGTCATCGCCGCCATGGGCAGCGCGAGCGCTGTCGGGGCCAGCGTCCTGCGCTGATACTGCGTCCGATCGGCCGGCGGCCACCTTGTCGAGTTCCATGTGTCGAAAATTCCCCGAAGGCAGGATCGCCTCACTACTCCAACGCGAAAAGCCCGCTGCGGTTCCGCAACGGGCTTCTTTCTGAAGGATGTGCGCGGCTGGTATCAGGCGATCAGATTGAGCCCGATGCCCCAGGGATCGCGCAGCGATACGCCGCCGTCGCGCTTTTCCGTCTTGATCTCGTGCTGCTCCAGAGCGGCGACGGCCTTGTTCAGTGCCGCCTTGTCATTGAAGCGTAGCGTATAGTCGGAAAGGCCGGTCATATGCTCGCTGCGCACACCGGCACCACGGCTGTTCCAGGTATTGGCACCGAGATGATGGTGGTAGCCGCCGGTCGCAAGGAAGGTCGCGCCGGGATAGCGCGCCGCCATGACCTTCATGCCGAGCACGTCGCGATAGAAGGCATTGGCTTCCGCCACGTCGCCGACCTGCAGATGGATATGGCCGATAGCCGATCCTTCGGCCATGCCGTCCCAGCGATCCTGCGGGGCGCTTTCGTAAAGCTTTTGCAGATCGAGCCGGAGCGTGGCCATTTCGACCGTGCCGTCATCGTGGAAGGTCCATTCCCCATGTGGACGGTCGGCATAGATTTCGATGCCGTTGCCTTCCGGGTCGGACAGATAGATGGCTTCGCTGACGATATGATCCGAGGCGCCTTCCAGCACCACATTGTTTTGGGCTGCGTGGCGAAGCCAGCGCGCAAGCTCGACGCGGCTCGGCAGCAGGAAGGCGGTGTGGAAAAGACCGGCTGCCGTCCGCGGAGCGCGCGTCGCAGCGCGATCCGTCGTCAGCGTCAGAAGAGGATGGCCAGCAACGCCCAGAACTTCGCCGCTCGCCGTCTTCTCGATCACTTTCAGGCCCAGCATGTCCTGATAGAAGCGCGATACCAGCGGCAGGTCGGTCACGACGAGGTGAGACTGGCCAACATAGGCAGGGCGGGTCAACGCGTAGGAGGGGGCCGTTTCGGTCATGGGGTCAGTTCCAACCTTAAGGGTCTTGAAAAGGCAACCGGCGTCGGCGGCAGTCAGGCCACCAGTGGCGGGCAGGAGGGTCTCGCCGGTTGATGTGCCTCTTTGATCTCCTGACCCGCTGTACTTGCACATTGATATGGCCGATTTTGATTGTTCACAGAAGGCCATAAATTGCGGATTGAGCGTTCGCTTTCCATTGACGAGCTGCGGACGTGCTACGAGCACTGCTACTCACGAAGATTTATCGCTGTACTCGTTTGGCGCAGTTGTCTCCTCCTGCTTCTAGTGCAAGGATTGGTCTCGGACGAAAACGGAACCGGATGAAATGACCGAATACAGAGGCATCCGTTGGGCCTATGATCGCTATGAGATCATCGCCGACAGCATCGTCAACGGCGTCGGCGTGGTCTTCGCGCTGATCGGCGCTACTGTCTTGATCTTCTATGCGACGGTCTGGAGCTCCTACGGCGAAATTGCCGCCGCCTGGATCTATGGCGTCGGTCTGGTGCTGACGCTCGGAATGTCCTTCACCTACAATCTGTGGCCGGTCTCCCGGACGAAATGGTTTCTCCGCCGCTTCGACCATTCCTTCATCTATGTCCTGATCGCTGCTACCTACACGCCCTTTCTGGAGCGGGGATCCGAGGATCCGCTGCTGCTTGGCGTGCTGATAGCCGTCTGGGTCTTTGCGGCGTTCGGCATCGTCCTGAAAGTCCTTTTTCCGGGACGCTTCGATCGGCTGGCGATCCTGCTCTACCTTGCCATGGGCTGGAGCGGCATCCTCGTCGCCAAGCCCGTTTCCATGCATATCCCGTTTGCCTCGATGCTGCTCATCATCATCGGCGGGGTGATCTATTCGCTTGGCGTGATCTTCCACGTCTGGGAAAAGCTGCGCTTCCAGAATGCCATCTGGCATGGTTTCGTCGTTGCAGCCGCCGCCGTGCACTATTCGGCGGTGCTGACCTGCTTCAGCCTGTCGCCGGAAAACTTTTGACGATCTCAGCCGTCGGCGTGCACTTCTTCGTCGAACGCAGGCTGCGCACCAGGCGCATGACGACGGCATCGTAGCGCTGCATATCGGCCTTCGAATAATCCATCTGGAAGAAGGCGGCGGCACCGTTGCAGAGTGCGACCCCACGCACGTAGACGATGCGCCCCTGCCTGGTGCCGGAAAAGCTGATGCCGCGCGAATTCGATTTCGAATAGGAAATCTTCCAGCCCTGGTCTCTGGCGAGAGCCACGCGACCGTTCGCTTCCGATGCAAAATCGCCATTGGCAACCATCGTGCCGAAGACCTGCAGCGAAGCGGAGCGATCTGCCGGCGACAGCGAAAGCCGGTCGGTATCTTCGGAAGAGGCGGCGAGATGGAATTCCGACGGCAGCTCGATCGCATAGCCAAGGCCCGCATTGTCATAGGACCACCAGTCCGCGGCAAGAACCGTGGTGGGGGAGAGCAGCAGGATGGCGATCAGGCGGGCGAGCATTGCGGTTTCCGGGAGGCGGGATCTGCAAACCGATCAAGATTAGCGCATTTTTAAGCGCGAATTCCATAGCGATTCAAGAAATGTGCGTAATTTAGCGCAAATTCATTACAGCTTCATTGCGAGCCATGCAGGATCGGTAGGGTAATATGCGGCAATGCGAGGTCCAGGCGGGTATCGTGAACCTCCGGAAAGTCCGCGATGTCCTGCAACCTCTGAGGGGCATTGGTATGGAAAACCGATTTCGGTGGTTTACGTCCGGTTTTCCCTTGTCAGGGCTTGAGGCGTTGTGTCCTTTCGCCTATCCCTTCAAGACCGCTCCGGCTGTGCCGGATTCTGCATGAACGTTCAGTGAGGGGGGAACATGGCCGCCGCCACCGCGGGCCTGACATTCCTGGCTTTATGCCTGCCCTTTCTCGGTGCGCTGATCGCGCCGGTTGTCGTTCGGCGTTTGGGCCATAATGCGGCATGGCCCCTGGCGCTGCTCCCCGCTCTCGCATTTCTGCATTTTTCGGGCTTCCTTCCCGCTGTCGCAGCCGGCGGCGTCCAACTTGGCGGTTTCGATTGGGTGCCGAGCCTTGATCTCAGATTCTCCTGGCTGATAGACGGCCTGTCGCTGACCTTCGCGCTTCTCATCACCGGCATCGGCATGCTGATCGTGCTCTATGCCGGCGGCTATCTGAAGGGGCATGCCGATCTCGGACGTTTCTTCTCTTTCATCTTTCTCTTCATGGGTTCGATGCTCGGTCTCGTCGTCTCGGACAGCTTCCTGACGCTGTTTGTCTTCTGGGAACTGACCTCGATCACCTCCTTCCTGCTGATCGGCTTTGACCATCAAAGGGAGGCATCGCGGAGGGCGGCGTTGCAGGCGCTTGTCGTCACCGGCGGCGGCGGGCTGCTCTTGCTGGCTGGCTTCCTGCTGATCTGGCAGGTGACCGGCATCGGCGCGATGTCCGACCTCCTGAAGGCCGGCGACGCCTTGCGTGCAAGCCCGTTCTATCTTGCAGCCCTCATTCTTGTGTTTGGCGGCGCCTTCACCAAATCGGCGCAGTTTCCGTTTCATTTCTGGCTGCCGAATGCCATGGAAGCGCCGACGCCCGTCTCGGCCTATCTGCACTCGGCAACCATGGTGAAGGCAGGCGTCTATCTTCTCATGCGGCTCAATCCGGCCATGGGCGGAACGACGGCCTGGCAGACGATCCTGCCGGTCTTCGGCGCGGCGACGCTGCTGGTCGGGACCCTGCTTGCGATCCGCCAGACCGATCTGAAGCTGAAGCTCGCCTATACGACGGTTTCCTCGCTCGGCTTGCTGGTGATGCTCACCGGTTTCGGCACGGATTATGCCGTCGAGGCCGCCGTCCTCTATCTGGTGGCGCATTCGTTGTTCAAGGGGGCCCTGTTCATGGTGGCCGGCATCGTCGATCATGAGACGGGAACGCGCGATATCACCCGGCTGGGAGGCCTGCGCTCCGCAATGCCGCTGACCTTTGCGGCTGCGCTGGTCGCCGCCGTGTCCATGGGCGGCCTGCCGCCGGCTTTCGGGTTCCTTGCCAAGGAAGAGATTTATGCGGCGCTGGCGCAGGCATCGCCCGGGCCGATCATCCTCACGGTCATCGCCGTGGCCGGCAATGCGCTGATGTTCGCCATCGCCTTTGCCGTTGCGCTGAAACCTTTCATTGGCCCGGTCACCGAGACGCCTCACCAGCCGCATGAGGCGCCGCCGCTGCTCTGGCTCGGGCCGGTGGTGCTCGCTCTTCTTGGCCTCCTTTCGGCTTTGTTTTCGGGCCAGTGGCACGATTATGTCTCCTCGCCGATGGCAAGCGCTGTTGGCGGTAAGGCGCTGGAAATCTCGGTCTCTTTGATCCCGCATCTTGGTCTGCCCCTGGCGCTTTCGCTGGTCACCGTGCTGATCGGCATCATCGTCTACTGGCAGCTCGATCGCGCTCGCTTCCTGATGTCCGTTATCCTGCGCGCCCTCGGGCCGGGACCGGATCGCGGTTTCGACGGCTTCATCTCCGGGCTGGTACGGTTGTCGCACGGTGTCTCCCGCCTCCTGCAGCCCGGCAGGCTGGAAATCTACGTCACCGTCACCTTCCTCTGCCTGGCGGCAATGCTGCTGATCCCGCCTGCGGTCCACGGCGAGCTGCCCGCCATGCCGGCCTGGCCAAATCTGCAATGGCATGAGGCGACGATCTTCCTGATCGCCATTATCGGCGTTGTCGCGGTCGTCTTTGCACGAGACCGGCTGACGGCGATCGTTTCGCTCGGCATCCAGGGCTTTGCCGTTGCCGTCATCTTCCTGCTATTCGGCGCCCCGGACCTGTCCTTCACCCAGTTCATGGTGGAGACGCTTGCGGTCGTGATCCTGGCGCTTGTCATGACGCGGCTGCGCCTTTCACCGTCCGATCGCCAGCCGCCGCTTGCAAGGATTGGTCACGCGGCGCTTGCCATCGCCTGCGGCACCGGCTTTGCGCTTCTCCTGCTGAAGACGACCGAGGCGCCGTTCGACCTGACGCTGACCGCCTTCTTCAATCAATATTCGAAGCTGATTGCGCATGGCGACAATGTCGTCAACGTCATCATCGTCGACTTCCGCGGCACGGATACGCTCGGCGAGATCGCCGTCGTCGCCATGACCGGGCTTGCCATCCTGGCGCTGATCCGTATCCGCGCTGGCGGTGAGCGCAAACTGGCGACAAATGCCCCCGATCTCGAGGAGAAGCCCGGTCTTGACGAAGGGATGGAGGCCGGGCGCTCATGAATACGCTGATCTTCCGCACCGCCGCGCCGTTTCTGACGGCCCTGATGCTGCTCTTCTCCGTCTTCGTGCTGCTGCGCGGCCACAATGAACCGGGCGGCGGTTTCATCGGCGGCCTGATCGCCGCTTCGGCCTTTGCTATTTATGGCATCGCCTGCGGCGTCACGGCGGTCCGCCGCGCGATTGTCTTCCATCCGCTGGCGATTGCCGGCTTCGGCCTTCTTGCGGCGACCGTGGCAGGCATCGTGTCCGCCTTCGCCGGCGTGCCGTTCATGACGGGGCTCTGGATCTACCCGCATTTGTTCGGCGTCGAAGTGCCGCTCTCCACCGTCATGCTCTTTGATACCGGCGTCTATCTGGTCGTCGTCGGCGCCATCACCTCGATCGCGCTCGCCCTCGAAGAGCGGGAGGTGGATTGATGGAAGCCGTCTTTGCCGTCGTCGTCGGCATCTTTTTCACGGCAGCCATCTATCTGATGCTGTCGCGATACTCGATCCGCATCATGCTCGGCATCGCGATCCTCGGCAACGCCGTCAACCTTCTGCTATTCACGGCTGGCCGGGTCACGCCCGAAGTGCCGCCGATTATCCAGAAAGGGGCGAGCACGCTCGATAATGCAGCCGCCAATCCGCTGCCGCAGGCATTGATCCTGACGGCGATTGTCATCTCTTTCTCGTTCTTGGCCTTTCTGCTCGTTCTGACCTATCGGGCCTATCAGGCCTTGAAGACCGACAACACCGGCGAGATGCGGCTTGCCGAACCGGAGGAGCGGCTGCTGCCGCCCTTGGGGTACTGACGTCATGGCTGGACCCACGGATACCGCAGTTGATCTCTCCCACGCGCTGGTTGCCGCGCCGATACCGATGGGACATTGGCTGGTCATATCGCCCGTCGCATTGTGCATCGGGCTCGGCGCGATCCTTCTAATGCTGCGCAACCGCACGGAATGGCACGGAGCGATTGCCATTCCCGGCCTGGTGCTGCTGGTACTGATCGACGCCGCCTTGCTCCACAAGGTCGTCAGCGACGGTGCCGTGACCATGGTCATGGGACGATGGCTGCCGCCCTTCGGCATCGCCTTCAGCGTCGATATTTTCGGCGCACTCATGGCCTTGACGGCGGCGCTCGCAGCACTTGCGGCAAGTGTTTATTCGCTCGGCGAAATCACAGTGAGCGGTCGGCGATATGGTTTCTTTCCATTCCTGATGTTGCTGCTCGCCGGCGTCAGCGGCGCCTTCCTGACAGGCGACGTCTTCAACCTCTATGTCTGGTTCGAGGTGCTGCTGATCTCGTCCTTCGGTCTGCTGATCCTCGGTTCTGAGCCGGAGCAGATCGACGGTGCAATGAAATATGCCGTCCTCAATCTCATCGCCACGACGCTCTTTCTCGTCTCCGTCGGCTATCTCTATGCCGTGTTCGGCACGCTCAACATGGCCGATATCGCTATGAAGGCGAGGGCGATCAACAGCAGCGCGCCGCTGATGACGCTGGCGGGTCTGTTCCTGCTGGCCTTCGGCATGAAGGCCGCCGCCTTCCCGGTCAATTTCTGGCTTCCGGCTTCCTATCACACGCCGCGCATCACCGTTTCGGCCCTGTTTGCCGGCCTGCTCACCAAGGTCGGCATCTATGCGCTCATCCGGGTTCTGGTCATGCTGCTGCCGGTCGAGCGGGCGGGGCTTGGTCCACTCGTCACAGTCATTGCTATTGCCACCATGCTCGTCGGTGTCGTGGGTGCGCTCGGAGCAAACGATATCCGCCGTATGCTTGGCTATATCGTCATATCAGGCATCGGCACGATGCTGGCGGGCGTGGCTCTTGGCAGCGCCGATGGTCTGAGCGGCGCGATCTTCTATGCGCTGCATTCTATGGTGCTGATGACGGCGCTCTATCTGATCGCCGGCCAAGTGGCTCGGCTCGGTGGCAGCTTCTCGCTCACGGCCCTTGGTGGGCTCTATCGGCGCAGCGGCTGGTTTGCCGGCCTCTCGCTGGTGCTGTTTTTCGCGATCAGCGGCCTGCCGCCTTTTTCCGGCTTCTGGCCCAAGGTCGTGCTGGTCAAGGCGGCGCTTGCAGCGGGCGCATGGTGGCTGGCCGCAACAATCCTCTTGGCCGGTTTCCTGACGACGATCGTCTTCGGGCGAGTGTTCCTCCTCGCCTATTGGCGCCCCGCTGTGGCTGACGTCACCGCGACGGAGCCGATCGGATGGCAGACCGCTCTGCCGCTGCTGGTCCTTGGCCTGTTTGTTGTCGGCTTCGGCCTGTTTCCAGAGTCGCTCCTGCATCTGACGCAGGCTGCCGCCCTCGGTCTCGAACAGCCATCGGCCTATCTGCGATCCGTCTTCCCCATGGCAGGAGGCGTTCAATGATCCTGTTCGTCTTCAATTTGCTGCTCGCCATCGTCTGGGTCGCCATCACCGGCAGCACCTCCTTCGTCAATCTGGTATTCGGCTTCCTCTTGGCTGCAATTGCGCTGGCGATCGTGCGCTCGTCCTATGGGGGCGTCCTTTATCTCGGCCGCATCAGGCGGATCCTCATGCTTCTGCTGGTGTTCGTGTGCGAGCTCGCCAAGTCGGTCTGGGCGGTTGCCGTCACCGTCATGAGCCCTAGGATGGATGTGAAGCCCGGTATTTTCGCCTTTCCGTTGACCGTCGACCGCGATTTCGAAATCACTCTGCTTGCCAATCTCATCACCCTGACGCCAGGCACGCTCTCCGTCGATGTTTCTGATGATCGCAAGACGCTCTATGTTCACGCCCTCGACTGCTCCGATCCGGAGGCCATCAGGCGCAGCATTGCCGATGGCTTCGAGCGGCGCATCATGGAGGCTTTCCGATGATCGCCGCATCCGTCGTTTCGTCCGCCGCAATGGTGGCGCTCGGCATTCTGAGTATCGCCTTCCTGCTTACGGTCTACCGTGTGGTGGCCGGTCCGACCTTGCCGGACCGGGTTCTCGCGCTCGACATGCTGGTGGCGATCGCCATAGGCTTCATCGCCGTGATCGCCATCAAGACGGGTTTTACGCTCTATATCGATATTGCCATCTCGCTCGGCCTCGTTGGCTTTCTCGCGACCGTCGCCTTCGCACGGTTTATCCTGACGCAGGCGCAATCAGATACCGCGCGACGCGCCCGTGCAGGGTCGGATGAGAGCATCGCTGCCGAAGGCAAGAAGGCTCGTAAGCACCACGGGCGGAAGAAGGGAGGGCGATAGTGGATTTGCTTTGGGCCACCATAGTAGCCGCGCTTCTACTTTCGGGTGCGCTGTTCTCGCTCATCGCCGCGATCGGCATCGTACGTCTCCCCGATCTCTACAGTCGCATGCATGCGGCGTCGAAGGCGGGTACGGTCGGTTCCGGCTTGCTGCTACTTGCAGTCGGTATCCACTCGCAGGACATATCGGTCCTGGCGAGAGCATTGGCCGGCTTCGTCTTTTTCGTGCTGACCGCACCGATTGCGGCACATCTACTCGCGCGCGCGGCACATAAGGCCGGACATCGGCTGACGCCGCCTTCGGTGCGGGATGAACTGCTGGCGCGGGAGCAGATCACGAAAAGCGCGTATAGGAAGAAGGGCTAACAAACGCGGAGATTGTTCACAAAGGAATAGCTGTTCGCGTTATTAGTTATCTGTTTTTTAGTAGATGAATTTTTTGCGAAGAAATGTAGGGATTAAAAACTGGACATTTGGATAAAGAGTGCTAATTCAGATTCAAGTAGAGTTCTGATGTTGAGTTAGTCTCGACCGGGTTTAAGCTCTCGATGCTTTTATCTTTCTTTGATGAAAAGCTGAGCAAAACTTTCTTCCGGTAAGCGATTAAAGATCGCTATCGCGGTCGCTAATTCTGATATCAGGCGGCAAGTGGCGGTTTTCTCTCGCATGAGGTCTAGGGGTGGATTTCATGTGGAAAGAAATTTGGTTTTATCCACCGTTTTCTTGCTGGTGACTGCTACGAATACGAGCAATGCGTTCGCGCGGATTGCTCGGCGCTGGGACATAGCGAAATCAACAGATTTCCGTAGCCAAGCGCAAATTATATAGCAACGTTGTGCCCTGCGTGCTCTCCGGAGGCGCGGACGCAGCAGGCAAGCCGATGAACAGGAGAACACAATGACAGATGCGGCCCTTGGCAACGGGCAGGAGTTACTGGTTGAACTGACTGCCGACATTGTTGCGGCCTATGTCAGCAACCATGTCGTACCGGTCAGCGACCTTCCGAATTTGATTTCCGACGTACATTCCGCCTTGAGCAGCACCTCGGCTCCGGCACCTGCCGTAACCGTGGTCGAAAAGCAGAAGCCGGCCGTATCCGTTCGTAAATCCGTGCAGGACGACCAGATCACCTGCCTGGAATGTGGTGGCAGCTTCAAGTCTTTGAAGCGACATCTCATGACTCATCATGGTCTCTCGCCGGAAGAATATCGCGAAAAATGGGATCTCGCTGCGGATTATCCGATGGTCGCGCCGGCCTATGCAGAAGCCCGGTCGCGCCTGGCAAAGGAAATGGGCCTCGGCCAGCGTCGCAAGCGCGGCCGCTGAGAGTTCCATAACGAGCTTGAAGATAACCCGGCTTTCAGGTCGGGTTATCCCATGTTGGTCGCAGGTGCTGCCTATGCCGCAGCCCTGACACGAGCTTCTTCGCGAATGCGTTTGATCATCGAGCGCAATCCGTTGGCGCGCTGCGAGGAGAGATGCTCCACCAGCCCGATCTTCCCGAAGACGTCGATTGCATCGAGAGCAGCGATTTCCGAAGCTGGCTTGCCGGAATAGGTAGCGAGCACGATCGCCACCAGCCCACGCACGATATGTGCGTCTGAATCGCCTTCAAAGGTCAATATCGGATTGTCCGGGTCGCCGGACGCATGTGTGACGAGCCAGACCTGGCTTGCACAGCCCTGCACCTTGTTTTCCAGCGTCCGCTTTTCCTCCGGCAGATCGGGCAGCGCCTTGCCGAGCTCGATCACAAAGCGATAGCGATCCTCCCATTCGTCCAGGAGGGAAAAGTCTTCGATGATCTTCTCAAGCGGTGTCATTGCAGCAGTCCAGATTGTCCATTGTCTTGCATATAGGCGAAACGGTGCCCGATTTGAACCCGGGACGATAAAGAACGCCGCTGACCATAAGAGGTCAGCGGCGCCAAAGTTGGGGCCAATGGAAGAAATGTCAGATGTGCGGGCGCGGCATCGGTAGCGGAATGGAAGACGGCAGCTTGACCGTGCCGGTAACGACGACGTCCGCTGTCTCGGTGCCGGTGATGCGCTTGGCCGGCATCGGCTGGGTCATGGCGGCGACCTGATCGGTGTTTGTGCGAGCCGCTGTCGCATTAGGCTCCGCGGCCGACTGCTGATCCTTGAAATGGCGGCCGAGCAGGTCGTAGGCAACACGGGCACCGTCGCCGACCTGATATCCGAGAGCGGTCAGCGTTTCGCCCCCCTTGACGCAGACCTCAGGCTTTTCGTTGCACATGGCGCCGACATATTGAACGACGCCTGATGCAGCCGAAATCGCATCGGAAACCTGTACCGCCGGTTCGCCGCCCGGCCGAGGCCCGCCTTCGGGTTTTGCAAAGATCGGCAGGAACATGAGAACCAGCGAAAACCAGAACCCCGCTCTAATCAGAAACCACATCGCCTAGCCCATCCTCTCTGTCGCTCGGCTCGAGCGCCGATTCGGACTTGCCCGTCCGATCTGGTTCGAACCCTATCCGGCAGAGGACAACAGTGCTTTTCAAAACTCGGCAGCATTTTCTGCAATTTTGATTCAAATTTTAGCTTTCCGACTTTGAACAAGCATTTGGTTCAAATTGTAGCGATTGCTGTTAAGCATGTCTCGCCCTATCCGCCTGATATGCAGGGGTTTGCGGATGAAAGCCTTGCCATAAAAGTTAACGCGCGGCGGAAATACGAATAAAATCCGTTGCTTACCCGCTGTTAACCACAAAAAACAAAGGCGCCTCATTCTGCATCAAAACGGGATTTTGGGGCCTTTTCGGCGGCTCGGCGCGTTCCTTCTTTATTCTTTCCTTAAGTCGGCGGGGCCTATTGTGCAGTCCAATAAGTGACCGTTTTGACGGGTTGTAGTGTGCGCGTATTGAGTGACATTTCTGTCGGGGCTGCAGCCTTCGTGGACCGGGTAGGCCGAAGCTGGCTCTCCCGGACGAGCGGGGATGGCGAAGTCCGTGGGCAGGAACTGGCGATCCTGCGCCGGCTTGCGCTTGCTTCTTCCGTTGCGCTCTTTGCCGTTCCGGCGGGTCTTTCCCTCGTCACCAGTCCGGCCGTGGCACTGCCTGCCGGCGTGGCTACGGTCTGCGCCGCTTTCCTCTTTTCGGCCGTCGGTAGCATCGCGTTGTCGCGTCAAAGGCCTGCCCTCCGTCCGGCAGAGGCGGTCATCGTCGAGCACCGCGATCTGATGCTGGAGTCGGCCTTCGGCCTCGTCCTGCTGCTTGATCCTCAGGGCAATGTGACCACGGTCGGCGGTCGTGACCGTACGGAATTCCTGAGCTGGATGCGCGACCCCACCGGGCGCGGCTTCGTCGAACAGATCCATGTCTCCGACCGGATCGTCTTCTTGCAGGCTGTCGATGTGTTGCGCCAGGGCAGGGATGCCCATGGTGCCGATTTGCGCCTGGAGCGTTCGGCGGTCGCCAGCAGCGATGAGCAATTCGTCCATGTGCGCATGGAGTTGACCGCCCGCCGCGATGGCGAGGGGCGCCTGACGGCAATCGTCAGCCAGCTGCGCGATATCTCCCAGGACCAGCAACTTCGTGAAGATGCGGCGCGCAAGGCGGCCGAGGCGGAATCGGCCAATGACGCCAAGTCGCGCTTCCTGGCTGCCGTCAGCCACGAACTGCGTACTCCACTCAACGCGATCCTGGGTTTCTCCGATATTCTCAGCGGCGAATATTTCGGCAAGCTGGAAAACGATCGCCAGCGGGAATATGTCGGCCTGATCCGCCAGTCCGGCGCGCATCTTCTGTCGGTCGTCAACACCATGCTCGACATGAGCAAGATCGAGGCTGGCCGCTATGAGCTGCTGCTCGAATCCTTCGCGATCGAAGACACCATCGCGACATGCGAAGCAATGCTCGGCCTGCAGGCGAAGGAAAAGGGGCTGACGCTCACGAGCCGCATCCAGCGCGGCCTCGGCGAGATCGTCGCCGACCAGCGGGCCATCCAGCAGATCCTCATCAACCTCGTCGGCAACGCCATCAAGTTCACCGATGCGGGCGGTGCGATCACCATCGACGCGGCCCTTGCGGATGGTATGCTGAAGCTGTCGATCGGCGATACGGGCATCGGCATTGCGAGCGAGCGGCTGGCCTCGCTTGGCCAGCCCTTCGTGCAGATCCAGAACGATTACACCCGCCGTTACGCCGGCACAGGCCTCGGTCTATCGTTGGTCAAGGGCCTCGTCGGCTTGCATGGCGGAAACTTCTCGATTGCCAGCGCGCCGGGTGAAGGCACGGTCATTACCATCCTCATTCCCTTCGACGGCTCCGGTGCCGTGACGATGCAACAGCCTGTGGATGCTAATCGTCCTGTCGATTTTCCGCCGCGTCTGAAACATACTGTGGAGATAGACGAAGGGCGAAACAAGGAACTGATGAATGGCCCCGCAAAAGCGAAAATCGCCTAAGGGAAGAGGAAAGGGCAAGCGCAAGCAGCCTGGCCTTGCTTCCCGTGGTGCGGTTGCCCTTGGCAGCCTGAGCCTGCGCGGCAGCACCGCGCTGGGCGGCCTTGGCCTTCGCGGTGCTGGTGCGCTCGCCGCCGTGATCGGCAGTGCGGTCGGTCGTCATCCCGCAATTGCCGGCGGCGTCGCACTCTTCTTCGGGGTTTTCGGCTTCGTCACCGCAAATGCGCTCTGGTATCAGACGGGCGCGCATCCATCGCCAATATTGCGCACCCGCGATCCGGTGTCCCCCTATCAGATCCCCGGCCGCAAATCCTTCCTGCACGCGCAGCAGGCCGATGCCGGCAATGTCACCACGTTTCGGATCGAACGACAGGATTCGACTTCCGATCCCGCCACGCCGTCGCCAACCGGGCAGGCAGCAGGCGCAGCCGCAACACAGTCGTCCAGCACGCCGTCGAAGCTCATTGCCGATATACAGGCCGAACTTATTCGTCACGGCCTCTATGATGGCGCCGCCGATGGAAAGCCGGGATCCCGCACGACATCGGCCATCCTCTTCTTTCAGGAGGCGTCTGGCCTTGCACAGACCGGCACGCCGACGCCGGAGCTTCTGGCCGCCCTCAAGGCCAGCAATGCCGCCAATGCGCAGGCAGCGAGCGGCAGGGCGAATACGGCGGCCGCCGTTCCCACAGAGCGCCCCGTCAATGTTTCCGCTACGGCGGACGCGATCGATCCGGTTGCCGCCGCCATCCAGAATGCCGAGAAGAATATCAGGACCGGCGCCGTCGTGGCCAAGGCAACGCCAGGCGATGCGGTCAACAAGGTGAATATGGTCATGCAGATCCAGAAGGGTCTGAGCAACATTGCCTACAGCAATGTCAGCATCGACGGCGTTGCCGGAGAGCAGACGAAGGCGGCTATCCGCCGCTTCCAGAAGCACTATCGCCTGCCCGAAACCGGCGAGCCGAACATGGCGGTCCTCAAGAAGCTGCAGGATATCGGCGCGCTTTAAGGCGGCCACGCAAGCGCCGATCGTCACCTTGGTAATGACCTAAGCTCAGCAGGTGCCTTCAATTTGCGTTGGCAGGCCTGCGCCGTTATAGCTCGCACATGAGATTGCGCAGCGATATCTTTGTTTCCGCCCTTATCCGCCGCCTGTTCGCCCGTGGCGATTTTGCTGCTGTCGAGCACAAGGGCGAGGAGCAGGCGGGCGCGATCTTCATCCGCCAGCGCTTCCGCGATGGATCGGAAACCCTCTATGCGCCGGCGCCACAGAGCCTGTTCGATGAGGAGGAGAGCGGAACGCGGCTTTTTGAAACGCGCATCGACCGCAGGGATCCGCAGGAAATCCGCGAAACGCTCGATCGCGAGCTGAAATTCGATCCTGATTTGTGGGTCGTCGAACTGGAAACGGACGATATCGGCGATATCGTCCCTTTAGCCGGTTTGCGCGCCAATCCGCTGGATTGAGCCGTCTCTACCGCCTGTTTGCCACGCGCAACTCGCGGACAGCCCCGGATTTCGCGCCGAACAACGGCGCTGCGGGTGGCTGGGCCGGCTTCTCCTGCGGCAGATAGGTGTAGCTGTCGGCGCGACGCCATGCCTCGACGCGCGCCTGGCTTTCTTCCGTGTCGATATCGTCGAGTACCAGCCATGCCCGGCTGACACTGCCATGCCGCTCGGCCAGATGCGGATAGAAGCGCTCGAGCGAGTAGACGGCATCGGCGATGCCCATGCCGAGGCTGACGAGCGTGACCGCGAGCTGTTGCCCCGAAGTATCGAGCAGGATGCGTTCCGCAAGCCAGTAGCTGGAGGAGAGGGCATCGGCGAGCGTGGTAGCAAATTGCGCTGCGTCGCGCTCGCGCGCAAAGCGGACGAGCAGTGCCTCCTGCGTCTCGCTGAGGCTGCGCAGACCGAGCCGGTCGCTGTCGTCGCGGGTCAGATGACGCGCAGCCTGTTTGATCTGCTGGCGCAAGATTTCTTCGCGTGATTGCCGTTCGGTTTCTGCCGTCTCGGCTTGAGATGAAGCGACATCCGCTGGCTGCTCTTGCACGGTCATGCCGCGTTCCGGCTCGGCCTGATGCAGACCGACGAGCGCGTCTATGACCTTGGGAGAGAGGGATGACCGACGGACGATTGCCCGCGCATGGGCGGCCCCTTGCGTGCGGGCGATAGTGATGAGTGTGTCATCGTCGATCGCCTGCGAACTTGTCAGGAAGGGCGCGGCAATGGCGATCGGCTGACAGCCGATGAACAGAGCAACGGCTTGCGGCACGGTCTCGCATTGGGAGAGAGCGGCAACCGCCTGTCGCTTTGCCTCGTCCGAAGACGCCTGGAAAACGGGGGTGAAAAGCTCGGCGAACTGGCGCAGTTCCGATTTGGATGGATGGCCCATGCCTTCGAAGCTGGTGATGGTCGCCATCAGAACCACGTCCTTCTTGCGGACAGTCGCAGGCTCTTCAAGATCTCGAAACCGATCACGCACGCCAACACCCATACTGATACGCTGAACAAAAAAGCAGGGAACCCGATGGTCGACCAAGCGTTTCGCCTCGCCTCATTCCAGTCGCGCCGGGCAGCCCTTTCGGTGAAGAGGGCGTGTTCGGCAGCGCTTGTCGAAACGGGTTTGGACACGGTCGTCCTTATCTGGCTTTCGTGAAAGACTAAGGCCGCCAGGGTTAATGGTTCGTGAAAACTTTATTAAAATCCGAATAAAAATTGCGCGTTAAGCTTGCGCGAGGCGGGCAGCAAGGTTTTGGCCGCATACGCTGCGGTTTGGTGCGTAAAGCCTGCCTGTGGAAAACCTTTCTCGGCATACACGACCGATGCGGGATTCAATCTAAGGGTGCATGTCGCGGCAAGGTAGTCGAAGACGATACTTATCACGCTTGCGAAGCGGATATTGGGCTCCAGCCGGCCTCTTGGTGTGAATGGGGAATGTCTCAGATGCCCTTATGCTCGCGCAAGGCCGCGAGCAGCTTTTCCGAGGTATTGTAGCCTGATTGAAAAAGGCCGATTGCCGCGGTAGCCGCGAACTGGGCTTCGGCACTTTTAATATCTATCCGCTTTTCCAGACACCACCCGTCCAGCGCTTTGCGCAGGACTGTGACATCCTCCGGTGAAAAGACGGAACTGCCCGCCGCAAACATAGATCGCCCTCGAATTTCGACCTTACATTACGTTAATTTTTCGTGAGCGCAAATAATATTTGCGTGACGCTTTTCTGCAACGCAGCGCTCATGCTTTCCATTTGCCCGCTGGGTCATATTTTTAATTAAGAATATGATATTGCTAGATTTTATGGCGAAAACGCTTCCTGTAATTTTTCAACGGCCGATGAAACCAAACCCGCCGCTACGGCGTTAATAGAGTATGACGAGTGATGCCGAGAATGACGAGCGACGCGAATTAGCATTCTGTTAACTGCGATATGTCTGAATTCCGATTGAAAGCAGCCATTGGCAGAATGTGATCGAGTGTAAGGACAGCATGGAAGCCGAAAATCGGTGCCCATGCCACGGTGTAAGGGAAATGCCGTGAGAAGGCGCGGATGCCTCCATTGAAGCCCAAAGATAAAGGCTGGAATGGTGGGGAGCGCTAGCCCGCTTCAGTGGCGGGCAGGGTGAAATCAAGTCGCAGGTTCATCCGTCTCGAGACGTTAATGGAGACGAGAATGGCAAAGATCATATCTCTTTCGGATTGGCGATTGCGCCTGCCACCGCGCGCCCAGAAAGAGCCGGTGGAGGCAAAGATACTTTTGTTCACCGGCGTGCGTTACGAACATCTTGATACGCCAACGCATCGCCCGGGAGCAGGCCCGAAGCGGGCAAAGGGGAAGTAAGCGCTTCAAGATATGCAAGCGCATGGCGAGTACATGCGCGCCTGCCAGTTGCCGCTGTAATCCAGCCGGATAGCGCCTGCTGCGGCACTCGTTATGGATCAGCCAGTTCCTGCCGTCTAACTCTCGATCCAGGGTTTCAACCCACGATCTCAGCCCAAGTCTCAGCCATTGTCGAATTCGTCGCAGCCGGCCTCGGAGAGGAATTCTCGCGCCGCATCGTCGAAGCTTGCCTGAGGCGCCATGGTGCGCAGTACCGCATAGCCCTGGGCTCGTGGCACTTCCACCAGAATCGATTGGGCAAGGGCAGGTGGTAGTGCCTTGCGTATGCCAGTCAGCTGGACGGGCGATGCAAGCAGCAAATCGAGCGTCCCGCCGACCGATGTGCGGTCGCTCATGCTGAACACCTCATTGGATGCCGCATCATAAATGGCGAGCGACCAGAATGGCACCTTGCCCTTCGCGGTCAGATGAACGGGCGTATCCTCGATGTCGAAGGCGCAGACGGCGGTGCGGATATAGGGATCGGTGTTGGAAAGCCCAGCATCGTCATCCTTGTTGTCGAGCATGTAGAAATGGTTTTCGTCACCCTCGTCCGATACACGCGTATAGGCGTCCCGGTCGGAGAAATGCGGCAGCGACAGAATGATGATGATATGCAGCAGTACCGCACCGAATATGCCGGTCAGGATGGCGAAGACGAACCTAAACATTGCCGCACCCGATCTTCTCGAGTTTCGGCATGCCGAGATCGATCAGGCCGGAATTGCTGGCCGCGGGCGAATCCAGGAGCGTCCATACCAGGCGAAAATTGCCTGTGGGCGGCAAGGCGAGCCAATTGCCCGCCTGGGCATTGGATGAAACGGTGATGTTGAAGGTCGAATCCGGCTTGCGCAGCACCACCCAGGAATTGATGGTGGAGGGGCGACCGGCAGCGTCCTCGATCGGCCGACCATCATTGCCGGCGATGAAGAGGGTCCAGAGCCTTGCTGGCGGCGTCTGGCCGCTGATGCGGTAGGTACAGCTCGCCGTCAATCTGGTGCCGCTGTCGTCATCGGAAGCGGTAAAAACCAGCCCCTCGGCCGTGCCGTAAAGCAGTCGCCCGGCGCGCGCTCTATGGGATTTCGCATAAGGGTCCGCATCCGCCGTCTGCATTTCGGGAAAAGCCTGCCAGGCGCCAAGCTTGATCGCGCCGAAGCCGGAGGTGGCATCCAGCGCCAGAAGCGTGAACACGATCCCGCCGCCAAAGGCGATGACAAGCGAAAGCGCAACAAGAAGGGGAACTCGGAACACCCTAGGATCGTCCTCGTGACAAATCAGTGTCGATTTATTCCTGATTCTGGCAGTAGGGGGAAGGGCAAGCCGCTATTTACGGCTGTCTTGAGAGCAATGGCTGGGATCGGGAACGGCAACGGGCTTCCGAAACACCGGCTTCCGTCCGTTGGTTTGAGGGCAGATTTGCTGCCGTCATCTGCATCACACCGCGGTACGATTTCCGTGCGGATGGATCACTCAGGCGACGCCGCGCTGCGGCGCTCCGCTGTCGCCACTTTCTGTACGCCGAGCGGTGTCGCGGCCTTCAGCCTTTCGCCGATATCGCGCAGGATATTCGTGGAATCCACCGAAAGCGAACGAGGCCGCACCAGCGGCGGCAGGCCGCCATTGGCGGGGTCGGCGGGTTTCTTGGCCGCAACTGTTTGCGGCTTCTGTACCGGGAACGGGTTGGCGATGCCCGGGATCGGCTTCAGCACGATGCCCTGATTGGCGTAATCCATGATCTTCTTGAAGGTCATGGCCGGCAGGGTGCCGCCCGTCATGTTGTTCGTGGACGTATAATCGTCATTCCCGAACCAGACGGCACAGGTGTAGTTGCCGGTAAAGCCGATGAACCAGGCGTCGCGATAGGCCTGCGTGGTGCCGGTCTTGCCGCCGACCACGATGCCGTTGTCGAGGGCTGCCTTGCGGCCGGTGCCGATCACCGGAACCTGCGTCAGCATCTGGTTCATGTAGGACGTGGCTTTTTCGGTCAAAATCCGCTTCGCAGGTGCTTCGTCGCGGCTGAAATCGTAGAGCACCTTGCCGTCATAGCCGGTGATCTGCTCGATGCCATGGCGGCGCGATTGCATGCCGTTGGCTGGGAAGACTGCATAGGCTGTCGCCTGGTCGAGAACGGTCACTTCAGACGTGCCGATCGGAATGGTCTTGTCATTGCGGATCGGCGTTTCAACGCCCATGGCCTTGGCCATCTCACGGATCGGCTGGATGCCGAATTTCTCCTTGGCGAGCCGCACGGGGATCGTGTTGATCGACTGCGTCAGCGCCTGGGTGAGCGTCACCTTGCCTTCGTAGCGGTTCTCGTAGTTGTGCGGGCTCCAGTTGCCCCAGCTGATCGGCGCATCGACGATGGTGGATGTCGGCGTCATGCCGTTCTCCATCGCGACCGAGTAAGTATAGATCTTGAAGGATGAACCCGGCTGGCGCAGCGCCTTGGTGGCGCGGTTGAACTGGCTTTCGCCGTAGTCGCTACCGCCGACCATGGCGCGCACCGCGCCGCCGCTTTCGATGACGACCGAAGCGCCCTGTTTGGCCTTGTAGCGCTCGCCGAACTCCATCAGGCTGGATTGGACGGAATCCTCCGCAGCCTTCTGCAGTCCCATATCGATGGTGGTGCGCACGATCAGCGAGCGCTCGGGGAACCGGTTTGAAAGCCGCTGCACCTCGTCGAAGGCCCAGTCGAGGAAATAATCCGGAGATTCGATCTGGGCACGGTCCACGACCGAAGCAGGGTTGCGCCGTGCGGCGATCACCTGTCCCTCGGTCATCAGCCCGCTTTGTACGAGATTGGACAAGACGTCGTTGGCGCGGGCGCGCGCCGCGGGCAGATTGACATGCGGCGCATATTTCGCAGGCGCCTTGAAAAGGCCGGCGAGCATCGCCGCTTCCGCCAGATTGACGTCGGTAATGCTCTTGCCGAAATAGAACTGCGCCGCCGCCGCCGCGCCGAAGGTGCCGCCGCCCATATAGGTGCGGTCGAGATAGAGGCTCAGGATCTCCTTCTTGGAGAGATTGGCCTCGAGCCAGATCGCCAGGAAGGCTTCTTTGACCTTGCGTTCGATGGAACGCTCATTGCTGAGGAAGATGTTCTTGGCGAGCTGCTGCGTCAGCGTCGAACCGCCCTGGACGACGCCGCCGGCCTGCGCATTGACGGTGACTGCGCGGAACAGGCCGATGACATCGATGCCGAAATGGTCGAAGAAACGCCGGTCCTCGGTCGCAAGCACCGCCTTGATGAAATAGTCCGGCAGTTGGTCGACCGGCACGGAATTTTCGTGAATGATGCCGCGATGCCCGATGACGTTGCCGTAGCGGTCGAGGAAGGTGACGGCGAAATTGCCGCGATTGCGCCAATCGCCCTGGGTTGCCTCGAAGGCGGGCATGGCGAGCATCAACATGACGACGGAGCCGGCAGTCCCGAGCGTCAGGCCTTCACCAAGCAGTTCGAGAAGAATGCGCTTCCAGCCGCGAACGCGGAAGCGGCGGAAGAAGATGGTGATCTCTTCCCATGCCTCGGCGAGGCCAAAACCGGCATTCCACAAAGTGGAGTCGATCCATGAATCGAGGCGCAGAAAGAAGTAGCGCTTCCGACGCCGCGGCTTTTCGGCCCCGTTATCCCTAGGCGTCTCGGGCTCCGTCTTCGGCCCGTTTTCTGGATTGGATGGGTCTTCCACGCTCTACTTCCCGACCACATTACTGCCGCGTGTCTCCTTGTGGCACACGCAAAGCCCATTATCTCATAGAACGGCTAATTGAATAATTGGTTGATTTAGAGAAAAGAACAAGAGACATGCATGCCGCAGCCCGAATTCCCCTTGGCCGGGCGGCGAGGACGACGATGATGACAGACGAGATACCCTTCTGGAAAAGCAAGACCCTGACGGAGATGACTTCGTCGGAATGGGAGAGCCTTTGCGACGGCTGTGGCCTCTGTTGTCTCAACAAGCTTGAGGAGTGGGATAGCGGCGATGTTTATTTCACCTCGATCCGCTGCAAGCTGATGGATGGTGAAAGCTGTCGTTGCACCAGCTATCCGAACCGTTGGGATTTCGTGCCCGATTGCGTGCAGCTGACACCAGAGAAGGTGCCGGAGCTGGAATGGCTGCCGCCCACCTGCGCCTATCGCCTCGTCAATGATGGCCGCGATCTCTACTGGTGGCATCCGTTGATATCAGGCGATCCGGAGACGGTGCACATTGCTGGCGTTTCCGCCCGAGGCCGCACGGTCAGCGAGAACGATGTCGATCTCGACGATTTCGAGGACTATGTCGTCGACTGGCCGTTGACCGTTGAAGACGACATGATGCCTAATCCTCCGGCAAAGCCATAGATTTCGGTGCTACGTCCCGCCATGCGCGGCGCACCAGCATCCTGACCTCCTCATCGTCGGCATCGTGGTGGGAAAGCTGCGTCCAGCCCTTCAGGCCCCAGCCGCCGGTCACAGGAGCGACGTGCGTCGGTGAGGTTGCCAGAGCTATCTGCTGCTGGTCCGGCGTCAGTTTGACGACGCAGAAATCCGGTCCCCGGAGTGTCATGAAGATCTTGCCCCGCACGCGAAAGTCACGGGTGTCGAAATGAGAGCCCTCTGCCGTTTCCGGCAAGCCAAGGGCGAGCGATATGAGCTCTTCGTCGGTCATGGCCGCGACAATATCATGTCCTGCCGCCTCGCGAAAAATGGCAGCTCGCACAGGGTGCGACCAAACGGTCTCGCGGGTGAGATAGTCAGTTTATTGAACTGAACTTGTCCACATGGTATCGCGCCTTGCCCTCGCATATGTACAAGGAGCCGCCGCGTGATCCGTCATATCGTCTTCTTCACCGTTCCCGATCGCGCCAAGCTTGAGGAAGTCCGTTCCGGCCTCTCGATCCTTACCGCCATTCCGCACGCGCGGCTTTTGGAGATCGGCACGAACGTCAAGACCGATCAGCTCGGAACCGAAGTCGATCTCGTCGTCTACGGCGAATTCGACGACGAAGCGGCATTGGCAGCTTACAAGGCCCATCCGAATTACCAGCGGTCCATCGAGCGCGTTCGTCCACTGCGCGAAATGCGCATTGCTGCAGACTACGAAACGGTGACGGCCGTCCGTGAACCTTTCTGAACGTCGGGCGCCGGACAGGACCATTTCCTGCCAGCCATTTCAACGGATTCGGCACGCGAGCGGAATCGGATTGTTGGCGAGCGGATTCTCGGCTTGAGGTTCTTGAATCAACTTTTGAAGCCCCGGACTCAACTTGAGAGGAAATTGCGGCAAGCGATTCAAAGGACTCAAGGAAATCGCCACGCCTTATGTCGATAAGGCGCCTGCAGGCCGGTTGCATTGGCCACGAGCGGCGACGTTTCATGTCGCATCCATGAGCCGATAGTAAGCAGGAATGATTAAAAATGGCTAAGCCTGCCGCCTCGAGCATGGTGCCCGCGAACCCGAATATGTAACGAGTCAGGTATATCGCCGATAGATTGTATCGATGCAGCGCGCTGAAACGACAGTCGGTTGCTGTCGCGACGACGTTGCGACTTCGAATTCAATAATTTCAATGCCTTGGCGTCTCGGTCGGGCGATCCGTGCGCCCGGCTGGCCGAAAATTACGGCCCATTCATTTGCCATTCAGACGTGTTTGGGTAAATAATCGACCAAGTTAATATCCCTGTGGGAAGTCCGAAGCATGGCCTCATTTTCAAGCATAGCAGCAGCGGCCCTCGTTCTGGCCGGCTCGTCTGTTCTGCCGGCGCCAGCGCCGACGTCGACCCTGGTCGCCCGCGCCAACAGCGATTGCAGTGAGGCAGCTGAGGAGGTCGTGGCCAAGACCGGCGGCCAGCTTCTCTCGGCACAACCGTCCGGCGACAGCTGCATCATCACCGTTCTCGTTCAGGGCAACGGCCAGCGCCCGCGCAAAGTGACGATGAAGGTTCCGATGTGATGCGAGGCATTTTGGCACCAACCTAAAGCCTTGAATCTCACACAAAATCTTATTGTTTCCGTGATTCCACTGCAGCACGATTTACAGTACTGTTTCTCGAACCGGGGAAATTGGATTCAGACATGCGCATTCTCATAGTCGAAGACGATATCAACTTGAACCGCCAGCTTGCCGAGGCCTTGAAGGAGGCGGGCTATGTGGTCGATACGGCCTTTGATGGCGAAGAGGGGCATTTCCTCGGCGATACCGAACCTTACGACGCGATCATCCTGGATATCGGCTTGCCTGAAATGGACGGCATCACCGTGCTTGAAAAATGGCGTGGTGCCGGACGCACCGTGCCGGTACTGATCCTGACCGCCCGCGACCGCTGGAGCGACAAGGTGGCCGGCATCGATGCCGGCGCGGACGATTACGTCGCCAAGCCTTTCCATGTCGAGGAAGTGCTCGCGCGCATCCGTGCGCTCATCCGCCGCGCCGCGGGTCACGCCTCTTCGGAAATCGTCTGCGGCCCGGTGCGGCTCGACACCAAAAGCTCGAAGGCGACCGTTGACGGCAAGCCGCTGAAGCTCACCTCGCACGAATACCGCCTGCTTGCCTATCTCATGCATCACAAGGGCGAGGTCGTCTCGCGTACCGAGCTGGTCGAGCATATGTACGATCAGGATTTCGACCGCGATTCCAATACGATTGAAGTTTTTGTCGGACGCCTTCGCAAGAAGATGGGCGTCGATCTGATCGAGACGGTCCGTGGCCTTGGTTACCGAATCCAAGCTCCGACCAATGCGAATTAAGTCGCTCACCGCGCGCGTCCTGCTGCTGACCACACTTTGGTCGGCGGTGGCGCTGGTGGTGATTGGCCTCGTCATCTCCAATATCTATCGCAAGAGCGCCGAGCGTGGCTTCCAGGATCTCCTGCGCGCCCAGCTCTATAACGTCATCAACTCGGTGACGATCGGCGATCAGGGCGCCTTGGCCGGCAGCCCGCAGCTCGGGGACCTGCGCTTCGCGCAGCCGAAGACCGGTTGGTACTGGATGGTCGAGCCGCTCGGTACCTATACGGCGACACCGCTGGTCTCGCCGTCGCTTGGTGCGTCGAACCTGCCAGTGCTCTCGGTGCTGGAGGCGCCCTTCGACAAGAACTACGAGCGCTACTACATCGTTACCGATGCCTTCGGAAACCGGGTGCAGGTGGCCGAAACCGAAGTCGTGCTCGATACGGACGGCCGCGCCGCGCGTTTCCGCGTGACCGGCAATGTCGCCGTGGTCGAGGACGACGTGCGCAATTTCTCCCACAGTCTCTATTTCGCGCTGGTCGGCTTCGGTGTCGGCAGTCTGATCGTCAATGCGCTCGCCATTCTCTACGGTCTGAAGCCGCTCGATAAGGCGCGCGCAGCGCTGGAACGCATCCGCGCCGGCGAGAGCGAGCGACTGCAGGGCGATTTCCCGCGTGAGATCCTGCCGCTCGCCAATGAGATCAATGCGCTGATCGACAGCAATCGGCGTATCGTCGAGCGCGCCCGTATGCAGGTCGGCAATCTCGCGCATTCGCTGAAAACGCCGATCGCGGTACTGCTCAACGAATCCCGTGTCCTTGAGCGATCACATGGTGATCTGGTGAAGAACCAGGCCGAGGTCATGCAGGGGCAGGTGCAATCCTATCTTAATCGTGCCCGCATCGCCGCCCAGCGCGAATCCGTACTGGCGCGCACCGAAGCCGAGCCGGCGCTGGAACGGCTTGTTCGCGTCATGCGGCGGCTGAACGCCGACAAGGAGTTCGAACTTTCCGTCTCGCCCAATCTGGCGCTCGCCATGGAGCAGCAGGATCTGGAGGAGACAGTCGGCAATCTCCTCGAAAATGCCGCCCGCTTTGCCGAACACAAGGTGCGCCTGAGCGCAAACGAGGCGTCGGCCGAGGTCAAGGGCCTCGATCCGGCGCGGCGCCACTGGGTGGAACTGATTGTTGAGGACGATGGCCCCGGTCTGGAACCGGATCAGATCCGCGAAGCCATGAAGCGCGGGCGCAGGCTGGATGAAAGCAAGCCCGGCACCGGGCTTGGCCTGTCGATCGTCAGCGAGATCACGAATGAATATCAAGGCCGTTTCGAGCTCTCCCGGGGCACCTGGGGCGGGCTTCGGGCGAGCCTAATTTTGCCGGGCCTGACGAAGGATGTTGCGTGAGGAACGGCATGATGCCAAAAAGACGTTGTGGGTCATGATGATGCCGCAGCGCAGTACCTATGGTTTTGCTTTTTGATACTGGTTCGGTTGTATGAAGCTTCGTACCTTTTTTCTAATTGTCCCCTCTCTTTTCGCCGCGATTGCGCTTTCAGGTTGCTCGACGACGAGCGGCTTGGGGGGCGGCAAGAGCCTGTTTTCGTCAGCGAAGCCTCCGGCCTCCGCAACCTTCATCAATGCTCTTGATGGTGGCATCGTCGAGCGTACCGGCATCAAGCTCAGCGACAATGACAAGCAGCGCGCGCTGGAAGCCGAATATCGGGCGCTTGAGACCTCGCCTCTTGGCCAGCCTGTGGCATGGAAGGGCAGGAATGCAAGTGGCGAGGTTGTTCCCGCTGCACCCTATCAGGTCGGTTCCCAGAATTGCCGGCAATATACCCATACCGTTACCGTTGACGGCAAGCCGACGACGGCGCGGGGAGCGGCCTGCCGCAATGACGACGGTACCTGGACGCCGCTCGATTAAAGCAATTTCAGGAAAAGTGCGCAGCGGTTTTCCGTCCGGAATTGCGTAAAAATAAAGGATGGAGCATTTCGCGATTCGAAGAAAAGCGGAAAGGCTCCAGGTTTCCGCGCCGAAAGGCGCGGCCAAACGCCTCAAATCTTCGTCAGTGAGCCTTTCCTGGTTGGAATAAGCGCCCCGTTAAAGTATTGGGCGTCTATGCTGTTCTGGATTCTCGTGGCCGTTCTTACGGCGGTTGTCGGCGCTGTGCTGCTCTATCCTCTTCTGCGTGGTGCGAAGGAGGCGGAGGACTGTCGTTCCGGCGAGGCCGAGGTCTATCGCGATCAGCTTCGTGAATTGGAGCGCGATCTTGCCGGTGGCCTCATCTCCGCGCAGGAGGCCGGCTATGCCCGTGCCGAAATCGGACGGCGCCTTATTGCTGCGGCGAAGGACGAGAAGACGGCAGCGAAATCGCCTGCGCATGGCAGCTATCGTCTTGCCCAGGCCTTCATCATCGTCGTTCTTCCGGCGGTGGGTCTCTGTCTCTATCTTACCAATGGCGATCCCGGCCTGCCGTCGCAGCCGTTGGAAGCGCGGCTGGAGAAGCCCGGAAACGATCTTGCCATCTCGATCGTCAAGATCGAGCAGCATCTCGCCAAGAATCCGGATGACGCCAAGGGCTGGGAAGTTCTTGCGCCGATCTATTTCAAGACCAACCGCATCGGCGATGCGGAGCTGGCTTACCGCAACGTCATCCGCCTGCTGGGGCCGAACGCGACCCGCCTTGGCGATCTGGGCGAGGTGCTGGTCGTCAAGGCCAATGGCATTGTGACGGCGGAGGCGCGCAGCGTGCTGCAGCAATCCCAGGCGCTCGATGCCGCCAATCCTCGCACGATGTTCTATCTGGCGCTGGCGCTGGAGCAGGAAGGCAAGGCGGCCGATGCGAAGACTGCCTTTGAGGCTCTGGCGAAACAATCGCCGCCGGACGCGCCCTGGCTTGCTGCCGTCAACGAGCACATCGTCAAGAATGGCGGCCAGGCGATAGCCTCCGCCAATGCCAACGCACCCGGCAATCCGACCGCGGAGGACGTCGCTGCGGCCAATGCGCTGAGCAGCGGCGATCGCCAGCAGATGATCCGCGGCATGGTCGACAGCCTCGATGCCAAGCTCAAGGAAGATCCGAAGAATTTCGAAGGCTGGATGCGATTGATCCGCTCCTATGCGGTGCTGAATGATCGGGAGCGTGCAGCGGATGCGTTGAAGCGCGGTCTCGTGGCCTTTCCGGCCGATGGAGGAGAAGGCCAGCAGCTTCTGGCGCTGGCGAAGGAATTGGGACTGCCGACGGAGGTGAAGCAGCAATGACCCGCAAGCAGAAACGTCTGGCTGTGATTGCCGGCGGCATGGGGTTCATCGCCGCCGCCGTGCTGCTCGTCCTCTTCGCCTTCAGCCAGTCGGTCGCCTATTTCTACATGCCGGCCGATCTTGCAAAGACACCGGTCAATGCGGGCACGCTGATCCGTCTTGGCGGCCTCGTCGGTGAGGGATCGATCGTGCGCGGTCAGGGCACGCAGGTTCAGTTCTCTGTCACGGATGGCACCGATACGATCAAGGTGAAATACGACGGCATCCTGCCGGATCTCTTCCGTGAAGGGCAGGGCGTGGTCACCGAAGGCAAGTTCGAACCGGGCAGCGACGTTTTCATTGCCGATAGCGTGCTTGCCAAGCATGATGAGCGCTACATGCCGAAGCAGGTCGCCGACAAGCTGAAGGCCGATGGCGTGTGGAAGGGCGAGGAGGCCAGCCAATGATCATCGAGCTCGGACATTATGCCCTCGTGCTGGCGCTCGCGACCGCGCTGATCGTCTCCATCCTGCCTGTCGTCGGCGCCCGGCGGGGCGACGTGTCGATGATGGATATCGCCCCGGTCGGCTCGATCGTCATGTTCCTTCTGGTTGCTTTCTCCTTCGGCGTGCTGAGCTATGCCTACGTCGCCTCCGATTTCTCCGTCCTCAACGTCTGGGCCAATTCCCATTCGCTGATGCCGCTGATCTTCAAGATCTCCGGCGTTTGGGGCAATCACGAGGGATCGATGATGCTCTGGCTGCTGATCCTGGCGCTGTTCAGCGCGCTTGTGGCCCTATACGGCCGCAATCTGCCCGATGTGCTGCGCGCCAATGTGCTGGCTGTTCAGGCCTGGATATCCTCGGCCTTCCTGGTCTTTATCCTGCTCACCTCCAATCCCTTCATCCGGCTCAACCCAGCTCCGGCCGAGGGCAAGGATCTCAACCCGGTCCTGCAGGATATCGGGCTGGCGATCCATCCGCCCTTGCTCTATCTCGGCTATGTCGGCTTTTCCGTCTGCTTCTCTTTTGCCGTCGCCGCACTTCTGGAAGGGCGTATCGATGCCGCCTGGGCGCGCTGGGTCCGTCCCTGGACGCTGGCTGCGTGGAGCTTCCTGACGCTTGGCATTGCCATGGGCTCCTATTGGGCCTATTACGAGCTCGGCTGGGGCGGCTGGTGGTTCTGGGATCCGGTGGAAAACGCCTCCTTCATGCCCTGGCTCGCCGGCACGGCGCTGCTGCATTCGGCACTCGTCATGGAAAAGCGTGACGCGCTGAAGATCTGGACGGTGCTGCTTGCCATCCTCACCTTCTCTCTGTCGCTGCTCGGCACCTTCCTCGTCCGCTCCGGCGTGCTGACGTCAGTCCATTCCTTCGCCAGCGACCCGACGCGCGGTATCTTCATTCTCTGCATTCTCCTCGTCTTCATTGGCGGCGCGCTGTCGCTCTTCGCTTTGCGGGCGCCGAAGCTTGCCGCCGGCGGATTGTTCGCGCCGATCTCGCGCGAGGGCGCGCTGGTGCTGAACAACCTGATCCTGACGGTTGCCTGTGGCACGGTGTTGACCGGCACGCTCTATCCGCTGGCGCTCGAAACCCTGACCGGTGACAAGATCTCCGTCGGCCCGCCCTTCTTCAACATGACGTTCGGTCTGCTGATGACGCCGATCCTCGTTGCCGTGCCGTTCGGCCCGCTGCTCGCGTGGAAGCGCGGTGATTTGCTCGGCGCGTTGCAGAGGCTTTATGTCATTGCAGGCTTGGCCTTCCTGGCCGGCCTTGTCCTGTTCTATGTCGAGCATGGTGGGCCGGTGCTGGCCGCTCTCGGTCTCGCCGCCGGCTTCTTCCTCGTCTTCGGCGCCTTGGCCGATCTCTGGTATCGCGCCGGCGTCGGCAAGGTGGCGGCTGGCGTCGCCTGGCGCCGCCTGAGCGGGCTGCCGCGCTCTGCTTTCGGCACCGCCCTTGCCCATGCCGGCCTTGGCATCACTGTCCTCGGCATCGTCGCCGTGACGACCTTCGAGGGGGAACACATCACCAGCATGAAGCCGGGCGAGACCGCCGAACTTGGCGGCTACAGCCTGCGCTTCGACGGTGTGCAACCGGGTGTCGGCCCGAATTATACCGAAGATCGGGCACATTTCACGGTCAGCCGCGGCGGCGTCGCCTTCGCGGAAATGTCCTCCTCCAAACGGGTCTTTACCGCGAGCCGCACGGCAACAACCGAATCCGGCATTCTCACGCTCGGGCTCAACCAGCTCTACGTATCGGTCGGTGACGCCAGCAAGGATGGCGGCATGGTCGTGCGCATCTGGTGGAAGCCGTTCATCCTTTGCATCTGGATGGGCGCCCTCGTCATGGCGGTCGGCGGTTTCGTATCGCTCAGTGATCGCCGCCTGCGGGTCGGCGCGCCGAGCCGCAAGGCGAAACCGGTCAGTCCGGCCATGGAGCCGGCCGAATGAACAGCTATCGGCTGACATCGCGCGTTGCCGGCCCCCGCAGTCTTGGCGGCACCATGCGGCTGCTTCTTTGCCTTGTTGCACTTCTGGCACCGATGAGCGCCTTTGCCGTCAATCCCGATGAAGTTCTGCCAGATCCGGCCTTGGAGGCACGGGCGCGCACGATCTCGGCCGAATTGCGCTGCATGGTCTGCCAGAACCAATCCATCGATGATTCCAACGCCGATCTCGCGCGCGACCTGCGCTTGCTGGTGCGAAAACGGCTCGCCGATGGCGATACCGATCAGCAGGTACTCGATTACATCGTCTCGCGCTACGGCGAGTTCGTGCTGCTCAAGCCGCGCCTGAGCGAAAAGACCTATATCCTCTGGGGAGCGCCGATCGCACTCTTTCTAATAGGCGGACTGGCCCTTGCCGTCTATGCCCGTCGCCGTACTGGCAAGCCCACCGGCAAGCCATTGAGTGCTGAAGAAGAGGCGCAATTGAAGGACATTCTGGGGAGGTGACGCGGCGATCATCTTTCGTCGTGACATTGCAACGATTTCCTTACATTACGAATTTTTCATGGGGCGGACAGTTCGTTGTAAGGTGCCGTGCCCTATATCTCTACCATGACGAACCATAGCCGGTTCTGCCGGCGTAAATCCGACGAGAAAAGAGAAGGTAACTCGCATATGTTCAGGAATATCAAGGACACCTTGTCCCGCAGCACTGCTATGAAGGCTTCCGTCGTCGCCGGCCTCGCTGTCGCTGCCCTGGCAACGGGTGTTCCGGCTGTGGTCACCGGTGCCTATGCCGATGCCGTTAACGTTCAGGCGCCGCAGGTTCCGAGCTTTGCCAACGTGGTGGATGCCGTATCGCCGGCCGTCGTTTCGGTCCGCGTCGAATCCCGTGTCAACCCGGTTGCCGACGAAGATGATTCCTTCGGTCTCGGCCGCGGCTTCGACGACCTTCCGGACGATCACCCGCTGAAGAAGTTCTTCCGTCAGTTTGAGCAGCAGCAGGGCCGCGGCCAGCAGCATGGCCAGAACCAGCAGAAGAACTCCGACGACAAGGGCCGTCTGCGCCCGGTCGCTCAAGGATCCGGCTTTTTTGTCTCCGAAGACGGCTACATCGTCACCAACAATCACGTCGTTTCCGATGGCGCTGCGTTCGTCGTCGTCCTCAATGACGGCACTGAGCTCGACGCCAAGCTCGTCGGTAAGGATAGCCGCACCGATCTCGCCGTCCTGAAGGTTGATCCCAAGGGCAAGAAGTTCACCTATGTCGGTTGGGCCGATGATTCCAAGGTCCGCGTCGGCGATTGGGTCGTTGCCGTCGGCAACCCGTTCGGTCTTGGTGGCACCGTCACGGCCGGTATCGTCTCGGCTCGCGGCCGCGACATTCATTCCGGCCCTTACGATGATTACATCCAGATCGATGCACCGGTGAACAAGGGCAACTCGGGTGGCCCGACCTTCAATCTCAATGGCCAGGTGGTCGGCATCAACACCGCCATCTTCTCGCAGTCGGGCGGCAGCGTCGGCATCGCGTTTGCAATTCCGGCGACCACCGCAAAGGATGTCGTGACCGATCTGATCAAGACCGGCACGGTTTCGCGCGGCTGGCTCGGCGTGCAGATCCAGCCCGTCACCAAGGATATCGCCGAATCCCTCGGCTTGTCCGAAGCGAGCGGCGCCCTGGTCGTCTCCCCGCAGGATGGTTCGCCGGGCCAGAAGGCCGGTATCAAGAACGGTGACGTCGTCACCGCTGTCAACGGCGATCCGGTGAAGGATCCGCGCGATCTCGCTCGCCGCATCGGCGCGATGCAGCCGGGCTCCAAGGTCGAGGTTTCGCTGTGGCGCGGTGGCAAGTCGCAGTCGGTCACGGTCGAACTCGGCACGTTGCCTGCTGATCAGAACCAGGCCTCCAATGACGACTCGCAGCCGGATCAGCAGCCGCAGCAGCCGTCCTCCGAGAAGGCGCTGGCTGACCTTGGCCTCACCGTCGGTCCTTCCGACGATGGTAAGGGCGTTGCGATCACCGCCGTCGACCCCGACTCCGATGCGGCCGACAAGGGCGTGAAGGAAGGCGAGAAGATCACGTCGGTCAATAACCAGCAGGTTTCGAACGCCGGCGACATCGCCAAGGTCATCGAGCAGGCGAAGAAGGATGGCCGCACGCGCGCCCTGTTCCAGATTCAGTCCGGTGACGGCAGCCGCTTCGTTGCCCTGCCGATCAACGCCGGTTGATCCTTTAAGCAGATGAAATGCATTGGGAAGCCGCGCAGGCCACGGCTTGCGCGGCTTCCTTTTTGGAACATATCAAAGATGACTGGCTCCAAGGCAGGTGAAAGATGACAACCGCTGGCCAACATGCCGTGAATTCCTCCGATTCTGGTTGTGCCGAGGCAGTCTCGGCAGGTAATGTCGCCCACATGAAGATTCTGATCATCGAAGACGATCTCGAGGCGGCGGCTTATCTCACCAAGGCGTTCCGTGAGGCCGGCATCATTGCCGATCACGCAAGCGACGGCGAGAGCGGTCTCTTCATGGGCACCGAGAACACCTACGATGTTGCCATCATCGACCGCATGTTGCCGCGCCGTGATGGTCTCTCCGTCATCAGCGAATTGCGTCGCAAGGGCGTGCATACGCCGGTTCTGATCCTTTCCGCGCTCGGCCAAGTCGATGATCGTGTCACGGGCCTGCGTGCCGGCGGCGACGATTATCTGCCGAAGCCCTATGCTTTCAGCGAATTGCTGGCGCGCGTCGAAGTGCTCGGCCGCCGCAAGGGCACGCCGGAGCAGGATGTCCTCTATCGTGTCGGCGATCTCGAGCTCGACCGCCTCTCCCATGAGGTCCGCCGCGGCGGCAAGGAAATCCTGCTGCAGCCACGCGAATTCCGCCTGCTGGAATATTTGATGAAGAATGCCGGCCAGGTCGTCACCCGCACGATGCTGCTCGAAAATGTCTGGGACTATCATTTCGATCCGCAGACCAACGTCATCGACGTTCACGTTTCGCGCCTGCGCTCCAAGATCGAGAAAGATTTCAGCCAGCCGCTGCTGAAGACGATCCGTGGCGCCGGTTACATGATCAAGGACGAGGGATGAGTCGCTTCCGCGTCCTCTTCAAGTCCACCGCAGTCCGACTTTCAGCCCTCTACATCCTTCTCTTCGCGCTCTGCGCCGCAACGCTGGTCTTCTACGTCACGGCCATGTCGGAACGGTTGCTGACGGGGCAGATTCGCGAAGCTGTTCAGCAGGAAGTCAATCAGGTCAAGCGCGCCTATGACATCGGCGGCCTGAACCTGCTGCTGCGGACCATGGAGCGCAGAGCCCGCCAGCCGGGCGCCAATCTCTATGTCATCGCAGGCCCTTCCGGCGATATCCTGGCGGGCAACGTCGCGTCTGTGCAGCCCGGCGTGCTTGGCGCCGCCGGCTGGACAGAGCTGCCCTTCATCTATGAGCGCTACACGGATGCGTCCAACGATCCTGAGCGTCAGCATCTGGCGATTGCCAACATTTTCATCCTCGACAATGGGCTGCGCATCCTGATTGGCCGCGACCTTGGCGAGCCGGAACGCTTCCGCGTGCTGGTGCGCCAGGCGCTGATGCTGGCGCTGGCGATCATGGGCCTCGGCGCACTGGTGATCTGGTTCGGCATTGGCCGCAACGCGCTGAAGCGCATCGACCGGATGACGGATGCCAGCCGCAAGATCATGGCCGGTGACCTCTCGCAGCGTCTCCCCGTTGGCGGTTCCGGCGATGAGTTCGACCGCATGTCGGCATCGCTGAATGCGATGCTGGGGCGCATCGAGAAGCTGAACGAGGGGCTGCGGCAGGTTTCCGACAATATCGCGCATGACTTGAAGACCCCGCTGACACGCCTGCGCAACAAGGCCGCCGACGCGCTCGACAATGCCGACAGCGCGGGCCGCCGCACGGCGCTTGAGGGCATCATCGGCGAATCCGATCAGCTGATCCGCACCTTCAATGCACTGCTGATGATTTCCCGTGTCGAAGCCGGCTCCGTGGCTGCCGAAATGACAAGCGTCGACCTTTCCTCCATCGTTGCTGACACCGCCGAACTTTACGAACCGGTCGCTGAAGAGGCGGGTCTGACGCTGACGGCCGATATAGAGGCGAATGTCGAAATTCAGGGCAATCGCGAGCTGATCGGTCAGGCACTCTTCAATCTTATCGACAATGCCCTCAAATATGCGACGGGCTGCAATGGTGAGCAGACGATAATCTTCAAGCTCGTGCGTACGCATGACGCGGTCATGCTCGCCGTCGCCGACCACGGACCGGGCGTTCCCGCACATCAGCGTGCCGATGTCGTCAAGCGCTTCTTCCGCCTGGATGAAAGCCGCTCCAAGCCGGGAACTGGCCTTGGCCTTGCGCTGGTCGAAGCGGTCATGGAGCTGCATGGCGGTCGGCTGGAGCTTTCCGATACCGTACCCGACAGTCCCGACGCCAAGGGATTAACGGTCACCATGATCTTCCCCATGCAGAAACAATAGGTTAATCCTGCAGTATCCGCTTGCTGTTGGGGAGAGCTGCATGACGACGTCGCAAAGCGATTTGCTGCGGGATGTTCCGCCCGGGCGGTTGCGGCCGCTGAACCAGGCGGAGGCGAAGTCTGCGCTGGCAGATCTCAAGCAGATCGCCGGGGGCGAGCCTGTCGTCGCCGATCTCCTTGCCGGTGAGAGCGCATTGCGGGATTTTATCGTCGCCGCGTTGGCATTGTCGCCTCATCTGCGTGAAATCGCCAATCTCGAACCGTCGTTGCTCGTCGCCGCGATCGATAAGCCGCTGTCGCCGCAGATCGAAGCTCTGGTCGAGGAGGCTCGGCAATCCTGGCTGCCGGCCGAGGGAGCTTCGCCCTCGGAATCTGAGGTGATGAGCCGTTTGCGTATCGCCAAGCGCCGCGTCGCCTTTCTGGTCGCACTCGCCGATCTCGCGCGCATCTATGACGGCAGGGTGACGACCCGTTGGTTGAGTCGGCTCGCGGAGGCTTCCATTTCCGCGGCCATCGACCATCTGTTGCTGTCATCGCATGAAGCCGGAAAGATCGTGGTCTCCGATCCTTCCGCTCCAAGCCGGAAATCCGGCCTGATCGTGCTCGGCATGGGCAAGCTCGGCGCCGAGGAGCTGAACTATTCCTCCGATATCGATCTGGTCGTCTTCTTCGACGAGATGGCGGGCATCGTTCCCGATCCCGATGATGCCATCGACATCTTTCCGCGGCTGATGCGGCGGCTGGTGCGCATCCTGCAGGAACGCACAGCGGATGGCTATGTCTTCCGCACCGATCTCCGTCTGCGCCCCGATCCCGGCTCGACGCCGCTTGCGATCCCGGTCGATGCGGCGATGATCTATTATGAGGGCAGGGGGCAGAACTGGGAGCGCGCCGCCTTCATCAAGGCTAGGCCCGTCGGCGGCGATATTGCCGCCGGTCAGGCCTTCATCCGCGATCTCGTGCCCTTCGTCTTCCGCAAATATCTCGATTACGCCGCGATATCAGACATCCACTCCATCAAGCGGCAGATTCACGCGCATAAGGGGCATGGCGCGATCGCGGTCAAGGGACACAATGTCAAGCTCGGCCGCGGCGGCATTCGCGAGATCGAGTTCTTCGTGCAGACGCAGCAGCTGATCGCCGGCGGCCGCATGCCGGCCCTGCGCTGCCGGTCGACGGAGCAGACACTCGCCGAGCTGACGGAGGCGAAGTGGATCGACGCGGAAACCCGCGACGAGCTGGCAACGGCCTATTGGTTCCTGCGCGATGTCGAGCACCGAATCCAGATGGTGCGCGATGAGCAGACGCATCTGTTGCCGGAAACGGATGCCGAGCTGCGGCGCATCGCCTACATGATGGGCTTTGCCGACGTATCGGCTTTCTCTGAAGCTCTGGTGACGACGCTGAAGACGGTCGAGCGTCGCTATGCGCGCCTCTTCGAGCAGGAAACCAAACTGTCGACCGAAACCGGCAATCTGGTCTTTACCGGTCAGGGAGATGATCCCGACACGCTGGAGACGCTGCGCCGCCTCGGCTTTGAAAGACCATCCGACATCGCCAATGTCATCCGTACCTGGCACTACGGCCGATATCGCGCAACGCAATCGGTCGAGGCGCGCGAGCGGCTGACGGAGCTGACGCCGGAACTGCTGCGCGTCTTCGGTGAGAGCAAGCGTGCCGACAAGGCGCTGTTGCGTTTCGACAGCTTCATCTCCGGCCTGCCGGCGGGCATCCAGCTCTTCTCGCTGCTCGGGACCAATCCCGCGCTTCTCTCACTCATCGTCAACATCATGTCGTCGGCGCCGCGGCTTGCGGAGATCATAGCCGCCAAGCCGCACGTTTTCGACGGCATGCTGGATCCGAGACTCATGGCCGAGCTGCCAACGCGCGATTATCTCGCCGAACGCCTCAAGAGCTTCCTGGCTCCGGCAAGGCACTATGAAGAGACACTCGACCTGCTGCGCATCTTCGCATCGGAACAACGCTTCCTGATCGGCATTCGGCTGCTGACGGGCGCGATTGGCGGCGTCATGGCGGCCCGCGCCTTCACCTACCTTGCCGATCTGATCGTCGAGGCGGCACTCGATGCTGTCATGAAGGAAATCCGGACAGCACACGGCGAATATCCCGGCGGCCGCATTGCCGTTGTCGGCATGGGCAAGCTCGGCAGCTTCGAGCTTTCGGCCGGCTCCGACATCGATATCATCCTGCTTTACGATTACGACGACACGGCCGGCGAATCCGATGGGCCTAAGCCGCTTGATGCGACGCGCTATTTCACCCGCATTACCCAGCGACTGATCGCGGCCCTTTCGGCGCCGACGGCCGAAGGCGTGCTCTACGAGGTCGATATGCGCTTGCGTCCCTCCGGCAACAAGGGGCCGGTCGCCACGCGCATCAATTCGTTCGAAAAGTATCAACGCGAGGAAGCCTGGACCTGGGAGCATATGGCGCTTTCGCGGGCGCGGCTGATCGGCGGCGACGAGGAATTGGTGAACGATGCGGAGCGTGTCATCGGCGAGGTTCTATCGACAAGGAGAGATGTCGCCAAGATCGCCAAGGATGTTCGCGAGATGCGTGCCCTGATCGAACAGGAAAAGCCGCCGGAAAGCATTTGGGATCTGAAGCTGATTCCCGGCGGCCTGATCGATATCGAGTTCATCGCGCAATATCTGCGGCTGATCGCGCCGGTCCACGGCGTCGGTATCGACGCAAACGGCCTCAGCACGGCCGAAGCATTGAAATTGCTCGGTGGCAGCCTGATGGATCGCAATGATCTCGACGTTTGCCTGGAGGCCCTGCAACTCTACACGGAAGTATCGCAGCTTATCCGCCTTTGCATTGACGGCACGTTCGATCCGAAAAATACGCCTTCCGGCCTGATCGAGCTGGTCTGCCGCGCCGGCGATTGCCCTGATATCCGCACGTTGGAAGCCGAGCTGAAGCGCTTGTCGAAGGCGGTGCGGAAAATATTCCAGGCGACGGTTGGAAGCTGATCAGCGCTGATCCGGGATACGGATCGCGATCACGGTGCCGATGCCCTCGCGCGAGCGGATGCGCATGCGGCCATGATGCAGGGCGGTCAGTGATCTGGAAATGGCGAGCCCGAGGCCGGAGCCGCCCTTGCTCTTCGCATATTGGCTCTGCACCTGCTCGAAGGGCTGGCCGATCTTGCTCAGTGCCGATTTCGGTATGCCGATGCCGGTATCGGCGATGACGAGCATGACCGCATCATCGACCCTGCGTGTGCGAACCGCGATGCGGCCGCCATCATTGGTGAATTTCACCGCATTGGAGAGCAGGTTCAGCACGATCTGCTTCATTGCCCGCCGGTCGGCATTGAGCTTGATGTCGGAAGAAATGGTCTGCTCGACGAGAATGTTCTTCTGCGCGGCCGGAATACGGGTGAAACGCAGGCATTCCTCGATGAGCGGCGCGAGATTGATCGGTTCGCAGGAGAGCTTCATATGCCCAGCTTCGATCTTGGACATGTCGAGAATGTCGTTGATGACATTGAGCAAATGCTTGCCGCTGTCGTGAATGTCCTTGGCATATTCGTTGTAGCGGGCGGAACCGAGCGGACCGAACATCTGGTCCTGCAGGATTTCCGAGAAGCCGAGAATGGCATTGAGCGGCGTGCGCAGCTCGTGCGACATGTTGGCGAGGAATTCCGATTTGGCCTTGTTGGCGGCTTCGGCGCGTTCCTTCTCCGCGAGATAGTTGGTGTTGGCGGTCGAAAGCTCCGCCTTCTGCTTTTCCAGGATCTGTCGTGATGCGGAGAGATCGTTGATGGTTGCCATCAGCCGGCGTTCGGACTCGCGAAGGCGCTCCTGATTGCGCTTCAGCTGCGTGATATCGGTGCCGACGGAGACGAGGCCGCCGTCGCGGGTGCGGCGTTCGTTGATCTGCAGCCAGCGCTCGTCGGCGAGCTGCACTTCCGTCGTCTGCGAATGGTTGGAGCGGCCGGGATCGACGATGCGACGCTCGATGACAGGGCGGGCGGCAGCGGCATTGACGACGGCGCGCTCGGTGCCGGGCACGAGCACATTGTCCGGCAAGCCATAGGCCTGCTGGAAATGGGCATTGCACATCACGAGGCGATCGTTCTTGTCCCACAGCACGAAGGCTTCGGACGTACACTCGATCGCATCGGCCAGTCTCTGGTCGGCCTCGGCATAGCGTTGCGCCAGCCGGTGCTGTTCGGTCACATCCATGGCGATGCCGATCATGTGGACGCGGCCGGAATTGGTGCGGATCACCTGGGCGCGGGCGCGCATCCAGACATAATGCCCCTTGGCGTGGCGAATGCGCAGGATCTGGTCCACCTGGCCGGCATTACCGCGGGTGACTGTGCGAGCAAGCATATGCAGGCTGTTGTCATCCGGATGCATCAGCCGCGCCGCATCTGTAAAGGCGAGCGGCTTGTCGGCGACCGGCAGCCCCAGCATGTCGTACATCGACCGCGACCAGAAGAACTGGCGGCTGGTGAAATCGAAATCCCAGAGGCCGCAGCGTCCGCGCGACAGCGCGGTCTCGACCCTCAGGTTGGATTCAAGGAAGATTTCGTCCGCGTCCCTGGCGCGTTTCACCTGGGTGTAATAGGCGTAGAGGATGACGAGCAGGATGGAGGATATGCCGGCAAACAGCGTCACGTTCAGCGTCAGCTCGTCGCGCCAAAGCTTGTCGATCTGGTCCATCGATGCAGCCGACAGGATGAAATCGCCTTTGTCGCCGATCAGGGAAATCGCCGCATAGTAGGGTTCGCCGCCGATCATTGTCTCGATCACGCCGGCATGGTCCCCGAAACTGCGGATGGCCGACACTTCCGGAAAGAAGTCGGAGACCAGCATGCCGATATAGCCGGAGCCTGCCGCGGATGAACCGAACACCCGTCCGCTCGACTGCACGAGCAGAACGAAGGCGCCGATATCCAGCCGATCCTGCGGCAGGTAGGAGGCGAGTTTCCGCTCGGCGCCGCTGCGGTCGCCTGCCTGAAACAGGCTGGCGTCATTCGAAAAGGCTGCGGATGCGGCGGCGATGGAAAGCGAGGTCGTGCGGCGGGCGGACGCCGCCATCCGGCTATGTTCCGTGATCATGCCGAAGAAATGCGAGGCGGCGACGACCATCAGGAAGGAGACGATGAGGACGGGAATGATGCGCTTGAGAATATGTTCCGTCTGCGGAAAACGACGCGAAATCGTCTCTACCCGCACTCCGGTTCGATCGGTAACGCCGCTATGCCAGGATTTCAGACCGTCGAAATTAACACGCAGCCGTCCATCGGCCGCGGTTGCCCGCCGCACGTCCACCATCGCTTTAGCCTTGTCCCTCGTGTGATTCGCTGCGCCGCTCGCCCGAATCTGCCCTAATGAATCATTCGTGATTCGGCTTGTCCAGAGGGTGCGGTAAAACTTTCTTAACCATCTGCGATTTCAGCATATTTTACACACGCACCGGTAAGTTGCGCACGTTCGGGACTCGTTCAAGCTGAAAAGGCCGATGCAAATCAGCCTTTGAAATCGGCACGCTCGGCGATCGAAATCACTCCTTCAGGATGCGATCCACAATGTCGCGTACATCGGTCGAAAGACCGCCTGCGCGCTCGATCCGCATCAGCGCCGAGCGGGCATGGTCGGCGCGCACTGGCTCCAACAGCCGCCAGGAGCGCATCGAAGTCAGGATGCGGGCCGCAAGCTGCGGGTTGCGCTGATCGATCTCGAGGATCTCGTCGGCGAGAAAATTGTATCCGGCGCCGTCAGCCCGGCCGAAGCCGGTGGGGTTCGCAAACGCAAAGGTGCCGACAAGCGCACGCACCCGGTTCGGATTCGTGCGCTTGAACAGCGGCGTTTCCATGAGCAGCCGAATACGCTCCAGCGCACCGGCGCCGGGGATCGCGGCCTGGATGGCGAGCCATTTGTCGATGACAAGCGCATTGTCCGCAAAGCGGTCGCGGAAATGCGCAAGCGCTGTCGCAGTCTCGGCAGCATCAGGGAAGCGCTGCGCCAGAATGGTCAGCGCGGCACTGAGGTCGGTCATGTTGTTCGCGGCATCATAAGCCGCCTTGACTCGTGCCGGCGTCTCATCCAGCTGCGAGAGATAACTTAGCGCCGTATTGCGCAGTGCACGGCGGCCGGCGCTTGCCGCATCCGGGCTGAAGAGACCTGGCGTCTGCATGCTGTCATAAAGCGCGGTGAAGACGGCTTTACCGGCCTCGGCGACCCGTTTGATGATTGTCTGGCGCGCGGCATGAATGGCGTCCGGATCGTTATTGCCGCCAAGCTCGCGGGCAATATCGGCTTCGCTCGGCAAGGCGAGCGCTTGGGCGCGGAAGGCCGGCTCCAGGCTTTCGTCGGCTGCGGCTGCGAGCAATGCATCGGTGAAGGCTGGATCGCAGGTGATCTCGGCACCCTGGCGCGCATCGCGCGCCGCCTGCAAGAGGTTAGGCAGGCCGAGGTCGAGAAGCGCCTGCCAGCGGGCGAAATGATCGGTCTCGTAGCGGGCGATCAGTGCGAGATCGCTGGCGCTCTGGCTGAATTGCAGGTTGATCGGCGTCGAGAAGCTGCGATTGAGCGATAGGACCGGCCGCGAGGGAATGCCGTGGAACGTCACCGTCTGCGTCTGCTTCGTCAGGTGCAATACGTCGCCGGTCAGCTCGGCTCCGGTGACGGATGCCGGCGTGATGACGGTGCCGTCTTCGGCAAGCAAGCCCGTGCGCAGCGGAATGTGCATGGGCTTCTTGATGCTCTGGCCGGGCGTTGCCGGCACCATCTGCTCGAGCGATAGGGTGAACGTCTTGGCGTCGGCATCATAAGCGCCGGAGGCGGTGACGAGGGGCGTGCCGGCTTGATGATACCACAGCGAAAACTGCGCGAGATCGCGACCGCTGACATCTTCGAAGCACTTGACGAAGTCTTCGATCGTCACGGCCTGTCCGTCGTGCCGATCGAAATAGAGGTCCATGCCCTTCTTGAACAGATCGCGGCCGAGCAGCGTCGCGATCATGCGTGTGACTTCGCTGCCCTTCTCATAGACCGTCGTCGTGTAGAAGTTGTTGATTTCGCGGTATTTCGTCGGGCGCACCGGATGGGCAAGCGGACCACTGTCCTCCGGAAACTGTTCCGATTTCAGGTGTCGGACTTCGGCGATGCGCTTGACGGGACGCGACCGCTGGTCGGCGGAAAATTCGTGATCGCGATAGACGGTCAGGCCCTCCTTGAGGCAGAGCTGGAACCAGTCGCGGCAGGTGATACGGTTGCCCGTCCAGTTGTGGAAGTACTCATGCGCGATGATCGCTTCGATATTGGCGTAGTCGGCATCGGTTGCCGTCTCGGGATCGGCGAGCACGTATTTGTCGTTGAAGACGTTGAGACCCTTGTTCTCCATCGCCCCCATGTTGAAATCCGATACGGCGACGATCATGAAGATGTCGAGATCGTATTCGCGGCCGAACCGCTCCTCGTCCCACTTCATCGAGCGCTTCAGCGCATCCATGGCATAAGTCGCGCGCGGCTCCTTGCCGTGCTCGACATAGATCTTCAGCGCGACCTCACGGCCGGATAGGGTGGTGAACGTGTCTTCGACGACACCCAGATCGCCGGCAACCAGCGCAAAGAGATAACTCGGCTTCGGATGCGGATCGAACCAGGCGGCGAAATGCCTGCCTTCGCCATAGCCGGCGCCACCGAGGAAATTGCCGTTCGACAGCAGCAGCGGATTGGCGGCCTTGTCGGCAATGATATTGACGGTGTAGGGCGCGAGAACATCCGGCCGGTCGGGGAAGTAGGTAATGCGGCGGAAACCTTCGGCCTCGCACTGCGTGCAATAGATGCCGCCGGTGCGGTAGAGGCCCATAAGCTGCGTGTTGGCCTCGGGATTGATGACGGTCGTGATCGTCAGCTCGAAAGGCGCGCTTTCAGGCAGGTCGCGAATGGTCAGGCTTTCGGGCGTCGCATCATATTGTTCGGCCGGAAGTTCGCCCTGATCGAGCAGCAGGCCGGAGAGGAGCAGTTCATCGCCATCGAGCACGAGGGGTGCCTTGGGATCGATACCTTCGCGGCGATGAAAGATCAGCCTTGCCTCCACCTTGGTCTCAGTCGGATGCAGATCGAAGGTGAGGTCCACGCGTTCCAGAACGAAGTCGGTGGGACGATAGTCTGCCAGATTGATGATCTGGCCGGTGTCTGTACGCATGGTCTATCCTGATCAGGCTATGCTGTGGCGGGCGCAGTCCGAAGTCCTCCTCCAGACTGAAAGTGGCCGCATCATTACACCGAAATCTGAACCAAAGTTAAAGTCATATCGCAATGCCGATATGTTTTGTTATGGCACAACAAGTATTCGCTCGCCAGGCCGCTCTCATTTCAGCTATTCGAATGAAAACCGGTAACTCTCCGCCCGCATTTGCAGATTGGCAGTGCAATTGCTACCATAACGTTCAGGTGGATCATCATGACTGCATTACCGTCAAATGCAGGCCGTTACGGTAGGGAAACAATAATTTAAAGTAAATTATTTGTTTAACCTCTTGCGATATAAGAGCGTTTGCATAACTATAGCATGCTATTAGATGTCGGAATTATGATCGATTCCGGTGATTTCGTTCACAAAAATGAAACATCCACTTTCTGTTGCTTTTTAAGAAGGGCACCCCAGGAGGCCCGATTGAGTTTTCCCATCGAGCAACTTGCTCGTCATCCCAAGTTCGTAGCATCCCTGAGCTTTCTCTCCGAGACATTGCGTAACCGTTATGACAGCGGCCCAAGGGTTGCGCGCATGCTCGCTTCGCATCAGCGGTGGCTTTTGAGCCAGTCAGCCTATGCGCTTCATCTTGAATATGATCCGGCGGTCCCAGGCTCGGGCCTGACCGTTGTCGCGCTGCGTAACCTCATCACGCATTACCGCGTCGCCAGCCGCAATACGGTCCTGAGTTTCATAGAGGAATTGCTCACCTATCGCTTCCTGGAGCTGGCCCCTGGTCCCGCTCGCCGTCCGCGCCGTTACGTGCCGACTGAAACCACCTACTCGGCGATGTTCGGTTGGTATCTTGCCAATCTGGCCGCGCTCGATCTTCTTGACGATGGCAGCCGCGCAGCTGCACTGGTTGCGTCGCCCATGTTGATGGATCTGGCTCAGCCGCGCATGGCCCGCAATTGCCTGGCAACCGACATCTGGCGTGAACCGCCGGAAAGCGTTGCCCTGTTCCTCTGGACGGAGTCCGGCGGCCTAGTCGTCGACTACATCATGTCTAAGCTGGACCTCAGCGGAGAGGTCGTCGATCGAATCGATATCGGTCGTGTCGATGCTCGCGCGCTGGCGGCACATTTCATGATATCCCGCACCCATTTGCAGCGTCTCCTGCGCAAATCTGCCGATCGTGGGGATATCGGCTGGCATGACGAATCCAAGAAGACGCGTATGTGGATATCGCGCAATTTTCTCGATCAGTATTGCGGATGGCAGGCCGTGAAATTGGCAGCGGTCGATGAAGCTTTCGCCTGGGCGCGGTCCGCCTAGAGTGCAGGCCTCTCTCAGATTTGCCCGTTCGGCTCGAGCCGATGATCAGGCAGCGCAATTCTGCCGATAAAATCTCAAAGCGGGATGCTGGCCGCGGCGATCCGGGCAGCGCTTGCGCTGCTGCACTCGTCCTTGCGAAAATTGCGCGCGCGCTCGAACTCCTCGGCGGCCCGCACCGCAGAGCCGATGTGCCCGACGGAATCGAACAGAGCGATGAATGAACGCAAACCCGATGACATGATGAAAATTCCGATACTTAAACGCTACGCTGAATTGTCGCGCAATTCGCGCCCGCAGGTCAGCAGGCGCGGAAATCGGCGAAAATGGCCGTCGGACGGCCGATGCGGGCGGAAACGCCGGTGCCTCGTGCAGTCATCTGCTCATTGGCAGCGATGCCGAGGTTGCGATGGCTGTTTGTGGCGCGCACAGGTTCAATGGCGCGGCGCAGGGTATCAAACCCGCAGTGAATAGGGCGAAAACGTGCAGTCATTGCCTTGGTTCCTTTCGAATTCCTCCCAAGACACCACTTATATTGCAGTGCAGCATAGATTCTGCAATGCACAGCAAAAGAAGACTGCCATGCTGAAAACGCATGACTAGTGTCATTCTCCGTTAATACCTGGTGGAATCAGCCTAATATTTCAGCGGCGATATAATTCTTGAAGGCCAGAAGATCGCTCCAGGCCAGGCGTTTGTTGATCGGCGCGGTCAGCAACTCCTGCGGATGCAGGCTGGCGATGGCGGGGATGCTTCGGCCGAGAATGCTGATTTCCCGCCACTGTCCGCGTAATCCATGGATGGTTTCACCACCGCCGAAAAAGTGTCGGGCGGTGAAATTGCCAAGCAACAGCAAGGCCTTCGGCTCGGCAAGCGCAATCTGCCGTTCTATGAACGGACGACATATCTCGATTTCGGGCGGGGAAGGGGCGCGATTGCCCGGCGGCCGCCACGGAATGACGTTGGTAAGCAGGATCGCATCGCGCTGCAGGTCGATGGCGGCCAGCATCCTGTCGAGCAACTGTCCCGCCCGGCCGGCAAACGGTGCCCCCTCGCGATCGTCGTCGGCGCTCGGCATCGGGCCGATCACCATGATCCGGCCCTCCGGCGTGCCGCTCGCAAAGATCGTCGAACGGGCGCTGTTCTTGAGATTGCAACCGTTGAAGGCTTCGAGCGCCGTCTTCAGCTCGCTGAGCGAGCGTGCGCTTTCGGCCGCGAATCGAGCCTGCTCCACGACTTGCTCGTCGGGAATGGCCGGCGTAGCCCGCGGCGGTGCTGCTGCGGGAGGTGCGGCCGGCTTTGCGGCCGGGCGGCGCTCGGGTTGTGCCCGTGACGCAGGTCCCGGAGCTTCCGTTCTGGGCTGCACAGCCCGTGCGCCCTGTCTTGCAGTGCGCATTGCCTCGAATTCGGCAAAGCGATCCACCGGCTGCTCTTCCAGTAGCCAATCGACGCCGGCATCCGCATGGAAATGCAGAAGGGCGGCAAGTTCGGCCGGTGTGAGGTCGCTGGCGGAAATCATGCGCGAACTCTATCCAAAGCGGCGCAGGAACGAAAGGGCAGGGTGGGCGCTATGTCAGGCCGTCCACTGGGCGATATCGTCGCGTTCGCCGATTAGGGCCAAACCATGGGCAATGGACAGCAATTCGCCGCCCGTCTCGATCCGCTCCTGGCCGAAGCGCTCCGTGAAGATGCGCCGCACCGCCGGCACGAAGGAGGTGCCGCCTGTCAGAAACACCTTGTCGATTGCATCGGGCGATGTGTTCGTCGTTGTCAGCACGTCGTCCAGCGCACTTTCGATGCGGGCGAGATCCTCGGCGATCCAGCTTTCGAAATCGGCGCGGCGAACATGCTTGCGGCCGGCCTTGCCGAGCGGCGGGAAGTTGAACTCCGCTTCTTCCTCGCTCGAAAGAGCCATCTTCGTTGCGGAGACGGCCTGATAGAGCGGATAACCCTCGTCGTGTTCGACCAGCTCGATGAAGGTTTCCAGCTTCTCCGGCTCCAGGCTGCTGCGCACCAGCGTCTTCAGGTCGGCATATTCGCGAGAGGTCTTGAAGATCGAGAGCTGGTTCCAGCGGCCGAAATTGGCGTAGTAGGAAGTAGGAACCTCCAGGAGCTTGTCGAAGCTCTTGAAGAAACTGCCCTTGCCGATCGCCGGCGCGACGATGTTGTCGATCATCCGGAAATCGAAATGATCGCCTGCAATGCCGACGCCGGAGTGGCCGATCGGCGTTGCCGTCAGCTTGCCGCCGTGAGTCTCGAAGCGGATCAGCGAATAGTCGGTCGTGCCGCCGCCGAAGTCTGCGACCAGCACGGTCGCATCCTCTTTCAGATGCTGGGCGAAATAGAAGGCGGCCGCCACCGGCTCGTAGACATAATGGATTTCCGGAAAGCCGAACCGCGCGAGCGCAGCATTGTAGCGCTCCGTCGCAAGGGCGGGGTTCGGATTGGCGCCGGCAAAATGCACCGGTCGGCCGGTGACGATGCGCGAGACGTTTTCCGGCCATCCCTCTCCGGCATAGGCGCGCAGGCGGCGCACGAAGATCTCCATGAGATCCTCGAAGCTGTGGCGCTTGGCGTAGATCAGCGTGCCCTGGAAGAGGGCGCTCGCTGCAAAGGTCTTGATCGACTGCAGGAAGCGACAGTCGCCGGGATTGTCGATGAACTGCCGGATCGCCGCATGCCCGGCCTCGACCTTGAGCGCAGCCGCACCCAGCCCAGGGTCCTTCATGAAGGAGAGCGCGGTGCGCATGCTGTCGGCGGTACCGGCCGCGCTGTTGAAGGCGACCGATTGCGTCGCGGGTCCATCAGCCAGTGCCAGAACCGTGTTCGTCGTGCCGAAGTCGAAACCAAGCGCCCGAGCCATGCCCGCACTCCCTTTCGTCGAAATTGTCTGGATTGGGGCCAAGCCCCTGATGAGACGCGTGACGCGCCCTGTCGCAAAGAGGGCGCGTCATGACATGGCTGGGCTTCAAGTTCAAGACATGGAGGCGGTTTTATTTTCGTTCGGCCGCCGCATCCGCAGACAGTATTTCACACGCATGCGTTTCGCTTTGCTTGAAAAGGAACGGGCGCCTTTCGGCGCCCGTTTTTGTCATTCCGCGGCAATCGCCGACGGCGGTTCCTTCTGGTGCGGGTCGTCGTCCTCGCGCCGGCCGAAACGACCGAGGAAGTCGCTCAAGCGGTTCATCTCAAGGAAGATGACCGGCGTGATGAACAGGGTCAAAAGCTGTGAAACCACCAGGCCGCCAACCACGGCGATACCGAGCGGCTGGCGCAGCTCAGAGCTTGCGCCGCCACCGACCGCGATCGGCAGGGCACCGAGCAGGGCGCAAAAGGTGGTCATCATGATCGGGCGGAAACGGCGTACGCAGGCTTCGTGGATCGCTTCCGCCGGCGACATGCCAGCACTCGAGCGCAGCGTTTCCAGCGCCACGTCGATCATCATGATCGCGTTTTTCTTGACGATACCAATCAGCATCAGCAAGCCGATGAGCGCGATGACCGACAGGTCGAAGCCGAAGATCTTCAGCGCAAGCAGTGCGCCGAGAGCGGCGGCCGGCAGACCAGACAGAATGGTCAGCGGGTGGATGAAGCTTTCGTAGAGAACGCCGAGAACCATGTAGATCGTCAGCACCGCAGCGAGGATCAGGTAGGGTGTGCTGCCCTGCGACTGCTGGAAGATCTGCGCCGTACCGCCGTAGGACGTGAAGATGTCCGCCGGCATGTTAATGTCCTTCTTGATCTGTTCGATCTGTGCCGTGGCGTCGCCAAGCGCTTCGCCGGCCGGCAGGTTGAAGGATACCGTGGTCGAAACGAGCTGGCCGGTCTGGTTGATGGTCACCGGACCGGTGTTGCGCTCGATGTGCGCGAAGGCCGATAACGGAACCTGCTGGCCGCTCGAAGACGTCACATGGATGCGCGACAGTTTCTGGTCGTCCCAAGGCTGGTTCGCGTCATATTCGATGATCACGTCATAGCTGTCGCCGGTCGATTGGATCTGTGCGGCGGCGTAGTCGCTGAAGGCCTCTTCAAGCGTGGTGCGCAGCAGATTGTTGTTGATGCCGTAGGCGGCAGCCTTCTCCGTATCGACCACGATATTGGCCTGCAATGCGTTATATTGCGCGTCGGTGGTCACGTCGGTGAAACGTGGATCCTTGCGCATTTCCTGCAGCATCTTGTTGGCCCACTGGTTCGTCAGATCGGCGCTGAGTGCCTGGATGACGAGCTGATACTGGCTGGCCGTCTGGCGTCCACCGAAGCGAAGGCTTTGCTGAGGGTTGATGAAGACCTGTATGCCCGGGATCTTGGCGACGGCGGCGCGCATTTCGCGCAAAGTCTGGTCGAGCGGCGGGCGATCCTTCTTATCCTTCAGCTGAGCGTAGATCGTACCATTGTTGAGTGTCTGGCGAGCGCTGGCGCCGACAACCGACATCACGTGCTCGACGGCAGGGTTTGCCTGGATCGCGGCAGCGGCCTGGTTCTGCAGGTCGCGCATCGCCGGATAGGAGATATCCTGGCGGGCGCGTGTGGAAATCTGCAGCCGGCCGATGTCTTCCTGCGGGAAGAAGCTGGCCGGCAGCGTCAGGAAGAGGTAGGCCGAGAGCGCGACCGAAGCAAGGAAGCTTCCAAGCACGATGTAGCGATGGCGAATACACCATTCCACGCCCTTGCCGTAATTGACCTCGGTCCAGTTGAAGCCCTTGTTGAAGAGGCGTACCGGCAGGGGAGGATGGCTGTGGGCGTTGGAGAGACGTGAGCCGAGCATCGGCGTAACGGTCAGCGAGACCACGGCGGACGAAACGATGGCGATGGCCACGACCATGCCGAATTCGTTGAAGATGCGGCCGACGACGCCACCCATCAGCAAGATAGGGATGAACACGGCGATCAGCGAAATAGACATGGAGATAATCGTATAGCTGACTTCGCCCGCGCCTTTGATGGCCGCCTGCAGCGCAGGCATGCCTTCTTCCATGTGCCGTAGAATGTTCTCCAGCATGACGATCGCGTCGTCCACCACGAGACCCACCGCGATCGTCAATCCGAGCAGCGAGATATTGTCGACGCTATAGCCGAGCACATACATCATGCCGAAAGTAGATATGAGCGAAAGAGGCACGGCGAGGCCGGGGATAATCGTTGCTGTCACGTGGCCCGTGAACAGGTAGATGACGAGAACGACCAGGCCGATGGTCAGCAGCAAGGTAAACTTGACGTCCGAGATGGCCTCGCGGATCGGCTGGGCCGAGTCGTTCATAACGGTCATTTTAACGGAAGCCGGCATTTCGGCCTGCAGCTTCGGCAGTGTCTTGTTGACGGCATCGACGACGTCGACGGTATTGGCATCGGGCTGGCGTTGAATGGCTAGAATGATCGCCCGCCGGCCATCATACCAGCTGCCGATATTCTGGTTTTCCACGCTGTCCTGCACGTCGGCGACATCGCCGAGGTGAATTGGCTTGCCGTTGGGATTGGCAATCACAAGTGTGCGAAACTCGTCGGCGTTGACGCGCTGCGTATCCGCATTGATCGTCATGCTCTGCGCCGCGTCTTGCAACGTGCCGACCGGGACCTGGTTGTTGGCGTTGACGACGGCTGTGTTGACCGTGTCGATACCGATGCCGCGATCCAAAAGCTTGTTGGGGTCGACGTCGATACGCACCGCGTAGGTCTGTGCCCCGTTTACGGTCACTTCGGCAACGCCAGGCAGTGTAGAGATCGATGGAGAGATGATGTTCTCGGCGATATCGTCGAGCTTGCTGCGCTGCAAGGTGTCGCTTTGTACGGCGATCAGCATGACAGGCGCGTCGGCCGGATTGGTCTTCCTGTAGCTTGGCGGGGTGGTCAGGTTGTTGGGAAGTTTTCTTTGCGCGGTCGAAATCGCCGCCTGCACGTCACCGGCGGCGGCGTCGATGTTGCGGTCGAGATTGAACTGCAGCACGATGCTGGTATTGCCAAGCGAGTTTGTCGAAGAAATTTCGCTGATGCCGGGGATCGTCTCGAACTGCTTGATCAGCGGCGTGGCGACCGACGTCGCCATTGTCTGTGGTGAGGCGCCCGTCAGCTGGGCCGAGACGTTGATCGTCGGGAAATCCACCTGCGGCACAGCCGCGACGGGGATGAGCTGATAGCCGGCGAGACCGGCAAGCACCACGCCGATCGCGAGAAGCGTGGTCGCGACCGGACGCTGGATACAGAAGGTCGGGATCATTGTTGCGCTCCAACTGCGATGGTTTCGGTTTTTCCATCATCGGCCGAAGCGACCTTCTCGTTTGGATTGTCGCTGAACTGCTCCTTGACTTCGGTGCCGTTGTTCAGTTGCGACTGGCCTTCGACAACGACATGATCGCCGACCGAAAGGCCCGTGGCGACGGCTGTGCGACCGCCATTGGCACGAGCAATTGTCACCGGCGTGATCTTGACCTTGTTGTCCTTCACCACAAAGGCGATGTAGCCGTCCGGCCCCGGGCTGACGGCAACGGTCGGCACGACGATAAGCTGCTCGTTGTCGGCAAAGTGAACCATGACATTCGTGGAGCGTCCCGGCCACAAGGCGCCGTTGGCATTCTCGAACGTTGCCTTTACAGCAATTGTTCCCGAAGCCTGGTCGACTGTGTTGTCGTAAAAGCTGATTGTTCCGGTACGAGGCTTGCCCTGTGCGGAACGAGGAACGGTGGTCACCTGGACAGGACCCGCGGCCAGCTGTTCCTGCAGTTCGCGCAGGTTGTTTTCCTGCAAGGTGAACTTGATGTATGCCGGATTATATCTGGCAATCGTGACGATTGACGTGCCGGCGCTGACATAAGCACCCAGGCTCAATTGAACATCGCCAAGCCGGCCATCATAGGGTGCCCGTATGTCGGTGTTTCCGAGCATAACCTGATCCGAGGCAAGTTGTGCCTGGTCCGCGCTGAGCGTGGCAATGGCGGCGTCGCGGGTCGCACGCGCTTCGTCGGCAGTCGCCTGAGTGCCGGCGCTGCTCGTGAGCAGGCTATTGGCACGGGTCAGCGCGGTCTCCGCTTGGGCAAGGTTTGCCTGGTCTTTCGTAATGTTCGCCTGGTCCTTGTTGACAGCAGCCTGTGCCGTACGCGGATCGAGCTTTGCGATCAGATCGCCGGCTTTGACCGTTGCGCCATCTTTCACCGCAATCTGCGTGATCAGCCCAGCTTCCTGCGCGGCGATCGTCGTTGAATCGATCGGCACGACCCAGCCGGTCGCGGAGACATCCATGGGAAGCGTAGTTTTGACGGCGGCGACCGTCTTTACGGCGATTGGGCCTGCCTGACGCTTGCTGCCGGCCTGCGCCGCCTTGCTAGAGTCTTTGGTCTCTGCCGAAGCCCGATCGACAAATGCGGAAAGGAAAGGAATACGGTCGCGATAGCCCCAGGCCACGAGGGCTGCGACGACAAGAAGGCCGAGGGGAAGCCAGAATTTTTTCATACTTAAAGAACCGGTCGGGGCTTGTTGCAGGAAGCGCGGTGACGTTGGAGTGTATTTATTGCGCCGCACAACAAAGACGAGCTTCGCCGCAATCCATACATCGCCGTTACCGCTAACGTTCGGTAATTCTGTCCCTTTAACGCGAATTCATGAACGCTGATGCCGTGCAATCTACCACAGTTCGGCACGACGAAAAATTAAAGCTTGGAAAGCTTTCGAATTGTTTCTGTTTGTGCAGTGCAACAAACAGTCAAATGACTATTTTTTGATTGCCGTTATGTAATAATCGAGCGGCAAAACAGCCTTGGGCGGTATTTATAGTGTGAATGCATGCTGTCGCGCGCATGGGAGTGTCGTCGGCACTCACGTAATTGTGTTGTCAGGCCCTCTTTGCAAGGGCCTGCACTCTGCTCGTCGGCAACGGCCTTAAAGGGAGCGGGCAGCTCCTCCATCGCAGCGGACCATGGTGCCTGTCACGTAGCTTGCCGGTTCGCTGCAGAGGAAGGCGGCCGTGGCGGCGAATTCCTCGATGCGGCCGTATCGGCCGGCAGGGATGCGCTGTTGGCGCTCGGCGCTGACATCCTCCAGACTTTTGCCGCCGCGCTTGGCCGCGGCCGTGTCGAGTTCGGCCAGTCGGTCGGTGGCGATGCTGCCCGGTAAAAGCATATTGACGGTGATGCCATGAGCCGCAACTTCGCTAGCCAGCGTCTTGCTCCAGCCGGCAAGGGCCGGGCGCAGCGTATTGGAAAGCGCAAGATTGGGGATGGGCTCGACGACGCCGGAGGAGGCGACAGTGAGGATGCGGCCCCAGCCTTGTGCCTTCATGCCCGGCAAGAGCGCATTGGTCAGGCTGATGATCCGCGCCACCATGGAAATGAAATAGGTCTCCAGTCGGTCGGCGGTCATATCCTCTGTCGTCCCCGGTGTCGGGCCGCCGCTGTTGTTGATGAGAATGTCGATGCCCCCGAGCTTTTCGACGGCAGCCTTGCTGACGACATCCACGAAGTTCTCGTCGTTGAGGTCGGCCCAGATCCAGTCGGCGCGGCCCTTGCCTTCGGCATTGATCGCCTTGCAATTGCTATCCAGCCGGTCACCGCTGCGGCCGCAGAGCAGCACATTGACACCCTCGCGGGCCAACGCCACGGCAATGCCGTGTCCCAGTCCCTTGGACGAAGCAAGCACAAGCGCACGTTTCCCGCCGATACGAAGATCCATTTTGATCACCCTTCATGCTATCCGGATTTCCCGGTTGAAACTTATAGAGTGCGGCCGGCCGATTTTGAAAGCGCATGGCGGGACGAAATCGGTAAATCTCCGTGAAATATTGACGTTAACGTAAGCGTAATTTAACTTGATAGCTATGTTGGGTGAATTGGAGGATTGCCTGTCGCTTCCCGGCTCGACAATCCTCTCTTGTTTTGACAAGAGATAAACGAAACGGGGAAGACGCCCAAAGGGGATGAGGCTGCGATCCGATATCATGGGACGCCGGCCAAGCGGAGAGAGTGAATGACTGACGCGAGCGAGCTGCCGGAACGCGAGAGCATGGAATTCGACGTTGTGATTGTCGGCGCAGGTCCTGCGGGCCTGTCGGCTGCGATCCGGCTGAAGCAGATCAATCCGGATCTGACCGTCGTCGTGCTCGAAAAGGGTGCCGAAGTCGGCGCGCACATCCTGTCGGGCGCGGTGGTCGACCCGATCGGCATCGATCGCCTGCTGCCGGACTGGCGCGAGGAGGAGGGGCATCCCTTCAAGACCAAGGTGACGTCGGATCACTTCCTGTTCCTCGGCCCCGCCGGCTCCATCCGCCTGCCGAATTTCCTGATGCCGCCGCTGATGAACAACCACGGCAACTACATCGTCTCGCTCGGCAATGTCTGTCGCTGGCTGGCCGAGAAGGCGGAAGCCCTCGGCGTCGAGATCTATCCCGGCTTTGCCGCGACCGAAGTTCTCTACAATGACGAGGGCGCTGTCATCGGCGTTGCCACCGGCGACATGGGCATCGAGAAGAACGGCGAACCCGGCCCGAACTATACCCGCGGCATGGCGCTCTTAGGCAAATATGTGCTGATCGGCGAAGGCGTTCGCGGCTCGCTTGCAAAGCAGCTGATCGCCAAGTTCGATCTGTCGCGGGACAGCGACGTGCCGAAGTTCGGCATCGGCATCAAGGAGCTTTGGGAGGTCAAGCGCGAGAACCACAAGAAGGGCCTCGTGCAGCACTCCTTCGGCTGGCCGCTGGGCATGAAGACGGGCGGCGGCTCCTTCCTCTATCATCTGGAGGATAATCTGGTCGCCGTCGGCTTCGTCGTGCATCTGAACTACAAGAACCCCTATCTCTATCCCTTCGAGGAATTCCAGCGCTTCAAGACGCATCCGGCGATCCGCGGCACCTTCGAGGGCGGCAAGCGTATTTCCTATGGCGCCCGCGCCATCACCGAGGGTGGCTGGCAGTCGGTGCCGAAGCTGACTTTCCCGGGTGGTGCGCTCATCGGCTGCTCGGCCGGCTTCGTCAACGTTCCCCGCATCAAGGGCAGCCACAACGCGGTGCTATCCGGCATGCTGGCGGCGGACAAGATCGCCGCGGCGATCGCCGCCGGTCGTGGCAATGACGAAGTGATCGAGATCGAGAACGAATGGCGTCAGTCGGATATCGGCAAGGACCTGAAGCGTGTCAGGAACGTCAAGCCTCTCTGGTCGAAGTTCGGCACTGCGGTCGGCGTGGCGCTCGGCGGCCTCGACATGTGGACGAACCAGCTGTTCGGCTTCTCCTTCTTCGGCACGTTGAAGCACGGCAAGACGGATGCCCAATCGCTGGAGCCGGCGGCCCAGCACCAGAAGATCGATTATCCGAAGCCGGATGGCGTCTTGACCTTCGACCGCCTCTCCTCGGTGTTCCTGTCGAACACCAACCACGAGGAAGACCAGCCGGTGCATCTCAAGGTCAGGGACATGGCGCTGCAGGTATCGTCGGAGCACGATGTCTTTGCCGGCCCGTCGACGCGCTACTGTCCGGCAGGCGTCTATGAATGGGTGGAGAAGGACGGCAAGGAAACCTTTGTCATCAACGCCCAGAACTGCGTCCACTGCAAGACCTGCGACATCAAGGACCCCAACCAGAACATCAACTGGGTTCCCCCGCAGGGCGGCGAAGGACCGGTCTATCCGAATATGTGAGATGGAATGACCGATATAGCAGAGGACACCTGGGCGATCCGTTCGGCCAGAGCCGACGAGCTGCATCTGCTTGCTGACATCGAGATCGATGCTTTCTGGGCCTTGCATGAGGCCGGCGCGGTTGCCTGCGAACCCACATCGCTACCTCTTGACGTGCTGCAGCAATCTCTGGCGGAGCGGCTGCTGTTCGTCGCCGTGGACGGCGAGGACACGCCGTTCGGCTTCCTGGCCGGCATCCGCGAGGATGGCTCCGTTCACATCGCTGAAATCGATGTCGTCAGACGCTGGCAGAAGCGAGGTGTCGGGCGGCGGCTGATGGAGGCTGTGATTGAAGCGGCCAGAGCTCAAGGTGCTGCGGGCGTCACTCTCACCACAGACCGGCAGGTGGCCTTCAACGCGCCTTTCTATGCCTCAATGGGATTTCGCATTCTGGATGACGAGGAAAGGCCAGCCGTTCTCACGCAGATCCTGGAGAATGAGGCTGCCCACGGTGCCGATCCGGTCAGACGCGTCGCAATGGCCCTTCGATTTTGATCCTTGCTCCATGAATTGCACCGGCAAACAGAAAGAGCGGCTCAGCATTTCGCTGAACCGCTCCATGTCTCCGCAGGGTGCGGATTAGTGCTGGACGGCCTTCCGGGCCAGCACACCCGTCGAAAGCGCCACCCCAAGTCCTGTGACGATTGCTGCGGCAATGCCCGCCATTCCGATTTCTTCACCGAGCAGGAAGCCGCCGCCGATCGTGGCGAGAACAGGGGTGATGGCGGTGAAGGCTGCGGCCTGCGTGCCGCCGAGAGCCTGGACGGCAAGACCATAGGCAAGCGTGGCGGCAAGGCCTGACAGCAGCCCCTGGCTGACGATCTGAAGGCCGATTTCCGGCAGCGGTATCGAAGTCAGCGAGCTGCCGAAGATGGTGGCCAATCCGACATGGATCAGGAACGACCAGACGGCAATGATGGCGCTCGACTGTACGGCGCTCAGCCCGGAGCGGCGAAAGGCGTGGGTGTAGGTTGCCCAGAGCAGGGCGGCCAGCGGCAGCAGCGTAAAGCCCTCCCAGGATATCTGCACGCCATAGAGGCTGCGGGCAAGCAGGATGACGACGCCGGCGACGATGCCGCCAAGGCCGAGCCAGCGGGTGATGTCGAGCCGTTCGTGGAACAAAAGCACGCCGATTAGGGCGGCAGCCAGCGGCATGGAGCCGCCGAGCAGGATGCCGGCCGAGGAAGCGGGCGTGAACTGGATGGCGAAGGTAGTGAGCTGGAAGAAGAGGGCGCCTGAGCCACAGACCATCAGCGCCAGCAGTTTCAGCGGCAAGCCCTTCGGTAGCAGGCCCGTCCGCCACCAGACGGGAGCCAGCACCAGCGCCGGCACGCCATAGCGGATCAGGCCGAGATCGATCGTGCCCATCTGCGTTTCGGCCGTGTGGCGGGTTGCAAGGATCCAGTTTGCCCAGATCAAGACGGTGACGATGGCGCCGGCATAGCCGACCATGGTGGGGGTTGCCTTGCGGGTGGAGAGAGACAAAGCGGTCATCGACATATCCTTTCCAACTGTCCGGTTGTTGTTCGAATGAGGAAAAGATAGCGCCAAAGGCCGAGGCATGTCCTTGCTAGTTATGGCTCAAAAATCATGCTATCAGCAATAATCTGCCAATATAGGCAACTGGGTTTCCTGGAAATGCCAAAACTGGATAAATTCGATATTGCGATCCTCAACTGTCTGCAGGAGGACGCGCGCGCCACCAATGTCGAGATCGCCGAACGGGTGAATCTCTCACCGTCTCCCTGCCTCAGGCGTATTCGTAATCTGGAAAGATCCGGGCTCTTGCGCGGCTATCGCGCCGATATCGACCGCAAGGAGGCCGGCCTCGGTCTCACGGTCTTCGTGGAGCTCAAGGTCGGTCATCACTCGAAGGAGAACTCCGAAATGCAGCAGGCGGCATTGCTCGCCATTCCGGAAGTCGTCGCTTGCCATCTGATTTCGGGTTCGGCCGATTTCCTGGCGGAGGTCGTGGTGGAGGATCTGGCCGCCTATGAGAAGGTGATGTCGGAAAAGCTTCTGGTGCTTCCAGGCGTGGTCGATCTGCGCTCGAACTTCGCCATCCGCACCATCAAGACCAATGGTGCTCTGAAACTGCCACAGCCTGAATGAAACAGGCGGAGTGAAAATGAAAAGGGGCCGTTGCCGGCCCCTTTGTCGTAAGAGGTTTATTATTCTTAGAGCATCGTGCCGCTGAGGATCAGCAACGCAACCGAGAAATAGATCACCAGGCCGGTGACATCGACCAGTGTCGCGACGAAAGGCGCCGATGCGCTGGCGGGGTCAAGCCGCAACTTCTGCAAGACGAACGGCAACATCGAGCCCGCGAGCGAGCCGAAGGTGACGATACCGATAAGGGCAGCGAAGACCGTAAGGGCGACCAGCTGCCAGTGCGGGCCATAGTCGAAGAGGCCGATATTCTGCCAAAGCACGATGCGGGCGAAGCCGACGAGCCCGAGAATCGCGCCGAGCACGATGCCGGTCGGCAGTTCGCGAAGCGCCACGCGCCACCAGTCCGAAAGCTTGAGTTCGCCGAGCGCCAGCGCCCGGATGATCAGCGAGGTCGCCTGCGAACCGGAATTGCCGCCCGAGCTCATGATCAGCGGGATGAAGAGCGTCAGCACGACGGCCTTCTCCAGCTCGCCCTCGAAATGCTGCATGGCGCTTGCCGTCAGCATTTCGCCGAGGAAGAGGGCTGCGAGCCAGCCGGCGCGCTTGCGGATCATGCCGGCGAAGCTGATCTTCATGTAAGGCTGGCCGAGGGCTTCCATACCACCGAATTTCTGGGCGTCTTCGGTCGTGTCGGCGATCATCGTATCGATGACGTCGTCGACCGTAACGATACCGAGCATGTGGCCCTTGTCGTCGACGACCGGAAGTGCCAGCAGGTCGTGCCGGCGGATCAGCCGTGCGACATCCTCCTGCTTCATCAGCGGCGGCGCCGTAACCGGCGTGCCCTTCTGGGCGACGGTCAGGATGCAGGCATCCGGCTCGCCGGTGATGAGGCGGCGCAGCGTCACGACATGCAGCAGCACATGCGTCTCGTCATCGAGGACATAGATGGCGTAGACCGTTTCGCGGGAGCGCTCGACCTGGCGAACGTGATCGAGCGTCTGCGCAACCGTCCAGCTTGCCAGCACGCTGACGAATTCCGTCGTCATGATGCCGCCGGCCGTGCGCGGCGGATAGCCCATCAGGCCCTGGATCGCCTGCCTGGCATGCTCGTCGAAGGTGGCGAAGAGCCGGGCGCGCGTATCGATATCCATTTCGAGCAGCACGTCGGCGACACGGTCGTTGGACATGCCATGCAATAGCCGTGCGGCATCCGCATTGCCCATGACTTCGAGAATGGCGTGTGCGTTGCGCAGCTCCGGCCGGTCGAGAATGCGCACGGCGCGCTCTTCCGGCATTTTGGCGAGAATGCGGGCAGCCTCAGCCACGTCGACTGCGTTCAGAGCCTCGACACGTTCCGCGATGGTGACGGCGCGATTGTTATTGATAAATGCACGAGCGGCATTGCCGGCCCGCGCGGGAAAGCTGTTTATGTTCATTATAGCTCGCCTTTCCGGTCGATCCGCCGTCGTAGCGGATCGTGGCGAGCCGACAGGAGTCGGTTAATGCACGAATGCTACTGACGGCAAAGGCAATCGACTACTACTGTCGCTAGGCATCGAAAGATGGCTCCGGTTAATCGGTATGGAAAACACTGTTCCCCATGTCGCGAGAAGTCGCGCCGAAGGCATAAAAAGTCAAGAGGTGGAAGCGCCTAAACGCTCGATCCTGCGATAAAATTTTGTTTAGGCGGCTGCAAATTTTTGCGATGCAACAAAACCTGGTGCATATGCGTTAAAACAATGCGGCCGGACGACATGCGCCCAGCCTGATTTGCCATGAATTTTGCTCGTTCAGAAACCGGCCAGAACGACCTTGCCCTTCATCTTGCCGGTCTCGACAAGGGCATGCGCCTTCTTCAGGTTTGCGGCATTGATCGCGCCCGCAGTCTCCGTCAGCGTCGAGCGAATCTTGCCGGCATCCACCAGCTCGGCAACCTTCGTCAGCAGCTTGTGCTGCTCGATCTGATCGGCTGTGTTGAACAGGGGACGGGTGAACATCAGCTCCCAGTGGATCGACACGGCCTTGCGCTTGAAGGGCACAACATCGAGTGTCTTCGGATCGTCGATGAGCGCAAACCGTCCCTGCGGGGCGATGGCTTCGACGATCGAGCCGATATGATCTGACGTATTTGTCGTTGAGAACACGAAAGCGGGAGCACCGATGCCGAGTGCCGCGATCTGCGGCGCAAGCAGCTTCGAATGATCGATGACGTGATGGGCGCCCAGCTCCTTGACCCAGGCCTGCGTTTCCGGACGGGAAGCGGTTGCGATGATGGTGAGATCGGTCAGCGCGCGTGCGATCTGGATGGCGATCGATCCGACACCGCCCGCACCGCCGATGATGAGGATGGTATTGGCGACGCCGGGAACCGGGTCTTGTACTTTCAGGCGGTCGAACAGCGCCTCATAGGCTGTGATCGAGGTCAGCGGCAGTGCGGCGGCGGCCGGAAAATCGAGACTCTTCGGCTTGGCGCCGACGATGCGCTCATCGACGAGATGAAACTCGGCATTCGAACCGCTGCGATTGATCGCGCCGGCATAGAAGACCTCGTCTCCTGGCTTGAATAGGGTGACGTCGGGGCCGACAGCCTTGACGATGCCGGCGGCATCCCAGCCGATGATCTTGTACTCGCCTTCGCTCGGAACGACGTTGGCGCGGACTTTGACATCGACCGGATTGACGGAAACGGCCTTCACTTCGACAAGCAGATCATGGCCCTTTGCCTCGGGCGTCGGCAGCTCGATGTCGACCAGCGATGTCTCTGCGGAAATGGGTTGCGGTTGCTTGTAGGCGACTGCGCGCATGGGAGAAGCTCCTGGTTTTGTTGCACAGAGGCTAGATGCGCATTATCGTCAAAAGGCACAAGAATGCACAAATTCTGTACGTAGGTACAAAAAGGATACTGTCGATGTCGGTTCCCCGCTCCAAGCTTGTCAGGAATTTCCCGGGATGCCCGGTCGAGGCGACGCTGAGTCTGCTCGACGGCAAATGGAAGGGTGTGATCCTGTTTCATCTGTTGGGGGGAACGCTTCGTTTCAACGAAATCCGTCGCAAGCTGCCGTCGGTGACGCAGCGCATGCTGACGAAGCAATTGCGGGAACTGGAGGAATCCGGGTTGCTGTCGCGCACCGTCTTTCCTGTGGTGCCGCCGCGCGTCGACTATGCGCTGACGCCGCTTGGCGCCAGCCTGGGGCCGATCATCAAGGCGATGGCCGTATGGGGCGAGGAGAATGTGTTCTGCCGCGACGGCCGCCAGCAGCTGATCGCCCCCGGAGCTTCATGCGCGCCCGGTGCGGCGCTCCAGGCCAACTGAGAGCGCAAATACGGCAAGGCCGCCGACGGAGAGGACCGCGCCGACATAGCCGGTGGCGGCAGCCGTGAAGCCCCAGGAAATCACGAGACCGCCGAGCCAGGCGCCGAGCGCATTGGCGATGTTGAAGGCGGAGTGATTGGAGGCGGCAGCCAGCGTCTGAGCATCGGCGGCAACATCCATCAGGCGGGTCTGTACGGCGGGGCAGGCGGCAAAGCCGCAGCCGATCAGGAAGACGCAGAGGCAGAGCATGATGGGATTGGAGGCCGTCAGCGCGAACAGCGTCATGATGACGATGTTGAAGATCATCATCCCGCCGATCGTTCCCTTGATCGAGATGTCGCCAAGGCGCGAACCGACGATGTTGCCGACATTCATGCCGATGCCGAAGAGCGCAAGCACGACCGGCACCATGGCCGAGCCGAGGCCGGCGACCTGCGTGGTCGTCGTGGCGACATAGCTGAAGATCGAGAACATGCCGCCGAAGCCGACGGCGGCGACACCAAGCGAAAGCCAAACCTGGATGCGCTTCAGCGCACCGAGCTCACGGGTGATGCTGGCGCCTTCCTCGACCCTGTCCTTGGGAAGGAAGAGGGCGATCAGCAGCATGGTCGCAAGACCGATAGCGCCGACCATCATGAAGGCAGCGCGCCATTCGAGCAACTGGCCGAGGAAGGTGGCGATCGGCGTGCCGATGAGCGTCGCGATCGTAAGACCAAGCATGACCTGGCCGACGGCGCGCACGCGGCGATGCACCGGCACCATGGATGCGGCAACCAGCGCTGCTACGCCGAAATAGGCGCCGTGCGGCAGGCCGGTGATGAAGCGCAGTACTGTGAAACTTTCGAAGGTCGGCGCAAAGGCACTGGAGATGTTGCCGGCGGCAAAGATCGCCATCATCAGCAGAAGCAGCGTGCGGCGCGCCATCTTGGCGGCGAGCACGGCAATGATTGGCGCACCGACCACGACGCCGAGCGCATAGGCGCTGATCACATGACCTGCCTGCGGTGTCGTCACGCCAAAGGTGTCAGCGACATTCGGCAGGAGTCCCATGATGACAAATTCGCCCGTACCGATACCGAAGCTGCCGACAGCCAGCGCCAAAGTCACCAGCGCGATCGCAGTGCGAGACGGCGCTTCCAGAGCGGTTTGGGTATCGAGTGCGTCGACGGCAATATCGCTCACGAAAACTCCTTGGGCGGCACACGAAGATCAAGCACCGCGAATCAGACAGCAAACTCCGGTAAGCGGCGTTCAGTGCATCAAATTGGGATATGGGACTGGCGAGGCATGGACATGCCTCCGTTCGTACTATCAATGACCGCACCGCGTCTGTCGCGTGCATTTTTTGCAGTGCAGCATGTCGCATCCTGCATAAGTGCGCTGCGGCGACCGGGCGAAACGGTCGCAATGCTTGAAATCGTTCCATCCAAAACCATCTGAGAAGAAGCGCACGGGGGCCTCAGCCCCTCAAGGACACAATTTGCGGGAAGACCGAGAGCCCCTGATGAAGTTGATCGGCTTTTTCAATCGCGATGGCGGTACGTTCCGTACGACTGACATGGCTGCCTATGAGAAGAGAGCGGAACAGGTGTTCCGCGACGCCGGTCATGATTTCGAAGCTGTGGTCGTGGAGGGGCGCAATATCGTCTCGGCGATGGAACGCGCGGCGCGCCGTGATGACATCGACGGGATCGTCGCCGGCGGCGGAGATGGCACCATCTCAGCGGCTGCTGCCATCGCCTGGAAGAGCGGCGTCGCGCTTGGCGTCATTCCGGCCGGCACCATGAACCTCTTTGCCCGCTCATTGAGGTTGCCGCTCGACATCTGGCAGACGCTGAGCGTGCTGGCGACGGGCGCGGTCGACAATGTCGATATCGGCAGCGCCAATGGCCGCGCCTTTGTTCATCAGTTTTCAGCGGGCCTGCATGCGCGCATGGTGCGCTATCGCAACGGCTATACCTATCGCTCCCGTATTGGGAAGATGTCGGCCAGCACCCGGGCCGCCTTCGGTGTCATCGCCAATCCGCCGGAATTCGATGTTGACTTCGAGGCTGGCGACATTCGCGAGCGCCGGCATGTCTCGGCGATCTCTGTTTCCAATAATCCCTTCGGCGCCAATGCGCTGCTCTATGCCGACAGCCTGCGCAGCGGCGAACTTGGCTTCTACACCGCAAAGCCCTTGCGGCCTCTCGGCGTCGCCCGCCTTGCCATCGACATGCTGCGCGGCAGGGTTCGCGAGAATGCCGACGTCATGGTCATGCACGCGCCGGAAGTGCATCTGCATTTCCCGAAGCTGCGCCAGCTCGCCAATTGCGTCATGGACGGCGAGCTCTTGCCGCTCGAGCGCGATGTGACGCTCAAGGTGCATGCGGGCGAGCTCAAGGTCATGGTGCGGGAAGGAACCGCCGCCAGTGTCGCGCGGGAGGGGGCCGTCGACAGCGTCGCTATCTGAACGGTTTAGAGGCGGGGTAGGTAGGTCCGGTAGTCGAAGTCGGACACGCTGCGCAGATAGCGGATCGCTTCCTTGTGCTTCGTATCGCCATAGAGCTTCTGATACCGCTCGCCGAAAATATCGGCGATGAAGGCGGAGCTGCGGAAGCGTTCGACAGCGGTCAGGAAATCATGCGTCAGTCGCGGCGCATCGGCCGGCACGTGGGATGGCGTGGTTTCCTCACCTGGATCCAGATCGCTTTCCAGGCCGAGCAACATGCCGCCAAGGATCGCCGCCAGCATCAGATAGGGATTGGCATCCGCGCCGGCGACGCGATGCTCGATGCGTGCGCCCGGCCCATCCTTCTCGGGAATGCGCACGGCCGTGCCGCGATGGCCGAAGCCCCAGGTCAGGTCCACGGGAGCAAATGAGCCCGGCTGGAAGCGGCGATAGGAATTGGCATAGGGCGCAAAGACCAGCTGCGCATCTTGCAGCGTCTGCAGCAATCCGGCGCAGATCGACTTCAACCTCATCGGCTCGCCACCCGTCGCATCGAGGACGTTGTGGCCCTGGGCGTCGATGATGCTCGCATGTACATGCAGGCCCGAACCGGCGTGGTCGGTATAGGGTTTTGCCATGCAGGTGGATTTCAGCCCATGCTTGCGGGCGGCCTGCTCGGCGACACGCTTGAGCATGATGCAATCGTCAGCAGCCGCCAGCGCATCCGGGCGGTGCAGGAGGTTGACCTCGAACTGGCCGGGTCCGAATTCCGCTGTCGTCGCATCCGCCGGCAATCCCTGCGCCCGCGCATATCTACGCAGCGTTTCGAGGTAATCATCGAGAAGATCGACGGCATCCATGTCGTAGAGCTGAAAGCCGTTCGGCTCGCCCTGGTAGGTCAGGGCTGCCGGCGGCGAGGGGATGCCTCTGTCGCGCCAATCTCCGGCCAGCAGATAGAATTCCAGCTCGGTCGCGATGACGGGCGTCAGGCCCAGTGCCTTGTAGCGATCGACCACGGCAGCAAGAATGGCGCGCGGATCCTGAAAGCTCGGGCTGCCGTCGAGCTCGTGCATGGTGGCCAGCACCTGCTTCGATCCTGCCGGCGCCCAGGGCATGTCCACCAGCGTGCGCTCATCGGCAACGCAGGTCCCATCGGGATCTCCGATCGTCAAAGACAGGCCGGTAATATCGTCATTGTCGTCGCCCCAGATGTCGAGCGATTGCGTCGAGGTCGGCAGCCGAACGGCGCCGGACGAGACCTTCTTTTCAGCCGCAATCGGGATCTGTTTGCCCCTGAGACGGCCGTTCATGTCCGAGATCAGCACCTCGATACGTGCGTTACCTTCGGTTGCGTTGTCGGCCGCCATGCTCTTGTAAATCCCCCATGCTCACGGCATGGTCGTAAACCAAGATAGCTTTCAGTCAAGTCTGGCTACGTTGCGGCTTCGTGCCAGGCCCCTCACCCCAACCCTCTCCCCGCATCGCGGGGAGAAGGGACTCTCCGATGCTTAGCCTCGCTCACAGGGGCATGTGGCACGAAAACTCCCTCTCCCCGTTCGACGGGGAGAGGGTTGGGGTGAGGGGCCACGCACATAGTCGCGGCGTCGGAAGGCTTGCCTGACAGACACCAATCGCAATGAGGTGAGTTTCAACCATGTCCGACACGCCAAGCCGCTCCAATCTCGCCGCCCTCGATGCCACTCATCATCTTCATCCCTTCGCGGACATGAAGAAGTTGAACGCGGATGGTGCACGCGTCATCCAGCGCGGTGAGGGCGTGTATATTTTCGATGCGGAAGGGCGGAAGTATCTGGATGGATTTGCCGGCCTCTGGTGCGTCAACATCGGCTATGGCCGCGCCGAAATTGCCGACGCCGTTGCCCGGCAGATGAACGAGCTGCCCTATTACAACACCTTCTTCGGCACCACGACCACGCCGGCAACGCTTCTTGCGGAGAAGGTCTGCGCCCATGCCGGACCGCGGTTCAACCACGTGTTCTTCACCAATTCCGGCTCCGAGGCCAACGACACCTGGTTCCGCATGGCGAGGGTTTACTGGGGTGCCGTGGGCAAGCCGACGAAGAAGACCATCATCGCCCGCAAGAACGGCTATCACGGCTCGACCGTTGCCGGCGCCAGCATGGGCGGCATGAAATACATGCACGAGCAGGGCGACCTGCCGATCCCGGGCATCGTTCATATCGGCCAGCCCTATTGGTATGCCGAGGGCGGCGATCTCTCGCCGGAAGAATTCGGTCTGAAGGTTGCCCGCGAACTCGAGGCCAAGATCGATGAGCTGGGCGAGGATAATGTCGCAGCCTTCGTCGCCGAGCCGGTGCAGGGCGCCGGCGGCGTCGTCATCCCGCCGTCGACCTACTGGCCCGAGGTTGCGCGCATCTGCAAGGCGAGGAACATCCTGCTCGTCTGCGATGAGGTGATCTGCGGCTTCGGCCGTCTCGGCGCATGGTTCGGCCATCAGCATTTCGGCGTCGAACCCGATCTCGCTCCGATCGCCAAGGGACTATCGTCGGGCTACCTGCCGATCGGCGGCGTGCTCGTCAGCGACCGCATCGCCGATGTGCTGATCAATGAAGTCGGCGAGTTCAACCACGGCTTCACCTATTCCGGCCACCCGGTCTGCGCGGCGGCGGCGCTCGAAAACCTCCGGATCATCGAGGAGGAAGGGCTGGTCGAGCGCGTGCGTGACGATATCGGTCCGTACTTCGCCAAGGCTTGGGGCAGCCTTGCCGATCACGATATGGTCGGCGAAGCCGTCAGCATCGGCCTGATGGGCGGTCTGCAGCTCGCCGCCGACAAATCCACCCGCCGCCGCTTTGAAAAGCCGGATGCGATCGGCTCCGCCGTGCGCAACCATGCCCTGGCAAACGGTCTCGTGCTGCGCGCAACCGGCGACCGCATGCTGGCCTCGCCGCCGCTCGTCATCAGCCATGAGGAGGTGGATGCGATGGTACGCATCGCACGTGATGCGCTAAATGCCGTCTGGGCGGAGATGAAGTCCTGATTAGGGCTTGGGCGTCGGCACGTCCCACTTGCCCGCCTTGTGAAGGGCAAGGGTGAGTGCTGCGACGTGGATCATCTGGATCATTTTCCCTTCCAGCGCCAGCTCGATTGCCTGCCGGATCGGCATGCGGATCAGGCGGATGCGTTCCGTCGGGTCGTCCGCCGGCTTGGTGCTGAATTCAACATTACGGGCAATGACGATATGCGCGAGGTTGGTATGCGTGGCCGGGTTGGGCGCAAGCTTGCCGACATAATCCCAATCGGTGGAGGAGAGCCCGGCTTCCTCGCGCAGCTCGCGCGCCGCGGCTTCTACCGGGCTTGCATCGCTCGCATCCATGGCTCCACCCGGAAGCTCAAGCGCCACGACGCCCAATGCATGACGATATTGCTGGACGAGATAGATATGATCCTCGGCATCGAGCGCGATGATCTCGACCCAGTCGGGATATTCCAGCACGTAGTAGGGCGCGATCTCCACGCCTTCCGCCGTCACGCAGTTGTCGGCACGAACCTTCAGCCAGCGATCATGGACCAGATGCGTTGAACCCGTCGTCCGCCACGGTGGCAGGTCTGCCGTGTCCGACAGCAGGCTCATGATATCGTCCTTCGAGCTCATGCGCCGCTCAGCTCCTGTTGCGGATAGGCCTGTGCCTATGCGTCCTGATGGTCCCGATCGAAGATCTTGCGGACAATGTAATTCGGCGAGAGATCGTCGCGATAATAGATGCGGGCGATCATTTCGGCGAGGATGCCCGTGGTGATCATCTGAACCGACGACAGGAGCAGCACGACGCCGACCATCAGCAGCGGACGGCTGCCGATATCATCGCCGAAGATGAACTTGTCGATGAAGAGCCAGAGCAGGATCAGGCCGGCGAGCGCGCCGAGGCCGAGGCCGAGCGAGCCGAAGAAGTGGCCCGGCCGTGCCTTGTAGCGCATGAAGAACATCACCGACAGCAGATCGAGGATGACGCGGAAGGTGCGTGAAATCCCGTATTTCGACGTGCCGTGCTGGCGAGCGTGATGGGTAACCGGCACTTCGCCGATGCGCGAGCTTGGCACCACACCGGCGACCCAGGCCGGGATGAAGCGGTGCATCTCGCCCATCAGCTTGACCTGCTTGATGATGGAGGAGCGATAGATCTTCAGGCTGCAGCCATAGTCGTGCAGCTTCACGCCGGTGATGCGGCCGATCAGGTAATTGGCGCACCAGGAAGGGATCTTGCGCAGCAGCAGGCCGTCCTGGCGGTTCTTGCGCCAGCCGACGAGCAGGTCGAGCTGGCGTCGTTCCAGCTCCTCGACCATCGAAGGGATGTCCTTCGGGTCGTTCTGCAGATCGCCGTCCATGGTGGCGATGAGGCGGCCGTTGGCCGCATCGATGCCGGCCTGCATGGCTGCCGTCTGGCCGAAATTGCGCTGAAGCTCGACGATACGCAGCGTCAGCCCTTCCTGCGAAAGCGAGCGGCGGGCATTGACGAGCGTTGCGTCCGTGCTGCCGTCATCGACCAGGATCAGCTCCCAGGATTTGGCAAATCCAGCCATCGCGGAACTGATGCGCTCGATCAGCGGTCCGACGCTTTCTTCCTCGTTGAAGACGGGCACGACCAGCGAAAGCTCAAGGGGGCTTGCCGGATCGGCCTGGGGGAGGGTCGACTCTGCCGTTGTCTGCAACACTTGTTTCTCCTAAAAGACCGGCAGTGCCTGCCGGACGCAACGAGCGAAAAGTCCGGTTTCAGCCTTCCGCTCGCATTTGGGTGCCCTAACTACATGAAGACTCCGACGGTTGCCAGCCGACAGAATTGGTTTATTCGCAACCGAATGACGCTGCTGACGCTCGGCGTTGTCGTAGCCTACGCCGCCTTCATCGAATGGTTCTGGGGCTGGAGCTCGATCCTGGCGCAATGGGGCAAGGTCGGCGCCTTGCCGATCCTTCTGGCGCTGGCGCTTCTGACCGGCACCTACTTTCTGCGGACCTGGCGCATCTATGATTATTTCCCGAAGGAAACGGCGGGCCATTTCGCCGCGCTCTTCCGCGTGACGCAGGTTCATAACCTGTTGAACATCATGATGCCCTTCCGCACTGGCGAAACGAGCTTCCCGGTACTGATGCGGTCCGAATTCGGCATTCCGCTGGCGCGTGGCACATCGGCGCTGTTCGTCATGCGGCTGCTCGACCTGCATGCGCTGCTGGCCGCCGCCGGCATCGGTCTTGCTCTTGCCTCGCCCTATCATGTCTTGGCCTGGGTCGTATGGGCGGTTTTCCTGCTGTTGCCGGTCGCGGGCTTTGCCTCGCGGCGGCCGCTGATCCGTCTTGCCGCTCGCATCCTGCCGAAGAAGGCGCAAGGGCTGGTGCATGAGCTGGAACGCGGCTTGCCGGTCGATATCAGAGCCTTTGCACGCGCCTGGCTGACAACCATCGTCAACTGGCTGGTCAAGGTCGTGGTACTGGCCTGGGCGCTCGGCCTGATGAACGTCACGCCGCTTTCGGCAAGCTTCGGCGGCGCGCTCGGCGGCGAATTATCATCAGTCCTGCCGGTCCACGCGCCGGGCGGCGTTGGCACCTATCCGGCCGGCATCACCGCCGGCGCCATGGCCTTCGGTGCTTCGAGCACGAAGGAGGCAATCGAAAATCTGGCCCAAGCCAGCATCAATGCTCACCTCCTGATCGTGGTCTCAGCGCTGACGGGAACGGCGATCGGATTGCTGGTCTCGCGCAAACGTGTGGCCGCCCCCTGAACGATTGCGGCGCGCTTTAACGCATGTCACGCAAAAGTGTGCAGCGGTTTTGCGACAATGACATGCGCCAAATCGAAGACCTGAAGCGCCCAAAGCGAATCCGAAAGATCGCGACGTGCTTTAGTGTCGGGTCTGTTCGCCGAGTTCGGCCAATCGCCTGCGCAGGAATGCCTGCTCCGGCGCCTGCTGGCATAGCGAAAGCGCCGTGTGATAGGATTGCCGTGCCTCATCCGTCCGGCCAAGCTGGCGCAGGAAATCCGCTTTCGCCGCATGGGTGAGGTGATACCGCCCCATGCGCTCCTCCTGCAGCAGCCCGTCGACGATGGAAAGTGCGGCCGCCGGCCCATCGCGCATCGAGATAGCCACCGCCCGATTGAGCTCGATCACCGGGGAGGGGCTTGCGATCAGCAAGAGGTCGTAGAGCATCACCAGCTGCCGCCAGTCGGTATCGTCTGCGGTCACGGCGCGCGCATGTTCCGCCGCGATCGCGGCCTGCAGGGCATAGCTGCCGACGCTTTCGGCCGCCATCGCTCTATCCGACAGCGCCAAGCCTTCACGGATCTGGCCGCGATCCCACAGCGCACGATCCTGATCGACAAGCAGTACCAGATCGCCGGATGTGTCGGTGCGCGCATGTCGCCGCGAATCCTGCAGCAGCATGATCGCAAGCAATCCTTCGACCTCCGATTCCGGCAATAGCTGCAGCAACAGCCTGCCAAGCCGTATGGCCTCCGCGGCAAGATCGGCACGGACGATTGCAGCGCCCGATGATGCCGAATACCCCTCGTTGAAGACGAGATAGATGACATGCAGCACCTGTGCCAGCCGCTCCGGCAGTTCGATCTTGCTGGGGACCTCATAGGGAATATGGTCGGCGCGGATGCGGTTCTTGGCGCGGACGATGCGCTGGGCGACGGTCGGCGCCGGGATCAGAAACGCGTGGGCGATTTCTTCCGTCGTCAGCCCACATACCTCGCGAAGCGCCATCGCCATCCGCGCTTCGGCGGGAATGAGGGGATGACAGCAGGTGAAGATCAGCCGCAACATGTCGTCTTCGATCTCTTCGTTTTCGGCGATTTCCATCGCCTCTCCCTCCGGGTAAAGGCTATCTGCAATGTCCGAGCGGGCTGCGTCGAAACGCGTCCGCCGCCTGATGTGGTCGATGGCACGAAAGCGCCCGGCGGAGACAAGCCAGGCATAGGGATTGGCGGGGATCGTCTCGTCAGTCCATTGCTGTGCTGCCGCCGCAAAGGCATCGTGGAGCGCTTCCTCGGCCCGGTCGAAATCGCCGAGCAGACGGATCAGCGTTGCCAGCACGCGGCGCGAGTGGCTGCGATAGATGCCTTCGATGGTCTGGTTCAGCGACACGAGCGTCACCTATTCTCCGCGAGATCTCCGTGAAGTGTCAGGATGCGTACCGGGCGGATCTCGATGGCGCCGTAACGCGCCGAGGGAATGCGCTTGGCGATCTCCGTTGCTCCCTCAAGATTGGGGGCCTCAAGCAGATAGAAGCCGGCCAGATGCTCCTTCGTCTCCACGAATGGCCCGTCCGTCACCGAAAACCCTTTGCCGTCCGGGCGGATGACGATCGATGTGTCTGGCAGTGCCAGCGCATCCGAAACGATCATGGTGCCGTCCTGCCGCAAGCCCTCGTCGAAGACGAAGTGCTCGCCGATCAGGTGGTTCATCTCGTTCGGCGTCAGCCGTCCGTCGACGTCAACGGATGTGTAGATCAGACATAGAAACCGCATGTATTTTCCTTTCTCTGTCATTCGTCCGGAAAGCGGATATCGAAGGCGGCGCGAACCTCGATCATGCCGTAGCGCGCGACGGGGAAGGTGGCAGCGATTTCCGTCGCTTCCTTCATGTCCCGCGCCTCGATCAGCACGAAGCCGCCGAGATGCTCCTTGATCTCCGCGAAGGGGCCGTCGGTAACGGCGGTTTCGCCCCGACGCACCCGGACGGTCTTTGCCGTCTGTGGCTCGCGCAAGGCGTTGGCGACGATGAGATGGCCGCTGTCGCGCAGCCGGTTGTCGTTGTCGATCGAATCCTGCGTCAGCTTTCGCCCTTCCTCTTCGGAAATCTTGGCGATTTCTGCGCTCTCGAACCACACTTGGCAAAGGAACTTCATCGTTGCCTCCTCAAACGTCCGGGCCGAAGGAATAGATCGGTCGCACCTCGATGGCGCCGAGTTTGGCGAGCGGGATGCCGGCGGCAATCCGGATCGCATCGTTCAGGTCCTTCGCCTCGACCAAGATGAAGCCGCCAAGATACTCCTTGGTTTCGATGAAAGGCCCATCCGTTACCGCGGTCTCGCCATTGCGAACCCGCACCGTCACGGCGGACCTTGGCGATTGCAGCGCTTCGGCGTGGATCATGTTGCCGCTCGCCATCAGATCGCGGTCGTAGCCGAGCGAATCCGAATCGAGCTTGTGCTTTTCCTCCTTGGTCATGACGTCGAGCGTCGTGCCATCGAACCAGACCTGGCAGAGATATTTCATCGCAGCGCCTCCTTTTCAACTTGCTGACGGCCATAGACGAGCGACCTCCCAGCAAATCGACATCCCGATCCGCAGCATGACAAAAATTTTCGGCCCTGTCGAAAAAGCCCGAGCCCGGTCGACCAGTTCCGTCAACACGACAAGGAGACACGGAAATGTACAGTCTGGAAGCCGCAATCGTTCATTACTGGCAAAGGAAGACGCTGTCGGAAGAGGAACTCCTCGACTCGGCAGATATCGGGAGGGTCGTTTTCCGCACCTGGCTCGGATTTGCGGGCTTTGCCTTGCTGATTCTGTGCCTGAGCTGGGGCGCATCGCCAAACGATGAACGGCCGCAAGTCGCGGCCGCTGGTCAGGTACATTCGGTATCTGCGGATGGACAATAGAGCAATTCCAGGAAAGGTGCGCAGCGGTTTTCCTGGAATTACATGACAACAAAAGGATAGAGCGTTTTCGCGATTCGAAGAAAAGCGGAAAGGCTCCAGGGCGAAAGCCCCGTTGCCTACTGGAATGCCGTTTCAAAGAAGCTGCGCAGCTTGCGCGAATGCAGCGCTTCGGGCGGCATGGCGGCCAGTTTCTGGATGGCGCGGATGCCGATCTGCAGGTGCTGGTTTACCTGCGTGCGATAGAAGGCCGTCGCCATGCCAGGCAGTTTCAGCTCGCCATGCAGCGGCTTGTCCGAAACGCAGAGCAGCGTGCCGTAGGGAACGCGGAAGCGGAAGCCGTTGGCGGCGATCGTTGCCGATTCCATATCGAGCGCGACAGCGCGGGCCTGCGACAGCCGCTTGACCGGGCCTGCCTGATCGCGCAGTTCCCAGTTGCGGTTGTCGATGGTGCCCACCGTGCCCGTGCGCATGATGCGCTTCAGCTCGAAGCCCTCATAGCCGGTGATTTCGGCAACGGCTGCTTCGAGTGCGACCTGCACTTCGGCCAGCGCCGGGATCGGCACCCAGACCGGCAGGTCGTCGTCGAGAACGTGGTCCTCGCGCATATAGGCATGGGCAAGCACGTAGTCGCCCAGCCGCTGGCTGTTGCGCAAGCCGGCGCAATGGCCGAGCATCAGCCAGGCGTGGGGGCGAAGCACGGCGACGTGGTCGGTGATCGTCTTGGCGTTGGAAGGGCCGACGCCGATATTGATCATGGTGATCCCGGCATGTCCCTTCTTCTTCAGATGGTAGGCCGGCATCTGCGGCAGGCGCGGCGGCGTCGTATCACCTTCCGGCTGGCTCGCTCCGGCCGGCGTGATGATGTTGCCGGGCTCGACGAAGGCCGTATAGCCGTCGCCGCCGCTCGCCATCAGGTCGCGCGCCCACTTGCAGAATTCGTCGATATAGAACTGGTAGTTCGTAAACAGCACGAAATTCTGGAAATGCGCCGCACTCGTCGCCGTGTAGTGAACGAGGCGGGCCAGCGAATAGTCGATGCGCTGTGCGGTAAACGGCGCAAGCGGGGAGGGCTCGCCCGGCGGCGGGATATATTCGCCGTTGGCGATTTCATCGTCCGTGGTGTTCAAGTCCGGCGTATCGAAGAGATCGCGCAGCGGAATATCTTCGAAAACCGTGGCGGATGCTTCGACATGAGCGCCTTCGCCGAAAGCGAAATGGATCGGAATGGGCGTCGTCGATTCCGATACGACCACCGGAACATTGTGGCTGCGCATCAGCAATGTCAGCTGTTCCTTGAGGTAGTGCTTGAAGAGCTGCGGGCGGGTGATCGTCGTCGTGTAGACGCCGGGCGCGGTGACATGGCCGTAGGAGAGGCGCGAGTCGACATGACCGAAGCTCGTCGTCTCGATGCTGACCTGCGGATAGAAGGCGCGATAGCGCGCGGTGATCGGCGCGCCCTGGGCGAGCTTGGTGAAATTGTCGATCAGGAACGCGGTGTTGCGCTCGTAAAGCTCCGTCAGCGCTTCGACGGCCTTGCCCGGATCATCGAAGGTCCGCGGCTGGAACGGGCTGGGGGAGGAGATGTCGAGGGGTGAAAAGGGAGAGATTCTGTTGCTCATGCGCCATTATAGAGTGTCGTTGGTTACAAGCAAACGACGTTGCATGAGGCGGCCTGGATTCTCGCAGCTATTTTTGCGGCCGCCCATGGGCCTGCGCGAGGGTTGTCGCGCAGGCGTTGGTTATTGTACCGTCGTGCAGTAAGGCGCGCCGGTCTGCACGCAGGTGAAGCTTGCGCCGAAATGCGATTGTGCGCCGCTGCGGCCGGCGTGTTCGACCGCAACCGAGAAGCTGAATGCGAAGACGGCGGCAAACAGCATGATAACAACGAAGCGCCGCGCGATGATGATCGAGTCCATGTTCCTGGCCTACCCGTGCCCTATACTGGACACTGTTTTGCCATGGTCAGGCTGAACAGGTGCTGAGATACCGGTTCATCCGGCGTTCATAAATATTACCGGTTTCGAATGCTCGCCTGCTTCTGTCCGCAGGCAAATAATAAGAGGCTGCCGGCTGATGGCGGGCAGGCGCTATAGTGTCTATCGTGAGGGATGGGGGTCTTTTCAGAGCCTCGTCCAGGTCTGAGACTTGCAGAATACCTTCAGAACGCAGCCCTGCATCTTGATGCTATTGCCGCTGATTGTGCCGGAACCGCTATAAGTCTTGTCTTCGGAGGGGTCGGTCAGCTGGCCGGTATAGCTGCCGCCCTTGCCTTGCATCTTGCCGATCTGCTTGCCGGCATATTTGCCCGTCTTCAGCGTCACGCAATAGCTGTCGCCGCAGGGCGCAATGGCGGCGGTGTCGCCAGCCACGGTTTTCCAGTTGCCGACGATCGGTTCTTCGGCAAAGGCGGCACTCGCGCTCAATAGCGTTGCAGCAGCAAGAATGGTGGCACGGATCATGATCTTATTCCTCCCCCCCAGGCGTCATCCGGTTCTGTAACCGGGAATGTGGTGAGATTATCTAACGCGAACGTAAAGGTAAATATGGTTTTCGGAGCGCAAATTCCCTGTTCCGTTGGACATCTGCGCTGTGCTGAAACACGGCATCCGATTGAACTGCGCTCTTTTTGTGGTGAACGAAGGGTTTAAATCCAAATCCTAACGGAAGGTTAAGCTCGCGCGAAAATCCTTAATTTGCAAGGGAAGCGATGTTTAACAAAATCCCAAGTTTACCAAGCATTTGCACTTTGTTTGCATCGAATTAATCATGCATTTTAGGCGTTTTTTGAAAGCCGTCTGCGATAGTGAAGCCATCAAACGAGCGGGGCAAACCCGCCGGCCGGAAGAACCGGAAAGCCGCGAACGACGGCAAGGTTCCAACGGAAAACAGGGCAGATACAAACAGAAGTCAAACAGGGATAATAACAATGGCACGCTTCGAAACGACGATGTCTGGAAATGCCATGATGGGTGGTAACGGCGCCGATGCCCTTTGCGAACTGGGCGTGAGCTACGCGACCGGCAGGGGCTGCAATGCAGATCTCGTTGCCGCCCACAAATGGTTGAATATCGCGGCCATCCGTGGCAGCGAGCGCGCCGCCGAGCTTCGTGCCGACGTCGCAGCGACCTTGACGAAGATGCAGCTCGCTACGGCGCTGCGCGCCGCCCGCGAGTGGATGACCACGCACTGAGGCGTGCCGCAAACAATACGACGTACTGACTGATCTCGAAGGAGGGGTGTCGGCGGTCGAGGGAGAGGCGAACGCCGAAATGATGAAAACCGCGACCGGCCGGGACAAGGCAGGCGCGGTTTCGTCGTTTTGGGCTTAGCCGATCGCCTTCAGCACCTTGGGCAGCGCTTCGGCAAGCAGCTCCAGATCCTGCTTCGGGCCGACGCTGACGCGGATGCAGCGGTTGAGCGGTGCCACGCCTGGCATGCGGATGAAGACGCCGTGCTGGATCAACCCGTCGACGATCGCTCGGGCATAGGTGCCGTCCCGTCCGCAATCGATGGCGACGAAGTTCGTGGCGGAGGCGAGCGGCAAAAGTCCGTTGTCGCGGGCGATGGTGCCGATCTGCTCACGCGCCGCCCGGATCTTGCCGACCACCTCGGCGAGATAGGCCTGATCCTTCAGCGCCGCGAGCGCCGCCACGGTCGCGAGCCTGTTCATGCCGAAATGGTTGCGGATCTTGTCGAAAGTGAGCACCGTCTCGGGCGCGCCGATGACATAGCCGACACGGGCGCCGGCAAGGCCGTAGGCCTTGGAGAAGGTGCGGGTGCGCAGCACGTTCGGCAGGTCGATCAGGGCTGAGATATCAGGCAGCGAGCTTGCAGGCCCCGTTTCGCTGTAGGCCTCGTCCAGGATCAGAAGGCAGTTTTCCGGCAGCGCACGGGCAAAGGCGACGATCTTGTCGGCATCCCACCAGCTTCCCATCGGATTGTCGGGATTGGCGAAATAGACGAGCGGCGCGTTCTCGCGCTTCACCGCTTCGAGCAATCCATCGAGGTCCTCGCGATCATCGACATAGGGAACGGTAACCAGGCGACCACCAAAACCGACGACATGGAAATTGAAAGTGGGATAGCCGCCAAGGGAGGTGACGACGGGCGTGCCAGGCTCGATCACCATCCGGGCGATGAGACCGAGCAGGCTGTCGATGCCTTCGCCAACGGCGATATTGGCCGGCTGTACGCCGAGATGCGCCGCAAGCGCCTGCTTCAGCTCGTAATTTTCCGGGTCGTTGTACATCCAGATGTCGCCGGCCCGCTCGCGCATGGCGGCGATGACGGAGGGTGCCGGCCCGAAGCCGTTTTCATTGGCGCCGATGCGGGCTTTGACGCTGAGTCCACGCTGACGCTCCAGCGCCTCGGGGCCGACGAAAGGAACGGTGGAGGGCAGGGCGCTGATCAGCGGCGTGAAGCGCGAGAAGGCGGACATGCTGGCTTTGTTTCCCGAAATCAGTTGCAGGGTGCGGCAGAATAGGCGCTTGGCGGGTGGTTGCAAGAGCGGAAAGACCTTCGTCCGTATTGCGCCATTTGTGCTTATCGCAACCGATGAAGGATCACCTGTTCGATAATCCATGAAACAGGGGAAACGCGCTTCGCCAGACGGCTGCGCGTTCCCGATAATGCATGGTCGAAGGCGGAACGGCAGCAGCTTTTCGGCTACCACCGTTTCCGGTTACAAACCTGCCTCAGCCATCCAGAGTTCGGCATCCGCGCCGCCCGCAATTCGCAGCGGAGCGGATGGATCGGTGGCTGCCCGCCACACCGCCTTCGCCACGTCGGGAGCGTAGGTCACGGGGCCGGTGTCATCCTGCACATTCTTTATGAATTGCTGGATCAATGGCGCGTAATCCGGATCGCCCAAACCACGCAAATGTGGACGTGCATTCTCCCCAAAGCGGGTTTCCGGCGAACGGCCTGGCAGGACAATATGCACCCGCACGCCAAACGGCTCCATCTCCACCGACAAGGACTCGGTGAAGGCGTTCACCGCTGCCTTGCTCGCCCGGTAGATCCCAATCACCGGCAGAGTCTTGACCGTCACCGTGGAGGTGACGTTGACGATGACGCCGGCCCGACGTTGACGCATCTGGGGCAATACGGCCTGAACCATCGCCAATGTGCCGATCGTATTTGTCTGGAACAGCGACTGCACCGTCTCCGGCGCGGTCAGCTCGATTGGTGAGGGCGCTCCGAAACCGGCATTGTTGACCAATACGTCTATCGGGCCGGCAGCCTTCACAGCTTGCGCGATACTTGCCGGATTGGTGACGTCGAGCGCGAGAATACGCAGGCGTTCGGAAACCGGTAGTAGCTCGGGTTTGGGCGTGCGCATTGTCGCGATCACATCCCACCCTCGTTCAAAAAACAGTTTCGCAGTCTCCAGGCCGAAGCCAGACGAGCAACCGGTGATCAATATCGTGGACATAAGCTTCTCCAAACAAAAGGAATGATGCCATGGTAGTGACCGGGCGAGAGACTTTATATAAGCTGCAGTCTCCATTTCTTTAGCGTTAGTCCTGATTATGACAGTCGATCCCCTTGCCGAAATCGTCACGCTGCTGCAGCCGGCCGCACGCTTTTCCAAACTGGTAGAATGCGCTGGCTCCTGGCGAATTCATCGGGAGGCCACGGGCGAACCATTCTACTGCGCAATCCTTGAGGGGCGTTGCCGCGTAACGTTTGGAGGACATCAGCCTTTCATCCTCCAGGCCGGTGATTTCGTGCTCGTGCCGGCCATGCGCGACCTTGTCAACGAGAGCGTCGACGCACCGGCCGATCTGCCCGCCACGGTTCCGACGCAGTTGAGCGGCGGCCATTTCCGTGTCGGCCGCCTCGAAGGGCCGGCGGATATGCGCATGCGCATAGGGCATTGCAGTTTCGGCGCGCCGGACGCGGCCTTGCTCGTTTCCCTCTTGCCTGATGTGATTATCGTTCGCGACGAGCCCAGACTCGCGACGCTGATGCAATTGGTCGGCGAGGAAACACGGGAGCGCCGGCCGGCCCGCGAACTGGTGCTGGAACGGTTGCTGGAGGTATTGTTGATCGAGGCTTTGCGATCCGGCACGGAAACAACCGTCACGTCGAGCTTGAGCCGCGGCCTTGCCGATGAACGCCTGGCTGCAGCACTTCACGCGATGCATGCACGTCCTGCCCATCCATGGACTGTGGCAGATCTTGCAACCGAAGCGGCCCTGTCCCGATCGGCATTCTTTGCGCGTTTCAGCCGCGTCGTTGGCCTGCCGCCAATGGAATATCTATTGGCTTGGCGCATGGCTCTCGCAAAGCAGCTATTGCGCAGCCGCGAATTGGGGATGGATCAGGTAGCTGAACGCGTTGGCTACGGATCGGCAAGCACGTTCAGCGTCGCCTTTGCGCGATACGCAGGCATGCCGCCTGCACGATATGCCCGCGGAGGCGTGCGAAACGATTGAGGGCGTAAAGCCGAATTTATACCTTTTGCCTTCTGCCGCGTGCAGCCATCGCTTCGGCGTTGCCGATCATAAAATCGGCGCGTACGACGCGGCGCAGGGTTTCCGGTTCGATCAGGTTGATGAAGCGGACATGGACGCGGTTGTCGTTGCGGCTGATTTCGGCGCAGGCGATGCGGTAGGCAAGGCCGAGGATGTTCAGATAGTAATGGGTCGGCAGGCCGACCGTCGTGGCGACGGTGAAGCTCGCGCCGCCGCGCGAGATGTCGGTAATCTCCGCGCTGCGCACGGAAATGCCCGTGAGACAGGGACGAACCGCCACGAGGCGCGCCGGCCTCTGAACGTAGAAGCGTTCCCAGCTCCGTTCGTAGACTTCGGATTTGACTTTCGCCAGATGGGTTGCGCGAAGCATTGTCATTCCCTGTTGAAGAACAGACCGAATTCATCTCGGTTACAGCATGAACCTTGCACGGAGATTTTGCGGAAGCGTCAATTGCATTGGTAGAATTTTAACGGGTTCGTCTTTTGTGCCGATTTGGGCGCATCTTGACAGCGAGATCGGCTTCGATCATACGAAAGCTCGGTTCGAGGCGCCTGCCGCTCGCGGATGAAAATCCAAGGTGAAGTCCTCGCTGTTATTGGTCACAGCCATTCAGGGCATGCTGACTGACGGTAATGCGAGCTCCGTTTCACGGTCGTAATTGCGTGCCTTAGCAAAGGCTGATCCTATGACGACGTATCCGTCCATAGATGCATTGAAGGCTCAGGCCCGGCGTCTGCGTCAGGCCATGGCCGAGCGCGGCGACGACATGAGCCACTCGACGGCGCTGGAACTCATCGCCAAGCAGCATGGGCTGCGCGATTGGAACACGCTGTCGGCGCTTGCGGCAAAACCAAACGACGGGCCGGATGCGCCCTTCGATGTCGGCTCCGCCGTGCGCGGGCGCTACCTGAACAAGCCGTTCACCGGCAAGGTTCTCGCGATGTCGGCGAAATCAGGCGGGCTTTATCGGATCACCATTCATTTCGACGAACCCGTCGATGTGGTGGAGTTCGAGAGCTTTTCTGCATTCCGCCAGCGCATCAACGCCCAGGTCGATGCCGACGGCATTTCGCCGCGCAGGACGTCGAATGGCGTGCCGCACCTGGTTCTCGACATCTAACCTTCATCCTTTATCGATAGGCCGCTATCTTCGCCGATAGCGAGCAATTCCGTCCGGATACCACCATGACGCACACGACCGAAAACAATATGTTCCTCACCGGCTGGCTGCCCGGCGTCTTTGCCAAGACGGCTGCGCCAATCGTTGTCATCACCACCGTCAGCGGCCTGTTTGCCGTCGTCGATGCCTATTTCCTCGGCGTCTATGTCGGCGCCGACGCGCTGTCCGCCGTCAGCCTCATCTTTCCCGCGCTGATGCTGCTGATTGCGCTGCAGACACTGGTTTCCAATGGTATGGCGAGCATTCTCGCCCGTCGCCTCGGAGCCGGAGATCGCGATGGCGCGAAGGCCGTGTTCACCGGTGCCCATACGCTGGCGATCGCCGTCGTCGTGCTCGTCAATATTGTCTACTGGCTTGTCGCCCGGCAGTTCATCGCTGTGGCTGCGGCAGGAAACGCCGATGTCGCCCGCAGCGCCGAGGCCTTCATGGGCGTCATGGTCGCCTTCGCGCCGATCAGCTTCTTCCTGTCGATCCATCTCGACGGGCTGCGCTGCGAAGGGAAGCTCGGTTTCATGACGCTGGTGACGCTTGCCTCGACGCTGCTCAACATCCTGGTAAACTGGCTGTTGATGGCTGTGGCACATTGGGGTGTCGTCGGTTCCGCCGGCGGCTCGATCCTGGCGCAATTCATCTGCCTGATGATTGTCGTCGTTTATCGTCTGCGTCGGCCGAATGGGCTTTGGGTCGATATGGGTCTGCATATCAGTGAGTGGCGAGGCATCTTTGCCTTCGGCGCACCGATGAGCCTCGGTTTCATCGGCATTTCGCTGAGCTCGGCGGCGATCCTCTTCAATGTGTCGATCTGGCACCAGGGGGATTATGTCGCGACCGTCGGCGCCTATGGCATCGTCACCCGCGTGATGACCTTCGCCTATCTGCCGCTTCTCGGCTTGAGCATCGCGCTGCAGACCATATCTGGCCACAATCACGGCGCAGCGCTTCCCGCCCGTGTCGGCCATAGCGTTGTCATCGCGATGATCTCGGCCTTGGTCTACTGCGCGGTGGTCGAACTGATCGTTGAACTACTGGCCGGGCATCTGGGCTCGATCTTCGTGGCCGATCCCCTGATCGTCGAGGAAGTCGGACGCATCCTGCCGTGGACGATCGGCGCCTATTTCCTCTTCGGTCAGGCGATCATCCTGTCGTCCTACTTCCAGTCGATCGGCGATGCGAAACGCGGCGCGATCTTAGGACTGTCGCGGTCCTATCTGTTCACCTTGCCGCTGACATTTCTCCTGCCACTCGTCTTCGGCGAACGGGGGATCTGGATGACGCCGATCTTCGCGGAAGCGGGGATGATCCTGCTCACCTGGTTCGTGCTGTCGCGCAATGCCAGGGATCGGAAATGGCGCTACGGCCTGCTGCCCGCATGACATGAAAAGGGCCGCGCTTTCAGGCGCGGCCTCATCTGGTGGGAAGTTCGGGGCCATCCTCACCCTTCTAGGCTTCGCGCCTCAGGGTGAGGATGGAGCGCACCTGTCGTATGAAGCGAGCTTAGTGAGCTGTCTTACATGGAAGATTAGCCCTCATGGTGAGGTGCATAGGCACCTGAGTTCGGCGAAGGAGCCGGAGCCTCGAACCACGAGGGCGGGTGTTAGAACGACGACACCACCTCAGGACTTGAGCAGCCATTCATGCTCGACGGCATTATGGAATTTCCAGATGCGCTTCGGGCCGGCCATGACGTTGAGATAGTAGAGATCGTAGCCGTGGCAGGCGGCGCAGGGGTGATATCCCTTCGGTACCAGCGTCACGTCGCCATCCTCCAGCGCCATGACTTCATCCAGCGACCGGTCATCCGTATAGACGCGCTGGAAGCCGAAACCCTGCGGCGGGTTGAGGCGATGGTAATAGGTCTCCTCGAGAAAGCTCTCGTTCGGGAGATCGTCCTGGTCATGCTTGTGCGGAGGATAGGAAGAGGTGTGCCCGCCCGGCGTGATCACTTCCACGACCAGTAGCGAATGCGCCGCACCGTCATCTTCCGGCATGATGTTGTTGACGTAGCGGACATTCGTGCCCTTGCCGCGCGTCAGCGCCGGATGCGTGCCCGGCGGAATGGCGCGGGCTTCATGGGAGCCGCCGCCCGGTGCCGAGCAGACGGCGAGTTCCAGATCGGTCTCGGCGGTCACCGACCAGCTCGATCCCGCCGGAACATAGAGCGCGTGGGGCGCGCCCTCGAAGGGGCTCATGCGCCCGCCGAGCGAGCCGAAATCCTTTGCGCCGGCCTTGGCGCTTCCCTTGCCGCTGACCCAGACGAGGCAGACTTCGCGGTCGCCGGTTTCGGCCGAAGCGGTTTCGCCCGGCTTCAGGCGATGAAGATCGAAGCCGACATAGGTCCAGCCGGCGCTATCAGGCGTGACATGGGTGACGCGGCCATGGGAGCCGTCTGGTTTGACCTTGAGATTGGGCATGGTTCTTTCTCCATTGCTTGGGAGAACGCCCCTTCCCATCCTTGCGATGGGGCGAGGGGCGCTCATCTCTCGAGCAATTCCAGGAAAAGTGCGCAGCGGTTTTCCGTCCGGAATTGCTAGATAACAAAGAGCTAGAGCGTTTTCGCTATTCGAAGAAAAGCGGAAGCGCTCTAGCTATCCCTTGGGAAAGCCTTCGGTTTCCACAGTATAACCTGCTGCCGTCATGACGCGCATCAGCTCGGCATGGCCGATCTCGGCCATCTTCTGCGGCGGCGCCTTGCGCGGATCCTGTTCGGCTTCGACGACAAACCAGCCCTCATAGCCGTAATCGGCGAAACGCTGGACGATGGCGCCGAAATCGAGCGAACCGTCGCCCGGTACCGTGAACGCGCCGAGCGCGACAGCATCGAGGAAGGACTGCCGGCTGCGGTCCAGCCCATCGACAACCGATTTGCGGATATCCTTGACGTGGACGTGGTTGATGCGGGCATGGTGGTTGTCGATGGCGCGCAGCACGTCACCGCCGGCAAAGGCGAGATGGCCTGCATCGAGCAACAGCGGAATGCCCGCGCCGGAATTGCGCATGAAAGCGTCGAGTTCCGGCTCGGTTTCGACGACGGCGGCCATATGGTGGTGATAGGAAAGCGGCATGCCCTGTGCGGCGCACCATTCGCCGAATTCGGTGACGCGGCGGGCATAGGCCTTCATCTCGTCATCCGAAAGGCGCGGCTTGGTGGCGAGCGGCTTGGAGCGGTCGCCCTGGATGGAGCGGCCGACTTCGCCATAGACGATGCAAGGCGCGTTGACGGCCTTGAACAGCTCGATCATCGGCGCGATGCGGTCCTTGTTGGCGGCGAGCTCCTCGTTGACGAGGGTGCCGGAGAACCAGCCGCCGCAGAGCGTCACGTCGGCGGCGCGCAGGATCGGCAGCATCTCCTCCGGATTGCTGGGGAAGCGGCGGCCCTGTTCCATGCCGGTGAAGCCGGCGCCGCGCGATTGCCGCAGGCATTCCTGGAGCGATACGTCGTCGCTGAGCTCAGGAAGGTCGTCGTTCCACCAGGCGATGGGCGACATGCCGAGTTTGGCCTTCATCAATGGTCTCCTTGAAAACATGATTGGAGGAGCCGCAAGCTCCTCCGGAAAAATGACGAAAATGGATCAGCCGATGCGCTGGGATGCGCGGGCCTGTTCGTAGGCGGCGCGCGCCTTGTTCACCTCGGCACGCGGGCTGACTTCGGGAACGGCGACATCCCACCAATGACCGCCTTCATTCGTCGTGAGCAGCGGATCGGTGTCGATGACGATGACCGAGCTGCGGTCGTTCTTCTTCGAGGCTTCGATCGCCTGTTCCAGCTCGCTGATGGAGGAAACCTTGACGGCGACTGCGCCCATGCTGGCCGCATGTGCCCGGAAGTCGATCTCCGGCATCACTTCGAAGCGTGAGTCCTTCAGGAGGTTGTTGAAGTTCGCGCCGCCGGTTGCCATCTGCAGGCGATTGATGCAGCCATAGCCGCGGTTGTCGAGCAGCACGACGGTGATCTTCAGGCCGAGCATGACGGAGGTCGCCAGCTCGGAATTCAGCATCATGTAGGAGCCGTCGCCGACCATGACGACGACATCCTTCTCCGGCCGCGCCATCTTGACGCCGAGGCCGCCGGCAATCTCGTAGCCCATGCAGGAGAAGCCGTATTCCATGTGGTAGCTGCCGGGTGCGGTCGCAGGCCAGAGCTTGTGCAGCTCGCCAGGCAGGCCGCCGGCGGCGCAAACCAGGATGCTGTTCTCGCCGCCAAGCGTGCGGGTGACGGCGCCGATGACCTGGGCGTCGGAGGGCAGGGCAGCATTGGTCGTCGCCAGCGCCTTGGCGGCTGCCTCGGCCCAGATATTCTTCTCCCGCGTCGCCTTCTCGGCCAGCGATGCCGGCGCGCGCCAGCCGGTCAGGCCGGCGGAGAACGCCTTCAGCCCCTCGCGCGCATCCGTCACCAGCGGGTGACTGTTGTGCTTGAGCGCATCATAGGCCGCGATGTTGAGGCCGATCATCGCGAGCTTTTCGTTCTTGAACAGCGCCCAGGAGCCGGTCGTGAAATCCTGGCAGCGCGTGCCGACCGCGATCACCAGATCGGTATCCTCGGCAATGGCGTTGGCGGCGGACGTGCCCGTTACGCCGACGGAGCCGAGCGCCAGCGGATGCGTCTCGTCGATGGCCGACTTGCCGGCCTGGGTGACGACGACGGGAATATCATGCGCTTCGGCGAAGGCAGTCAATTCCTTGGTTGCCTGCGAGTAGAGCACGCCGCCGCCTGCAAGAATGACAGGCTTTTCCGAGCGGCGGATCAATGCGATGGCGTTGGCAAGTTCGTCGGCATCCGGCTGCGGGCGGCGCTGTGTCCAGACGCGCTCCTCGAAGAAGCTCTCGGGATAATCAAAGGCTTCCGCCTGTACATCCTGGCAGAGCGAAAGCGTCACCGGGCCGCAATCGAGCGGGTCGGTCAGCACCTGCATGGCGCGCTTCAGCGCCGAAATGATCTGTTCGGGGCGGGTGATACGGTCAAAATAGCGGGAGACAGGGCGGAAGGCGTCATTGGCGGAGACGGTGCCGTCGCCGAAATCCTCGATCTGCTGCAGCACCGGATCGGGTGCGCGGTTGGCAAAGACGTCGCCAGGCAGAAAGAGGACCGGGATGCGGTTGACGTGTGCTACGCCGGCCGCCGTGACCATATTGAGCGCGCCAGGCCCGATGGAGGTCGTGCAGGCCATGAAGCGCTGACGGAAGCTCGCCTTGGCATAGGCGATGGCGGCATGGGCCATGCCCTGTTCGTTGTGAGCGCGGAACGTCGGCAGCTCCTCGCGCACCTGATAGAGCGCTTCGCCGATGCCGGCAACGTTGCCGTGACCGAAGATTGCCCAGACGCCGCCGAAGATCGGCTGCTTCTGCCCGTCGATGATGGTCATCTGCTTCTTGAGGAAATGCGCGACGGCCTGTGCCATCGTCAATCGGATCGTCTTGCCCATCGGGCGCCTCCCAAATGCTAGAGCAATCCCCGGAAAATTGTGTAGCGGTTTTCCGTCCGGAATTGCGGAAGAACAAAGAGATAGAGCGGTTCAGAGTTTCCGTGAAAAGCGGAACCGCCCTGGAATTTCATCGGCCGCGGGTTTTAAGCCACGCATCCGTCAGTTGCCGGAAGCGGCCGGCCATGTCGGCAATCGCCTCCTCGTCGTTCATGCCGCCCGACAGCCATGCACGGGCCGCATCGGAAAAGATGGTCCGCCCGACGGCGAAACCCTTGACCGAGGGGGCCGCCAGCGTCGCTTCGAAGCTGCGGATCAGTTCCTCTGCCGGCGCCTCCAGGCCGAGCAGCACGATACCGCGGCACCATGGATCATTTTTGGCGATCACGGCATCGATTTTTTTCCAGGCTGCTGTCGATTCCTGTGGCTCCAGCTTCCACCAGTCCGGCTTGATGCCGAGCGCATAGAGCTCTTCCATCGCCGTCGGGATGGTGTCGTCGGTCAGCGGACCGTTTTTGCTGGCGATGATCTCGACCAGGAGCTCGCGCCCGACCTTGCGCGCGGCTTCAAAGAGCGTCCGCAGCTTCTCCTGCTGTTCCGCCTTCAAATCCTGCGGATCGTCCGGATGGTAGAAACACAGGCATTTGATGCAGTGATGGAGCGGCCATTCGACCAGCTGCGAACCGATATCCTGGCTGAATTCGAACTTCAGCGGCTTCGATCCCGGCAGTTCGACCGGGCGGCCGATCCAGGAGAAATTCTTGGTGGCGGCATCGAAGAAGGCATCGCGCCCGAAGCGTTCGTCGATCAGCATGCCATAGCCGCGCCGGCCGTCGGCTACACGCGCCGCCGCCTCGACGGCAAGCCGCTTGAAGGCGACGATCCTGTCGTGGTCGATGCCGAGCTCATCGCAGACGCTGACGAGCTGCGAGCGATGGTCGATTGCAAGCGCCATCAGCAGCGGGATCTCGTCGCCGCGGCGGGTTGTCGCCCAGTGGATGTGGTTGATCGCCTCGTCCTTGCGTAGCGCGCGATGCTTGCTGCCCGTCTTCAGGAAGAAGTCGAGTTCCGCCCAGGTCGGATATTCCGGCGAGCAGAGCAGGCGGGAAACGGCGAAGGCGCCACAGGCATTCGCCCAGGTGGCGCAGGTCTTCAGCGGCTCGCCGCGCAGATAGCCGCGCAGGAAGCCGGACATGAAAGCATCGCCTGCGCCGAGAACATTGAACACCTCGATCGGGAAACCCTGGCCGACGATGCCGGCTTCCAGGTCGTCCGAGATCGCGCCTTCATAGACGATGCAGCCCATGGCGCCGCGCTTCAGCACGATGATCGCGGATGAGAGACGGCGGATTTCCTTCAAGGCGCCGAGCACGTCGTCGGCACCGGAGGCGATCATGATCTCTTCTTCGGTGCCGACGATCAGGTCGCAATCCGGCAGCGTCTCCTTCATCTTGGAGGACACGCGCTCCGACTTCACATAGCGCTCGAAACCTTCGGCATGGCCGGCAAGGCCCCAGAGGTTCGGCCGGTAGTCGATATCGAAGATCACCTTGCGGCCGTTTGCCTTGGCAATGCGGATCGCCTTGCGCTGTGCCGCCTCGGTATTGGACTTGGAAAAATGCGTGCCGGACACCAGAACGGCGCCCGAGGATTTGATGAAGCTTTCGTCGATATCGTCTTCGTTCAGCGCCATGTCGGCGCAGTCGGAGCGATAGAAGATCATCGGCGAAACGCCCTCGGCCTCGACCGCCAGCAGCACCAGCGCCGTCAGGCGCTCCTTGTCCGTCGCGATCCCATCGACCGCCACGCCTTCACGGGCTGATTGTTCGCGGATGAAGCGGCCCATCTGCTCGTCGCCGACACGGGTGATGAGGCCGGATTTCAGGCCGAGCCGCGCCGTGCCGATCGCGATATTGGCCGGGCAGCCGCCGACCGACTTGGCGAAAGAGGCGATATCTTCGAGCTTCGAGCCGATCTGCTGACCATAGAGGTCGACGGAGGAGCGGCCGATGGTGATCACATCGAGTCTTGCTTCCGGCTCGGCGCCAGGATTGTCGTGTGCCATGATGTCCTCCCGTCGGGGCATGACCTCTCTTGCTTTTCAGCCTGCGCCGAGATCATGCGTTATTGAAAGTGCCGGTGTTCGTTTCGTCCCGGCTGCTATGGATCGGACGACCATCTCCCGCGGTCGTGACCCTGGCTGTAGTGAAACATTGGTTCCGAGATTTTGTCAATTCGGAATGTTTATTCCATTTTCGTTTTATCTACTTTTATTGCAGCTTTTCGCCGGCGCTCGGCGATAGCGACCGGAAAGGCCATGATGAGCGCCATGGATGCCGATAGTGAGCGGAAACCGGCGAAGTCGGCCTCGGCCACCTCGAACCAATGGGTCGCACAGGCCGTGAGGGGCGAGAAGGCCGAATCGGTGATGGCGATGACGGGTACGCTGCGCGCCGCCAGATCCTGTGCCTGCGCCAGGCTGTCGGCGGCATAGGGCGAGAAGCTGGCGGCGATCGCTGCGTCCTTCTCGGTGGCGAAACGGGCGATTTCGCCGTCGATGCCATTGGGCGAGGCGACGATCTGATGGCGTATGTTCAATTTGGAAAAGGCATAGCTCATATGCGCCGTCAGCGGATAGGAGCGGCGCTTGGCGATGAGATAGATCGTCTCGGCGGTGGCAAGCACGTCGACCGCTTTGGCGAAAGTGTCAGTCTCGATGGTTGCCGCGAGCTTGTTGATGGATTGGCTTGCGGCAGACAGAAAGCCGGAGAGAATGCCGGCTTCTTCATCCTTTATTCCGGACTGCTCCAGCGTGACGAGCCGCTCTTCATAGCTGAGCGTGCGATCGCGCAGCCGCTCGCGGAAGATGCTCTGCAGATCGGAGAAGCCTTCATAGCCGAGGTGATGGGCAAGGCGCACCAGCGTCGAAGGCTGTACCTCGGCGGCCGTCGCAATGCTCGCCGTCGTGCCGAAGGCGATTTCATCGGGATTGCCGAGCGCGAAGGCGGCCACCTGTGCGAGACGCTTCGGCATGGCATTCTTGCGTTCGATGATGATGCTGCGCAGACTTTCGAAGTCGCGCGGCACCCTGGTTTGCGTCTCGATATTGTTGTCCATGCGCCGTCCTTCAGCTCCCCCAACACCCGCAATGAAACAAATATTCCATATTTCCAACGATACCGGATTTTGAATCATTCGGCACGAATATTTTTAAGATAATGATTTTAAACATATAAATATGGATTATTGCCCGTGAGAGAAGCGTCGATGCCATGGGCGCACTTGTCAAAACGGTCTAAATATTCCAAAAATCACTCAACCGCGGGAGCGGATTTGAGGAGGAAGTGCAAATGAGGCCGTTGGGCGTTGGATTGATCGGCACGGGTTATATGGGCAAATGCCATGCGCTGGCATGGAATGCGGTCAAGACCGTATTCGGCGATGTCGCGCGGCCGCGCCTGGTGCATCTGGCCGAGGCCAATGCCGATCTGGCAAAGGCACGCGGCGACGAATTCGGCTTCGAAAAGGCGACGGCTGACTGGCGCGCGCTTATCGCAGACCCGGATGTCGACGTCGTTTCCGTGACGACGCCCAACCAGTTCCATCCGGAAATGGCGATTGCGGCGCTTGAAGCCGGTAAGCATGTCTGGTGTGAAAAGCCGATGGCGCCTGCTTATGGCGATGCCGAGCGTATGCTCGCCGCGGCCAAGTCCTCCGGCAAGGTTGCCATCCTCGGCTACAATTATATCCAGAACCCGGTGATGCGGCACATCAAGGCGCTGATCGCGGAGGGCACGATCGGCACGGTCAATCACGTCCGCGTCGAGATGGACGAAGATTTCATGGCCGATCCGAACGGCCTTTTCTATTGGAAGAGCGAGCTTGCCTCGGGCTACGGCGCTCTCGATGACTTTGCCGTGCACCCGCTTTCGCTGCTCTGGTTCCTGTTCGGTCACGTCGAGGCCGTCATCACCGATATGGTGAAGCCCTATGCCGAGCGTCCGTTGAAGGATGGCGGCAGTCGCGCTGTCGAAAACCACGATCTTGCCAATGTGCTGATGCGGCTTGGCGGTGGCATTTCCGCAGTGCTCATGGCCAATCGCTCCGCCTGGGGCCGCAAGGGGCGGATAGCTTTGCAAATCTTCGGCTCCAAGGGCTCGATCTCCTATGATCAGGAGCGCATGAACGAATTCGAGCTTTATCAGGCCGAAGGCAGAGACAGCGAACAGGGCTTCCGCAAGGTGCTGGCCGCACCCGCCCACAAGCCCTATGACCGTTTCATCCCCGCACCCGGCCATGGCCTCGGCTTCAACGATCTGAAGATCATCGAGTGCCGTGAGCTGATTCGCGCCATTTCCGGCGACGCTGCGTCAGTCGTGGCTTTCCAAGATGGTCTGCGCATCGAGAAATCGGTGCATGCCATGGCGCAATCCTTCCATGAGCGGCGCTGGGTCGAAATATCAAGCTGAGCCTTTCGGCCCAACTTTCTCCCGATCCGGGGTGCAGGGTCAGTCATGATTGACGCTTGCAGGTACAGGCGTTACCCCTGAAGTCCATGAGCGTCCCCGGCATCGCGCGGGGATCGCTATAATAACAATGGAGTACGGATCGTGACGGGCAGATTGGTCATTATCGGGGCCGGGCAGGCGGGTTTCGCGCTTGCGGCCAAGTTGCGTGGGTTGGGTGATTCACGGCCGATCACCATCGTCGGTGCTGAGGAAAACCTTCCCTATCAGCGACCGCCATTGACCAAAAAATATCTGCTCGGCGAAATGACCTTCGATCGCCTGCTGTTTCGCCCGGAGCATTGGTATTCAGACAATAATGTCGAAATCCGCGTGTCTACCTGGGTCGAGCAGATCGATCGCGCCGCAAAGCAGATCATCATGCAGGACGGCTCCAGGCTGGACTATGAGACGCTGGCGCTCGCGACCGGCTCGACGCCTCGGCGCTTGCCGCCTTCCGTCGGCGGTGCGCTCGAGGGCGTCTATCTCGCCCGGGACAAGCGCGACGCCGACCTTCTCGCCGGAGAGATGCGCCCTGGTCGCCGGGTGCTCATCATCGGTGGCGGCTATATCGGGCTTGAGGCTGCTGCCGTCGCGCGCCATCGTGGGCTCGAAGTGACCTTGATCGAGATGGGGGACCGCATCCTCCAGCGTGTCGCCGCCAAGGAAACCGCCGATATTTTCAGGGCCATTCATCAGAAGCATGATGTCGTCATTCGCGAGAAGACCGGATTGAAGCAGCTTATCGGCCGCAATGGCCATGTGGCTGCCGCAGAGCTTTCCGATGGCTCGACCATCGATGTCGATTTCGTTGTCGTCGGCATCGGCGTCGCCCCCAATGACAGGCTCGCCAAGGAAGCCGGCCTCGAGGTCGGCAACGGCATTACCGTCGATTCGTTTGCCCGCACGTCCGATCCCTCCATTTTCGCCATGGGTGATTGCGTGGAATTGCCATGGGAGGGCGGCCGCATCCGGCTCGAATCCGTGCAGAACGCTGTCGATCAGGCGGAGGCCGCTGCAGGAATCATAGCCGGCAACGAAAAGGCCTATGATCCGAAGCCGTGGTTCTGGTCGGATCAATATGACGTGAAACTGCAGATCGCGGGTTTCAACCTCGGCTATGACGAGACGCTGCTGCGTCCAGGCGTCCGCGAGGGCGCGGCTTCCATATGGTATTTCAAGCAGGGCCGCTTCATCGCAGTCGATGCAATAAACGACGCAAAGGCCTATGTTACGGGCAAGAAGCTGCTGGAGACCGGCGCCAATCCGTCCAGGGACATCCTTGCCGACCCAGCCGCCGATTTGAAGCAGTTGCTGGCTTGATGTGATTTTTCAAGTCGGCCGGACCATGCTTCGGCCGACAATCGGCTGTTGCTGAATCATGGAAAGAACGGTCACAAGCGCGAAAAAGCGCTTGCGTCGATAAATGAATGGCCCTATCAGGGCCGCACCGGAGAGGTGGCCGAGTGGTCGAAGGCGCTCCCCTGCTAAGGGAGTATACCAGAAATGGTATCGTGGGTTCGAATCCCATCTTCTCCGCCATTTTGGCTCAATGCACTCATCTGCAGACGATAGATGAACTTGGAGCCACCAAATCCCAAAGCAGCACCTATCGGGAATTGCGACCAGCAAAGCCTTCATAGCGCTTCAGATATGCTATGAGCGCGCGCAGCTTGGGAGCCATGTTGCGTCGATTGGGATAATAAAGGTAGAAGCCCGGGAAAGAGGGGCAATATTCCTGCAGGATCGGCACTAGCTCGTTTCGGTCGATGAAGGTGCGAAAACTTTCTTCCATCCCAAATGTGATTCCCGCTCCGGAGACGGCCAGCTTGATCATCACGCCCATGTCATTCGTCGTCACCTCCGGTGCGACCTCCACCCGGAATTCCTTACCCCCTTCCGCAAACTCCCAGCGATAGGGGGCAGCCTTCGGTGAGGGACGCCAGCCTATGCATCGATGCGTGGAGAGCTCTTTCGGATGTGCGGGGATGCCGAATCGGTCGCGATAGGCCGGGGAACAGACGGCCAATTGCCGCTCGTCACCGGCGACGGGTACGGCAATCATGTCCTGCTCAATGACTTCGCCAAGCCGAACCCCGGCGTCGTAGCCTTCCGATACAATGTCGAATTCCTCGTCCGTGACGGTGATATCGAGCAGGATCTCGGGATTGGCAGCTGCAAAGCCTGCGAGAAAGTCGCCGGAGAGAAATCGTTCCGCGATCGAGGAAACGGCAAGCCGCAGCTGCCCGCGGGGCCGCGTCCGCAAATTGTCCGTCTTCTCCATCGCGGTGCGTATATCCGATACCGCCGGCTCCACGTCTGCATAAAGCCGTTCGCCAGCCTCCGTCAGGCTGACGCTGCGGGTTGTGCGCTGCACCAGCGCGATGCCCATGCTCTCCTCCAATCGCCGGATCGTCTGGCTGACCGCCGAGCGGGTGACGCCCAGCCTGTCGGCGGCGGCGCGAAAATTGCGCTCCTGGGCGACGAGAATGAAGACGGAGAGGGCATTGAGATCAGGCCACATTGGTAAATGCTACTTTCCAAGCTGTCACTGAATGGATGTCTTATCACGACAATGAAGCTCTGTATCCTCCTTGCAGCCGGTTCCAGGAGAGAACCGTTCCCATAGCAAGGAGTGATCGCATGCCTATCGATAAAGTCATTCTCGTCACGGGTGCCTCCAGCGGCATCGGTGCGGGCATTGCCCGCGAACTCGCCTCCGCCGGCGCAAGGGTCATGCTCGGTGCGAGGCGCGTCGACAGATTGGAAGCATTGGCGGCCGAGATTCGGGAAAAGGGCGGCACGGTAATGACCCGCCGGCTCGATGTGACCGACAGGGCTGATGTTGCCGCCTTTGCAGAGACGGCACGTCTGGCCTGGGGAGGCGTCGATGTGATCGTCAACAATGCCGGCATCATGCCGCTTTCCCTGATGACTTCGATGAAGGTCGAGGAATGGGACAGAATGGTCGACGTCAATATCAAGGGCGTGCTTCATGGCATTGCGGCCGTTCTGCCGGAAATGACGGCGCGTGGCGCCGGTCACATCATCAATATCGCGTCGATCGGGGCGCTCGCAGTCTCTCCGACCGCCGCCGTCTATTGCGCGACCAAGTATGCCGTTCGGGCAATCTCTGACGGGCTGCGCCAGGAATGCCGCGATATCCGGGTCACCTGCATCCATCCGGGCGTAGTCGAAAGCGAGCTGGCCGATACGATCACGGACCCGGTGGCCGCCGAAGCGATGAAGTCCTATCGGGCTGTTGCGCTGACGCCCGATGCCATCGGCCGGGCGGTACGCTTCGCGGTCGAGCAGCCCGATGATGTCGATGTCAATGAAATCGTCGTTCGCCCGACGAGGGCGGCACACTGATTCGCGTTTTCTTTGCTCTCACCCTGGCCGGCGTCATGGTCGCGCCGCCTGTACTTTCCGAGGATCGAATCGAAATGACGAACCCGATACACGCTTACGTCGGCATGTGGACGACGGCCGACGGTCGTATCCGCCACGAACTCCTGCCAAACGGCCGGTATATCGAAGCGCGGGGAAGCCGCGAGCATGCCTATCAGGGGCGCTACATGGTGACGGGCAATCATATCGACTATTGGGACGATACCGGTTTCACCGCCGATGGCGACTTCATCGATGGCGTGCTCCATCACGCCGGAATGGTGCTCTATCCCAGGAAATGATGGGGCAGGGCGATAGTGGGTCGTTGGCGGCCTGCCCTAGTTCACGGCCCGTTCGCCACTGTCGAATCGGCCTTTTCAAGGAATCACCCGCGTCCTTGCATCGTTTTGGGACGCGGGCTGAACTCGCCAATGGCTGTTCATCTCGGGTGGGTCGGCGCGACAAGCGTCATACGGAGCTTACCAAACCTAGCAAAATCCGGCGGTTAGCCATGGAATGGCCATTTCGGTGCCTTTTTCCAATCGGCTGAGGCCATTTTTACGGTGCTCGTAAGTATCCGTAGATTAAGGACTTTCTTAATGAAGTCTAAATAATTGCGGCCGCCGTGTTGCTGACTTGTGTCCTTTCGGCAACAGCAATTGCGGAAGGCTTACTCAAATCCCCTCTTCCGCGAAAATGTCGATTGCGTGACAGTGCACGTCTTGTATTTTCACTCTCGGAAGCGAGGGCGATTGATCGTCCACTTCTTGAAACGCGAGAATGGGACAGGGAATACCTTCGGGTAGTTTTCATTCTCGACATAAAACTTTGACTGGAGGTCAATATGAACATCAAGAGCCTTCTTCTGGGCTCCGCTGCTGCACTTGTAGCAGTTTCCGGTGCTCACGCGGCTGACGCTATCGTTGCCGCTGAGCCGGAGCCGTTGGAATATGTCCGCATCTGCGACGCATACGGTGCAGGTTACTTCTTCATCCCGGGCACGGAAACCTGCCTCAAGATCGGCGGTAAGGTTCGTACCGAAGGTGAGTGGTACGATGCCTACAACCCGAATTCTCGTTTGGGTACGCTCTGGCACACCCGCGCTGAGCTTCGCCTGCAGACGGCGAGCGACACCGAATACGGCCCGCTGAAGACCAACACCGAAATTCGTTGGGACTGGAACGACGGCAACTCCACCTCCACCAACCTGCTGCACGCCAGCATCAGCCTCGGCGGCTTCACCGTTGGTAAGGAAGACTCGCAGTTCAACGTCTTCACCGGTTATGCCGGCGACGTCATCAACGACGACGTTGTCTATGACGGCCCGTACGAACTGAACCAGATCACCTACAACTACGACGCAGGCAACGGCTTCACCGCTGTTATCTCGCTCGAAGACAGCAACTCTGGCACCGGTGCTACCGGCGCTAATGGCGAAGACAGCTCGGATCACTACGCTCCTGACGTTGTTGCCGGTGTTGGCTACAAGGCTGGCGCATGGGGCTTCAAGGTCGTCGGCGGCTACGACTCGATCGTAGAAGAAGGCGCTGTCAAGGCTCGTGTCGATGCTGACTTCGGCGTCTTCTCGGCCTTCGTCATGGGTGGCTGGAACACCGACGGCGACAAGCTCAACAAGTATGCCGGTTCGAACGGCGCTGGCGCTGCCTCCGGCATCGGCTGGGGTGACTGGGCAGTTTGGGGCGGCGTTGGCGTTCCGATCAACGAAAAGCTGAAGTGGAACCTGCAGCTCGCCTACACCGACTCCAAGATCTTCGCCGCTACGACGAACGTCAAGTGGAACCCGGTCAAGAACCTGCTCATCGAGCCGGAAGTCTCCTACACCAACTGGGACTCCATCAATCAGGACCAGTGGGCAGGTATCCTCCGCTTCGAGCGTACCTTCTAATCTGATCTGACTTCGGTCATTTGAGATTGTTCACTACGGTGAAAGAAAGCCCGGCCATAGGCCGGGCTTTTTGTGTTTGCGAATATAGTCAAGTTGTGGTGTAGCTTTTACGCTACTTAGCATCTTTCTCTGTAAGGATGCCCTTTAGGTTGTGCGTATTCATGAAGTAATCCTAAGTAGTTTTCGGCTATTGGCACGCCGACAGTGTGACAGTTTTGCGACGTGATTTTTGTGCAACGCACCTTTTGAAACAGCCGTCACAATTGTTCATAGTTTATCTCTGATATTGCTCTGAAAAAAACGATCTGTAGGTTCCAAATCGGAAGCAAGACTTACTTGTCTTGGTTCTCCCAGATCAGGGGTCAACTTTAAAACCGGGTGGGGTAGGGCACGTCGATTTTCTCGGCGTGAATTCTCATACCTAATCGATATTGGAACTGGAGTTACTATGAACATCAAGAGCCTTCTTCTCGGCTCCGCTGCTGCGCTGGCAGCAGTATCCGGTGCTCATGCTGCCGACGCGATCGTAGCAGCTGAGCCCGAGCCGCTGGAATATGTCCGCATCTGCGATGCCTATGGCGCTGGCTACTTCTTCATCCCGGGCACCGAAACCTGCCTCAAGATCGGCGGCATGGTCCGTACCGAAGGTGGCTGGTACAATGCCTACAATCCGGGTCCCGGCGGCGATCGTGGCACCTACTGGCATACCCGCGCTCAGCTGAGCGTCGACACCGCGACCGACACCGAATACGGTCCGTTGAAGACCAACACTGTCTACCGTTTCGACTGGAACGACGGCAACGCCACCACCACCAAGCTGCTCTGGGCCAACATCAGCCTCGGCGGTTTCCTGGTCGGTAAGCAGGACTCGCAGTACAACCTGTACACCGGCTACGCCGGCGACGTCATCAACGACGACGTGGTCTATGACGGCCCGTACGAACTCAACCAGTTGACCTACAACTACGACGCAGGCAACGGCTTCACGGCTGTCGTCTCGCTCGAAGACAGCAACTCCGGTTCGGATACGTCTTCCTACGGCGGCGCTTGGGTTCAGTCGAAGGCTAACCACTATGCTCCGAACGTTGTCGCCGGTGTCGGCTACAAGGCTGGCGGTTTCGGCTTCAAGGTTGTCGGCGGTTACGACTCGATCGTCGAAGAAGGCGCTGTCAAGGCTCGTATCGATGCCGACTTCGGCTTCCTCACGGCCTTCTTGATGGGTGGCTACAACACCGATGGCAAGAAGCTGAACCAGTACGCCGGTTCGAACCTGAACGCGTCTGCTTGCCCGGCTGGCCGTGGCGATCTCTGCGGCTGGGGCGACTGGGCTGTCTGGGGTGGCGTTGGCGTTCCGATCAACGAAAAGCTGAAGTGGAACCTCCAGCTCGCTTACACCGACTCGAAGATCTTCGAAGCCACCACGAACCTCAAGTTCACCCCGGTCAAGGGCTTCCTCATCGAGCCGGAAGTTACCTACACCAACTTCGATTCTGTAAACCAGGATCAGTGGGCTGGTATCCTGCGCTTCCAGCGCAGCTTCTAATTCGGTTCGCCGAAAAGAGTTTGACAGATCTTCCGATCAGACCTCCGATCGGAAGAGGAAAGGCCCGGTCTCCCAACCGGGCCTTTTGCTTTGAGCCGGTATCGCATAGTGCGAGGCGCCTGTTGTCAAAACCCCGAGATGAAGTGCCGGATTGCATCCGGAATATCGCCCAAATGTAAAATCGGGGCATGTCCTTGCCCTCTCGCGATCTTGATGGCCATTCCCGGATGGTGCTCCGCCATCTCGTCCGTCGTGGCCTGCGTCAGAAGTTTCGAATTCTCGCCGCGAATCACCATCAGCGGAGTATCCTGAAACGCTTGGAACTGCGGCCACAGGTCGCGAATCGGTACCTCCAGGTCGAGCGCCTGCATTTGTGCTGCGATAGCGGGATCGTAGTCGGCAATCGGCTTGCCGTCACGCAAGACATAGATGGCGCGGGCCATGTCCTGCCAATCCTCTTCGCCAAGCGCGCTAAAGGCGCTGCCATGGTTTTCCCGAAGGATATCGATCGCCTCGTCCCAATTGGCGGGTTTCTTGTCCCGGTTGAGATAATCGCGAATATCCGCCAATCCGACTTTTTCGAGGACGGGGCCGATATCGTTGAGAATCACGGCCTTGAGAATATCCGGCCGGCTGGTTGCGAGCATATGCAGGACCATTCCGCCGCGCGATGTGCCGATGAAGATAGCTTGATGAATCCCGAGCTGAGCGCAAACCGTCAGGACATCTTGACCTTCCACGATGAGATTGTAATGGGCTTTGTCGTCATCCCACTCGGATGACCCGCGTCCGCGGGCATCGAGCGTGATTATCCTGCGTGGAGCCGCGGAATCCTGCGATAGAAGCAGCGCCAATTGATGAAAGTCCCGCGAGTTGCGCGTCAGGCCGGGCAGGCAGAAGACGGGTGTCCTGGCACTCGTGGCTGTCTCGTCGCCGGCATAGTCGCGCACATGGAGTTTCAGGCCATCTTCGGTTGCGATCGTTCTGGCAAGAAAACCGCTTTCGTCGTCGCTGCGCATGCGCCATCCCTCGTGCTTTGGCTATCACGAGGGATGTAACGTCATTTCCGTAGCGCACACAACTGCGGCTGTTGCCGGAAACATATCGCACGAGGTGGTGAGGCGGCTTTGCGATCCTTCAGATTCGCTTCCCGCGCTTTAGGTCGTTGATCTTGCGCATGTCGTTATCGCAAAACCGCTGCACATTTTTGCGCGACATGCTTTAGCCGCGGCCGTCGACCAGATCGTGTACGATGTCTGCCTTCTGTCCCAGCCGTGCCTTGTAGACCTGATAGTTCTCCATCACGCGCTGCACGTAGTTGCGGGTCTCGGGGAAGGGGATGCGCTCGATCCAGTCGATTACGTCGTCAAGTGACTTGCCACGCGGATCGCCATAACGGCTGATCCATTCCGGCACCTTGTTCGGCCCGGCATTGTAGGCGATGAAGGTGAGGATGTAGGAGCCGCCGAAGGTGTCGATCTGCTCGCCGAGATAATGGGCGCCGAGCGTGGCGTTGTAGCCCGCATCCTGCGTCAGCTTGTCGGCGGAGTAGGCCATGCCGTGCCGACCGGCAACGGCCTTTGCGGTCTTTGGCAGCAGTTGCAGCAGGCCGCGGGCATTGGCGGAGGATACGGCGGCCGGATTGAAGGCGCTTTCCTGTCGGGCAATGGCATAGGCGAGCGCCTTGCCGGAGCCGGAAATATTGGCATTGTCCGGAATGACGCCGATCGGGAAGGCGAGCGCTGCGACATCGATGCCGCGCCCATAGGCGATCTTGCCGATCTGCAGCGAAAGCTGGTGATTGCCGGAACGCTCGGCGCTGGCGGCCAGCATGGCGACCTCGCCGGGGCTATCAAGCTGTTTCGCCAGAGCGCGATAGAGCGCATCGGCACGCCAACCGTGTCCCGCAGCCTCGAGCCGAGAAATCGCCTGTACCGCCTCGCGTCCCTGGAAGCGCTGGCGATCGGTAGCCGAGGGAGAGGGATAGGTGACGTTGAGGGTGCGACGGCCAAGCTTCTCGGCAGCAAGCTGACCATAGAAGGTGCTCGGATAGGAGGCGGCCTTTGCGTAGAAATCGGCAGCCTTGCCCGGTCCGCCTGCTTCGGCGGCGCGGCCGAGCCAATACCAACCGCGCGATTGCGAGATAGGCCCGTTCGACACCTGCAGGATCTTGCGGAAATGGATCGCTGCATTCGCCCCATCCTGAAGACCGCGCAGAGCGTACCAGCCTGCGTGGAATTCGGCTTCGCCGACATCCTGCGGACTTTCCGCGACGCTGGCGTCGACGATGCGGTAGGCAGCCTTGAATTCACCCTGATCCACCAGGCCGCGGCTGACGATGCGCTGCTCGCTCCACCACGCGCCGGGGCTGACGAGCACGCTGCGGTCCTTCGGCATTTGCGCCAGCAGACTGGCGGCATCGTCATATTTGTTCTGGCGGCGCAGGTTTTCGATCCGCATGAAGAGATAGGCTGGGTCCTTGCGCCATTGGGCGTCGGCGGCTGCGATCAGCGCGTCGGCCTTCGGCGAGCGATCATTGACGGCGGCCCAGGCCTTGTAGAGCGATTGCGCCCTGCCGAGATCGCCGAAGCGTTTGGCCTGTGCGGTCCGATCGCGGTAGAGCAGATAGTCCATGCGCGCCTTGTGATCGGCGGGCGAAAGCAGGCTTGGGAATTCCGCAAGGACCTTGTCTTCGAGCGATTTGTCCAGCGGCTCCTCGCGCCAGATCTTGCGGATCAGCTTGGCGGCCTGTGCCGACGCGCCGCGCGCCATGAAGGCGCGCGAGAGGATGATGGCGCCTTCCACGGTCTCTGGCTGCGAGTTGCCGAAGGCGGCAAGGACCTGATCGGTTGCCGGATTCTCTGTGTAGAGCGCCCGCTCGGAATTAGCGCGCAGGCTGCCGAGCCCCGGCCAGCCGACAAGCTCGCCGGCGGCCGCGGCAATTTCGCCGGAAGGAACGCCCGGCTGGCCCGAAGTCGCGATCGCCCAGGTCAGGATGTGCCGATCGAGCGTGCCATCACCCATGCCGTTGCGGATGGCAAGCGCCTGCATCGGATTCTTGTTGGAAAGGGCGTCGAGGCCCGCCTTCAGGTCGCCGCTGACAGGCGCGATGGCTCCGCCGCGCGGGATCGCGGCCGTGCTCATGGGGTCCGGCGCCATGGCGACATAGGCGTTGGCGCTCGTCGGTATCTGCTGGCCGGGAAGCTGCGAGGCAACCGCGCCCCAGGCGACCGCCAAGCCCACGGCGGTCCAGATCATGACAGGTCTCTTCATCCGGCTACTCACAAAACAAACAGGCCCCTTCCATTTGCCAAATGCTATATTAACGAAACCTTACCGGTGGCCCGAATTTCAATCAATTATGATATCGGAAACTGCCCTTTACCATTCAAAGCGTGCTTGTCGCCGTCAAGCCGGCGCTTTATGGTGCGCGGATTCATAACCATGGATTGCGGCTGAAGCATGAAAGCAGCGCCGCTAGGAGACTTGCATGTTCCAGGGGTCCATTCCCGCACTCGTTACGCCCTTTACTGACGCCGGCAAGGTGGATGAGGCTTCCTTCGCCTCACATGTCGACTGGCAGATAAAAGAGGGCAGCAAGGGACTGGTGCCCGTGGGTACGACGGGTGAATCTCCGACCCTGTCGCATGACGAGCACAAGCGCGTCGTCGAGCTCTGCATCGAGATCGCCAACAAGCGCGTCCCGGTCATGGCGGGGGCGGGGTCGAACAATACCCGCGAGGCGATCGAGCTCGCACAGCACGCCGAAAAGGTCGGCGCCAACGCGGTTCTGGTCGTCACACCCTATTATAACAAGCCGACCCAGAAGGGGCTTTACGCGCATTTCGCCGCCGTTGCCGAAGCCGTCAAGCTGCCGATCTATATCTACAACATCCCCGGCCGTTCGGTTGTCGATATGACGCCCGAGACGATGGGTGCGCTTGCCAAGGCCTATTCCAATATCGTCGGTGTCAAGGATGCGACCGGCAAGATCGAGCGCGTCTCCGAGCAGCGCATCAGCTGCGGCCGCGATTTCCGCCAGCTTTCCGGCGAGGATGCCACGGCGCTCGGCTTCAACGCCCATGGCGGCGTCGGCTGCATCTCGGTCACGGCCAACGTCGCACCGCGCCTGTGTGCCGAATTCCAGGCGGCTACGCTCGCCGGTGATTATGCCAAGGCTCTCGAATATCAGGATCGCCTGATGCCGTTGCACAAGGCGATCTTCCTGGAGCCCGGCCTCTGCGGCGCCAAGTATGGTCTTTCCCGCCTTGGCCGCATGAGCCGCAATGTACGCTCGCCGCTCCTGTCGACCCTGGAACCGGGCACCGAGGCTGCGATCGATGCGGCCTTGCGTCATGCCGGCCTCTTGAACTGACGCCGTTTCGAACTTGTTGCCCAAACTCTGCAAGGCCGCTCTCTTCACAAGGAGGGCGGTCTCGCTTATTTAGGATGCAGGAACCTGGCGCGCCCTTAGTCGCTGCCGGAATGACGCAAGAAAAAAGAAGAAGAATCATGGCACCCAAAGGCAGCCAGCGCGTGGTGAACAAGGTCGTGGCGGAAAACCGCAAGGCCCGCTTCAACTACGAGATCATCGACACCTACGAAGCAGGGCTCGTGCTGATGGGCACAGAGGTCAAATCGCTGCGCGAAGGCAAGGCCAATATCGCTGAATCCTACGCCTCGGATGAAGGTGACGAGATCTGGCTGATCAACTCCTATCTGCCGGAGTACCTGCAGGCGAACCGCTTCAACCACGAGCCCCGCCGCCGCCGCAAGCTGCTGCTTTCCAGCCGCGAAATCGGCCGGTTGCGTTCGGCGATCAATCGTGAGGGCATGACCCTGGTGCCGTTGAAAATCTATTTCAACGACCGTGGCCGGGCCAAGCTGGAATTGGCCCTTGCCAAGGGCAAGAAGCTGCATGACAAGCGCGAATCCGAGAAGGAACGCGATTGGAACAGGCAGAAGAGCCGGCTGCTCAAAGACAACGGGTGAGGGTGTGGAGCGGTCGGGCAAGGCCCGAGCAATCGATCCAGTGAATCGATTGCAGCGACGAACGCCCTGAGCCCTAGCGAAGGGCCGGCTGCCGCGGCGAGCACAACGCCTGCGCCGTTCGAAACGATCCCTCGGCAAAACTATAGCTGCGCGTGAATCGATTGCCGCGACGACGCCCTGAACCTTGGCGAACGGCCGGCTGCCGCGGCAAAACAGAAACGGTTCTGCTGCTGCTGCAAACCTACCTTGTCTGATGCGGCCCCGAATTATTCTTCAGTATCCGCCGGAGCGTGGCTAGCCTCCGCAGTCCGGGCAGGGCGCTCCGAAGCTTCGCGACCGATCTCCGCCTTCAGCGATACGAGGTCGATGAAATGATCGGCCTGACGGCGCAGGTCGTCTGCAATCATCGGCGGCTGGGTCGCCATGGTCGAGATGACCGAAACCTTGCGTCCACGACGCTGAAGGGCTTCCACGAGGGTCGTGAAGTCACCGTCGCCGGAAAAGATCACCAGATGATCGACGGTCTCGGATTGCTCCATGGCGTCGATCGCCAGCTCGATGTCCATGTTGCCCTTGATCTTGCGGCGTCCCATGGAATCCGTGAATTCCTTCGCCGGCTTCGTGATGACCTTGTAGCCGTTATAGTCGAGCCAATCGATCAGCGGGCGGATCGAGGAATATTCCTGATCTTCGATAAGGGCGGTGTAATAATAGGCGCGCAGGAGATATCCGCGTTTCTGGAATGCCTTCAGGAGCTTACGGTAGTCAATATCGAAACCGAGGCTCTTGGATGCAGCGTAAAGATTGGCGCCGTCGATAAAGAGTGCAATTTTTTCGCGTGGGTCAAACATCGCTTACATATCCACTGTTATAAAAACGTAATCATTTCATTTAAAGAGCAGCTAAAACAAGGCTTTGTGAGCCGTTGCAGAATAATTCGTATTACTTTATGAATTATTCATATAACCGAGATGTAGGGCACGAAATGCGATATTCCAAGCAACTCACGGTAGAAATGGCTGTTTGTCTAGGGTAATTTTAGCACTTTCCCAGAGGGTGCAAAGGCGCTGAAACAGGAAAAACTTGAATTTGACATCGTTTGCTTGTATCGGCGTGCTACTCCGAGACATGATGACGACATCACGACCGCAAAGGACAGGCAATGGCCCGTGTCACAGTAGAAGATTGCATTGATAAAGTAGAGAACCGGTTCGAGCTCGTGCTGCTCGCCAGCCACCGCGCTCGCCTGATTTCGCAGGGCTCCTCGATCACGATCGACCGCGACAACGACAAGAACCCGGTCGTTGCTCTGCGCGAAATCGCCGACGAGACGCTGTCGCCTGATGATCTCAAGGAAGACCTGATCCATTCGCTGCAGAAGCATGTCGAAGTGGATGAGCCCGAGCCCGATCCGGCAAGCCTCCTGGCGGCTGGCGCTTCCGCCACCAGCGAAGAGGAAGAAGACCTGCCGGAAACCGTCACTTTCGATCAGATGTCGGAAGAAGAGCTTCTGGCCGGTATCGAAGGTCTGGTTCCGCCGGAAAAAAGCGACGATTACTGATCGTTGAGCTTGATGCTCCGGACAGGAGCGATATGATGGCAAGATGCGTGCGCCGGTCAGATGACTGGCGCGCTTTTGTTTTTGCTGGAGTAGCTTTGGAATGATGCGGCAATACGAGCTTGTCGAGCGCGTGCAGAAATACAAGCCCGATGCCAACGAAGCTCTCCTCAACAAAGCCTATGTTTATGCAATGCAGAAGCATGGCCAGCAAAAACGTGCCAGCGGCGATCCCTATATTTCCCATCCCCTCGAAGTTGCTGCGATCCTGACGGATATGCGACTGGATGAATCGACCATCGCGGTCGCTCTTCTCCACGACACGATCGAGGATACGACGGCGACGCGCGCCGAAATCGACGAGATGTTCGGCGAGGATATCGGCCGCCTGGTCGAGGGCCTGACGAAGATCAAGAAGCTCGACCTCGTCACCAAGAAGGCGAAGCAGGCCGAAAATCTGCGCAAGCTGCTGCTCGCCATTTCCGATGACGTACGCGTGCTTCTGGTGAAGCTGGCCGATCGCCTGCATAATATGCGCACGCTCGATCATATGTCGCCGGAAAAGCGCGCCCGCATCTCCGAGGAGACAATGGAAATCTATGCGCCGCTTGCCGGCCGCATGGGTATGCAGGACATGCGTGAGGAGCTGGAAGAGCTTTCTTTCCGCCATATCAATCCCGAGGCGCATGATACCGTCACCAAACGCCTGGAAGAGCTGTCGCGGCGTAACGAAGGGCTCGTCAAGAAGATCGAGACCGAGCTGCGCGATCTGCTCGTGGCCAACGGCCTTGCCAACGCCATGGTCAAGGGGCGGCTGAAGAAGCCCTATTCGGTGTTCCGAAAGATGCAGTCGAAGTCGCTCTCCTTCGAGCAGCTCTCCGATATTTACGGCTTCCGTCTTCTCGTCGACGACATTCCGTCCTGCTACCGGGCGCTCGGCATCGTTCATACCCGCTGGCGCGTCGTTCCCGGCCGTTTCAAGGACTATATTTCGACGCCGAAGCAGAACGACTATCGCTCTCTGCACACCACGATCGTCGGCCCCTCCAGCCAGCGCATCGAGCTGCAGATCCGTACCAAACGCATGCACGAGATCGCCGAGTTCGGCATCGCAGCCCATACGCTCTATAAGGACGGCACCAACGGCAATGGCGATAGCGAAATCGCTTCGCGGGAAAGCAATGCCTATTCCTGGCTGCGCCACACCATCGAGGCGCTGGCCGAGGGCGACAGCCCGGAAGAATTCCTCGAGCATACCAAGCTCGAGTTGTTCCAGGATCAGGTGTTCTGCTTCACGCCCAAGGGCAAGCTGATCGCCCTGCCGCGCGGCGCAACGCCGATCGATTTTGCCTACGCCGTTCATACCAACATCGGCGACACGACCGTCGGCGCCAAGATCAATGGCCGCATCATGCCGCTGGTAACGCGGCTGAACAATGGCGACGAAGTCGAGATTATCCGCTCAGGCGTGCAGGTGCCGCCAGCCGCGTGGGAAGAGATCGTCGTGACCGGCAAGGCACGCGCCGCCATTCGCCGCGCCACTCGTCTTGCCATCCGCAAGCAATATGCCGGCCTCGGCCATCGTATCCTGGAGCGCACTTTCGAGCGCGCCGGCAAGGTCTTCTCGCGCGATGCTTTGAAGCCCGCCCTGCATCGCCTCGGCCAGAAAGATGTCGAGGATGCGATCGCGGCCGTCGGGCGAGGGGAGATGTCGTCGCTCGACGTGCTTCGCGCCGTCTACCCCGATCATCAGGACGAACGCGTGACCGTGAAGCCTGCCGGCGACGAGGGCTGGTTCAATGTCCGCAGCGCCTCCGGCATGATCTTCAAGATCCCCGGCAAGAACAAGGCCGAGGTCTCTGACGGTGCCGATATCGATGCCCCGCCGATCCGCGGTATTTCGGCCAATGTCGAGGTGCATTTCGCATCGACCGGCGCCGTTCCGGGTGATCGCATCGTCGGCATCATGGAAAAGGGCAAGGGTATCACCATATATCCGATCCAGTCGCCGGTGCTGCAGCGGTTCGACGACGAGCCGGAGCGCTGGATCGACGTGCGCTGGGATCTGGACGAGGCCAACAAGTCGCGCTTTGCCGCACGCATCCTGATCAATGCCCTCAACGAGCCGGGTACGCTGGCGAAGGTGGCGCAGACCGTCGCGGACGTGGACGTCAATATCCGCGTGCTCAACACCGTTCGGGTTGCGGCCGACTTCACCGAAATGGCCCTCGACGTGGAAGTCTGGGATCTGCGCCAGCTCAACCAGCTTCTGGTGCAGCTGAAGGAACTCGATTGCATCGCGACGGTTAAGCGCCTCTACGAGTGATATTCACTCGGCGGCGCTACTGATCCAGGCAGGCTGCATATTTTGTGATCATTTTATGACCAAATTCGAGCGCCTTTCCGGATAGATATGCGTTATGTGCATGGCTGCGTGTATTTTAGAGCGGTGGTAATTAACCTTTGTCGAGCCTATCTTCTGGTCATCGAAGAAACCAAACTGAGATGAGAGAAGACAATGTTTACCCCGATCAAGAAAATCGCCCGTGCCTTGCGTGTTCCGAGTGTTGAAGAGCGCGAAATGGCTTACCTGAACGGCTCGCATGACCGTTTTGACCTTGAGTATCGTCAGCGTCAGGTTGACCGCGGCCTGTTCCGTACGCGTTAATCGCTGTTAATACTTAAAAGACCAAGAGGGGCGCGTCGTTGTTGCGCCCTTGGAGCATCCAGATCTCGAGGGATTGCTTCCGGCAAATGAAGAGAGCGTCCATTTTCTGCATCCAAAGCAGGTGACGTTCCAAAAAAGAGCCGCACTTTCGGTTCTTAATCGGTGCATGATACGTTTGGCCGCTCTTGTCACGACGGCCCCCATTGCACTAGATAAGCCGCATGCTGTTTCGTCGCCGAAAACCACTGACATTCAAGGAAAAGTTGCGGGAGCACCTTTGGCCCCGCAAGGGTTTTGTCCGCTCGTTCCAATATTTCGGCAAGCGCCTTGTTCGCCTTGCCGCTTCGCCGCATTCGGTTGCGGCCGGGTTTGCGGCGGGCATCGTTGTGTCCTGGACGCCGTTCATCGGCGTGCATTTCGTGATGGCGATCATCATCGCCTATCTGGTCGGCGGCAATGTCATTGCTTCTGCGCTCGGCTGTCTGGCGGCCGGCAATCCAATCACCTATCCTTTCATCTGGGCGCTTACCTGGGAGATCGGCCACCTCATCCTGTCGCGCGACAGCGGCGGGCAGGGCGGCAATATCGATCTGCCGGCACTGTGGCACAAGGGCGATCTCTCGCAGATCTGGGACCCGGTTTTGAAGCCGATGCTGATCGGCGGCATCCCACCTGCCATCGTGACCGGTGTGATTGTCTATGCACTCACCTACTATGGCGTGAAGACCTTCAAGACGCGCCGCAAGGAGCGCCTGATGGAACGTGCCCGCGAGCGGCTGGCGCTCGCCGAAAACGCATCGAGCGTCTGACCCGAGCCTGACGTCGTCCGGGCCGCCAGGAGGGCCTTCCCATGATCATCGGCATAGGTAGTGATCTCATCGATATCCGTCGTGTGGAGAAGACGATCGAACGTTTCGGCGCCCGCTTCACGGAGCGTTGCTTTACCGATATCGAGCGCGCCAAGTCGGAGCGCCGCAAGAACAAGGCGGCATCCTATGCCAAGCGCTTTGCCGCCAAGGAAGCCTGTTCCAAAGCCTTGGGCACCGGGTTGGCACAGGGCGTCTTCTGGCGTGACATGGGTGTCGTCAACCTGCCGAGCGGCAAGCCGACGATGCAATTGACCGGCGGTGCCGCCGAAAGAGTGGCCGCCATGCTGCCACCAAATCATCGCGCCGCCATTCATTTGACGATAACGGATGATTTTCCTCTTGCTCAGGCTTTTGTAATCATCGAGGCGCTGCCGATGGACGGTTGAATCGCAACCGTATGTCGCTTTTGGCATCCGCGCCATTGCCGCGATGATATGAAGCGAGTAGACAGTGCCTGAATGCAAGTGCGCCGGTGGGGTGCGAAAAAGGAATAAGACTGCGTGTCCGAGAAAGCCGTAAAACAGCAGAACGCCCTGTGGGAGAATATCAAGGTCATCGTCCAGGCGCTTGTCCTGGCCATGATCATCCGCACCTTTCTCTTCCAGCCATTCACCATCCCGTCCGGCTCGATGATGCCGACGCTTCTTGTCGGCGACTATATCTTCGTCAACAAGTTCGCTTACGGCTATTCGAAATATTCAATGCCGTTCTCGCCGGATATCTTCAGCGGCCGCATCCTGGGCAGCGAGCCGAAGCGCGGCGACGTCGTGGTCTTCCGCTTCCCGCCGAATCCGGATGTCGACTATATCAAGCGCGTCATTGGCCTGCCGGGTGACCGCATTCAGGTGAAGAACGACATTCTCTACATCAACGGCCAGGCCGTTCCGCGCGAGCCGCACGGCACCTTCTCGTCGGACTATAGCCAGGAGCCTGGCGACAACATCCCCGTCTACAGCGAGCGCCTGCCGGACACCGGCAAGGTCTATGACACGCTGGATCTTTCGCCGAATTCGCGTGGCGACAACACGCAGGAATATGTCGTTCCGGCCGGCCACTACTTCATGATGGGCGACAATCGCGACAATTCCGACGACAGTCGTTTCGATGTCGGCTATGTCCCAGCAGAAAACCTGATCGGCCGCGCCAGCGTCATCTTCTTCTCGCTGGGTCACGACACGTCCTTCCGTGAAATCTGGAAATGGCCGACCAACATGCGTTGGGATCGTATTTTCAAGGTTGTCGAATGACGAAGGCGCAGACGCTCTCCCAGGCGGATCGTGCCAGGCTTGAGGCTGCTATAGGCCACGAATTCGCCGAGAAGGAGCGTCTTGACCGTGCGCTGACACATGCCAGCGCGCGCACGCACAAGACGGGCAACTACGAACGGTTGGAGTTTCTCGGCGACCGGGTTCTCGGCCTGTGCATCGCGGAATTGCTCTTCAAGACCTTCGGTGCGGCAACGGAAGGTGAGCTTTCGGTGCGCCTCAATCAGCTCGTCAGCGCGGAGACCTGCGCTGAAGTCGCCGATGAAATGGAACTGCATCTTTACATCCGCACCGGCGCCGACGTGAAGAAGCTGACGGGCAAGCGCATGTTGAACGTGCGTGCCGATGTCGTCGAGAGCCTGATTGCCGCGCTCTATCTGGATGGCGGCCTCGAAGTTGCCCGCGCATTTATTCTGCGCTTTTGGGAACGCCGCGCCATCCGTCCGGAAGGTGCAAGGCGCGATGCCAAGACGGAATTGCAGGAATGGGCGCATGCGAAATTCGGCGTCACCCCGGTCTACAGGGTTGATGATCGCAGCGGACCGGATCATGATCCACGCTTCACCGTGACGGTGGAAGTGAAGGGAACGACGCCCGAGACGGGAATTGAACGCTCCAAGCGTGCGGCCGAGCAGATGGCCGCGACGCGGATTCTGGAGCGCGAAGGTGTTTGGCAGCCTCAGCCGACTGAGACGTAACTGCTAGAGCATGATGCCGAAAAGTGTCAGGGGATTTCGGATGACATCATGCTCTACTTCTTTGAGTTTGGAGCGGATTCAGTTTTTAGGTCGGTTCGACCTGAAATCATCCGGCTCTAGGGAATGACGGAAAAAATGACTAATCAGCAGGACACGCCCGCCGAAGACGGCGCGGTTGAACATATCGGCCCGACGCATTCGGGTTTCGTGGCCCTCATCGGCCCGACCAATGCCGGCAAGTCGACATTGGTCAACCGGCTCGTGGGCGCCAAGGTTTCGATCGTCAGCCACAAGGTGCAGACGACGCGCGCGATCGTGCGTGGCATCGCCATTCACAACAACGCGCAGATCGTTTTCATGGACACGCCCGGCATTTTCAAGCCGCGTCGTCGCCTGGATCGTGCCATGGTGACGTCTGCCTGGGGTGGCGCCAAGGACGCCGATCTCATCATGCTGCTGATCGACAGCGAGCGTGGTTTGCGTGGTGATGCGGAGGCTATCCTGGAAGGCTTGAAGGACGTCTCCCAGCCGAAGATCCTGGTCCTGAACAAGATCGACCGCGTTCGCCGCGAGGATCTGCTGGCGCTTGCCGCGGCCGCCAACGAGAAGATCGCCTTCGAGCAAACCTTCATGATTTCGGCCGAAAACGGTTCAGGCTGCGACGACGTCATGGACTATCTGGCAAAGACCTTGCCGGAAGGCCCCTGGTACTATCCGGAGGATCAGATTTCGGATTTGCCGATGCGCCAGCTCGCCGCCGAAATCACCCGCGAAAAGCTGTTTCTACGCCTGCACCAGGAGCTTCCCTATTCCTCGCATGTCGAGACCGAGAAGTGGGAAGAGCGCAAGGACGGCTCGGTGCGCATCGAGCAGGTGATCTATGTCGAGCGCGACAGCCAGAAGAAGATTGCGCTCGGCAAGGGTGGCGAGACGATCAAGGCGATCTCGACCGCGTCGCGCAAGGAGCTCTCCGAAATTCTGGAGCAGCCCGTGCACCTCTTCCTCTTCGTCAAGGTCCGTGAAAACTGGGGAGACGACCCCGAACGTTTCCGCGAAATGGGGCTCGATTTCCCGCACTGATGGAACTTTGCTTGCCTGAATGCTTTATATTGCAGCGGTTTATCCGGCATGTCGCCGTCGCCGCTGCAACTTGAGGGAGCGTTTCATGGCAAAGGCAGCTGCGACGATGCATGGGCAACGCACTCCATGCCAGCACTGTCCGCTGAGGTCTTTGCCGCATTTCCGTGAATTCGAGCGCGACGAGCTGAATTTCATCAGCGGCTTCAAGAAGGGCGAGCTTCTTGTCGATGCCGGCGCCACGATCTTCCTCGAAGGGGCGCATAGCGCCCACCTTTTCACTATCCTTTCCGGCTGGGGCTTCCGCTACAAGACGCTGGAGGATGGGCGCCGCCAGATCCTCAACTACGTGATGCCCGGCGATCTCATCGGTTTGCAGGGCTCGATCATGGGCGAGATGCAGCACTCGACCGAAGCGCTCTCGCCGATATCGCTTTGCGTTTTCGAGCGTACCGAACTGATGACGCTCTACAATTCCCATCCGCCGCTTGCCTTCGACCTGACCTGGATTGCTTCGCGCGAGGAGCGGATCCTCGATGAGCATCTGTTGAGCGTCGGCCGGCGATCGGCGGTCGAGCGAGCCGCCTATCTGATCGCATACCTGCATCAGCGTGCCAGAGCCCTTCACCTTTTCAACAGCAGCAAGGTGATCCCCATCACGCAGCAGCATGTCGCCGATACGCTGGGCCTTTCCGTTGTTCATACCAACAAGACATTGAAAAAGCTGGCTGCTCGGAAATTGCTTCTCTGGCAGGAGCGAGGCTGCGAGGTTCTGGACGGTGATGGACTTGCCGAACTTGCCGGCTGGGATGGCCTTGATTCGGGCAAACGACCCTTCATCTAGCCATCATCCTTCATGCGAACAGCATGTCTTTTTTAAATGCTGACAACAACTGTATCAGCATAGATTATTGTCATCGTCACTTTTCGACCAGTTTCACCTTTTACTAACCCCGGCAGCAAAAGCGATTGGAGCAGGATGACGAGCCCATAGTACCGCAGTGCAAAAAGTGCGAAGCGGGTTGGAGGCGAAGTCATGTCACGAGAGACTGAGCCAAGACGGATGGGGCTAACCATCCATTCAAGACGGGCCGATGATTGGCGCCGGAGGGATAGATGCGGGACTTTTTACGGGGTACGCCAGCTGGCGCGTACGGGCAAGGATGGCGCTGATATGACGTTTCAGCGCGTCCTTATACTGGAAGATAATCTCATCATTGCCATGGAGGCGGAGGAAATTCTTCACCTCGTCGGAATTCAACAGGTTGAGATTGCTTCGAATCTGGAGCAGGCGGTCAACGCCATCCATTCGGAACATTATGATTTTGCGATGCTCGACGTGAATCTTGGGGAGTCGACGAGTTTCGGGTTTGCCCGATTGCTGATGGAGCGGGGCATTTCCTTCGGCTTCGTCACCGGCTATTCCGATACACTCGATTTTCCGGCAGATTTGCGGCATGTGCCGCTTTTGAACAAGCCTTTTGACGAGCAATCCATGCGCCTTTTCGTCGAAAGCCTGGCCGGCGGCTCCCCGCTCGCCATGTGACAGCGGCGGCCATTTGCCCTAAACTCGAATCGCAAAAATCTTTCGAGGCAACCGGCCGATGCAGTGGCAGGACCATGCGATTATTCTGGGCGTCAAACGTCTCGGCGAGACCAGTGTCGTCGCCGAGGTGATGACTCGTGCCCGCGGTCGCCACATGGGGCTGGTGCGATCCGGTCGCTCACGCGCCATGCAGCCGGTGCTGCAGGCCGGCAATCTCGTCGAGGTGACGTGGCGGGCAAGGCTGCACGAGCATCTCGGCGAGTTTCGCATGGAACCGGTCACGCTCCGGGCCGCGCGGCTGATGGAGACCGCGACCGCCGTCTATGGCGTGCAGGCGATGGCCGCCTTGCTGCGGCTGCTGCCGGAGCGCGATCCGCATCCACATCTCTACGATGCGCTCGATGTCATCCTGGAAAACCTGCAGAACCCCGCTGATGCCGGCGAACTCTTTGTGCGCTTCGAGCTTGCCGTGCTGAACGACCTCGGCTTCGGCCTCGATTTGACGGAATGCGCGGCAACCGGCGTACGCGAGGATCTGGCCTTCGTTTCTCCGAAGTCCGGGCGTGCCGTCTGCCGGGCAGCCGGCATGCCATGGGCGGACAAGATGCTGACGCTGCCGCCATTTCTGACGACCGGCACCATGATCGCTGCAGACAGGGAAAGCCTTTCTGCCGCCTTCCGCCTGACCGGCTTCTTCCTGCATCGCCATGTCTACGAACCGCGCGGCATAGAGATCGCTGCGGCGCGCGAGGGCTTTATTCAGGCGGCGATGAAGGCGCTGAATGCGGTTTCGCAGGAGCGGCCGGCGGTCGCAGCCAAACTATAGAGCACGCCGCGCAAAAGTGCGCGGTAAACAGGATCAAGCTCGAGGCATATTCGGAGCAGAAGGACGGCTCGCTTCAAACAGCCATATTCGACGCCGCCGACATCACCTCTCGCGGGGCGGGAATGCCGAACATATGACGACCGGCCTCTTCGGCCTCGGTGAAACACCAGCGGATGACACCATCCCGATCGAGCAGAAATTCGCCGACCAGCTGGCCTTCGCCGGTGGCGACCATATGTTTGTCGTCCTCCGTGATTTCATAGCCGTCCGCCTTGTCGAGGAATTCCATCGCCGTCATCGGATCCATAGGCTGGGGAAGTTCACCCGGCATGTCGATGCGCATCGACCGCACGGCGCTGATGCCGACCTTGCGCGGCCAGTCGGTCTCGTCTTCGGTGAACTGGACATTCGGCAGGCCGAAAGCCTTGTGCGATACCCGCTCCGGATCGGAGGCGGCAAGCAGATTGGGAAGCGGATGAAACCGGAAGTAGAGCCGGGCGCGTTCGATCGGTGTGTTGACGACGGTCAGGCTGTCGATGCCTTTCTCCTGTAGAGCCCCGGTGAGCTCGGACATGGCGGCGATCTGCCGGCGGCAGAAGGGACAATGCAGTCCACGGAACAATCCGACAAGGACCGGCCTCTGGCCGCGAAAATCGTCGATGGCGATCTTGCCCTGGCGGGTGATCGCATCCAGCACGACATTCGGGGCGCGATCTCCAGGCTGCAATGGTCTTTCGGTGTGGTTCTCCTGCATGTTTCGTTCCTCCCTTTATGTGTTTGAATCGGTTCTCCCAACCAATCTCCTGAGGCCGTCGTAACGAAGACGGTCAGTCGAGAAACGGCAATACGACGAGCGTGCCCGGATCGAGGTTGTGGCGCGCGCATACATCCTGCGCCAGCGTGAAAAAGCGCTCCGCCTCGACCAGGTCGTCATGTTCCAGGCTTAGTGTCGCCAAGCCATCATAGCATGGAAAGAGCAATTGCGGCTCATCGATTTCCTTCGCAACCTCAAGGGCTTCCTCGTAATATTTGCGCGCGAGCTTCGGCTTTCCGTGACATTGATGGATCTGTCCGAGGACGATCAAGGGCACGGAAAGGTGGTCGCGCTGATCGAGCGCCCGGTCGATTTCCACCGCCTTCTCCGCGGCCGGCACGCCCTCGGCGGCGCAGCGATCGGTAAAGGTGCAGCAGGAAACGGCAAGGTTGGCGAGAAGGCGCGCCTGGAAGCCGAGATCGCCGATGCGGGTCGCGACCTCCAGCCCCCGCCGGCAGATCTTGATGGCGTGAGCCGGATCCACGATCGTGTAGAGCACGCCGAGATTGGAATAGGCGCGACACGCAGCACTTTGTAGATCGGCCTTTTCGGCGACAGTGAGGCTTCGCTCCACTTCCTGCACGGCATCGCGGCGGCGGCCGAGCCGCGCAAGTGCTGCGCCCTTCGTGTTCAGCGCCTCCGCCATGGCACGCGCCGCCTCTCGTCCGGTCTCGGTCGTTCCGTCGATAGGGAGCGTTTGCAGCCGTTGCAGCGCCTGCGTCGCCCATTCGGCGGCGGCGGCCTGGTCGCCCATGCGGAAGGCCAGATGGCCGCGCTCCTGCAGGAGATGCGCGTGTTCGACCGGCGCATCGATCGTCCCGATCATGGCTTCTGCCTCGGCACAATGCGCCTCCGCCTGATCGCGGTGTCCCGCCTCGAGATGCAGCCGGCTGATCTTGCGCAATATCCTCGCCGCCGCGATCCGATCGTCTTCGGTGCGATGGATCGCCAGCGCTTGCTGATAATGATTCAAGGCAGCATCGCGGTGACCGGCAGGTCCGCAGAGATCGGCGAGACGCTCCAGGAGCGCCGATTGCTCCGGCGCTATCTTCGGCTCGTTCGCAAAGGTGGCGAGTGCCTGGCGATAGAGGCGCATCGCGTCGTCATTGGCATAGGTCTTGCGCGCCAGATCGCCGGCCGCCATCAGATAACTGGCTCCCTTCGCTTTTTCGGTCGTTAGGCTGAAATGATAACCGAGCTGCGCCAGATGCTCGGGCCGATCCGGCGCTGCGCCATATTGGCGTTCCAGAACCCGGCCGATCCGGTGATGCAGCTCCATGCGCCGCTGCAGCAGGAGATTATGGTAGATGACATCGTGCAGCAGGGACTGGCTGAAGCGATAGGTGGGCGAGATGCCGGCATCCGGCCCGCGCAATTCCTCGATGATGTCGACATCGCAGAGATAGTCCAACGCGGCGTCGATGGCAGCCGGATCGGTGGTAATGGTGCGAAGCAGGGCGGTGTCGAACTTCGGGCCGATCACCGCTGCCTCCTGCGCCAACCGTCTGATCTCCTGTGGTAGGCGATCGACACGGGCAAGCAGGAGCGCCTGTAGATTGACCGGAATATCGACATCCGTGTCTTCCGCCGCAACTTGCCAGCGCTGACCGTCATTGTGCAGCCTGCCCATGTCGATCAATCCCCGAAGGATCTCCTCGATGAAGAGCGGATTGCCGCCGGCCCGATCGAGAATGCGCTGACATATCGCGATCGGTAGCTTGCCGTGACTCTCGCCGAAAAAAGCGGCGAGCAGCTTCCGCCCGTCGGTTGCGACGAGTGGGCCGAGACGCTGGACGGTGACGCTGACCCGATTGGAATCCAGCGGGTCGATCTGCGATGTCGGCCGATAGATCGCAAGCAACATCAGTCGGCTGCGCTCCAGCCGATCCATCATGAAACGAAGCACCTCCAGCGAAGCGGCATCGGCCCAATGCACATCCTCGATAACAAGCAGCAGGGGACCTTGCGCCAGCCGTCGCTCGAAGACGGTGCGGACAGCATAGAAGATCTGCCGTCGCAATTGCTCCGGTTCGATGTGCCGCAGCGCTCCGTCGGGGTCACCCAGACCGAGAACATGCAGGAAAAGCGGCGAAAGTCCGTCAACATCCTCCTGCGTGAGATCGAGCGCACGGAATCCTGTCGCCAGCAATTGTCGCGTCCTGTCGAGATTGTCCCGCTCGCCGATGCCGTAGGCGCTGCGCACGACCGCGGCAAGTGTGCCATAGGACTGTTCACCGAGAGGTGAGCAGGTCGCCTTGCGGATGGCGAGGCCGGGAAAGCGCGCCGTATTGCCGGCAATACCGATGAACTCGTTGACCAGCCGCGACTTGCCGATACCCGCTTCTCCGATGAGGCGAACAAGTTGCGCCGCGCCGCTGCAGGCAAGGTTGAGGCAGGTCAAAAGCCGTGACAGTTCCGTGTCCCGTCCGATCATCGGTGCCTGAAGGCCGAAACTTTCGAGCCCGCGCGCCGTGTGCGGTGCCTCCAATTGTCCCGTCAGCCGATGGACAAGCACGTTGCCGCTTTTGCCGCGTAAAGCTTGGGCGCCGAGATTATCAAAGGCGAAGGCGTGGCGGGTGAGGCGATAGGTCAGCGGTCCGACGAGGATATCATTTTCGCCGGCCATGGATTGCAGCCGTTGGGCTGTGTTCACCGTGTCGCCGGTCACGGAATAGGATTTGGTGCTGACGGCACCGAAGCCGCCGGTGACGACGGGACCGCTGTTGATGCCGATATGCAGCCGCAGCGGCACGCCGGCACGAGCTTGCCAGCGCTCGCCGACCTGCGTCGCCCGCTCGATCATATCGAGTGCCGCGTTCAGCGCCCGCACCGGATCGTCTTCATGGGCAACCGGCGCGCCGAACAGCGCCAGCAGCGCATCGCCGACGAACTTGTCGACGAAGCCGCCATAGGCCTCGACTGCCTGGGTCATCTCTTCGAACAACTCGTTCTGCAGCATCCGCATGACTTCCGGGTCGATCTGCTCGCTCAGTGTCGTGAAGCCGCAGAGATCCGCAAAGAGCACGGTTACCGGCCGCCGGTCGGCATCATCCTCGGATTTTGCCGGCGCAGTCCTGATGGCCGGCTTGGCTGTGGGTTGGGCCTTGTCGGAAATCGCAGCGCCGCATCGGGGGCAGAAGGCAAAGTCAGGCTGGCAGGGATAGCCGCACGCAGCACAGGAGATAGGCTGCCTTGCCCCGCATCGCGGACAGAAAGCAAAGCCGCTCTGAATATCGAAACCGCAGCCGGCGCATTCCATCGGACGCACCTCGCCAAAGCCCGCGCACCACGGTTGTTTCAGCCGTAACCATCGGGTTCAAAAGGAGCGATAAGCATGCGCTTGCTGCCTTGGGTCCGCAAGCTAAACAAACGGCGGAACGACTAGCGCCGCTTGAGCGCCCAGCCCTCCGGCCGTTCCTCGAGCACCGTCACCGTATCGCCGATCTTCACTGAGCCTTCGCCGCGCGGCACGGCATTCCAGCCGAAGAGCGGGCCGGGGACGCGGCGGTCGGCTGACATGCGGATGCGGCCCATGGCGGGCATGGGGTTCGGCACGTCGCGCGAGCCGGTCTGTTGATCCTGCGTCGTCATGATGCAGCGTGAGCAGGGTTTAACCAGATCGAGGCGGATGCCGCCGATCTCGATCGCTGCCCAACGATCCTCCGGCCATTCCTCATCGATATCGATGACGATGTTCGGGCGGAAGCGCTCCATGCCGACGGCACCTTCGCCGTGGCTGGCCAGATTGGCATTGAGCGCCTTCAGCGAGCCGGTGGTCGTGACGAGGATCTGGTATCCGTCGGCAAAGGTGACAGGCGTATCCTCGCCAGCCCATTCCGAACTGGCGATACGTTTGGCCAGCCTGTCGAAAAACACCATCTTGACCTCGCGATCCAGCCAGGCCGACAGCGCCTTGTTGGTGTCCTCATCCGCGACGGAGGCGTTGACGGCTGATTTCCAGACGACGATGTCCATGCGGTTGTCCGGGTGCGGCGGCGGCACGATGATGTCGGGCTTGCCCTTCATCTTCAGGCGCAGATAGGAGGGCGCCGGCTGGATATCGATCCGGGCCAGTGCCTGCAATTCGCGCTGGGTGATGAAGTTGCCCGAGGGATCAACCAGCATGGCGCGACGATCGCCCGCAAGACCGAAAGCATCGATGGCAGCAGACGGAATGGCGATGCCGCGCGCGCTCTTGAGGGGATAGATGAAAAGATCGCTGACGCGCATGGATGGCCCTCAGATTTCGTCGATGAACATTGCCAGCACGGTTTTCAGCCGGTCATGCCGCGCTTTGGCAAACTTGGCCCCGGTCTCGGTCTGGAATCCATCCGCCAGTTTGAACAGCTTTGTCTCGAAATGGTCAATGGCGAAGCGCTTGTCGTCGAGTGGCCGCTCTGCCGCAAGCGGATCGAAGGGGTCGTAGAGGCCGGAGCCGAGACGCCCGGCAATGTAGAAACAGCGCGCAGCACCGACCATGCCGATCGCATCCAGCCGGTCGGCATCCTGCAGGATCTTCGCTTCCAGCGTTTCCGGCGGCAGGTTGGCGGAGAAACTATGCGTGGTGATCGCATGCGCCGCCGCCGCAACATCTTCGTCAGCCCAGCCGAGTTGCCGCAGGATGCCCGAAGCTTTCTCGGCAGCGAGCCGCGATGCCTGCGCGCGATGCGGCGAATTCTTTTCGACGGAAACACAGTCATGCAGCAGCACGGCGGCGGCGAGAATTCGGGCGTTGCCGCCTTCCTCGGCCTGAATGGCCATGGCGTTACGGAAGACACGCAGGATATGGGCAATATCGTGCGAACCGTCGTCGCCATCGGCGGCATGGGGAATGAGATCCGCAGCCAGTGCTTCGAACGGGGCGAAGGCCTGGGCCATCCTGTCGGTATTCATTGTCGCGCTTGCTCCGGAGTGATCAGTCGGCAGGTTTCCGTCCTACCCGGCGAAGGGATTCGCCGCAATCACTCCGTCGCCTTCTCGCGCGTCAGGATCTTCTGGTAGAACAGGCCGATGCCGATCAACACCGCGCCGAGGCCGATGAAGGACAGCGCCCGCAGGAAGCCTTCGAGGTTCGCCATGTCGATCAGGAAGGCCTTGACGACGGCGATGAAGACCAGCACCGCCGAGGCGATGCGCAGGCTCCGTGCCTCGAAGCGGGCACCGAGCCCGAGAAGCGCGATGCCGATCAGCAGCCAGACGACGGAATAGGAATAGAGCTCGCCCTGGATGAAGCCGTTCCAGAAGGGAATATATTCACCCTGCCAGAGGCGGCGTACCGACAAGGTTGCCCATGCAAAGGCCATGACGGCCGCCGCGACGGCCAGCATGCTGACATAGGGCAGGGGACGCCGGTTGCGGGCAAAGAGCGCCAATCCGCCATAGGCGACGGCGGGCAGAAGATAGGCAAGCAACAGGAGATTGAAGAGCGGGATACCGCCAGTGCTCTCGCCCGTGATGAACGGGTTCAGCCCCAGCAGATGCAGGGTGAGGATCATGACGACCGAAATGACGCCGAGCGCCATGCCACCATAGCGGAAGACGGGGCTTGCCGCGCTCAGATCGAGCGCCATCAGCGTCGCGGAGGCACCGATCGCCAGCAGCGTGTAGATCGACTGTTCCCCGAGCGTCGGGACCGCGTCGTTCAGGACGCCGCCGTTCATGGCATGGCGTACGAGGATGGCGATGGTCAGCAGCACGAGGAAGCAGGCAAGCGCTTGTAAGGCATTGCGCAGCCGCAGGTTAGGCGAATGGCGGGTGATGAAAGCCGCGCAAACGGCAAGCGCCGCCGGTATGCCGTAGCCGGCAAGCAGCATGTTGAAGATCGGGGTCGTGCCGAGCTCCGAGGGATCGACGATCGTCGGCTGCCAGGCGATGCGCGCCATGGCGATGATCAGCGCGGCAACCATTGCCCACGGCAGAACCAGCCAATTGCGCAGACGTCCCGCCAGCAGATAGACGATACCGAGAACAGGCAGCAGGATCGTCGCCGTGGCGTGATGCGCAAGCGTATGCAGGGCGAAGACGGCGGCGGCGAAGGAGCCGGCAGCAAGAATGTTCGTCGGCAGGTTCAGCCCTTCGTTCTCGTGGCGATCTTGCCATTCTGCAAGCGCGATCAGTACGACGGCCAGTCCGATGCCGTAGAGCCCATGCAGCCAGTCGAGCGTCCAGTTGCCGAAGTTGACGAAGCTGATCGTTGCGATCGCCAGCGGCGTGGCGGCCATCACAAGGCTCCAAAGCGCGGCATAGGGTTTTTCCTGCGCGGCGAAGCGCCTGAGGAAGAAGGCGCCGATCAGCACGAAGAGGGCGCCGAGGCCGAGTACCTCATAGAGCACCGTGCTCTGCAGACTGGCGGTTCCATCTGTACCGGTGGATTCGATCCCGGCGATCCAGTTGGTCAGAATGCCGGACGTGCCGACGATTACGATGAGCGCAGACAGGATCGTTGCCCAGGCTGCATGCAGGCGGCCGGCGCCGAAGGCTGCAACTGCCGCAACGATCGCCGCGAACATGAATGTGGCGTCGACAATGGGATATCCCTGTCGGAGGCTGTAGTTGATGAGGCAGAGCGACACCGCAAGCGCGCCGATAGAGGCGGTCAACGTCATGCCGAGCGGCTGTCGGGCGAGAAACCCCGCCCATTCCGTGCCGGCGCTAGGTCGTAGCGACCTGCCTTCGGTCGGCATGGTTGCCGTGTCGTCCCGCACTGCTTCGGAGATCGGATAGCGTCCCGGCCAGAGGAAGATGGTGCCAGCGACCATCGCCAGCATGGCAAGCGTGACTGGCGTCAGATCGACGGCCGGGCTGAAGGTGATGTAGAGCAGGGGCCAGAGGCTCAGCAATCCATTCGCGAGGGAGGGGGCAATCAGCCAGCGACGCAGGCGCGACGCCAATAGGGTCGCAAGCCAGGTCAGAACGAGATAACCGAAGAGAATCCACGGCCTTGGCGCATTCGAAGCGATCAGGGCGGGGGTTGCCATCGACGCCAGCAGACCGAGGCCGGCAAGCGCCTGTCCGTGCAACAGCGATAGCCCGAGCGTGGCGAGCGAGATCAGTGCGAGAAGAATGAAGGCGGTCGTGGGGCCGATGAATTCGTAGATGGCATGCGCCGCATAGGTGGAGCCGAACAGGGCGACAACGCCGGCTGCCGTCAGCACGCCAGGGATCATCGCATTCTGGAAAGCATTGTTGAGCACCGGCGCGGCGCGGCGGCGGATCACTTCGCCGGCAGCAATCAGGACAAGGCCGAAGAGGGCGGCAAGAACCAGCCGTACGCCGGGACTGAGAAGGCCGCTCTCGATCGAATATTTGACCATGAAGATGCCGCCGAGCGCGAGCGCGATGCCGCCGACCCACACGGCCCAGCGCGCGCCGATCGCGCTCTCCAGGCTTTCCTTTGCCTGCACGGATGTCTGACTGGCGAGAGGCGCCGCCTCTTCCTCGACCATATCCACGACATTGTTCGAGGCGAGAGCCGGCTCCACGATATCGGGCGCAGAGGTGTCTTCGATCGCGGCTTTCGGCTCGTCTTCGATAGGCTGCGTGGCAGCAAGAGCCACCGAATCCGTTGCGGGAACCGATTCGCCCGTATCCGCCGCCAGCACCTTGCCCGCGAGAGCATTTTGCAGCTCCTGAACGCGCGCTTCCAGCTTCTTTATCCGTAGGTTGTGGCCTCGCAGTACCAGGATGCCGACGACCAGGATGACGAGCGGTAACAATTCCATCATGTCTTCTCCATGGGCGATCCGCCGTACCATATACGAAACCGCTCGCCGGGTAAGATTAGATAGTCAGATTCCCCTATGATTCCAGTGGATTATGCCAGATTCCCTCACGAAGGATTGCAAAGGAAATATTAGGAAATTCAGATTTACCACTTGAGAACTATGGTTAATACTCATTAACAATTTGTATTTACGGGCAGCGCGAAGCAGCTTAATAGCAATTCATAGTCTAACTCTGAATGTATTGCGTACAAACGACGTCGCATGAGGCGGCTCCTACCTAAGGAGGTTTGTATGTCCCATGTTTCTTCCGTATCCAACAACTCTTACCCGTATCGCGGCACGCTCTCGCGGCTCGATTCGAATGGCGATGGCCTTTTGAGCCAAGAGGAACGCGCGGTGGACGAGCGCCCCGGCATTCTCGAGGCCAGCAACACCGACGCTACTGCCAATGGTTCAAACAGTGCTTTGAGCGGCTTGATTGCCAAGCTCATGCAATTGCCAAGTGCCGATACCGCCTCCACGGTCAAGTCACCGGAATCCAATATCGCTTTCGGCCTGGATCTGATGTCGCCGGTGGATGCCTATAACAGCACATACGGCCAATACGACGTCGGTAGCATAGCGGCCTGACAAGCCTTTAATCCGATGTAACGCGGCCTACCGGCATCCCGGCAAGCCGCGTTATCGTTTTGATGTAGGGTCATTTTTTCCATTTGCCGGAACCCTCATGCCTGCCATGCGTTGGGCAATTGCCACGCAGAACAGGGAGGGTGTTCCATGAATCGGATGATGATCGCTGCAATTCTTGCTCTTGCCGTATCCGCGCCTGCGGTCGCGCAAACCCAAAGTCAAAACACCGCCACCGCTGATTTTGTCGGCCTCGACGGCAAACAGGCCGGGCGGGCGACGTTGACTGAGGGCAAAAGGGGTGTGCTGATCGAGATGGAAGTCTCAGGCATGCCCGCCAATCGCTGGGTTGCCTTCCATATTCATGAAAACAGCACTTGCGACCATACGCATGGCTTCGAGTCCGCCGGCGGTCATTTCAACCCCACCAAGGCGGAACATGGTTTCCTCGCGGCTAATGGGCCGCATGCCGGCGACATGCCAAACCAATATGTCGATCAGGATGGCAAGCTGCGCGCTCAGGTCTTCAACGGCATGGTGTCGCTGAATGGCAAGAACGGCATTCGCGGCCGCACGCTGATGATCCATGCGGATTCCGACGATTACCGCAGCCAGCCCGTCGGCGGTGCCGGCAAACGCCTGGCATGCGCTGTCATTCAATAAGAAGACGGCCGATAGAAGCGCGAAAAAATGATTCGCGCATTGAGCCGGCCGAAGTTCAATCAGCGGTTGTTTCGGCCGCGTAAGAGCCCACCGGCAATATGATTCGATGGCTGTCAATTATGGTTAATGGTGAATTAACACCAGTCTCAATCCGCGAGGCAAAACGGCCTATCCTGCTTGCAGATGACTAAGCGTGCCGGGGTCTATCAACCACGCGATGGCATTTGCCGTAGGAGATTTGGATGAGCGGGGTTTCTTCAATCGGAAGCAGCATGACGGCTGCCTCGTATAGTCCCTTGGATAAGAATCAGGATGGCGTCGTGGATGCTCAGGAGCTGGAGGCGGCGGCGCAGTCCGGCCTTCTGTCGGCGAGCGTTGCCAACGACGAGAATGGCGACAGCAGCAGCGATCCGAGCGCCACGGACGTCTTTTCGGGCAACCTGGCGTCGATGCTGCTGCAGATGCAGCAGAACAGCCAGTCGAGCAGTTCCACGTCGACGGACGGCTCTTCGAGCGTGTCCCCTATGGATCAGCTGTTTGCCAGCCTCGACACCAATCAGGACGGCACGATCTCGCAGAACGAGTTCGTTGCCGGGCGTCCGAAGGACATGAGCGAAAGCGATGCTGAAAACCTGTTCAAAAGCCTGGATACGCAAAACGCCGGCTCCTTGACCAAGGATCAGTTCGCCGAGGGTCTGGATGCCCTGAAATCGTCGGATGCTTCCGCCGCCGATATGCTGTCGCTAGAGCCGAGCACGAGCGACAGCAACCCGACGGATGCCGCGACGCTTGCCAAGGATAAGGCGCTCGACGTCTTGCTGAACGACATGCAGGATCCGTCGTCGCTTTATCAGAACACCTATGGTCAGTATGATCTGGGTCAGACGGACGGCGTCGCCGCGTAAATTTGGTAGCCGATTGTCACGGGATGAACGGAGACCGCGAGAGCGGTCTTCGTTTTTTGTGTCAACGCATTAGTTGGCCATGGATAGTGTGAAGGGCGCATTGCCGTCAGCATCCGCACCGCGGCCAATCTCCTTGACTGCAGCAACCAGACGACCCCGGCGCCCGAGCAGGTCGTCGCCGATGGCGATCAACCGTGTATTCGGCGTGGCGAATGGCGAACTTGCGCGCAGGCGGCGCACCAGCACTAGGTCGTCTTCCTCCGGGCGGATGGCCAAAGCGGCAATCAGCGCTGCCGCCGGCGAGCGTGAGACGCCCATCCAGCAATGAATGAGCAAAGGCGCGCTTCGATCCCAATCGGTAGCGAAATCGATAATGGCGCGAACATGCGTTTCCTGAGGAGCGACGAGATCGCCGGTGCCGGCAAAGCTGATGTCGTTCATATTGAGCAGCAGATGCCGCTCCGCTTTGATGACGGCGGGACGGTGAAAGTTCTGCTCCTTGGCCATCAGGCTGATCATTTCGCGTGCGCCATGCCGAACAGCCATTTCGGCGATGCGCGCGAGCGGGGACACCACGATCGTGGTCATGCGCCGATCCTTATAGCGGCGCGCTCCGCCTCGATCGCCTCGAAGCGGCTGAGGAACAGCCGCTGCGCCTCGATCGCCGGCACAGGATCGATCGGCAGCATCTCGCGCGTGATGTCGCGCGGCTGGCCGAAGAATTTGCGGGCTTCATCGGGCGAGAAACCGGCAAGCAGCGTCGCCTCGAAATAGGCCGAGATTGTATCGGCTCTCTTGATTTTTTCCTTGAGCTTGGGCGCGCAATGCGGGGGCAGGGTGAAGCGCCGGTATATGGCCGCTTCGAGCCGCTTCTCCACGACCTTGTAGTCGCCGCCGACGACGGACTTGAACGGCGAGATCATGTCGCCGATGACATATTCCGGTGCGTCATGCAGCAATGCGGCAAGCAGCTCGTCGGGTGTTGCCGGATTGAGGTGACGAAAGATCGCCTCCACGACCAGGCTGTGCTGGGCCACGGAAAAGGCATGATCGCCGGAGGTCTGCCCGTTCCAGCGGGCAACACGGGCAAGCCCATGCGCAATGTCGCCGATCTCGACATCGAGCGGCGAGGGATCGAGCAGGTCGAGCCTGCGCCCGGATAACATGCGCTGCCAGGCACGCGCCGTCTTGGCCGATATCATGCCGACGCCTCATCGGCGCGGGTGGGGAAGACGAGGCCGGACCAGACTGGAAGAGAGACGGTGACGCTGACGTCGCCAGCCTTTATCGGAGCCTCCTCGGCAATGGCTTCGCCGGCCCGGTCTATGCGGACGATAGCAAGGCCCATATTGCCGGCGGTCGAGCTGAGCGTGCCGATCGGCTTGCTGCCGACAGTCAATTCCGTGCCGGAAGGCGGCAATTCAGAGCTGCCGTTGACGATGACGACACGCCTGCGCGCCGTGCCGCGATGGTGCATGCGGGAAACCACTTCCTGGCCGATATAGCAGCCCTTGCGGAAGCCGAGGCCGCCATTCATATCCATCAGCACATCATGCGGGAACGCATCCTGCAGCGCGAAATCACGCCCGGAAACGGCGATGCCGTTGGCGATCCGCAGCGCATCATAGAGTGTCTCGGGATCGCCGCCATGGTCGCCCGGCGTGCGTGCCAGGACAATGCCCGCCTTGGCGAAGCGGCTATCCTTGGGGCTGTCTTTTGCAGCATCTCCCCACGCCACCGTGACGCCCTGGGTGTCTTCCACGGCGAAATCGACCTTGGCACGCAAGCGGTACATGGTGAGCCGCTTGAGCAGGCCCTCCCGCTGCGTCGTGTCGGTTTCGAGCAGAAAGCCGGGTCCGTCCCGCCAGATCATGAAGTCGAACAGGATCTTGCCCTGCGGGGTCAGCAGCGCGCCCGGGCGCGCTTCGTCGGCGCCGAGCGAGGCGAGATCGGTGGTAATGAGATTGTGCAGGAACGGCTCCGCTTCCGCGCCGGTGATGCGGATGAAGGAGCGCTCTCTCAGGAATACGGCTGGCATGATGGTTCCGCTGGTTTGGCCTTAAAGCACGTCACGACCTCTAAGGTTCGTTTCGTGCGCTTTAAGGTTTTGATTTTGCGCATGTCGTTGCCGCAAAACCGCTGCGCACTTTTACGCGACATGCTCCAGCACTCAGAGGTAGGGCCTTCGACGGGGAACCGCAAGTTCCCCTTCCGGATCATTCGCCCGAGGTGAAGAATTTCCACCGGCCGTCCGGCGTGATGCCGACGCGATAGAAATTATAGCCGCCGAATTCCAGCATGTCGGCATAGTCGCCGGCCGTCACGATGCGCATCAGATCGACCTTCTCCGGCGTGGAGAGCGTCTTGATGTCCTTCTCGGCGAAATAGGGCCAGACATAAACCTCGTCTGGGGTTCCCTGGCCGACATGGGCAAAGCCGGTCGACATGATGTCGAGGAGGATGGACAGGATCTCGATGCCGTCGGGATCGCCCGAAAGATCATGCAGCGTCTTGATCGGATCTTCGCCGGGATCGTCGGCGGTGACCTGCGTCTGCTTCAGGCCGGCTCCGATATTCATCAGCGGGCGCAGACGCTCGAGATCACCGGAAGCAGCAGCCTCTACGATCGCCGCGCGGAGCTTCTTTACCGGCTCCGGCGCCTTGTCGATATCGTAGAGAAATTCGACCGATTTGTTCGTGTTCGAAGCATCGCCGCTGTTCTGGCCTGCTTGCTTGTTGATCAGCGGATCAGGCATAGGCAGCGCGTTATTTGCCGGTGCTTCCAGCGCCTGCTCGATCGGCTTTTCGTGCTTCTGCTGTGCGGGTTGTGCTGTATCTTTCGCCTGGGGGGCTGGCGGATTGAGCTGGGAAAAGGCATTGGCCGGTAACGGCAATGCCGTGCTGCCCAAAAACAGGGTTACGGCAGCAAACGAGGCAATGGAACAGGTGAGCGCATTGCCTGGAAAGATACGCATAAGCAATCTCTGAGTGTTATTGCAGGGTACGGTTCGGTGAGAATTCGCCAGCCAGCATGCGTTCACGCAGCGATTCGAGCAAGGCCTCGGCGCCTTGTTCCCCTTGAATCCGGATCGTCTCGCGAATCGCATGGGCAATGGCTGCATCGGCGATGATTTCGGGCTCGATGCCATCTGCCATGCCGTCGGCCCAAGCTTCATTCTGGTATTCCAGCGCTGCCTGCATCTTTTCATGAACGATCATGTCGTCGATTTCGTTCAGGCTGGTTTCCATTGTTTCTTTCCTCGAGACGTTCATGTCCTTACCACTTGCTTAATAACTCTATCAGCCTTTTCCCAAAACGACACGGCTCGCTATGAAAAGAGGTTAATAAATCGTCAATTTCCAAAGCGTGCGGTGATTTCTGTCGCCAGTGTTGCACCTTCGTTACGGTATCGCTCTTCCGCGATGCGGGCCTGCGACGTGCAATTCGTGTAAACCGATGCAAAGGACCGATATCCACGGTTGAAGGCCGCAGTGAGCCTTTCTTTTCGTTTCGGCTCGCTCTTGGTTTCCGTGTCGAGCAAGTGCTGCATGTCGCCGCGCCATCCGTCTTCCCGTGTCGGACTGCACAGATTGCGCAGATAATCGATCGAGCCGAGAATTTCGGAAAGCCGGGAAAGCTGCTCGTCATAGGGCGCAGGCTGCTCGGCATTCGCATTATCGGCCGCCTGTGCCGGTGGTGCGCTTGCCGCCGGCTGTGCTGCAGCGGGAAAGGCTGCGGCAAGCGCGATGCAGATCAGAAGCGGTCGGCCAAGGCTGTTATGATTCATGTAACCATGTTGAGCGGACAAGCATGACGTGAACAAGGCGGTAGAGGTGGTTTCCACGCCGATATTGCTCAGCATCGTTAATTTCAGGGGCCGAGCTATGCGTTTTCTGCAGCAAGTCGTTCCACGCATTCGAGCACGCTGGCCGGGACGGGAAGGGTGCGCACCTCCTCAAGCGTGTACCAGCCGATATCAGCCGCATCGTCGGCGGCTTCGGCGACCGCATCCTCGTCGGCATCCACGAGGAAGACCGAGAGCAGGAAATGGCTCGTCAGCGTTCCGTCTGCTGCATGGGAGCGCAGATCGTAGGTCTCGAACAGCCGGGGATTGCGGGCTGATATGCCTGTCTCCTCTTTGAACTCGCGCAGTGCTGCATCGGCCGGCGTCTCGCCTTCTTCGGCCCGTCCGCCCGGAAAGGCATACATATCCGCGGATGGCGGGTTGCTGCGCAACACCAGCAGGAAGCGACCGTTGCGTTGGAGAATGGCGGAGGAGGCCGGGCGCGGAAGAGTGGTCATGGATCGCTTTGCATTCGGATAGGGAGATCGATGCGCAATGGCGAGGAGCCATTCGCGACCAATGTCTACAGGAAACGGCGCTTGCTGTCCCGCGGGAAAGCTCCTTAACTCGCTCCCGGCTAAGGCGACGATTCTTAATGCGCCGACTATGGGGACGATCGGGGATGATCTACGGGCTATATGCTTTGGCGGCTCTGGCCGAAATCGCCGGCTGCTTTGCCTTCTGGGCGTGGTTACGCCTGTCGAAGTCCGTCTGGTGGCTGGCACCCGGCCTTGTCTCGCTCGCACTCTTTGCCTGGCTGCTCGCACTGGTGCCGAGCGAGGCGGCCGGGCGCACTTTTGCCGCCTATGGCGGCGTCTATATCGTTGCCTCCATTCTCTGGCTCTGGCTCGCCGAAGGGCGGCTGCCGGACCGATGGGATATTTCGGGCGCCGTCATCTGCCTCGTCGGTGCGGGGATCATTCTCTTCGGCCCGCGCGGCTGACCCCAGGCTTGACCCGGCGCCTTGCGGGTGCAACACAGGCCCCATGTGCGGACGTTTCGCTTTGACATCGACGGCAGACCAGGTGGGGGAAGCGCTCGGCGTCCTGCTGAATGACGGTTTTCCAGCGCGCTACAATATCGCGCCGACCCAGCCGATCCTCGTTGTCATTTCGGGTGACAGGCAGCAACCGGGCAGCAACCTGCCGGATCGTCGAGCCCTGCTCGTGCGCTGGGGCTTCATGCCCGACTGGGTGAAGGACCCCAAGGAATTTCCGCTGCTGATCAATGCGCGATCGGAAACCGCGATCGGCAAGGCATCCTTTCGCGCTGCCATGCGCCATCGCCGCATCATCATTCCGGCATCCGGTTTCTACGAATGGCACCGGCCTTCGAAGGAAAGCGGCGAGAAGTCGCAGGCCTATTGGATTCGCCCTCGCAGTGGCGGCGTCATCGCTTTCGCAGGGCTGATGGAAACATGGTCGTCCGCCGACGGTTCGGAAGTCGATACGGGTGCGATCCTGACGACGGCGGCAAACAGCGCCATCCGCTCCATCCATGATCGTATGCCTGTTGTCATCAAGCCGGAGGATTTCGCCCGCTGGCTGGATTGCAAGACGCAGGAACCGCGCGATGTCCTTGATCTGATGAAGCCGGTCCAGGAGGATTTCTTCGAGGCGATCCCGGTTTCGGATCGCGTCAACAAGGTCGCCAACATGGGGCCGGAGGTGCAGACACCCGTGGCGCTCGATCCGGTCAGGAAACCGCCGAAGAAGGCGGATCCGGAAGATGGTCAGCTAAGCCTTCTCTGAGCGGCCGCCATTCGGCGGCCAGTAACCGGAAATGCTGCCTGCCGGTATTGGTCGGCGGCGGGCAGAACTATATTCTCAGGCGATCTTCTTCTTGAGAGGCTTCGTCTTCAGCATCAGATGCGCTGCAAGAACGGCTTTCAGGCCCAGCGGACGATAATGCTTGCTGGGATCGATCTTTGCCTGCGGTTGTGCCGGCTGGTCTTTCTTCTGCGTCATGTTTCACTCCTCACCATGCTCCCCCGGAGCATTTTCGATTCACAGTCGAGTAGTGCTTTTTGTCGTAAATCATGACAAATCGAAGGCGTTTTCCAATCAGCTTTTGTAAACAACGACCATATTTCGAGAGATTAGCGCCGAAACCTCGTGTAGAATCCGCACTGCCGCAATGTTTGAATCCGCGAAAATATCGCGCTGAGCGGGCTTCCCATTGCGCCGGCAACCGATCGTCACACCCCTGATTGGTAAGGAAGACTTACAGACTTGCGGTTGCAGTGTGGCGGTGCCGCCAGAGGGCCGGTGCGCAGCGGTTTGATACGCCGGCCCTAGATGTGGCGACCAATGTCGTCGTTGGAATCGTCGACATTGGGATCGGCGGGGCCATTGATGGTGTAGGTGCCGTATTTCTTCGCCCAGGAGCGTGCGCCGAAGGGCAGGGATAGCAAATAGATGACGACGGTCACGACCATGACATGCCACGTATAGCTCATCAGCAGTGCGACATAGACGACGAGGCCGAGCATGATCGGCAGCACCAGGTCGCGCCTTACGCCGTTGCCTTCCGATTTACCGGACCAGACGGGCAGACGGCTGACCAGCAGGAAGCCGATGAGAACCGTATAGGCTGCACCCCATAGCGCGAAGGTGCGGTCCGGCGTCAACCCGAGAAAGCCGAGATAAACAGGCAGCAGCACCAGCATGGCGCCAGCAGGTGCCGGTACACCGACGAAATATTCCGATTGCCAGGAGGCCTTATGCTCGCGCTCCGCCATGACGTTGAAGCGGGCGAGCCGCAGGCCGGCGGCGATCGTGTAGATGAGCGCCGCGATCCAGCCGAGAGAGCGGGCCTGGTCGAGCAGGAAGACATAGACGACGAGTGCCGGGGCAACGCCGAAATTGACGATATCGGCGAGCGAATCCATCTGCGCGCCGAATTTCGAGGTGGCCTTCATAAGCCGGGCGACGCGCCCGTCGATGCCGTCGAGGAAGGCTGCGACCAATACGGCGGCAACGGCGAGCTCGTAGCGGCTTTCGAAAGCGAGGCGAATGCCCGTCAGGCCCGAGCAGATCGCCAGCACAGTGATCATGTTCGGCACGATCAGCCGCAACGGAATTTCCCGTAGTCGCGGCCCGCGCGCTTCGTCGTTAGGCCCATGCGGCTCGAAAGGCGGAAAAGGCGTTTTCATCTCGCTCGTGTTCCTAGAGCAATTCCAGCAAAAGTGCGAAGCGGTTTTGCGTCCGGAATTGCGTGAAAACAATGGTATAGAGCATTTCCGTAACTCCGTTTAGGACGGAAATGCTCTCGGGTTCAGCTGCGGCGGCTAATGGTTGCGCCCTTGGCCGAGCCGAATTCGGCAATGACGGTTTCACCGGCGATCGCCCGCTGGCCGACGGCAACACGCGGCGAAGCGCCTTCCGGCAGGAAGACATCGAGGCGCGAGCCGAAGCGGATGAGGCCGATGCGCTCGCCGGCATCCAGCGGCTCGTTCGGATGGACGAAGCAAAGAATGCGGCGGGCAACGAGGCCGGCGATCTGCACGACGCCGATCTCGCCATGCTTCGTCTCGATCACGAGGCCGTTGCGCTCGTTCTGTTCGCTGGCCTTGTCGAGTTCGGCATTGAGGAAGCTGCCCTGGCGATAGGCGACGTTGGTGATGCGGCCGCGCATCGGCGAACGGTTCACATGGCAATCGAAGACGTTCATGAAGACCGAGATGCGCAGCATCGGCTGGCTGCCAAGGTTGAGCTCGGCCGGCGGCACCACCATCTGCACGCTCGAAACCTTGCCGTCGGCAGGCGATATCGCCAGATCATCGTCCTGAGGCGTCATACGCTCGGGATCGCGGAAGAAATAGGCGCACCAGAGCGTCAGGATCAGGCCGATCCAGAAGAGCGGCTTGAAGATCCAACCGAGCACCAGCGACGCGACGAAGAAGCCTGCAACGAAGGGATAGCCTTCCTTGTGTACGGGAACGATGACGTTGCGTACGCTGTTCATCAAGCTCATCTATCGCCTACTCCGTTAGGGCATCCCCACCAAGAACCTGGCTCCGGTTCTCCGGCAAGGTCATGCCAGTCAAAAGAATGAGAACAAGATAAGCGGTCTTGCTCTGATTACCAGTTGAGCGTGACTACAGGCAAACTCTGTCATGGGCAATGCTTTCGCACGCTCGCCCCCAGCGCAATCCTATTCTTAGCCGATACGGATGCCTACAGGGCGTTTTCCAGATCTGCTCTCGTAAAGACAGGCAAGACGGAAAGAAGGGGAAGGCCCTGGATCGCGGGCGCACCATCTCCACGCCAGATCGCACAGATGACGGCAAGAATCTGCGCCTGCGAGCCGATTGCCAAGTGATAGGCATCTTTTACCGCACCACCCGTCGAAATCACATCCTCGATGAAGGTTACGCGGCGGTCGGAAACGTCTTGCCCCTCGATTGCCTGGCAGGTCCCGTAAGTCTTTGCTTCCTTGCGGACGAACGCGGCGGGAAGGCCGGTCTCAAGTGAGATTGCCGTCACCAGCGGGATGCCTCCCAATTCCAGGCCGGCAATGATTTCGGTTTCGGCCGGGATGAGATCGGCCATGGCGCGCGCAAGCGGCTTCAGCAGCGAAGGCATGCCTTCAAAGCGATATTTGTCGAAATACCGGTTGGAGATTTGACCCGAACGGAGTTCGAATTCGCCTTGTAACATCGCCACCTCGGCAATCCGCCGGGCGAGATCGGTTTTCGTATGAATTACCCCATCTGCCATGGCTCGGCCTCCTTCGTCGCGCAGCCCCGCATATACGCGGGAATCACCCGGCCGCAAACCACATGATGTTTTTGGGAGGTGTCCTGTGAGATGCAAATTCTTGATGGCCTTGCGTTCCTGCGGGGTGACGGGGAGGAAAAGACAAAGCCGCCGGAAGTTATCCAGCGGCTTCCATGTCTGTCAGAGATTGGAAATTAAAGGCCGAGAGCGGCGCGCAATTCTGCCTTGGCGCCTTCGTACTCGGTCTTGTAATCGTCATGCGTCATGATCGTCTCGGCGATGACGGTGCCTGCAATTCGGCCGGCTTCGATGTCGGAAGCGTAGTGAATGCCGCCGACGACGCGGTTGTGGCCGTATTCCCAGGCGCGGGCCATGATGACGGCACGCTTCTCCGGCACCATGTTGGCAAGCACGATGCCCATCAGCGTGCCGAGCGTGGTGTGGCCGGACGGATAGGAGCCGGACTTGGAGAGGGGCACGATCGGCTTGACGAGATCGCTATAGAGATGCGGGCGGGGACGCTTCCAGACATCCTTGGCCGGGTCGACGACGGCGCCTTCGGTCTCGACGATGCGATCGAAGAAGGCCGAGAACTTCGGCAGGTTTTCCTTGGTGAACTTCGGATTGTCGATGACGTCGGAGAAGCGCCAGACATTCTCTTCGGCGTCGGCCACCGCGCGAGCGGCCATTTCCGGCGTGCGCGTTACCTGGATCGTCAGGATTTCGCCGAGCTCGGCCTTCATCTGTGCGGAATCATTGGCGGGCGGGGGCGGCAGCAGATCGAGGAGATTGATCTCCTTGGCATCGGAGAAGGGCTTGGCATCTTCGGCGAAAACCGGCGAGGCGAGGCCGACGACGAGCAGCAGGCTTAAAGCTTTGGCAAAAGTACGCATTTGGGGCTCCCATTATGTGAGAGCCGTACGTAGCAAGCTGTTATCTCAACCTCGTGACAGCCAACGGTGCATAACCACTACGCCCCCAATGCCTGCGATGGGTCACGGAACGCGGCGCTCCGCGGGCTTCTCAGCTTGCGGGCGCCAATCGGTCGACAACGCCCAGATCGTCGTTCTCGCGTACCTGCTTCAGATGCTCCTCGGCCTGCGTCGCCTCGCGCTGGCGGCTCCACATGGACGCGTAAAGCCCGTTCTGCGCCAGAAGCTCGGCATGCGTGCCGCGCTCCGCGATGACGCCGCTTTTCAGCACGATGATCTCATCTGCGCCGATGACGGTCGACAGGCGATGCGCGATAACAAGCGTCGTGCGGTTCTTGGAGACGACGTCGAGGGCGGCCTGTATTTCGCGCTCTGTCGTCGTATCGAGCGCCGAGGTCGCTTCGTCGAGGATCAGAACCGGCGGCGATTTCAGAACTGTGCGGGCGATCGCGACGCGCTGCTTCTCGCCGCCCGACAGTTTGAGGCCGCGTTCGCCGACCTTGGTCTCGAAACCTTCGGGCAGAAGACGGATGAATTCGCCGATCTGCGCGATCTCGGCCGCTCCGGTCACTTCCGCCTCGCTCGCGCCCGGACGGCCGTAGCGGATGTTATAGGCGATGGTGTCGTTGAAGAGCACGGTATCCTGCGGAACCATGCCGATGACCTTGCGCAGGCTTTTCTGCGTGACGGTTCGCAGATCCTGATCGTCGATGGTGATCGTACCGCTCTGCACGTCGTAGAAGCGATAGAGTAGGCGCGACAGCGTCGATTTTCCGGCCCCCGAAGGCCCGACGACGGCGACCGTCTTGCCTGCGGGCACTTCGAAGGAAATGCCCTTCAGGATCGGTCGCGCCGGATCATAGGCGAAATGCACGTCCTTGAATGCGATCGCGCCATTGCCGATGACAAGCTCCTTGGCATCGGGTGCGTCGAGAACCTCGGGCTTGACTTCGAGCAGATCGAACATCTCCTCGATGTCGGTCAGGCCCTGGCGTATTTCGCGATAGACGAAGCCGATGAAGTTGAGCGGCACCGAAAGCTGCAGCAGCATGGCGTTGATGAAGACGAAATCGCCAACCGTATGATGCCCGTTGAGGACCGACCAGCCGGACATGACCATCATGACCGTCGTGCCGAGGCCAAAGATCACGCCTTGGCCGAAATTCAGCCATCCGAGGGAGGTCCAGACGCCGGTCGCGGCTTTCTCATAGCGCGCCATCGACTGATCGAAGCGCTTGGCCTCCATCTCCTCGTTACCGAAATATTTCACGGTTTCGAAGTTCAGCAGTGAATCGATCGCCTTTGTATTGGCGTCCGTGTCGCTGTCGTTCATCGTCCGGCGGATGGAGATGCGCCAGTCGCTCGCCTTGACCGTGAACCAGATGTAGAGCCAGACCGTGACGGCCGTGACCGCGAGGTAGGAAAAGCCGTAGCCGCGCCAGAAGATGATGGCGGTCAGCAGGAATTCGATGAAGGTCGGAAAGGTATTGAGGATCGTGAAGCGGACGATCGTTTCGATGCCTTTGGTGCCGCGTTCGATGATGCGCGAGAGGCCGCCCGTCTTGCGCTCCAGATGGAAACGCAGCGACAGCTCGTGCATATGCACGAAGGTCCTGTAGGCGAGCTGGCGAACGGCATATTGGCCGACGCTCGCAAACAGCGCGTCGCGCAGCTGGTTGAGGCCGAGTTGGATAAGGCGCGTCGCATTCGTGGCGACGATCAAGGCGATGGCACCGACCATGAAAGCAGGCAGGATACCCTGCATGTCGAGCTTGCCGTTCAGCGCATCGACGGACCATTTGAAGAAATAGGGAACGAGCAGCAGGAAGAATTTCGAGACCAGCAGGAAGACCGTCGCCCAGACCACCCGCATTTTCAGATCCATGCGCCCGCTCGGCCACATATAGGGCCAGAGGTTGACGATCGTGTTCAAAGGATTGCTGGAATCCGCCGATATGGTCTTCTTGCGGTCTGCCATGTCCGTCTCCGGAGAATAAATGATGCAGCCAGGCATCGAAAACTATCGGCAACCCGGCCGGGAAAGCCTTTGCACGCCGAGGCGGAGCCGCCGCGTGAAGGCGATGGGGGTCGCGCGACGCTTATACTATTTTTATCCCGCATAAAAGCGTCGGCCAGACGTTGCGCGCCTGGCCGACCTATCGCTTGCAAGAAGTCTTGTGGCGCTAGAGGTGCTCGCCCGAAAGCCGCTTGCGGTGCAGCTCCTCGGCATTCGGAAGAGCGTCCTTCGGCAGGCCAAAGACCTGGCCCGGCAAGATCCGGTCCGGATTGTTGATCTTGTCCTCGTTGGCCAGATAGATCGTCGTATAGCGCACGCCGGCCCCGTAGATGCGGCGCGAGATCTGCCACAGCGTATCACCGCGGCGGATGATGACGGCATTGGTATCCTGCGAAAGCGGCGCCTGTTCGAGAGTCTTCGGGCCGTTGTCGCTGGACGAGACTTCCGCATTCGGTTGCACTGGCGTCGCCTGGGCGGGCGCAGTGATGACGGCGATCATCTGTTCCAGGCCGGGCAGCGCGGCACCGACCGACTTCGGGTCTTTCGGTAGGGCGACCAGAGTAGCGAGCGCCTTGGCGGCAGCACTGGAGGCATCGGCCGCAGCTTTTTTGAGCGCAGCGCTGGCGTTGATCGTCGGACGGAATTCCGAGAGCGACTTCAGTGCGATTTCCGTGCCGGAGCGCGCCGCGGCAAGCTGTTCCACATTCGGCTGCTTGCCGTCCGCAAAGAGCCCCTTGAGCAGCGCAAAAGCCTTGCCGGCGCCTTCCTTAAGTTTGGCAAGCTCGCCCTCGTCGAGCGGCACCATGTTTGCTGTGGTCGCTTGCGCCTGACCATTGGCGGCGGTGGGCGTCTGTGCTGCGACTGTCACCTGATTGCCTTCGGGGCGGGTGAAATTGACGCTGGTGCGCACGACGACTTTGCCGGCTCCATCGAGCACATCGACGCGGATCTTGTGATCGCCGACGGCAAGCGGCATCGGTCCGTCGACGACGAAATGACCGTCCGCGCCAGCAACGTTCTCACCGATGAGCTTGTCATCGGCATAGGCGCGGACCTTGGCGTTCGGCTTCGTGGTGCCGGCAACGAAGATATGGTCGTTTTCGATCTCGACGGCGTTGACCATCACATCCGGGCCTGCATCCGCCTTTGCGCCCGGCGACGTTGTTGCACCGGCTGCGGGGTTGGCGGATGCCACTGCGGTCCCATCCTGTTGCGGCTTGGCATCTGTCGTGGCTGCCGACGCATCCTGTTCGCCGGAAGTCACGCGGCCCTGCTTGGCGGATGGCGCGGTAATAATGCGGCTTGCAGCGCCTGGCTTCGACACCATCGCGAGAACTTGGGTGGAATTGTCCTTCGGTATTGAGACGGTGGCGACTTCCTCGGAATTGACAGCCTTGCCGTCCTTGCCGGTGGCGCGCAGGACCAATTCATGGTCGCCGGGCGGTAGCGGATTGTCGAGGACGGCGGCAAAGTCGCCGCTCGGGCCAACATTGGTTGTCGTGACGACCTTTTCGCCGTCGACGATTTCCAGCTTGGCATTCGGCTCGGCCGAACCAGCGATAACCGTCGAGCCGTCCGGCTCGACGCGCAATACGTCGAATGATGGTACGCGAGGATTGACAGCAGCGTTGGCCTCAGGCGCCGGTCGGCCGGTCAGCGCTGCGAAAGCCTGGTCGATCGCCGCACTGGCTTCTGCAGCGTTGTCGGGGAGAGATTGGATGATGGCGAGCGCCTTGCCTGCACCGTCCTGCGCCTTCTTCACGATCCCTGTCGTTGTTGCGTCGATCCCTTCGGGAAGCGCAAAGCCGACGATCGATTGCAGCGCGGTAATCGCTTTTGCCTTCGCAGCCGCGAAGACATCCTGGGCTGGTGCATTGCCGTCCTTGAAGAGCGCCTTCAAATCGGCCAGCGAGGCGGTTGCAGCACCCGTCAGCTCGGTCAGCTTCTTACCCAGGTCGGCGGTGTTGACGGCGGTCGATACGGCATTCTGCGTGGCCTTGGTCGCGTTCTGCGCTGTCTCGCCGGCCTTCTGCGCGTTTTCCTCGATCGTATTCTTCACCGCATCGCCGGCCTGATTGACGACGTTGCCGATCGGGGTCTTGTCACCGTTGATGCGTGGCATCACAAAAAAGACCATCAACAGGGTCGCAACTGCCAACACCAACAGAGCCAGCCAACCGGCACGGTTCTTCATCATTATTCATCTCCACGCGGCGAAGTCGTCGCAACTCCTGAAATTGCTAGCGATTTCGCCTGCTTTTACAAGCTTTCTCAGCCATTTTCGCATGTCACGACACAAGTTTTCCTTTGAAAAATCTTGACTGAGCATCTGCAGCATAGTTGTTTGCATTCATGACCGACGATTCCACGCCAATTCGATCCATTTGCGTTTATTGCGGCTCACGGCCGGGGCGCGATCCCTACCACATGGCCGCCGGCCGCGAACTGGGCAAAAGCATTGCCGAAAACGGCCTGCGTTTGGTCTATGGCGGCGGAACGAAGGGCATCATGGGCGCTGTCGCGAGCGGCGTGCTATCGCACGGCGGTCAGGTCACCGGCATCATTCCGGAATTTCTCGTCGATATGGAAGCGACGCGCCATTCGCTCGGTCAACTCGACGAACTCATCATAACGCCGGACATGCATACGCGCAAACACGGTATGTTCGAGCGCGCCGACGCTTTCGTGGCGTTGCCCGGCGGCATCGGCACTTTGGAAGAGATCGTCGAGATCATGACCTGGGGTCAGCTCGGCCGTCACGAAAAGCCGATGGTCTTCGCCAATATCAACGGCTTCTGGGACCCGATGATGGAGCTCATCCGCCATATGACGGATGAGGGTTTCGTTCATACGACCCATCGCGTCCAGCCGCTCGTCATCGACAAGGTGGCCGATATCATACCGGCAATCCGCAAGCACGCCGCCGAGACACGCGGCGACCGTGGCGGCGAAGAGGCTGTCATTTCCAAGCTGTAACGCAGGCCGCGTCACAACTTGAAAGATTGAGACATTCCGCTATTATGCGGTCCAAGCTAAATTTTATACGAGCTGAAGGATATGTGGCCGATTTTTAAGTCGATATTGTCACGCTCAAAGCTCTTCAACTCGATAGCCGGAGATGTTGTTTTCGCAACAGCAGGAGAAAGCGGAAGTTTTCGACACTCGTTATTCGAGTGGCGGGTTAAAGAGCTCCTCAATAAGTCTGATGTTGTGATCGGCGTTAAAATGAAACCTGATAGCTACGCGGGAGTAGAAGGTGACGTCACAAACTACATCAACTTCGATATCGAGACTGCCATCAGGCTGCGTGACCACTTAAACGAGTGCATCGATTTCGCGCAGAATTATCGTACAGTGTGTGAGGCCGCCTCATACTCTCCAATCTCATCATCTGGCACCATCCTGTAATCGTTGCTGGCCGCATAGAAGTGTTCCCGCCCAACAATCAGCGCTCTCTGCTCTGACGCAGCATCGACCAACTGTAGAGCGCGAGGCCGGCCCAGATCAGCGAAAAGGCGATCAACTGCGTCGTGCCGAAGGGTTCCTTGAACAGGAAGACGGCGATCAAGAAGACCATGGTCGGCACGATGTATTGCATGATGCCGATGGTCGACATCCTCAGAAGCTTTGCGCCATTGGCGAAGATCATCAGCGGCAGCGCCGTCACCAGCCCACAGCCGAGCAGAAGTGCGGTATCCGAAAGGCCGGTCTGATAGAAATGGCCTTCGCCGCGCGCCTCAAGATAGAGGATGTAGAGCGCTGCCGGAATGCAGAGCAGCAGCACCTCGATGAAGAAGCCCTGGTTGGCTCCAACAGGTAGTGTTTTGCGAAAGAAGGCATAGAAGCCCCAGGAGAAGGTGAGCGATAGCGCGACCCAGGGCAGGGTGCCGGCCTTGACGGTCAGGATGATGACGGCGGCGGCTGCAAGGCAGATCGCGACGATCTGCGTCGGCGCCAGCTTTTCCTTGAGCAGGATGGCGCCGAGCGCGATGCTGAACAGCGGATTGATGAAATAGCCAAGGGCGGCATCGAGCGAATGGCCGGCGCCGATGGCCCAGACATAGGTTCCCCAGTTGATGGTGACGAGCGCTGCCGTCAGCGACGCCATGGCGATTGTCCGCGGGTTGCGAAACGCCACCTTCACGTCACCCAGGCGCCCCAGCGCCAGCAGCACGACGCCGGCGACGGGAACCGACCAGACGATGCGATGGGCGATGACCTCGAAAGCCGGAATGTGCGCCAGCGCCTTCATATAAAGCGGCAAAATGCCCCAGAAGAGATAGGCCGTCATCGCGAAGCCGAAGCCGCGGACAGCGTCATTGTTCTTGATTTCCGGTTTCACCGCATCGGTGGCCATGAATTTTCCCGTCTTTCACTATTATTTGAGACGGGATTACTCCAATGTGTGACGCGTGGCTAATTCATTTCCTTGACGGCATCGTCAAGCTTTTTGATGGACGGCGGATCACTCCGCCGCGATCTTGCCCGCCATATGGCGGTTTTTCATCAGCTTGTAGATGACCGAATCCATCAGCGCCTGGAACGATGCGTCGATGATGTTCTCGGACACGCCGACGGTCCACCAGCGTACACCGTCGCTGTCGGTGGATTCGATGAGGACGCGGGTTATGGCTTCCGTGCCGCCATTGAGGATACGCACCTTGAAGTCGGCCAGTTCCAGATCGTCGATCTCGTGCTGGTATTTGCCGAAATTCTTGCGCAGCGCCAGGTCGAGCGCGTTGACCGGGCCGTCGCCTTCGGCCACCGACATGATGGTCTCGCCGTCGATGATGATCTTGACCACCGCTTCCGAGACGATCTTCACCCGGCCGTGGGAATCGAAGCGGCGCTCGACCATGACACGGAAGCCATCGATCGCGAAGAATTCCGGGGTGGTGCCGAGCGTGCGGCGCGCCAGAAGCTCGAAGCTCGCATCCGCACCTTCGTAAGCATAGCCTGTCGCTTCACGCTCCTTGACGATCTGGATCAGCTGGTCGAGCTTGGGATCATCCTTGCCAACCTCGATGCCACGCCGCTTCAGGGCGTTGATGAAATTCGACTTGCCGCCCTGGTCGGAGACCATGACCTTGCGGAAATTGCCGACGCTCTCAGGTGGGACATGCTCGTATGTGCGCGGGTCCTTGAGCAGCGCCGAAGCATGGATGCCGGCCTTGGTCGCGAAGGCCGAAGCACCGACATAGGGCGCCTGATGGTCGGGCGAGCGATTGAGCAGCTCGTCGAAGGCGTGCGAAAGGCCGGTCAAGCCCACAAGCCGCTCGGCGTCGATCGTTGTCTCGAAACGTTCGCTATAGGCTCTTTTCAGCGCCAGCGTTGGGATCAATGTGATCAGATTGGCGTTGCCGCAGCGTTCGCCGATACCGTTCAGCGTGCCCTGGATTTGCCGTACGCCAGCCTCGACCGCGGCAAGCGAATTGGCGACCGCTTGTCCGGTGTCATTGTGGGCATGGATGCCAAGACAGTGCCCCGGAACGCCGCAGGCGATGACGGCCTCGACGATGGCGCGGACTTCCGGCGGCTGCGTGCCGCCATTGGTGTCGCAGAGCACCACCCAGCGCGCGCCGGCATCATAGGCCGTCTTGGCGCAGGTAAGCGCATAGGTCGGGTTGGCCTTGTAGCCGTCGAAGAAGTGCTCGCAATCGACGAGCGCTTCCTTGCCGACGGCGACGGCTGCCTTGACGCTTTCTGCGATGCTTTCGAGATTTTCCTCGTTGGTACAGCCGAGCGCGACTTTGACATGATAGTCCCAGCTCTTGGCGACGAAACAGATCGCATCTGACTTCGCCTGCAGGAGGCTCGCAAGGCCGGGATCGTTGGAGGCGGAAATGCCGGCGCGCTTGGTCATGCCGAAGGCGACGAAGGAGGCCGATTGCGTGCGTTTCTCGTTGAAGAAGGCCGTATCGGTCGGATTGGCGCCGGGATAACCGCCTTCGACATAATCCAGGCCGAATTCATCCAGCATGGTCGCAATCGCAATCTTGTCCTCGACCGAGAAATCGATGCCGGGCGTCTGCTGCCCGTCGCGGAGCGTCGTGTCGAAGAGATAGATTTTTTCGCGTGTCATACTGTTTCCTCCGGCGAACCGGTTTGATTATGGGGTGCCCCTCATCCGTCCTCTCTCGGTTTCGCTTCGCCAAACCGTTCGAGTCCACCTTCTCCCCGTTTACACGGGGCGAACGGGCTTGTGAGGTCGTCCCCTCTCCCCGCGTGCGGGGAGAGGGCTAGGGTGAGGGGCATTACTCGGCATTACAATTTCCCAGCAAACTTGTCCGTCGCCCGGATGAGCTGGTCCAGAATGCCAGGTTCGGACGAGGCGTGGCCCGCGCCCTCGATCAGATGAAATTCCGCCTTCGGCCAAGCCTTGTGCAATGCCCAGGCATATCTTGCCGGGCACGGCATGTCGTAACGGCCGTGAACGATGACACCGGGAATGTCCTTCAGCTTGTAAGCATCGCGCAGCAGCTGGCCCTCTTCGAGCCAGCCGGCATTGACGAAGAAATGGTTCTCGATGCGAGCGAAGGCATGCGCATATTCCGCATCCTCGAACTGGGCGCTGACGGTGGGCTCCGGCAGGAGCGTAATCGTCTCTCCTTCCCAGATCGACCATGCCTTGGCAGCCTCCAGACGGGCAGCCTTTTCGGGATGGGTCAGCAGCCGATGGTAAGCGGCCATCATCTCATGGCGCGCTTCCGGCGCGATGGGTGCCACGAAGCGCTCCCATTTGTCGGGGAACATCTCGGAGACGCCGAATTGATAGTACCAGTCGAGTTCGGCCCTCGTCAGCGTGTAGATGCCGCGCACGACCAGCTCGGAAACCCGCTCCGGATGCGTTTCGGAATAGGCAAGCGCCAGCGTCGAGCCCCAGGAGCCGCCGAAAACCAGCCACTTTTCGACCCCCGCCATTTCGCGCAGCCGTTCGATATCGGCAACCAGATGCCAGGTGGTGTTGGCTTCCAGGCCGGCATGCGGCGTCGATCGCCCGCAGCCGCGCTGGTCGAACAGCGTGACGTCATAAAGCGCCGGATCGAAGACACGGCGATGGCTCGGCGAGATGCCGCCGCCCGGGCCGCCATGCAGGAAGACGGCGGGCTTGGCACCCGGCGTCCCCACGCGTTCCCAATAGATCACATGACCGTCGCCGACATCGAGACGGCCGGAAGCATAGGGTTCGATCTCCGGATAGAATGTCCGCAAGACTTCGGTCATATCTTCAGCCCCTCGGCCGGCCAGACATCCGTATCGTGATCGGGATGCTGGAAGGAAATGATCTGCTCCTGCCGTGAGTAGAAGTCCGGATCCTGATGGACGGGCTTTTCGAAAATGGTATCCACCCAGGGCAGGCGAGCGGCATGGTTGACCTGGATCTGTGGCGCAAGATCATCACGCTCGTCGAAGGCACCGATGGCGATTTCCAGGCCGCCGGGATGACGGTAGGTCATCGGCGTGCCGCAGTTCTTGCAGAAGCCGCGGTCGATGTTGACCGAAGACTGGAAGTAGGTCGGTTCGCCGCGCGTCCATTCAAGGCCGTCGTCCGGTGCCGTCACCAGGGCGGAGAAGAAGCTGCCGAACTGCTTCTGGCACATGCGGCAATGGCAGATCGACGGGCGGCCGAGCTCGCCGCGGATGCGAAACCGCACCGCGCCGCACTGGCATCCTCCGCTTCTGGTGGCTTCACTCATGGCTCTTCTCCTCTGGCCAGCTTTGGGTATCGTAATCGGGATGTTGATGATTGGAGAGCTTGATCGATGTCGCACGATCTAAGCTATCCTCATCCGGTTCCATCGGCAGCACGTCAAGCGTATGGAACCAGGGCATCTTTCCCGCCCGGTTCGATTGCGCGACGGGCTGGACCAGCGCTGGCTCATCCAATGAGCCAAGTGTCACATTGATGGAATCCGTACCGGGCACATCATAGAACAAGGGCGTACCGCAGGTGCCGCAAAAGCCGCGACGGACAAGATCTGACGAATGAAACCATGTAGCTTCGCCACGCGTCAGCTCGAAATCGGCGCGTTTGGCACTCCCCAATGGTAGCGCGTAATTGCCGGACGCTTTCTGGCACATGCGGCAATGGTAAAGATGCGGATAGCCGAGTGCGCCGGCGGTACGATAGCGAACCGCGCCGCATTGGCATCCACCGCTGTGTCCCGCCATCATCGTCATTTACCGTTCTCCGGTGGCCATACCGTCGTATCGTGATCAGGATGCTGATAGGACACGATGTTTACTACGAAGGGTGCTTGCGCAGCATCTTCCTCCGTGGAATGTCCTGGCAGCAGATGCAACCGGTCGACAAAGTCGATCTTGGCTTCGGTCCCATATTGCACGACAGGCGGCAGTTGTGATGGATCGTCAAAGGCGCCGGCCGCGACCGCGATGCCATCCGGCGCCTCATAGGTCAGCGGTGTGCCGCAATCTCCGCAGAAGCCGCGCTTCACGTAGTTCGACGATTGAAACAGCTTCCTCTCGCCGCGTGTCCATGTAAGTTCGGCACCGCGCGTCGAAACCAGCGGCGCATAATAGGCGCCGAAGGCCTTCTGGCACATCCGGCAATGACAGATCGACGCATCCTTCAGTTCGCCCCGCACCCGGAAGCGAACCGCGCCGCACTGACAGCCGCCGGTGTAGGTTGGAGCGCTCATGCCCTATCCTTTCCTGCAACGATGAGGATATGCATGCAGACATTGTCAATGTCCCCCAGAACATCATCGTTCCAGAAGCGCAAAACAGTCCAGCCGTCAGCTTCGAGACGACGGGTGCGAACTTGATCATAGGTCTGATCGCGATCGTTGCCGTGCTGTGAGCCATCGACTTCGACAATGAGTTTCTCGGCAGGGCAGGCGAAATCGACGATGTAACCAGCGATGGGCAGCTGTCGCCGGAAGCCGAGGCCCATGAGGCGGTGGGCGCGCAATTCATTCCAGAGACGCAGCTCGGCGTCCGTCATGGCCTTGCGCATGCGTCGGGCATTCGTCCAGACCTTCGGCGGGACTGGAGTGTGCGGCAAAATACCCCCAATCTCCCCCCTTGTGGGGGAGATGTCACGAAAGTGACAGAGAGGGGTATAAAAACTCACCGCTTGATCTCCCAGCTCGTGGTCCGTTCACCCGTCGCCGCATCCTTTCCGTCCTTGAGCTGAACACCTCTTGCCGTCAGCTCCTCGCGAAGCTTGTCGGCCTCGGCGAAGTTCTTGGCTTTCAGCAGCTCCAGGCGCTGGCGCACCTTGGCATCGATCTCCGTGACGACGGCCTCATCGACCTCAGCCCTTTTCGGCAGCAGGCCGAGAAGATCGGCGCTGGCCGCGAAGACGGGCAGGAGGCTGGCGTCGGCATTGGCGGCTTGCGCCAGCGCATGCAGCGCCTGGATGGCGGCAACGGTGTTCAGATCATCGCCGAGAGCGGCAAGAACCGTCTGATCCGGCACAGCATTGCTGACGTCAGCCGCCGGCCACTTGGCGATCAGCCGCTCTGCCTCTTCCAGCCGCTTGACGGAAAAGTCGATCGGCTCGCGATAATGCGTCATCAGCATGGCAAGCCTGAGCACTTCGCCCGGCCATGTCCGGCCGCCAAGCTTGTCCGTCTCCAGCAATTCGTAGATGGTGACGAAGTTGCCTTCCGATTTCGACATCTTGCGGCCTTCGACCTGCACGAAGCCGTTGTGCATCCAGACATTGGCCATGGCATGCGTGCCATGCGCGCAACGCGACTGCGCGATCTCGTTTTCATGGTGCGGGAAGATCAGGTCGAGCCCACCGCCATGAATATCGAAGATGTCGCCGAGATAGCGGCCGCTCATGGCGGAGCACTCGATATGCCAGCCCGGACGGCCGCGGCCCCAAGGGCTTTCCCAGCCGGGCTCGTTCTCGTCGGAGAGCTTCCAGAGTACGAAATCGCCGGGGCTTTTCTTGTGCTCGTCGACGGCCACGCGGGCGCCGGCTTGCTGCTCATCGAGATTGCGCTTCGAAAGCTGGCCATAATCGGCCATCGACTTGGTGTCGAACAGCACTTCGCCGGCCGCGCGGTAGGCATGGCCCTTGGCGATCAGCGTCTCGATGATCACAATCATCTCAGCGATACTGTCGGTCGCCCGCGGCTGCACCGTCGGCTCTAGGCAGCCGAGAGCCGCGGTGTCTTCGCGATACTGCCGCTCGGTCTTTTCCGTCACCAGCCGGATCGCCTCGTTCAGCGGCAGGCCAGGTTGATCACGCAGTGCACGCGCGTTGATCTTGTCGTCGAGATCGGTGATGTTGCGGACATAGGTGACATGGCTGTCGCCATACGTATACCGTAGCAGCCGGAACAGCACGTCGAAGACGATGGCCGGACGGGCATTGCCGATATGGGCGAAATCATAGACCGTCGGGCCGCAGACATACATGCGGACGTTGTTGCGGTCGATCGGCTGGAAATCGACTTTTTCGCGCGTCAGCGTGTTGTAGAATTTCAGTTGCGGCTCGGTGGCCATGTCACTCTCCCAAAGGCATAAATCCGAAAAAATACCGTCACCGGCAGGCCGGACGTTTGTCATCTTGGATTTTGGGAGACGAAAACGGCCAGGCCAGCGAAACGCTAGCGAATAATCTTCCGGCAGATAATGCAGATAACCGTTTTCATGGGCGGCTTTATCGCGCGCCGGAAGAATTTGGTCAAGTAGGGGGAGGGCCTCTCGCGTATGGGGAGAGGCTGTTTTTTATTCCGGCATCCGATAGTCGACGAGCTTGTTTTCGCGCAGGACGAAAAGCTTGCCGGTTTCGGTGACGTCTGGGCCGACGAGCGGCAGGATCGCCTGGGCGACTTCGCGGGGATGCGGCAGTGTATCGGGATCTTCGCCGGGCATGGCCTGGGCACGCATGGCGGTGCGGGTCGCGCCCGGATCGACACTGGTGACGCGCAGCGGCGTATTTTGCGCTTCGCCGGCCCAGGTCCGCGCCAGCGCCTCGACGGCGGCCTTGGATGCGGAATAGGGACCCCAGAAGGGTCGGCATCGATGGGCGGCGGCCGACGAGAGGATGACGGCACGTCCGGCCTCGGCACGCATCAGCAACGGCTCGACCGAGCGGATCAGCCGCCAGGTGGCTGTCACGTTGATCGTCATCACCTTTTCAAAGACCTTGGCCTCGACATGGCCAATCGGCGAGATCACGCCGAGAACGCCGGCATTGGCGACGAGAATGTCGAGCTTGCCCCAGCGTTCGAAGATCGAAGCACCGAGCGCATCGATCGCATTCATGTCGGCGAGGTCAAAGGGAACGAGCGTCGCCGAACCGCCGGCCGCCTTGATGGCGTCGTCCAGTTCTTCAAGCCCGCCAACCGTGCGGGCACAGGCAATGACATGCGCGCCGGCTTTGGCCAGTTCCAGTGCCGTGAAATAGCCGATACCGCGCGATGCGCCGGTGACGAGGGCGATCTTGTCCTTGAGATTGACGCTCATGCTGCCTTGATCCGGATATGTTGTGAAGGGAGAGGGGCAGGGCGCCCCACAACCCTTTCTGAGGTCAACCGTCTATAAGGTCAACCGTTGCTGGCGAGAACGGAAAGCTTGCGCACGTTGCTGGTGCTTTCCTTGTCGAGCAGGCGCGTCGGATAGTCGCCGGTGAAGTAATGGTCGGTGAACTGCGGCTGCGCATTGTTGCGCGGCTCGCCGCCGACGGCCCGGTAGAGCCCGTCGATCGACAGGAATTCCAGCGAATCCGCGCCGATGTAATCGCACATGGCCTTCAGGCTGTTGTACTGGTTGGCAAGCAGCTTGTCGGCGTCCGGCGTATCGATGCCGTAGAAGTCCGGATGGAAAATCATCGGGCTGGCGACACGGATATGCACTTCGCTGGCGCCGGCATCGCGGATCATCTGCACGATCTTCACCGAGGTTGTCCCGCGCACGATGGAATCGTCGACCAGCACGACGCGCTTGCCCTCGATGATGGCGCGGTTGGCGGAGTGCTTAAGCTTCACGCCGAAAGCGCGGATCTGCTGTGTTGGCTCGATGAAGGTTCGGCCGACATAATGGTTGCGAATGATGCCGAGTTCGAAAGGAATGCCACTTGCCTGAGCATAGCCAATGGCTGCGGGCGTACCGCCATCCGGCACTGGCACGACAACATCGGCCGCAACAGGTGCTTCCTGGGCGAGGTTGATACCCATGTTCTTGCGGGCGACATAGACGTTACGGCCGCCGACCACGGAATCGGGACGGGCGAAATAGACATATTCGAACAGGCAGAGACGCTCTGGCCGGGAAACCTCGGGCTTGCGGGCGTCGATGGTGATCGAGCCGTCCGGCTGGATCTCGCAGATGATGACTTCGCCGTTTTCGACGTCGCGGACATATTTCGCGCCGATGATATCAAGAGCACAGGTTTCCGAGCAGAAGATCGGCTTGCCGTCGAGCTCACCCATGACAAGCGGCCGGATGCCGATGGGATCGCGGGCGGCGATCAGCTTCGTGCGCGTCATGGCGAGCATCGAATAGCCGCCTTCCATCTGCCTGATGGCATCGATGAAGCGATCGGAGGAGGAGGCCTGCTTGGAGCGGGCAATGAGATGCAGCACGACTTCGGTATCCGAGGTCGACTGACAGATGGCGCCATCGGCGATCAGCTGCCGGCGCATGGTCAGGCCGTTGGTGAAGTTGCCGTTATGGGCAATTGCGATACCGCCGACTTCCAGCTCGGCGAACAGCGGCTGGACGTTGCGAAGAATGGTCTCGCCCGTGGTTGAATAACGTACATGGCCGATCGAGCGGTCGCCGGGCAGGCGGGCAAGCGTTGCGGGGTCGGTGTAGTGGTCGCCGACCAGACCCATCCGCCGCTCCGAATGGAAGCGCTGACCATCGAAGCAGACGATGCCGGCCGCTTCCTGGCCACGATGCTGCAGGGCGTGGAGACCGAGCGCCGTCAGCGTTGCCGCGTCCGGATGTCCCAGGATGCCGAAGACGCCGCATTCTTCATGCAGCGTGTCGCCGTCGATATCGTCCTCGAAGGAAACGGAATGGTTCATGGCTGCGGGCCTTTGCTCTCAACGTGGGCGGATCGGGGCGGCGTCACGAGTGACCATTAAAATAGCTCAAAATCCGGCCGGAAAAAATATCGGGCCGGATCTTCTATTGTCACGCCGCTCAAATGGCGATTCTCGGGCGGCAGGTCAAGCCTGTAAACGCGCCATCAATTGTTTGTCTGCGGCGCCGGTGCGTCATCCGAGGGCGCGGTATCGTTCGGCGTCGCGTTGTCGCCACTTCCCTGCTGCTGCTGTTGCTGCTGGTTCGGCGCGATCTTGTTGAGGATCTCGGCCGGCAGCCTTGCCTGGATATCTTGTGGCAATGCCGCAGTCAGCTTTTCAACCATCGAATCGAGGAACGGCTTTGACTTGGCATTGTTGACCCAGTCCGGACGGGCAGCCGGTGCCACCAGCCAGTTCCAGAAGGCGACGACGACGACCATCAGCAGCAGGCCGCGAGCCGCGCCGAAGAGGAAACCGAGCGTGCGGTCGAGCGCACCGATGCGGCTGTCGATGATGAAATCGGCAATCCGGATGGTGATGAAGGAAATGATAATGAGCGCCAGCAGGAAGATGACGGCGGCGGACGCGATCGTGGCGATCTTGGTGTCGGCCTTGTATTGCAGGGCATAGGGAACGAGCAGCGGATAAAGATAGTAGGCGGCGACTGCAGAGCCGCCCCAGCTGACGATCGAGAGAATTTCGCGCGAAAAACCGCGAACCATTGCCAGAACGGCGGAGAAGAGAAGAACGCCGATAACAATACCGTCGAAAATCGTAATGGGCATTTATAATCCACTTCAAGACTTGCCAGACCTCATGGTCGGCATCGGCCTCAATCATGAGCCTCTTCTTCGCCAAGAACGGCTGAAGTAAGGCTCAGTCTTCGTCTTCCGCGCGCTTGAGCGCACCCTTCGATCCGGCAATGCGCGCCACCAGATCCGGCAGGCTGTCGATCTCGGTCCAGCGTCCACCGTTGACCTTCGGCAGGTCGGCGGAAGCGGCAGGCAGAACGGCCGCGGAAAAACCCAGCTTCTCGGCTTCCTTGAGGCGCTGGGCGGTGTGCGCAACCGGCCGGACGGCGCCCGACAGGCTGACTTCGCCGAAATAGACGCAATCGGCGGGCAGAGCAAGACCGGCCAAGGAGGAAACCAGTGCAGAAGCGACGGCAAGGTCCGCAGCCGGCTCGGAAATGCGATAGCCGCCGGCGATATTGAGGTAAACGTCGTGCTGGCCGAGGCGCACGCCGCAATGCGCTTCGAGAACGGCGAGAATCATCGACAGGCGTGCCGAATCCCAGCCGACGATGGCGCGGCGCGGCGTGCCGAGCGATGTCGGCGCGACCAGAGCCTGGACTTCCACCAGCACCGGGCGGGTGCCCTCGATACCGGCAAAGACGGCCGCACCGGGCGATTTTTCGTTGCGCTCTCCGAGGAAGAGTTCGGACGGGTTCGGCACATCGCGCAGGCCGGCGTCGGACATTTCGAAGACGCCGATCTCGTCGGTGGGACCGAAGCGGTTCTTCACCGTGCGCAGGATACGGTAATGATGGCCGCGGTCGCCTTCGAAATAAAGGACGGCATCGACCATGTGCTCGACGACGCGCGGCCCCGCGATCTGGCCGTCCTTGGTAACATGGCCAACGAGCACCATGGCCGTACCGGTCTGCTTGGCGAAGCGGATCATCGCCTGGACGCCGGTACGCACCTGTGTGACCGTGCCGGGCGCGGATTCGGCAAGCTCGCTCCACAGCGTCTGGATGGAATCGATGATGACGAGATCCGGCCGCTTGCCTTCCGCAAGCGTCGCCAGAATATCCTCGACATTGGTTTCGGCCGCGAGCAGCACTTCAGTGTCGGCCGCCTTCAGCCTCTGGGCGCGCAGGCGAACCTGCGCCACGGCCTCTTCGCCGGAGACATAAACGATCTTGTGCCCCTGACGGGCAAGGGCAGCTGCAGCCTGCATCAGCAGCGTCGACTTGCCGATGCCCGGATCGCCGCCGACAAGGACGGCCGAGCCGCGCACGAAGCCGCCGCCCGTCGCGCGGTCGAGCTCGGATATGCCGGTATGGATGCGTGGCGCTTCCTCGATCTCGCCTGATAGCGTCGTCAGCGTCACCGGCTTGCCTTTGCGCGGTGTCTTTGCCGGTCCGCCGCCAATCCCGCCCATCGGATCTTCCTCGACGATGGTGTTCCAAGCACCGCAACTGTCGCACTTGCCGGCCCAGCGATTGTGGACCGTGCCGCAGTTCTGGCAGATGAATTGTGTACGGGCCTTAGCCATCGGATGCTGTTCTCAAGTTCAAATGCTTCGCTCTTCGCAGCGAATCGCGATCGGCTGTCAAATAATGTCTTTCCCGGCCTATCAAAACTAATGATTTCCGTATCAATGGCGATCGTGTCAGCTTTTATGCCGGGTTTTTATGGATGATGACCGATGTTTGACTATTCGCTTGCTCACTGGATCGGGTTTCTGACCGCTGCAATCCTCCTCAATCTGTCGCCGGGGCCGGACATCGCCTTCATTCTCGGCCATACAATCAGAAGCGGCATGCGCTCCGGCTTTGCGGCGCTGTTCGGGATCTGGAGCGGCGCGTGCCTGCATGTGTTGATGGCGGCGGCGGGTTTGTCGGCGATCCTCGCCGCTTCGGCGCTAGCCTTCTCGACGGTCAAATGGGTCGGCGCGGCCTATCTGATCTGGCTCGGCATCCAGGCGCTGCGCTCGAAGGGCGAGGGGGCATGGATCAGGGAGGCGGGCAAGACCCTGTCTTTCAGTCGTATCTATCGGCAAGGCATCATGGTCTCGCTGCTCAACCCGAAAGTCGCGATCTTCTTTCTGGCCTTCCTGCCGCAATTTGTCGTCGAAGGCGCCGGCCCGGTCTGGGCACAGCTTCTGCTGCATGGCAGTCTGATTATCGTGGTGGCCGCCTTCATCGAGCCGCCGCTCATCCTGCTCGGCGGCCGTTTGAGCGAGGCCCTTCGGCGCAATCGAAGCCTGGGTCTGTGGCTCGACCGCGGTCTCGGCACGCTGTTCGTCGCCCTCGGCGTCCGACTGGCAATCAGCGCGCGCTGACGCGCTTTGAGGAATAGCTGTGGCTATTCCTCGGTCTCTTCCGAGATATACCGGCGTTCGTGCCGCAGCCCCATGCTCGTCAGCATCTCGTAGCCGATCGTTCCGGCCGACCTTGCCGCCTCGTCGACGGAGATGTTGTTTCCGAAGAGCTCGATATAGTCGCCGGCACGGACAAGATTGTCAGGCAGGTCGGTGACATCGAAAATGGTGAGATCCATGGTGATGCGGCCGGCAACGGGCACCTTGTGGCCGGCAACGAAGCCATGGCCGCCGGCAATGCCGGTCTGGCGCAGCGGCACGCCGCCGCTCGACTGGCTGCGCATATAGCCATCGGCATAGCCAGCCGAGACGATCGCCAGCCGGCTGTCGCGGGTCAGCTGTAGAGCGCGGCCATATCCCACCGTTTCACCTGATTTGACCGAGCGCGTCTGGATGATCCGCGCCTCTGCCGTTGCAACTGGCCGCATCGGGTTGGCCATGCCGGGAACCGCCTCGCCGCCATAAGTGGCGATGCCGGGGCGAGTGAGGTCGAAATGGTAATCCGACCCGAGGAAAATGCCGGCCGAATTGGCAAGGCTCGCCTCGATGCCTTCGAAGGCGTTGCTGACCTTGCGGAAGGCCTCGAGTTGCTGCTTGTTCATCGCATTCGAGGGATCGTCGCCGCAGGCAAGATGGCTCATCACGAGAACGGGCGCGAAGCTTGCCGGGCGGGAAACGTCGTCGGCAAGCGCGATCGCATCATCCATCGGCAGCCCGAGCCTGTTGAAGCCGGTATCGACCTGTAGGGCGCAAGGATAGTCGCCATATTCCGAGAGAACCGACATCCAGAAGGTCAGCTGTTCCTCCGAAGCGATGACGGGCACAAGGTCGTTTTCGAAGAACCGGCGCTCCAAGCCCGGCCAGATGCCACTCAACACGAAGATGCGGGCCTCGGGCGCATAGAGCCGCAAGGTCGCGCCTTCATCGGCGGTGGCGACGAAGAAATCGCGGGCACCGGCGGCATATAGGGTTTCGCCGATATCCTCGATCCCGAGCCCGTAGGCGTCGGCCTTGACGACCGCCGACGTGCGGGCTTTTCCCGAGCGACGAGCCAGGTCGCGCCAGTTTTCGACGAGCGCGCCGAGATCCACCGTCAGCCGCAGGCCGGCGGAAGCAAAAGCATCATCGTCATTGAAAATATCTGTCATGGAGCCGCCTGAACAAGAAAATGGCCGGAGGTGATTTGGCTCCGGCCAGGATAATGGTCATCGATGAAAAGAAAAAGTGCTGCGGCGCACGGATGCGGAATTAGCCGGCAACTCCCACCAGATTTTCTGGCGGCAACTTCGTGCGATTTGCGCTCATTGAAAATCTTCGCCGGTTGCCATTAATGGGAATCTCGGCTGTCGCGATAGCATCGATCAACGAGGTCTCAAATGGATAAACTCGCAATAGCGTTCCTTGCATCAAACAATGGAACATCGTTTCGTGCTGTCAACGAGGCCATCCGAGCGAATGAAACGAACGCTGCCGCCGTCGTGCTGATCAGCAATAAGGCTTCGTCCGCAGCGCTGACTTATGCCGCGGCAAACGGTATCCCCGCATTTCACATTCCGACGAAGGATAGGGAAGCTGAAGCGGACAGACAGCTTCGTGATATGCTCATCGCCCACGGTGCTGAGATGGTTGTTTTGTCCGGCTATCTCAAGAAGCTTGGTCCACTCACGCTAGCCGCGTTTGATAAGCGGATACTGAATGTTCATCCGGGACTGTTGCCGCGATATGGCGGGTTGGGGATGTATGGGCGAAGGGTTCATCAAGCCGTGCTCGACAATCGAGAGACAGAAACAGGTGCAACAATCCATCTCGTTGACGGAGAGTATGACCACGGACGAACCGTGGTCACCTCGACTGTTCAAATCCATCACGACGATGACGTGCTTTCGCTAGAACAACGGGTCATGGTTGCGGAATGCCAGCTTTTCATCGATCTCATAAGGCGCATCTCCATAGGTGAACTGCGCCTGCCATTGTAAGATGGACTTTCGCCTCGGACCGAAAGCTACGGTCTGACGGCAGCATTGGTACAAAGATCACACAGATGCGCCGATAAGTGCCCGCCTCAATGTTCCTCGTACTGCGTGAAAGACGGGTCGGCGAGATCGGCGAAGCGGGTGAACTCCGACTGGAAGGCGAGCTTCACCGTGCCCGTCGGTCCGTGACGCTGCTTGGCGATGATGACGTCGGCGGTGCCCTTCACGCGGTCGAACAGGGCTTCCCATTCCGCGTATTTCGGATCGTTCGGATCGCGCGGCTCCTGGTTTTTCACATAATACTCCTCGCGGAACACGAAGAGCACCACGTCGGCGTCCTGCTCGATCGAGCCGGATTCACGAAGGTCCGAAAGCTGCGGCCGCTTGTCGTCGCGGCTTTCGACCGCACGCGAGAGCTGCGAGAGCGCAACGATCGGAACGTTGAGCTCCTTGCCGAGCGCCTTCAGGCCGGTGGTGATCTCGGTGATTTCCTGCACGCGGTTCTCGCCCGACTTTTTCGAGCCGGTCATCAGCTGAACGTAGTCGACGACCAGCACGTCGAGGCCGCGCTGGCGCTTGAGACGGCGGGCGCGGGCGGCGAGTTGGGCGATCGAGATACCGCCGGTCTGGTCGATATAGAGCGGCACCTTCTGCATCATCATCGAGCAGGCCACCAGCTTTTCGAAATCGGCATCGTTGATATCGCCGCGGCGGATCTTCGAGGAGGAGACTTCCGTCTGCTCGGAGATGATACGGGTGGCGAGCTGTTCGGACGACATTTCCAGCGAGTAGAAGCCGACGACGCCGCCGTTCTTCGCCTTGGTGGAACCGTCCGCCTGCACTTCGCCTTCGAAGGCGGCGGCGATGTTGTAGGCGATGTTGGTGGCAAGCGAAGTCTTGCCCATGCCGGGACGTCCGGCAAGGATGATCAAGTCGGAGCGCTGCAGGCCGCCCATCTTGCTGTCCAGTGAATGAATGCCCGTGGAGATGCCCGAAAGACCGCCGTCGCGCTCCTTGGCGACGGCCGCCATGTCGATGGCGAGCGCCACGGCATCGTTGAAGGACTGGAAGCCGCCGTCGTAGCGGCCGTTTTCGGCGAGTTCGAACAGCCGGCGTTCGGTATCCTCGATCTGCGTCTGCGGCGGCATGTCGAGAGGCGCGTCATAGGCGATATTGACCATGTCCTCGCCGATGGTGATCAGCGCGCGGCGCAGCGCCAGATCGTAGATGGCGCGGCCATAGTCTTCCGCATTGATGATCGACACGGCTTCGACGGCGAGGCGCGCGAGATACTGCGCGACCGTCATGTCGCCGACCTTTTCGTCCGCCGGCACAAAGCTCTTGATGGTCACCGGGTTGGCGGTCTTGCCCATGCGGATGATGTCGCCCGCGACCTCGAAGATCTTGCGGTGCAGCGGTTCATAGAGATGGATCGGCTTAAGGAAGTCGGAGACGCGGTAATAGGCATCGTTGTTGACGAGGATGGCGCCGAGCAGGGCCTGCTCCGCCTCGATATTGTTCGGCGCTTCGCGATAGTGCTGGTCGGCGGGAGCAATGGCGGCGAGCTTTCGCGCAGCTTCGTTCATTTTCCATCTCTTCATGCTTTAGGGTGTCGACTGGTTTGCGACGATCCGATGTCATGGTCAACCGTGCAAATGGGTGTCCACCCGGAGCGGGGCAAATAGGGCTGGCCTATCAACGTTTTTCCACTCGTCCACAGGGACAGATTTCCGCCACGTAAAAAATCTCTTGTGGCCACTTTGCAACGAAAAGATCGACACACGAATCACATATGCAAACTATCCGTGGGGAATATTTTAGCCGGGTCTTTCGCCGTGTACATCAATTGTTGCGGCTATCATGCTTGAAAAGCTGGGAAAATCCGGGTATTTCCTTTGGATTAGGGTAGGATGCTAATAGTATAAAGTTGCAACAATGCCAGGTGCGCCATCAAGACAAGAACTCTTCGACGACCTTTCCGCGTTCAATCGCAAGCTGAGGGCAGCGTTTGACGCTCTCGTTCGCGAACACGGGATGACGCTTTCCCGTGCAAGGGTTTTTCGCAAGCTCTCCCGCCGGGACGGGATCAACCAGAGGGAGCTTGCCGACGAGCTGGAGCTGGAAACGCCGACGCTCGTGCGCATCCTCGATGCCATGGAGGCACAGAACTTCATCGAGCGCCGCGCCGCGATATCCGATCGCCGCGCCAAGCAGATATTCATGACGGAATCCGGAAAAGTCGTCGCCGCCGAAGTCGAGGCTCTTGCCACCGGTGTGCGCGCGGATATCTTGGAGGGGATTTCGGACGAGGACGTCGGCATGGCGCTGAAGGTGATCCGTGCCATGACGGCCAACCTCCAGAATGTGGGCAAATCATGAGGTAGAGTATGAGCGGTGATCCGGGCGCGGTCGCCAACGCGGAAGCCAACGCCGTCCCACCCGCTCCACCGCCTATGCCGGGCTGGAAAGTGCCGCTCTATATTGCGGCATCCGTCATGTTCTTCCTGACCCAGGGTCTGGGTCTCAACCTCGCCTTCGCCAATCTCACGCAGATCCAGGGAACCATCGCGGCGACGACCACCGAATCCGCATGGCTGTCGGCCGCCTATATGGCGCCCAATGTCAGCCTCGCCATCGCGCTGGTGAAGATCCGTCTTCAATATGGCGTGCGCAATTTCGCCGAGGTCAGCATTCTCGGCTTCGTGCTCGCCTCGTTGCTCAATCTCTTCGTCTCCGACCTGCATTCGGCGATCGTCGTTCGCTTCTTGAGCGGCATTGCCGGCGCGCCGCTGTCGACTCTCGGTTTCCTTTATATGCTGGAAGCCTTCGAGCCGGCGAAGAAGATGACGATCGGCGTCAGCCTGGCGATGATGAATACGCTGCTTGCTGCTCCCATCACTCGCCTCGTATCGCCCTCACTGCTGGATTATGGGGAATGGCGCGGCCTTTACACGCTCGAAATGGCGCTGGCGCTGCTGGTCATGCCGATCATCTATCTCTTGCCGCTGACGCCGCCGCCGCGCGTCAAGGTCATCGTTCTGGGCGATATCTTCAGCTATCTCCTTGTGGCGATCGGTTTCGGCTGTCTGGCTGTTGCCCTGTCGGTCGGGCGCCTCTACTGGTGGCTGGAGGTACCATGGCTCGGGGTCGTCTTGGCGATCGCCGTCGCGTCCCTGACCGTTGCGATCGTCGTCGAGCTGAGACGTTCGACGCCTTTGATCGACGTCCGCTGGCTGCTCCGGCCGGAAATCTTGCACCTGACGGCGATCCTTCTGATCTTCCGAATCATTGCCGCCGAGCAGACCTCGGTCGTCATGACCTTTTATCAGAACGCGGTCGGGCTGCTCTACGATCAGCTCTCCATGCTCTATTGGATCATCTTGGCTTTCTCCGTCATCGGCGGTCTCATCTGCACCGTGTTCATGAGCTATGGCTTCAGCTGGCAGATACAGTTCGTCGCACTCGTCCTGATGGGCGTTGGCTGCCTGATGGATTCTCAGGTGACGAACCTGACCCGTCCCGAGCAGATGTATCTCAGCCAGGCGCTGGTCGCAGCCGGCGCGGCTCTCTTCCTGCCGCCATCCATGTCGGAGGGTTTCAAGGCGGCCATCACCAAGGGACCGCCTTATCTGGTGACCTTCTTCGTCGTCTTCACCTTCACGCAGAGCATCGGCGGTCTTATCGGCTCGGCCTTTTACGGCACGCTGATCACCATTCGCGAAAAGTTCCATTCCGCCGTGCTGACCGAGCACGTGCTGCTGACCGATCCGCACGTGGCTAATCGCGTCAGCCAGCTTTCATCCTCCTATGGCAAGGTGATCGGTGATAGTGCGCTTCTGAAGGGGGAGGGGGTGGCGTTGCTCGGCGCGCAGGTTAGCCGTGAGGCCAACATGCTCGCCTATGGAGACGCTTTCCTCGTTGCCGCCGTGATCGCCTTCCTTTCTCTTGCCGGCCTATCCATCCATGTCCTCTTCCGCTTCGTCAGAGCACGTCTGGCCGACGATCGGTTGGAGGTCGTGACATCTAACCAATGAGGATATGAAGTAGCTCCATGTCGAGGCTCGTTCGCTCCCCAATCGAAGTCATCGCCGTTCTCGCTGGTGTCGGCGGTGTCATGCTGGTGCTCTATGCCTGGCACCTGCCACCCTTCAAAACTGCGGTCGAGACCACAGACGACGCCTATGTCAAAGGCTATGTCACGACCATCAGCCCACAGGTCAGCGGCTATATCACCGACGTGCCGATCAAGGACTACAAGCTCGTGAAGGAGGGCGATGTGCTCGCCCAGATCGATAACCGCATCTACAAACAGAAGGTGGCGCAGGCGCATGCCACGCTCGATGGACAGAAGGCGGCGCTGGCCAATTCGCAGCAGCAGGAGCAGGCTGCCAAGGCCGGCATCGTCTCCAGCCAGGCGCAGATCGACAGCGCCAACGCAGCGCTGAAACGTGCCCAGCTTGCCGCCGATCGCGTCACGACGCTGGTCTCCAGAGGGGTGTCGACGACAAGCGATTCCGAACAGGCGCAGGCGACGCTGCAGCAGGCACAGGCATCGGTCAATCAGGCAAAGGCTGCCCTCGACGTCTCCCAGCAGAACCTGACGACGATCATCGTCAATCGCGCCTCGCTCGAGGCAGGCGTCAGCGGTGCGGAGGCTGCCGTGCAGCTTGCCGATATCGATCTGGACAATACGACGATCAGGGCGCCGCAAGACGGCCGCATCGGGGAAATCGGCGTGCGCCTCGGCCAATATGTAACGCCCGGCACGCAGCTGATGAACCTCGTCCCGAAAGACGTCTGGGTCATCGCCAATTTCAAGGAAACGCAGCTTGACGGCATGAAGCTCGATCAGCCTGCCACGATCTCCGTAGATGCGCTCGGGCGTCGCGAGATCAAGGGCCGCATCCAGCGCTTCTCTCCAGCCGCGGGCTCGGAATTCGCCGTCATCAGGCCCGACAACGCTACGGGCAATTTCACCAAGGTCGCCCAGCGTCTCGGCGTCAGGGTCAAGATCGAGGATGGCCAGCCACTGGCGGATCAGCTGGCGCCTGGCATGTCCGTGGTCGTTTCGATCGACAAGGATTCGGCGCCTCTGCCGGAGATTAAGGATAACGACTGACCGAGGGGTTCTCTCTATCCTCTGCCAGAAAACAAGAAAGCCTGGGTCGGAAGACCCAGGCTTTCTTTCATTCGTAATCTTGAGAAGGCTTGAGGATCAAGCTTCTTCGTCGCCGTCGCGGTCAGCTTCCGGATCGAAGAAGTCTTCCGGACGCAGAGCGTCTTCGTCAACGCCGTAGATGGCGTCGGCGGAGGTGAGGGTTTCACCCTTGGCCTGACGCTCGGCTTCTTCAGCGGAACGAGCGACGTTGAGCTGAACGTGGATTTCGACTTCGGAGTGAAGTGCGATAGCAACGTCGTGCAGGCCGATGGCCTTGATCGGCGTGTTCAGGTGAACCTGGCTGCGGCCGATGTTGAAGCCTTCTGCGGCGAGGATTTCGACGACGTCGCGAGCAGCGACCGAACCGTAGAGCTGGCCGGTTTCGCCAGCCGAGCGAACGACGATGAAGGACTTGCCGCCGAGAACGTCGGCAACCTTCTGGGCTTCGCTCTTGCGCTCGAGGTTACGGGCTTCGAGCGTTGCACGTTCGGCTTCGAAACGAGCCTTGTTGGCGGCGTTGGCGCGCAGTGCCTTGCCGAGCGGCAGCAGGTAGTTACGGGCAAAGCCGTCGCGAACCTTGACGGTTTCGCCCATCTGGCCGAGCTTGGAGATGCGTTCGAGAAGAATGACTTCCATTTTCGTTGTTCCTTTCGATATCAGATTTTCGTGTTTTGTTTGGGTGTGTCGGCATCCTTGTTCGGGGTCAGCGATATCGCCTTGCGGGTATCGTAGAGGCCGAGAACAAGGATGATGAAGAGCGGCAGCGTCAGCACGAAGGTCATCAGGTAGCAGATGATCAGCACCGGCAGGCGCCAATCCTTGCCGCGTGTCCGGTAATGCAGCGATGCGAAGCCGGAAACGATGAAGCCCGCGCCGAAGGCACCGAGCACGGCGGCGGCGATGAGGGCCAGGACGCCACCGAAGAAGATCGCGACGATTGCCGCGAGAAAGACGAAGATCGCATTGCGGTTCATGCGCAGCGCCGAGGGAATGTCCTCGCGCGGACGCAGATTGTGGCTCGAAGCCGCGACGATGCGGGTGGCCACATAATAGGCAGCCAGCAGCATCATGACCCAGATCATGCCCCAGGCAATCGGGATCATGTAGAGCATCAGCGACTTCATCTTCGCGATCGCAATCGGATTGAGCTGAAGATCGGGAGATTGCTGGCTCATCGCGCCGATGTAGGCATCGACGACCTGGCCCACCAGATCGGCGCCATAGCCCATGACTGCGCCGGCGACGATGATGACGACCGCGGCGAGACCGCACAGGTGCAGCATGATGTCGGAGAGCGGATACCAGGCCATCAGATTGTCCGGTCCGCCGAGTTCGGAGGCGGGACGCGCCAAATTGGCGAGATGGCTGAGCCATGCGGGGATCAGCGTCAGCAGCAGGACAAACAGCCCGAAATAGATCGAGGGCCCGATGATCGTTCCGACGATGCCGGCCGCCGCGACGGCGACGATGACGGCCATATTGCCCCAGCCGAGGCCGACGATCAGGATCGGAAGAGCGGAAAGCGCGCCGAACAAGATGAACAGCAATGGCTGCACCGTCGCGCCGTACACGAGTAGGGCGGCGGTCAGACCGGCGAGCGCGCCGATGCCAAGCTCTTTTGCGTTCAACTTTTTCACGTCGCTGTCCTGCTTCGTATCGAGCAGTTAGAGGATGCCTTCGCCACGCGGGCCTGAAAGCCGTCCCCAACATGGGGTTTCAAGGTTCCGATCCGCGCCCATCGCGAAAGGGAGAAGGGAAGGCATCGCTGCCTTCCCTTTATTCATTCGGCGTCAGGCGCTATTAGGCGACGACGTAGGGCAGCAGGCCGAGGAAACGGGCGCGCTTGATCGCCTGGGCGAGTTCGCGCTGCTTCTTCTGGGAAACGGCCGTGATGCGGGAAGGAACGATCTTGCCGCGCTCGGAAATGTAGCGCTGCAGGAGACGGACGTCCTTGTAGTCGATGCGCGGCGCATTGGCGCCCGAGAACGGGCAGGTCTTGCGGCGGCGATGGAACGGACGACGGACCGGTGCGGAGGAAACTTCAGACATTCTCAAATCTCCTTATACGCGGTCTTCGCGCGGACGGCGCGGACGGTCTTCGCGGTCACCACGATCCGGGCGCGGACCACGATCGCCGAAGCTGCGCTCCGGGCGGTCGCCATCGCGGCGCGGACGGTCGTCACGGTCGCGCTTCTGCATCATGGCCGACGGGCCGTCTTCGTGCTTTTCAACAGCGATCGTCATGTAACGCAGGACGTCTTCGCTGATGCGCATCTGGCGTTCCATTTCCTGGATCGCAGCTGCCGGAGCATCGATGTCCATCAGGGCGTAGTGAGCCTTGCGGTTCTTCTTGATGCGGTAGGTGAGGGACTTGAGGCCCCAGTTCTCGATACGCCCGACTTTACCGCCGTGAGCTTCGATGACACCCTTGTACTGTTCTACGAGGGCGTCGACCTGCTGAGCGGAAATATCCTGTCGGGCAAGGAATACATGTTCGTAAAGAGCCATGACAGCTTTGCCTTTCTTGCGTTGGTCTGAACCCGATATTCGGCGGCTAAGCCTCAACGACTGCTCCTGAGAGGGTAAACCCAAGCAAGAAAAGCGTTTCCGAGACGGTCGAGAGCGGAGACACGGGAGGCTGGAACGCTTCCGTTCCGACGATTTCCTCACGGAAACCGGCCCTCCGTTCAGCCACCAGCCAGAAGACCGGGTTGCGAACAGGGCGGCTTATACGGATTTTTCTCCGAAAGGCAAGGGTGGGAGCGAAATTATGCCGTTTTGCCCGGAAGCGGCCTCGATCCTCGGGCCAAATCGTGAGCTCCCGCCTGTCGCAGCGTTGCACCCGCCGCGCGCTCCCATATGATGAGAGGCGAATTGCAGCAATAGGGATAGTTCATGCGCATCTTTCTCGTTCGGCACGGCGAATCCCTCGGTAACATCGATGACCGGACCTACCGGCAGTTCGGTGACCACAATGTTCCGCTGACGAAATGGGGCTATCGGCAGGTGTTGACGGCGGGGCAGGCGGTTGCTGTCTATCTGAAAGGGCTGCCATCAGCCGAATTGCGTAAACTGAGCGTCTGGTATTCGCCCTTCCTGAGGACACGGCAGAGCAAGGATGCTTTGCTGGAGATCTTGCCGGCCGATCTCATCCAGGATGTCAGGGAGGATTATCTGCTGCGCGAGCAGGATTTCGGGCTCTTCACCGAAATCTACGACCACGCCGAGCAGAAGCGGAAATTCCCCGACGAATTCGAGAAATGGGCGCGGCTGCGCAACAATAACGGCAAGTTCTATGCGCGCCCGCCGGACGGCGAGAGCCGTGCCGACGTCGCCCAGCGCGTCCGCCTGTTTCTGCAGACCGTCATGCACGATGCCGAAAACGGTAAAAACAATGTCATCATCGTCGGCCACGGCGTCACCAACCGCGCCTTCGAAATGAACTTCCTGCATCATCCGGTCGATTGGTTCGAGCGCTCGGATAATCCGGGAAACGCCGATGTCACCTTGATCGAGGGGCGAAGTTCGGAGGGTTATCGCTCGATCCTGCTTCACAAGTCAGTTGATCGCGTGAAAGGGCAGGATGAGTTGCGCGAGGCCTATGGTTCGGAACTGACGATTGCGCCGAAGGCGGAGCAGTAGATCGCTCGCCGTTGGTTTGGGTTTTCCCGCTGATATATAGGCCTGCTTTTATATCAGGCGCGAGGCCCAACCTTTCGAACATGCACTGCAATCATGACTTGTGAAGCAACTGGACCTATGGAATTCATGGCTTGGCTGAGATGGGGGCGGGCTGTGAGAATAGTAAGGAAAAGTTTTGCTTTGGGGGGCGTTGCTTTGGGCCTTGCCCTTCTCGGTCAGGATGCTGCGGCACAGTTGAGCTACGACGTTCGAACCGCGGATGACGGAATTACCTATATCACGGTGAATGGCAGCTTCGAGGCCGACGATGATTTGAGCCTATTTCGCGATAAGGCTGTTTCCAGCCATGCTATTTACGTCGGCTTCAATAGCGGCGGTGGAAATGTCTACAAAGCATTGGAACTCGGTCGGCTGATTAGATCTCTGGGGCTCAGCACACTCGCTGTAAGAAGCGCCGAATGCTCCTCAGCTTGTTCCCTGTCATTTCTTGGCGGAGTAGGTCGTTTTGCCCACCCGGGCTCGATCGGCGTTCACAAATCTTCGTTCAGCGATACAAAAGGGATGGACGTCGAGGCTGCTGTTGCAGCCGTACAGCAACAGACCGCTGATGTGATCGCCTACATGAATGAAATGGGCGTCGATCCGGGTTTGCTGCAACTCACGCTCAAGTACGACAGAAACGATATGCGCTACCTGTCCTCGAGCGAAATGACGCAGTTTCGGGTAACGACCGTGTCATATCAGGAGCTTCAGGAGTTCGAAGCAAAGCCGTCGTCCAACAAGGCTCCGCCGGCGAGTGCTGAAGCGCGTAAGGCAGCTCAGCCACTGAGCGAGGATTCGCCGCTTCTGCAAGTTCCAATCCCAAGAAGCGGCATTGTTCAAGACGACACAGGGGCGGCCCTGCTAAAGACCAGCCGGGACATGAGCGCCAAGACGATTGCCACTTTTCCCAATGGGAGCGAGTTGACGATCAAGAAGAGCATCGGCGACTGGTATCGTGTATCGATCGGCAAAAAGTCAGGCTATATGCGTCAGACGTCGGTGTGGGTGCGCGAATTCGAAGAAAATCGCTTTGGCAAACAATATATCGAAATAGCCGTCGATCCGTTGTTGAAGACTGCTGTACAGTTGGCCAAGGGGGAAAACCCTCCCATGGCCGTCCATTTGACCGTCCAGGGCCGGTATGCCATTACCATTAAGGACGCCTACGATAAAAATATCGCCCCGCTGGTATATCAGCACCTTATGGGGAGTAAAAAGATCCCCCTCAGTGCAATTATCACCCACGGCAACAACTACGTTCGCGAAATCTGCTGCGGCGCTCCCACCGCAACAGCCGAATAAGCGGACAAACTTGCCCGCTTCTTCATTTTGAATCCTACCGGCGCACTCTTCACATCGGCATCGGATACTTGCGATGCACCTGCTCGATCTCGGCCAATGCCTCTTCCGGTAGCGTCACATAAGCCGAGGCGATATCGGTTTCCAGCTGCGCCATCGTCGTCGCACCGATGATGACCGAAGCCATGAAGGGCTTGGTGAGGCAGTAGGCCAGTGCCAGCTTCGACGGGTCGATGCCGTATTTGGCGGCGATTTCCAGATAAGCCTTTACGGGCGGTTCCTGCAGCGGCTGCAGGCGGCCGCCGATGTCTTGGTTGATCGAGCCGCGCGAGCCGGCCGGGCGGGCGCCGCCGACATATTTCCCGGTGAGGATGCCGCCGGCAAGCGGCGAATAGGCAAGCAGGCCGACATCTTCGTGATGCGAAAGCTCGGCCAGATCAAGGTCGAAATGCCGGTAGAGCAGGTTGTATTCGTTCTGCGTGGTGGCGACGCGCGGCAGGCCCTTCTGCTCGGCAATCGTCAGATATTTCTGGATGCCCCAGGTCGTTTCGTTCGACAGGCCGATGGCGCGGATCTTGCCGGCTTTCACCAGCTCACCCATCGTCTCCAGGATCTCGGTGATCTCGGCGATCACCTTCTCACGATCCTGATTGAAGGGATTGTAGCGCCAGTTCTGCCGGAAATGGAAATGGCCGCGGTTCGGCCAGTGGACCTGGTAGAGGTCGATATAATCGGTCTTCAGCCGCTTCAGGCTGGCATCAACAGCCGCATTGATATTGGCGGCATCCGGACCCTGTCCCCCGCGCAGATATTCGCGACCCGGGCCGGCGACCTTGGTGGCGAGCACGACATCCTTTCGTTTGCCGGTCTTTTCGAACCAGGTGCCGATATATTCTTCCGTGCGGCCTTGCGTCTCTGGGCCAACAGGCGTCGTCGGATACATTTCGGCCGTGTCGAAGAAATTGATGCCTTTGTTGACGGAATAGTCCATCTGCTCATGCGCTTCGGCTTCGCTGTTCTGCGTGCCCCAGGTCATCGTGCCCAGGCAAATCTGCGAAACGGAAATATCGGTGCGGCCTAAATTCTTATATTTCATGGGAAAACCTTGGGGGATGGGAGAAAGCCAAAATGAATGAGGTGGCGAGAATTTAGGCCTGATCTGAGCGAGCGCAAGAAAAAAATCATTGCGCTTCGCAGCCGCAAAAGCCTGTGGCTGCAGGGCTTGCACTATTGACTCCGCCGCAAACAATGTCATTGGGAAGCAAAACGACCCCCAAAAGGACGCTTTATAATGACTGTTGCTTTCACATTTCCCGGCCAGGGCAGCCAAGCCGTCGGCATGGGCAAGGACCTTGCCGACAATTTCGCCGAAGCGCGCGCCGTCTTCGAGGAAGTCGATGAAGCGCTCGGTGAAAAGCTCTCCGACGTCATCTTCAACGGCCCGGAGGAAACGCTGACCTTAACGGCCAATGCGCAGCCGGCGTTGATGGCCGTGTCGATGGCCGTGATCCGCGTGCTACAGGCGCGTGGCCTCGATCTGAAGAGCAAGGTCGCCTATGTCGCCGGCCACTCGCTCGGTGAATATTCCGCGCTCTGTGCCGCCGGCACCTTCTCGCTTGCCGACACGGCACGCCTGCTGCGCATCCGCGGCAACGCCATGCAGGCGGCAGTGCCCGTTGGCGTCGGCGCCATGGCCGCGATCATCGGGCTCGAACATGCCGATGTCATTGCCGTCTGTGCTGAAGCATCCGCGCTCGGCGCCTGCCAGATCGCCAACGACAATGGCGGCGGCCAGATCGTCATCTCCGGCGAGAAGGCTCCGGTCGAAAAGGCGGCCGAGCTTGCGACCGCCAAGGGCGCAAAGCGCGCCATTCTGCTGCCGGTTTCCGCACCCTTCCATTCGACGCTGATGGCGCCGGCCGCAGATGCCATGCGCGAGGCGCTGGCCGGGGTTGCCAAGTCCAATCCGGTCGTGCCTGTCATCGCCAATGTCCGGGCGGCTCCGGTCACTGATGCCGAGGAGATCGCCAAACTTCTCGTCGAGCAGGTCACCGGTCAGGTGCGCTGGCGTGAGACGGTGGAATGGTTTGCCGCCAACAATGTGACAACATTGTATGAAATTGGCGCCGGTAAGGTGCTGACGGGCCTCGCTCGTCGTATCGACAAGACGGTCAACGGCATCACCGTCAACAATGCCGCTGATATCGACACGGCGCTCGCCGCATTGCTCGGCTGACATATTCAAGGAACGAGGGACACACATGCTTGATTTGACCGGCCGCAAGGCCCTGGTAACCGGTGCATCCGGTGGCATCGGCGAAGAAATTGCCCGGCTCCTGCACAAGCAGGGCGCCATCGTCGGCCTGCACGGCACGCGCGTCGAAAAGCTCGAGACGCTGGCCTCCGAACTCGGCGATCGCGTCAAGATTTTCCCGGCCAACCTGTCGGACCGCGACGAGGTCAAGGCGCTCGGCGCCAAGGCTGAGGAAGAGCTCGGCGGCGTCGATATTCTCGTGAACAATGCCGGCATCACCAAGGACGGCTTGTTCGTTCGCATGAGCGACGAGGACTGGGACGCCGTGCTGGAAGTCAACCTGACCGCCGTCTTCCGCCTGACACGCGAGCTGACCCATCCGATGATGCGCCGCCGCTATGGCCGCATCATCAACATCACCTCCGTTGTTGGCGTGACCGGCAATCCCGGCCAGGCGAACTACTGTGCCTCCAAGGCCGGCATGATCGGCTTCACCAAGTCGCTGGCGCAGGAAATCGCGACCCGCAACGTCACGGTCAACTGCGTTGCCCCCGGCTTCATCGAAAGCGCGATGACGGGCAAGCTGAACGACAAGCAGAAGGAAGCCATCATGGGCGCCATCCCCATGAAGCGCATGGGCACGGGCGCGGAAGTCGCTTCCGCCGTCGCCTATCTCGCTTCCTCGGAAGCAAGCTACGTCACGGGTCAGACGATCCATGTCAACGGCGGCATGGCGATGATCTAAAGGAATTGCTGTTGAAGGGAACTTTCCCTCCAATAGCATGTTGAGCAACCCGGAGCCGGCTATTTTCTGGCTTTGCGACGGACTTAAACCGTGTTAAGCGGGCCATGACTGTGAACAGTCGTCCGGAAAATTCAGGCGGACTGGGCCACATTCAAGGCGCTGGGCCGGATCTCAATGCCGGGTTGAACGGGTTTGCCAGCGGCGTCGGAACAGATGCTGCAGGTTTGAATTAGGGTAGGGATGTCACAAGGCATTCTCATCAGGACATAAGGTCGAGGAAACCGACATGAGCGATATCGCAGAACGCGTAAAGAAAATTGTTGTTGATCATCTTGGCGTTGACGCCGACAAGGTTGTTGAAAGCGCAAGCTTCATCGACGATCTGGGTGCGGACTCGCTCGACACCGTCGAACTGGTCATGGCCTTCGAAGAAGAATTCGGCGTTGAAATTCCGGACGACGCTGCTGACTCGATCCTGACGGTCGGCGACGCGGTAAAGTTCATTGAAAAGGCTCAGGCCTAATCTTTCGCGCTTTTTGAAGGGGCGGGCTGAAGAGTCCGCCCTATTTCGTCCGGCGAAGCCGGACGAAGCAAGTTCATACGCATATCATCATAAAAAGACGGGGGTCTGCGGGCGATGAGACGTGTCGTTATCACGGGTACCGGCATGGTATCACCTTTGGGCTGTGGCACTGAGGTGTCCTGGACGCGTTTGCTCGCTGGGCACAATGGCGCACGCCTCGTGACCGAATTCGAGGTCGAAGATCTCGCGGCAAAGATTGCCTGCCGCATCCCTGTCGGCGATGGCACCGACGGCACCTTCAATGCCGACGATTGGATGGAGCCGAAGGAACAGCGCAAGGTCGATCCCTTCATCATCTATGGCATGGCAGCCGCCGATATGGCGCTGGCCGATGCACGCTGGCATCCGGAAACGGATGAGGATCAGATTGCAACGGGCGTCATGATCGGCTCGGGCATCGGTGGCCTCGAAGGCATCGTCGAAGCCGGCTATACGCTGCGCGACAAGGGTCCGCGCCGCATTTCGCCCTTCTTCATCCCCGGTCGCCTCATCAATCTCGTGTCCGGCCAGGTTTCGATCCGTCACAAGCTGCGCGGCCCGAACCATGCGGTCGTCACCGCATGCTCGACCGGTGCACACGCGATCGGCGATGCCGCCCGCCTGATCATGCTCGGCGATGCCGATGTCATGGTGGCAGGTGGCGCCGAAGCCCCGGTCTGCCGTATCTCGCTCGCGGGCTTTGCCGCCTGCAAGGCGCTGTCGACGGACTACAACGATACGCCGCAGAAGGCCTCGCGCCCCTATGACCGCGATCGTGACGGCTTCGTCATGGGCGAGGGTGCCGGTGTCGTCGTTCTCGAAGAGCTGGAACATGCCAAGGCGCGCGGCGCCAAGATTTACGCCGAAGTCGTCGGCTACGGTCTCTCGGGCGATGCGCATCACATCACCGCTCCGTCGGAGGACGGCGAAGGTGCTTTCCGCTGCATGACCTCCGCGCTGAAGCGCGCCGGCCTGACCCCGGCCGATATCGATTACATCAATGCCCATGGCACATCGACCATGGCCGATACGATCGAGCTTGGCGCTGTCGAGCGGCTGGTCGGGGATGCCGCGCCGAGGATTTCCATGTCGTCCACCAAGTCGGCGACCGGCCATCTTCTCGGCGCCGCTGGCGCCATCGAAGCGATCTTCGCAACGCTCGCCATTCGCGACAATATCGCCCCGCCGACGCTCAATCTGGATAATCCGGAGCGCGAGACCGCCATCGATCTCGTTCCGCACAAGGCCCGCAAGCGCGAAATCAACGTCGCGCTGTCGAACTCCTTCGGCTTCGGCGGCACGAATGCGTCGCTTGTCCTGCGCCGCTATGAGGCTTAATAACAACGCGTAACTGTTGGGGCGAGAGTGCCTTGCGGCAATCTCGCCCGCATCCTTGATTGTTGCTGCGCCTTCGTCTTTCTCGGGAATACGGTGCGGACGTCTGATCGGTCGAAGTCGGAGCCTGAAGTTCCGCCTTATCTTCTGAACCTGCTTTTTGCCGCATTGCTTGGCCAAAGAGCAGGCAATGACAAAAGGGAAGGGATTGCCGGTGAGCGATACGAACCAGAGCAACGGAACTGCGAACGGGCAGAAAGGACCGATTATCCCGAAATCGGCCAATGAGGCCCTGCGTCCGGAGCGTGTTCCGGATCCGCCGAAGCGTTCGCGCAAAGCCCGCAGTCAGATGGTCATCTTCCTGAACTTCCTGATGACGCTGGCGGTTTTTGTCGCCGTTGCCGCTATCGGCGGTGCTTATTACGCGTTTTCGATCTATCAGGGTCCCGGTCCGCTGACGACCAATACCAATTTCATCGTTCGCAATGGCGCCGGTCTCAGCGAGATCGCCAATCGTCTGGAATCCAACAACATCATCACGGATCAGCGCATCTTTCGCTGGCTGACGGCCACCTATCTGCATGATGGCGAAACCCTTCGTGCCGGCGAATACGAAATCAAGGCCGGCGCTTCCATGAAGGACATCATGGAGCTGCTGAAGTCCGGCAAGTCGATCCTCTATTCGGTCACTTTGCCGGAAGGGCTCACCGTGCGGCAGATGTTCAACAAACTGCAGGCCGATGTCGTGCTGGAAGGCGATCTGCCGTCGGCTTTGCCGCCGGAAGGCAGCCTGAGACCGGACACCTATAAATTCACGCGCGGCACCAAGCGCACCGAAATCATTCAGCAGATGGCGGCGGCACAAACGAAGCTGGTCGACCAGATCTGGGAGAAGCGCGATTCGAGCGTCCAGCTGGCCAACAAGCAGGATTTCATCACGCTGGCTTCCATCGTGGAGAAGGAAACCGGCCTGGCGGACGAGCGCGCCCATGTCGCGTCGGTCTTCCTGAATCGACTGGGCAAGGGCATGCGCCTGCAGTCTGATCCTACAGTCATCTATGGCCTCTTCGGTGGTGAGGGAAAGCCGTCCGATCGCCCGATCTATCAGTCGGACCTGAAGAAGGACACGCCCTATAATACCTATCTTATCAAGGGTTTGCCGCCGACGCCGATCGCGAATCCGGGCAAGGATGCTCTGGAGGCCGTCGCCAACCCCTGGAAGACGCAGGACCTCTATTTCGTGGCTGACGGCACCGGCGGGCATGTCTTTGCAGCGACGCTGGATGAGCACAATGCCAATGTCAGACGCTGGCGCAAGCTCGTTGCGGAAAAGGGCGAAGATCCCAGCGCCATTGCCGTTGATGGCCAGCCTGATGATGCTGCCGTAGCCCCTGGCTCGGGCGCGCAGCAGAAGAAAAAGACCAACTAATCCTCACCGCGTCGTGGTCTGGATAGAGAGCCCGGCGCGGATTCACTTTACATTGGCCCATAATCCGAAGATTTTCGTTGGATTGGGGATAGGAACTATCGGAGGCTTGCATGGCATTGCAGTCCATGACCGGCTTTGCCCGGCGTGAGGGAACGAGTGGTCGTGGCCGCTGGGTATGGGAGCTGCGTTCGGTTAACGGCAAGGGGCTGGATGTCCGCCTGCGCTTGCCGCCGGGCCTGGAGCGCCTCGAAACGGATGTCCGCAAGTCGATTGCCGATCGGCTCTCACGCGGCAATCTTCAGGTCAGCCTGTCGCTCTCCGTGGAGGAGAGCCGTGTCGAGGTGGTCGTCAACCAGGATGCGCTGACGGCGGTTCTGGCGCTGCGCGATCAGTTGGTCGGCATCGTCGATCCCGCGCCGCTGCGGCTGGAAAGCCTGATGGCTGTGCGCGGACTGGTAGAATTCAAGGAAGCCGAAGAGGATGAGGATGCGGTCGCTGCACGCGACGCCGATATCATGGCCGGCCTTGAGGCAGCACTTGGCGATCTCCGCGACATGCGCCGGCAGGAGGGCGATGCACTCGGCAAGGTTCTGCATGGCCATGTCGCGACGATCGAGACACTGACATCAACGGTCGAGCGCGATCCCTCCCGCTCGCCACAGGAAATTGCCGCGAGATTGGCGACGCAGGTTGCAATGCTTCTGGACGGCTCGTCGGGTCTCGACCGTGATCGGCTTCATGCCGAGGCTGCCCTTCTCGCCACCAAGGCCGATCTGCGTGAGGAGATCGATCGTCTGAAGGCGCATGTGGCTGCTGCGCGCGATCTCATGTCGAAGGGTGGCCCCGTCGGCCGCAAGCTTGATTTTCTTGCACAGGAATTTAACCGGGAATCGAATACCATCTGTTCGAAATCGAATGCAGCGGCCGTGACGGCCGCTGGCATCGAGCTGAAAGTGGTAATCGACCAGTTCCGCGAACAGGTCCAGAATTTGGAGTAGGCCATGAAGCCGGCGACATCCACATCCATTCCGATCGCCCGCCGTGGGCTGATGCTTGCCATCTCCTCACCGTCAGGCGCAGGCAAATCCACGATCGCGCGTAACCTGCTGGAGAAGGATGGCGAAGTCAGCCTCTCTGTTAGCGTCACGACCCGACAGCGGCGGCCGAGCGAGATCGAAGGCGTTCACTATCATTTCGTCTCGCAGCGCGAATTCGAGCGTCTTCGCGATTCCGACTCCTTGCTCGAATGGGCCGAGGTGCATGGCAATTTCTACGGCACGCCGCGCGAGCCGGTAGAGGTTGCGATGGCGGAAGGTCGCGACATGCTCTTCGACATCGACTGGCAGGGTGCCCAGCAGCTGCAGGAGAAGATGCCGGCCGATGTCGTCTCCATCTTCGTGTTGCCGCCAACCATGACCGAACTGCAATCGCGCCTGCATCGCCGCGCCGAGGATTCGGAAGAGGTGATCGCCAGGCGTCTTGCAAATTCAAGGGCCGAAATCGCCCATTGGCGCGAATATGATTATGTCATTATCAATGACGACCTGACCCTGGCCTTCAATGCCGTTCAGTCGATCGTCAAGGCCGAACGCCTGCGTCGCGACCGGCGACATGGCATGTTCGATTTCGTTCGGGATTTGCTGGAAGAAACGCCGAAGCTTTAAGCTTACAGGCAATTCGCCAGCCGGCAGAATTCTTCCACCGAAAGCGTTTCGGCGCGGCGCTGCGGGTCGATATCGGCCTTCAGCAGCAGCGCTTCGCCGCCAAGCGGCTTCAGGCTCTGGCGCAGCATCTTGCGACGCTGGCCGAAGGCTGCCTGCGTGACCTTCTCCAGCTTGTCGACGGCGCAGGGAATTGGGTTTTCGTTCGGCGTCAGATGCACCACCGTCGACGTGACCTTCGGCGGCGGTGTGAAGGCTTGCGGGGATATGTCGAAGGCCATGTGGGCTTTAGTCCGCCAGCCGCAGAGCACGCCGAGCCTGCCATAGTGATCGTCATCCTCCTGCGCCACGATCCGCTGGCCGACTTCCTTCTGGAACATCAGGGTCAGGGATTGCCAGAAGGGCGGCCATTGCGCGGGCAGGAGCCAGTTCACCAGAAGCTGTGTCCCGACATTATAGGGCAGGTTGGCGATGATCTTGACCGGTCCTTGCGGGGCAAGGGCGGCGAAATCCGTCTTCAGCGCATCGCCTTCGATCACCTCAAGCCGGCCGGGATAGTGATCGGCGATTTCCGCCAGTGCCGGCAGGCAGCGCGCATCGCGCTCGACGGCGATGACCTTGGCGGCGCCGAGCGCCAGGATGGCGCGCGTGAGGCCGCCCGGCCCAGGCCCGACCTCGAAGACGGTAGCGCCCTCGAGTGATCCGGCTGTGCGCGCGACCTTCTGGGTCAGATTAAGGTCGAGAAGGAAATTCTGGCCAAGCGCCTTGCGTGCATCCAGGCCATGGCGTTGGATCACGTCACGAAGGGGTGGCAGGCCATCCAGTGCAGCCATCAGCGATTATTTCCGGTCTTGCTGCTGATCTCACTCGCCAGCTTGAGGGCGGCCACCAGACTGTCCTCCTTGGCAATGCCCTTGCCGGCGATGCCGAAGGCCGTGCCGTGATCCGGGGACGTGCGGACAAAAGGTAAGCCGAGCGTGACATTGACGGAATCGTCAAAGCCAAGGGCCTTGGCGGGAATCAAGGCCTGATCGTGGTACATGCAGACGGCGACATCGTAACGCCGACGGGCTTCGTCATGGAACATGGTGTCGGCGGGCAGGGGGCCGAAAGCGTCGATGCCCTCGGAGCGGAGCCTATCGATCGCTGGCCGGACGATTTCGTCGTCTTCCTTGCCGAGTGCGCCATTCTCTCCGGCATGCGGATTGAGGCCGGCAACCGCAAGGCGTGGCTTGGAAATGCCGAACCGGCTGCGCAGATCATGATCAGTGATCCGGCAGGTTTCGACGATCAGATCGGAGGTCAGCGCTTCAGGCACCTCCTTCAGCGGAATATGGATGGTCACCGGGATGGCACGAAGCTTCGGACCGGCAAGCAGCATCACGGGCATGACCGGCTTTCCGGTCGCACGCGTTGCGAGATCCGCCAGGAACTCCGTATGGCCGGGAAAGCCGAAGCCGGCGTCGTAGAGCACCGATTTGGCGATCGGGTTGGTGACGACGGCAGATGTCCGGCCGCTCATGCTGAGGGAAACGGCTGTTTCGATGGCGGCAATCGTGCCCTTGGCGGTCGCCACATGCGGTTCGCCCGCGATCACATCCATTCCGGCCTCGATCGGCAGGATCGGCAGCGCATCGGGAAAGATGCCGCTTGCATTCGCCGGATCGGCGATTGCGAGCGGTACGGTCAGGCCGAGCTGCGAGGCCCGTGCCGCAAGCACGGCAGCATCGCCAAGAAACAGGAAGGGCGGTAAATCCAGCTCGCCGCGGCGGAGCCAGGCGGCGAGCGTGATATCGGGACCTATGCCGGCCGGATCCCCCTGCGTGAGCGCGAGGGGGAGAGAAGAGCGCGGTGGCATCGTCAATCAGCGATAGACGATCTGCGCCTTGGAGCGCAGCTCATCCATGTATTTCTTGTCGTTGGCGCTCACACCCGTTGCCTTGTCCTTGCCGATATCCTCGGCACGGAATACGGCAGCGGCGGCAACGTCGTCGTTCACCTGGCGCTGCGAGCAAATGGCAACATATTCGACGCCACGATCGGTCACGATCGGAGCTGTGGTGTTGCCGGATGCTTTTTCCAGCAGCGGCTTCCACATTTCCGGAACCTCCGGCGCGAGCACGCGGCCGAGATCCTGGACGGAGACGTCATGCATGGTTGCGGCAAAGACCTTCGCCTGGTCGCAGCCCGGGAATTTGGATCGCGATGCCTCGGCCTCGGATTTGCGCTGGTTCAGAATGGCGTTGCGCTTTGCAACCGGGACGACGAAGACGATCTGTTTCAGGAAATACTCCGTCGTGACCGGCTTCGTCTTGTTTTCCGTCATGCGCGTCACGAGATCGTCGTTCGACATCCGGCTTCTTGCGCCGAAGCGTGCATTGACGACCCGCGGCCAGCTCATGGAAACCGCGATATAGGATTTGAAGTGATCGACACCGACGCCGGCCTTTTCAAGAATTTGGCCGAGCTGCGCCGGCGTCATCTTGTTGCTGGAGGCGAAACGGCCGAAGGCAGCATCGACGTCCGTCGTCGAAACGGACATGCGCAAGCGAGAGATCTCGGCACGCTTCAGCGTTTCGTCGACAAGCTGATCCTTGGCGAGCTTGTTCAGATCGCCTTTCTGGCGCTGCAATTTGAGGAAGGCGACGCGCTTGGCAATGTCGCCGGATGTGATCACCTGGCTATTGACGAGGACCTTCACTTCGCTTGCTGCGAAAGCAACATCGCTGCTCGGCACGGCGAAGCTCGCCATAACCAAGGCTGCGGCTCCGAACAGCAGAGCGCGCATCGGTGTCTTTCCAGAAAACATCAACTACCCCTTCCCAAAGGTATTTCCTGCCAGCATTGCGCCGTTTTGGCATGTCTGTCGCGCAATACGGCAGCTTTGCGCCACATGTCTACATCAAGCGCGATGAATTGCAAAATCCTTGCGGCGAAACAATGACGCCGGCAGCGGCAAGCTGCATCAACGCAAAAGAGCCGGCGGTGAAGCCGGCTCCGTGCAGTTTCGAACTCTATCAGAACGTTGCGTCCTGAACGCTGCCGAGGTTGACATCGCCAAGCGTACGGAAGGTTAGGCGGGCGCCGATCGACCAGTCGCTTGCCGAACTGGCGGTCGTATCCTTCTTGTCGAGGAATGACACGGTGAAGATCGTGCATTCGTCCTCGTAGGAAAGACCGACGCCCTGACGGGTAATATCATTGCTGTTGAGGTCGTAGCTGACCGTGCCGAAGACCGACCAGTATTCCTTGAACTTGATCTGCGCACGCGTCTGGATTTCGTCCTGGTTGCTGGTGAAGCCATACTGCGGCTGGGCAGCAATATGCGTGTAGATCAAGGATGTCTGGAACACATCGTTCGAGAAGCCGACTGCCGTATCCCCGCGACGGAAGGCAAAATCCTTCTCGTCGAAGCGGTAGGACTGCGACAGCGAAATACCCTGCGGCGTCGTCAAGCCGAACATGGTGACATAGTCGGAACGGGTAGTTTCAAGTCCCGAATCCGAACCTACGCCAGCTAGATCGGTCGATGCGAACGAGTTTCGTCCGGCGAGCTGATAGGACTGGCCGAAAATGTGCTGCAACTTGTAGCCATTGTCGAAGCTACCCGTGTAGCGCCACCCGACATTGGCACGCGTGCCGCCCTCGACGCGGTCGAAGCCCGAGAACTTGTCACGATCGAACAGGTTGGTTGCATCGAAGACAAAGCTCTGCGCGTCCTCGTTGGGCAGCCGCCCGGCAAGCTGCTCGTCCGGACGCACATAGATCTGTGCGATCGGCTCGAACACGTGCGTGCTGTTGCTCGTCGTGATGAGGAACGGATACTTCGCTTCGAGGCCGAGCGTCGCCATGCCGCGCGCGGCATAGTCGCTATTGTCATAGTTGCCGGAGTAGGTGCCGGCCGCAGGCCCGTTCATGTCGAGGCCGTAGACGTCGCCACGAAGTGCCGCCAGTGGCGTCAAAACGAGGCCCTGATCCGTGGTGAAGGTACGCTGCCACTGCACCTCGGTGCTCAGGCGCGTATAATCTCCGGCAAGACCGAGGTAGCGGTCATTCAGGCTGGAGTCACCAAGAGAGCTCGTGGCGTCGAGGAAGGATGTCTTGTCACGCGACAGATGCGTGAAATTCATCGTCGCGGACAGTTCGCCGCCATAGACCGACTTCGGGTCGACATAGTGATAGTCGACGCTCGGATAGACGTATGCCTGCTGTTTCTGCGCAGTGGCGTTGTTGTCCGTGTCCTGCACGTTATAGTAGAAGGCGCGCATATCGAAGAAATTGCGCTTCCCGATGCCGGTCAAATAGGCTTGGTTCGTATGGGTGCTCTGGTTGAGACCATCCAGGCCATAGGTGCGCGAGAAGTTATTGTCGCTCTGCGCCATCACGTCCCAGCCGAAAGTCCAGCGAGGATTGATCCTGAAATCCGCCTTGGAGCTGATCATGCCGCGAGTTTTATGCTCGGCATCGGTTGTACCGGCTGTGAAGGCGTCCGGTTTCATCTGGCTGATGCCGGCAACACGCAGGGTATGGGTGCCGTTCTCGAAGCGCTGGCGGAACTCACCTTGGAGCAACAGACCCTGATTGGTGTAGCCCGTTGCTGTGACCGTAGCATCCATGCTCGGCGAGATGACGTAATAATAAGGAACCGTCACGCCGACGCCGAGACGCTGAGAAACGCTCACCGATGGGAACAGAAAGCCCGACTTGCGCTTGACCGTATTGTCGGGAACCGTGATCCACGGAACATAGGCGATCGGCAGGCCGAACAGCTCGAAGCGGGCATGCTCGAGACGGATCGTGTGCGTTACGCCGTTCTGGACGACACGCTGGGCCTTGACCTGCCACAGCGGCGCACGGCCCTGCTCAGAACAGGCCATGCAAGCGGTATAGACACCCTTTGTTAGAATCAGCTGATTGCCGCCGACCCGTTCGCCCTTTTCGGCGACCATACGGGTGTTGTCAGGCATTTCGATGCGCAGGGCGTTCACGAAGCCGTCGGAGAAGCTGTCGGTGACGTCCATTTTGTCACCGTACATGCGATTGCCGTCCGGGGTAATCAGCTCGACATTGCCGAGAGCCGTCATCCGCCCAGACTTCTGATTATACTCGACCTTCTGGGCGACCATCCTGTAGCCGCCATAGTTGATCTGGACCGCACCGCTCGCGGTGACGATCTGCGTATCCTTGTTGTAGACCAGTTCGTTGGACGAAAGGACTAGCTTAGCGCCTTCCGGCACCTTCACCTTGATAGGAGAGGTCGCAGCACCGGCGCCGCCATTGTTGGTGTTGGCATTACTATTATTGGCCTGGGCGTAAGCGACGACCGGACTCAAAATATATGCACACGCGGCCGTGCCCGTAACGAGGGCAGCCACATACTTTCTGATACTCTTGCGGTTGCCTGCCGCCACTTAGCCGTCCTCCTGATGAAGCAGGATCGTTGCCCCGAATGCCAATGCGACGATCACGGGTATCCATGTCGCCACATAGGGAGGAACCACTCCGCTGCTCCCGAATGCCTTTACAAGCACGGTGACAACATAAAGCACGAAGCCGGAGAGGATTCCACCCAGAATCACAGAGCGCGATTGATTGAATCTACTGAATTTTAGGGACACAGTTGCCGCAATCAGCGTCATTGCCACCAGAAGGAACGGCTGTGACAGAAGCGAATGAAACTGTGTCTCAAGTGCGTTGGTCGAGATCCCGAAGGAGCGAGCGACCTTTATTCGATTAGAAAGATCATAAAAAGCAATGGTTTCCGGTTGAGCCAAACGTTGCGAGACGAAATCCTGTTTCAGATTCGTACGGACTTGTATCGAACTCTTATGATCCGGAATTTCTCCCGGTCGCCGTTCGACGACATTGTTAAGAAGCCAGTAACCATCTTCCAATTTTGCCGAGTCCGCGTCCTGCCGCAGGACGATATTTCCCTGTGAATCGAAGTGGATAAACACGACGCCTGTCAGTGTCGTTCCGTTGTTCAGAATGGCCTTGGCACCGATGATCGTGTCGTCTTTCCCGTTGGACTGGCGCAGCCACGGGATCGAAAGTGTATTGCGGTAGGACGGGTCGCCGCGCAGATCGGCTTCGATCGCCTCCGCATGCCGCTGGCCCCATGCCGCTACCGGGTTGAGGGCGAGCATGGTCAGAAGCCCGACGCAGAAAGCACCCATAACGAAAGGCATCATGAACTGCCAGACGGAGATGCCTGCCGCGCGCGCGATCACCAGTTCACGGCGGCGGTTGAGGGCGATCAATACCGTCATGCCCACGAAGAGCGCGATGAACGGCACTGTCTGCTGAAGGATGAACGGCAGTCTGACCGCCGTCATCAGCAAACCGATGGAGACGGTATATCCGGGCAGACCGGCAAGCCGTCCAGCGGTCTCGCTGAAATCGACGAGATAAACGATCGAGATGACGCCGAGGAAGAACCAGAACGTCGTCACGATGTAACGCGTGAAGAAGTAGCGCCCGAGCGTGCCGAAAATCATGCACCGCCCCCGTTCGAGCTGCCTGGTGCCGTCGGCATGCGGTCCTGAACTCTTTGTCGCCAGTTGCTGAGGCGGTTGCGGATTGAGACCGGCATCGTCATCTTCCGGTTCCGCAGCAAGAGGATGATCGCGATAAGCGCTGCGATGATATTGATTGCGTAGAGAACGCCGATGAACTTGGTCGAATTGTCGATCTGGTTGGCAGCATAGAAATCTGCCCAGCGCAGCGCGAAGGATATGGTCAGCGCCGACACCATCGGATGCAACCGCGCCTCACGATGTGACCGCGCGTCACCGGCGATGACAAGCGATATCAGCGCAAAGATTGCCGGCAGCGCCCAGTCGTTGAGGCGGCGATGCAATTCGGCGCGGTAATCGCCAGGTCTTTGCTTGTAGTCGGGATCGTTCGTGTCCGGATTGAAGAGGAAGCCAAGGCTGCGGTCGCTGGCTCGCGCATTAGCCTGGCCACGGCTTTGCGTCATATCCGACAGGTCGAAGGAGTAGGAATCGAACTTGATGACCGAGACGCTGCCGTCGGGCGTTTTGCGGTGAACTTCACCGTCTTTCATCAGCAGCGATGTGCCGCTTGGGTCGACGGCGCCTTCCTTCGCATAATAGATGAGATCAAAGGCTGGATCGCGGGAATCGACCACGAACAGCCCCTTCAGGATTCGTCCCGACAGGCGCTGCGAGATCTGTACATAGAGTCCATCCTCGATGCGCCGGAAGTTCTTCTCTTCGATCACGGTGGACAGAAGATCGGCATAGGCCTCGGCCACCATCTGGCGGGCGGCGACACGCGCTCTCGGCTCTACGACATTGTCGACGAAAAAGGAGAACACGCTGATCGCGATGGCGAGAATCATGATCGGTCGGATGATGATGCTGCGCTTCGCGCCAGCAGCTTCCATGACGGTCAGCTCGGAATCGCTGTTCATGGCCGTCAAGGTCTGCGTGATGCCGATGACCAATGCGAAAGGTAGAACGATCGGAATGATCGTCGGCAGGATGAGCGTCGCGAGCTTTGCGAACGAGCCCATAGACTGGCCGCTATCGGTCACGAGATTGATGCGCTGCAGGACCTGCGTGGTCCAGATAATGGCGAGCACCGGCAGCAGCGCTACCAGGAACATCATACCGACACGCCGTACGATATATGTCTCGAATAACTTCATGCCGGCCCTTAAACGCAACAGCTGCCGAACGAGCCGACAGAGATTCACCCTCCTCTACGCTGTTTACGTTTTTTTGGCGACAACCAACTCGAAAAAAATTCGTTAATTTTCCGAGATTCTTCTGTCGTGTGTCGTTTGGGATAGAGCCAGCAGGGCGGCGAAGATCACAAGCGAGGAGAGCCAGCCGAGGACGGCATCGGAGAGATAGTGTCCGCCAAAGGCGACTCTAAGTGCTGGAATCAGCAGCGAAACTGCCGCGATCGGCAGGGCGGCCGCCGATCGGAACGGCTGCGGAATGATGAGGATCAGACAGAATAGCCAGCCCGCCGCCGCCGCTTCGCCCGAGATGAACGAACAGTTGCTGACACATTTGCCGGCGAAAGACCCTGCATGCACGAAATCGAACGCGCCGCCGAAGAGATCCGTCTGTCGCGGGCGTGGGCGCCCTGAGAAGGCTTTCAGCCACAGATTGACGATCAGCACCGGGCCTAGGAGCAAGGAGCCGAGCGCGACCTTGAGATTGCGGGCTCTGAGCGCGTTGAAGGTCGCGCCGTGATCCTGCCAGCATCTGAGAAGCATCCAGAGCAGCACGAAGGCGACGACATAGGGCAGCTGAAAGAACACGTCCCGCAGCAACTGCATGTGACGATCGCCGCTATAGGGGAAAATGCCACAGATCTGGTCAGGCTTGGTGCTTCCAAGGCATTGCTGCGGTTGGAAGAACATATTCGCGACGCCGAGATCGATCTGTGGAAAAAGTGAAAACAGACCCAGCAAAGCCCACCAGAGACAGAAGAGGGCGATGAAGGCATCACCCGCCGTGCGCGGCCGCAAAATCTCCGGGAAACGATCTTCGCGATTGAGGCTGTTGAAATCTATGATCAAGGCGGCTTTCCGACAAGAATTGTGCCGCCTATGGCGGCTAAAACACCATCGCGTGCAATCTAGCTGCGCTAAATGACAGGGATTTGAAGCCGCCGGCCGGCTTATAGAGGGAATGCCGCGCCAAAAGCTTGTATTCCTTGAGCAGACCTTGAATGATGGTTGTGTAAAGTTCTCTCACTACGACGCATATTTATCGGAGCAGAAATGTCTGTGAAATTCGAGATTTCCTTTGCCAAGTCGGCCCGTCTCAGCGGCGGTCTGGCCATTCTCCTGAAAGGCACGGATAGTGAGTTGCCGGCTGGTGCCGAGAGCGTCGATCCGGCGAATGTTTTCGCAAAGGCGGCGCCTGTATCCGGCTTCAAGAGCAAAGCGCTGAGCAGTCTGGATATCATCGCGCCCGAAGCGTCGCCCGTCGACCGGATCATCGTCATCGGCGCTGGCAAGGCCAAGGGCCTGACGGCGCACGACTGGCTGAAGCTTGGCGGCAGTGCTGCGGCAAAAATCCGCAACACGGATAAGGTCGCGATCTTCCTCGACGCATCCAACGTCGAAGTCGGGGCGAAGGAGGCCGCTGATTTTGCCTTGGGCATGCTTCTGCGTGCCTACAGCTTCGATACCTACAAGACCAAGAAGGGCGATGAAGACGAGAAGGGGGCCTCCCGCAAGGCGGTGAAGGTGACGATCATTACCCAGGAGGCGGCAGCCGCCAAGAAGCTTTATGCGACCTCCGAAGCCGTGGCAGGCGGCGTGATTCTCGCGCGCGATCTCGTTAACGAGCCGCCGAACGTACTTGGCCCCGTGGAGTTTGCGGCCAAAGCCAAGGAATTGGAAAAGCTCGGCGTCGAGATCGAGATCCTGACGGAGCGCGAAATGCGCCGGCTCGGCATGGCGGCCCTGCTGGGCGTCGCGCAAGGCTCGGCTCGCCCGCCGCGGCTGGTGGTCATGCAATGGAAGGGCGGCAAGGCGAAGGACAAACCGGTCGCCTTCATCGGCAAGGGCGTCGTCTTCGATACCGGCGGCATCTCCATCAAGCCGGCAGCCGGCATGGAAGACATGAAGGGCGACATGGGCGGCGCGGCAGCCGTCACCGGCCTCATGCATACGCTTGCCGCGCGTGAAGCGAAGGTCAACGCCATCGGCGTCATCGGTCTTGTGGAAAACATGCCCGATGGCAATGCGCAACGCCCAGGCGATATCGTCACCTCCATGTCCGGCCAGACGATCGAGATCATCAATACCGATGCCGAGGGCCGGCTCGTTCTTTGCGATGCGCTCTGGTACACGAACGATCGCTTCAAGCCGCAATTCATGATCAATCTGGCGACGCTGACCGGTGCGATCCTCGTCGCGCTCGGCAATCTGCAGGCCGGTCTGTTCTGCAACGACGACAAGCTGGCTGGCGAACTGACGGCGGCAGGCCTTACGACCGACGAGCGCCTGTGGCGCATGCCGCTCGGCAAGGATTACGACAAGATGATCGACAGCAAGTTCGCCGACATGAAGAACACTGGCGGCCGCCATGCCGGCTCGATCACCGCCGCCCAGTTCCTCAAGCGCTTCGTCGGCGACACGCCCTGGGCGCATCTCGATATCGCCGGTACGGCGATGGGCTCGGTCCAGGACGAGATCAACCAGTCCTGGGGTTCCGGTTTCGGCGTGCGCCTGTTGGATGAACTGGTGCGTGCCAACTACGAATCGTGACCGGCCGGTCTTTGTAAGATAGAAGAGGCTCCATGACCGACGTTCTCTTCTATCACCTGACCGAATCGAAGCTCGAAGACGCCCTGCCACCGCTGATCGACAAGAGTGTCGAGCGCGGCTGGCAGGTCGCCGTGCAGATGCGCGAGCCGGCCCGGCGCGATCTCCTGGATAGTCATCTTTGGACCTATCGCGAAGACAGCTTTCTGCCGCATGGTATCGATGACGATGAGATGGCAAGCCGCCAGCCCGTGCTGCTGACGATTTCACCTGACAATATAAATAGTGCCACCGTGCGTTTCTTCATTGACGGCGCCGAGGCGACGGATGTCGGAGCCTATCAGCGCGTCGTGCTGATGTTCGACGGCTACGATCAGGAGCAGTTGGAAAGCGCACGCGCCCAGTGGAAGCGCCTGAAAGGCGAGGGGCATAACCTCACCTATTGGCAGCAGACGCAGGATGGTCGTTGGGAAAAGAAGGCTTGACCTTGTCGCGCCTTATGGAAGAGGTGCCCTAAGCGCCTTCCGACAGGATCTTCTGGATGAATTCCTTCTTCGCCGCCGTATAGGATGCACGATCATTGGCATATTTTGCCGCAAGCTCGACCTTCAGCGCCTCATAGGCATGCGCTAGATCCGGCTCCTTGCGCAAGCGGTCACGAAAGATGAGGAAGTTGCGCCAGGTCGGGCCACCATATTCCACCACATGCACCAGGTGCGTGCGGGTATCCCCTTCGATATCGCGGCCGAAAATATGGTCGTCCGGCACGATATGGCTACCGGCATAGACATAGCCGATGGAGGCCATCGGCTCGACACAGGCGAGCCCGTCTTCGAAGCGCCGCACACCGACGGCGATATCGATGATCGGCTTGGCCTTAATTGCCGGGATCGAGGTGCTGCCGAAATGCTGGACATCGACGGCGAGGTCGCCGAGAGCCTTGCGAATGGCAGACTCCTCCAACAAATAGGCTTCGTGCCAGCTCTGGTTCGGGTCGGCTAGCTTGACGGACTTGTTGCCGACGCCGAGCCCAAAGGATTGATCATGCTCCGATGCCATAGGCATCTCTCCGATGAAGACGATGCGCTACGCTAGCACGTCGCAGGCCGCATTGTCTTCACCGGGAAAGGCCTATCAATCGTAAAATGCGTCGACGAATTTGCGCTTGCCGAGCATGAAGGCGTCGGCGACGTGGCGCAGCGGCGAGACATCGACATCGGAGGTGCCGGCTTTGACGATCTCGGCAAAACGGCGATAGAGCGAGGGATATTCGGCCTCGGGTGCCGAGAACTTCAGCTCGCCGTTGACGGAAAGCTTGGAGCCGCCATCGGCCAGAACCATCTGGCCGGCATCCGTTTCGGCGACGATATCCCAGCTCTGCTTGCCGGTCTGGCGCCAGTCGAATTCGGCATGAACCGGAAGCCCGGCTCCGCTCTTGAAGTGCAGGTCGGCAGCGATCGGGGAATCGCGGTTTTCCGGAAACTCGAGCGTCGCCCCGGTCAGGAAGAGCGGCGGCAGAATGTGGGTCACGATCGACAGCGCATTGATGCCGGGATCGAACACACCAAGCCCGCCGGCCTGCCAGATCCATTCCTGGTTCGGATGCCAGTGACGGACATCTTCCTTCCAGATCACGTGGGCGCTGCGGATATTGGTGCTGGCGAGGAAGGTCTTTGCAGCCTCCACGGCCGGTGCATAGCGCGAATGCCAGCTTGCAAAGAGCGAAACGCCCTTGGTTCTTGCCAGGTTTTCGAGATCGGTCACTTCGCTAAGCGTCGCGCCCGGCGGCTTCTCCAGGAAAACATGCTTGCCGGCCGACAGCGCCTTGTAGGCCGCTTCATAGCGATATTGCGGCGGCATGCAGAGAGAAACGGCGTCGATCTCTGGCACGGCATCGAGCATGGCTTCGATGGCAGTGAAAGCGGGGATGCCTTCGACGGTGCCATGACGGCTCGCCGTAGCGATCAGTTCGAAGTCCGGATTGTTCGCGATGGATGGAAGGTGCTGATCGCGGACGATCTTGCCGACGCCGACAATGGCAAGCTTGATGGGGGACATGGGTGTCTCTCGATTAGTATGATTATTGATGCGATCTTTAACAGAATGCCACATTCGGGCAAGGGGCGGCAAATCGCAAGGGTAGGTGTTGGGTCCAATGTTGGGCCATAGTGCCCAAGCGCCATCATGCTTGGAAAACGAGTGCCGGCTCTTGATTCACAGCCTGAAATCGGCACTCTTCCTCTGCGCAGCCAAAAGATCCGGGAAGAATCGCTGCGGGGGGAAATCATGAAAACATTGCTCGGCTTCAGCCGAATCGTTGACTATTTGACTGAGATCATTGGAAAATCAGTCTCATGGCTCATCCTGGTCGCCGTCTTGGTCAGTGCCGGAAACGCCATCGTTCGCAAGGTCTTCAACACCTCGTCCAATGCGTGGCTGGAAGCGCAATGGTATCTGTTCGGCGCAGCTTTCATGCTTGCCGCTGCCTATACGCTCCGGCAGAACGAGCATATCCGCATCGACATCGTCTACGGCTCGCTGTCGCGCCGGGTGCAGCACTGGATCGATCTGCTCGGTCATTGCCTGTTCCTGATGCCCTTCGTGCTGCTGATGGTCTATGATCTCGTACCCTATGTCCGCACCTCCTTTATGTCCGGAGAAGTTTCCTCGAGCGCCGGCGGCCTGATCATCTGGCCGGGCAAGGCGCTGCTGCTGGCGGGCTTCTTCCTGCTGGCGCTGCAGGGGATCTCCGAGATTATCAAGAAGATTGCCGTCATGCGCGGCGATATGGACGATCCGACGCCCTATGTGCCGACACATGCGCCGCTCGACGTCGAAAGCCCGGCCGGGGAGGCGCGCTGATGATCGAATTCATTGCCGTGAACATGGCACCGATCATGTTCGCCTCGTTGATCATTTTCCTGCTTCTCGGGTATCCCGTTGCTTTCGCACTCGCCGCCAACGGGCTGCTGTTCTTCTGGATTGGCGTCGAGCTTGCACCCTATTCTGGCGGCACCATCAATCTCTCCTGGCCGCTTCTCAATGCGCTGCCGGATCGGTTCTGGGGCGTGATGTCCAACGACACGTTGCTGGCGATTCCGTTCTTCACCTTCATGGGCATCGTGCTGGAACGATCCGGCATGGCCGAAGACCTGCTCGACACGATCGGCCAGCTGTTCGGGCCGATCCGCGGCGGCCTTGCCTATGCGGTGATTTTCGTCGGTGCGCTGCTTGCGGCCACCACCGGCGTCGTGGCGGCCTCGGTTATCGCGATGGGGCTGATCTCGCTGCCGATCATGCTGCGCTATGGCTATGACCGGCGGGTCGCATCCGGCGTCATCGCCGCCTCCGGTACGCTGGCGCAGATCATTCCGCCGTCGCTTGTCCTGATCGTGCTGGCCGACCAGCTCGGCCGCTCCGTCGGCGACATGTATGCCGGCGCTCTCATTCCCGGCCTCGTGCTGACCGGTCTCTACATGCTCTATGTATTGATCATGTCGATCGTGAAGCCGAATTCCATGCCGGCATTGCCGAAGGAGGCTCGCTCGCTCGGCTCAGGCGTCACGTCGCTGCTCGTCGCCCTGTTGATCTGCGCCGGTGTCGCCTACGCGGCCCACGTTTATCTAACGCCCACCTACGGCGAAAATGCCGACATTCTCGGCGCAACCGTCGGCGTTGCCTTCATCTACGCGATCGCCGTGCTCGACAAGGGGATGAAGCTCAACGTGATGTCCAGGCTGGCCCAGCAGGTCATCATCGTCCTCATCCCGCCGCTGGCACTGATCTTCCTCGTTCTCGGCACGATCTTCCTCGGCATTGCGACGCCGACCGAAGGTGGTGCGATGGGGGCGGTGGGCGCGCTCATAATGGCGGCTGCCAAGGGGCGGCTGAACATGGAGGTTATCCGCTCGGCACTGACCTCGACCACGCGGCTTTCGGCCTTCGTGCTATTCATCCTCATCGGCTCGCGCGTCTTTTCGCTGACCTTCTATGGCGTCAACGGCCATGTCTGGGTCGAGCATCTGTTGGTGTCGCTGCCTGGTGGCGAAGTCGGGTTCCTGATTGCCGTCAACGCGCTTGTCTTCTTTCTGGCGTTCTTCCTGGATTTCTTCGAGCTTGCCTTCATCATCGTGCCGCTGTTGGCGCCTGCCGCCGATAAGCTCGGCATCGACCTGATCTGGTTCGGCGTACTGCTCGGTGTCAACATGCAGACGAGCTTCATGCATCCGCCTTTCGGCTTTGCGCTGTTCTATCTCCGTTCGGTGGCAGCGCGCGTTCCTTATCTCGACAAGGTCACGGGCAAGCAGATCGCGCCTGTTACGACCGGGCAGATCTATTGGGGTTCGGTGCCTTTCGTCGGCATCCAGATTCTGATGGTAGCGTTAACGATCATGTTCCCGCAGATGGTCATGCACTACAAGGGAGCGGGCACGGGTGTCGATCCCAACACGATCAAGATCGAGGTTCCGGGCTTCGGCGCCCCCGCTCAGGACAATGGCGGTGGCCTCGGCCTGCCGGGCCTGCAGCTGCCAGGCGGCAGTCCGCTGGATGCCAAGCCGGCTGGACAGGGCAACGGTGGCGATCAACCAAAACCGCCGGCCAACGATCTCAGCCAGCCGCCGTCGTTTAATTAAAAGCAAAATACCTTCTCCCTCTCAGGAGAAGGTATTCATCCGCGCCATAATACCGGCACGAGATATTACCTGGCCTACTTCGGGCGGCGGATCATTTGCAGCCTTTGGCCTTCATCGTATTTTGAATGGATAGTACCTTACCTTTTGTGACGGAGATGAGGCCTTCCTTATCTCCCCCTGTCACGCTGGACATAGGTACACCGACCAGGAAGACACCAAAAGCATCGCCGTTGGCGGCATTGTTCTGGTCTTTCGAAAGGGCTGTCAGTTTTCCTTGCTCGGCACTGAGTTCTCGCGTGAGGCCCGCGCAATCAAGGTTGGAATAGGCAGCCATTGGAATTTCTGTAGGAACAATGGCATCGGGACGTTTGGCGCAAGCGGCAAGTGGCAATAAGGCGATTATTGCAAATTGTTTTCGGTTCATAAAATTCCCCAGCGTTGAGACAATAGTAGCTAGCAACAACGCAGGAGAGAATTGAGCTGAAATATTAATCAACCACAGGAATTTTCGTTTCGCATGAGAAACGGCAAGTAGTTGTTCTCGGCCATCAATCTCTTCGGGCGGAGCTTTGGACAAACTCCGCCCGGAAAAACCTATGCTTCCAATTGCGCCACTCAGATCTTCCCGGCGCGCTGCAGCGTCATCATGTAGACGTCATAGCTGTATTCCGCGACCTGGGTATAGAGATAGTGCTGGCCGCGGAAGTCCTTGATCGAGCCCCAGATTTTCTTGAAGGTCGGGTTGCTGGCTTCCATCTCGGCATAGACCTCGTTGGCCTTGTCGAAGCAGGCATTCATGATCTCGGTGCTGAAGGGCCTGAGCTTGGCGCCTTCGGCGACGACCCGCTTGATCGCGGCTGGGTTCAGGTAATCGTATTTCTGCAGCATGTTGGCGTCCGTCGCCTGAGCGGCCGTGCGCAGCAGCGATTGATAGGCCTTCGGCAAGCCTTCATAAGCAGCCTTGTTGAACATGACATGCACGGTCGGGCCACCCTCCCACCAGCCGGGATAGTAGTAGTAGGGCGCCACCTTGTAGAAGCCGAGCTTCTCGTCGTCATAGGGGCCGACCCATTCGGCCGCATCGATCGTGCCTTTTTCGAGCGCGGGATAGATGTCGCCGCCGGCGATCTGCTGCGGCACGACGCCGAGGCGTTCGACCACCTTGCCGGCAAAGCCGCCGATGCGCATCTTCAGGCCCTTGAGATCGGCAACCGTGTTGATTTCCTTGCGGAACCAGCCGCCCATCTGCACGCCGGTATTGCCGGCCGGAAAGCCGATCAGCCCCTGGGTCGCCAGGAACTCGTTGAAGAGACCGATGCCGCCGCCGTGATACTGCCAGGCGTTCATGCCGCGCGCATTGAGCGCAAAGGGAACGGCAGCTCCCAAGGCCCAGACCGGATCCTTGCCCCAATAATAATAGGCGACGGAATGGCACGCCTCGACGGTTCCGGCCGAGGTTGCGTCAGCCGCCTGCAGACCAGGCACGATTTCACCGGCCGCAAATACCTGGATGTTGAAATTGCCGTCGGTGGCTTCCGACACATATTTCGACAGCACTTCGCCACCGCCATAGATCGTATCGAGCGACTTCGGAAACGACGATGTCAGGCGCCAGTTGATCTTCGGATTGCTCTGCGCAATGGCCGGAGCGGCAAGGGTTGCAGCTGCTGCAACCGAGCCGGCGCCGGCGACGCCGGCTTTCCGCAGAAATGAACGACGATCCATCTATTACTCCCCCCGGATACGAGCAGGCGGGCTCGCCCGCTCTTCGTGATCACGGCTGCAGCTAACCATGCCGCTCGACGCGTTTCAAGCGTATCGGAAGCGAGTGCAACCATTGATTTTCGCTCGGAACCGGAAGGCGGGCCTAAAGCATGTCGCGCAAAAGTGTGCAGCGGTTTTGCGACAACGACATGCGCAAAACAAAGACCTAAAGCGCGAGACGCGAATCTGAAAGATCGCGACGTGCTTTAGAAGCTTTTGCCTTTCACGATCGTTTCCCGCAGGAAGCTGTAGCCCAGCGCGGTACGCGTCGCGCGTTCCGTCGAAGCGCCGTCACCGCCATGGCCACCCGAGCCGAATTCGTGGAACAGCGGGTGATGGCCGAGCGCTTCCAACTGAGCCGCAAACCGCCGGGCATGCGAGGGATGCACACGGTCGTCATTGCTCGAGCTTTCGATGTAGATCGACGGATAGGGGGCCTCGGAAGCCGGCTTCACATTATGCAGCGGCGAATAGGACTGCAGATATTCAAGGTCGGCCGGATTGTCGGGGTCGCCGTATTCGTCGATCCAGGCTTTCCCGGCGGGGAAGACATGGAAGCGGGTCATATCCAGGACCGGCACCTCGCACCAGATCGCGCCGAAATCCCGCGGATAGCGCGTCGTCATGACCCCGGTCAGCAGGCCGCCATTGCTGCCGCCGTTTCCGGCGATGCGGGCGGGCTTTGTGTAGCCGCGAGCGACGAGATCGCGGGCAACAGCGGCAAAATCCGCAAAGGCCTTGTGGCGACCGTGCCCTTTGGCGGTGCGGTGCCAGTTCGGTCCGAACTCGCCGCCACCGCGAATATAGGCCATCACATAGGCGTTACCCTGTTCGAGCCAGCGGCCGATGACGCCGGAATAATAGGGGCCGAGCGCGATGTCGAAGCCACCATAACCGTACATCAGGACAGGCAGTTCGCCCTTGGTCCAGGTTTTTGGCAGGACGATATGATAAGGCACCCTCGTGCCGTCCTCCGAGACGGCTTCCAGCAGGATGGAGGTCATGCCTTCGTTGTCGAAATAGGTCGGCGAACTGGCAATGTGCTTGAGTTCAAGCGGCGCCCCGCGATCGCTGAGATCCAGCCGGTAAGAGGAAGGTGGCTGCAGAAAGCCGGCGCCATAGACCTGCAGCGTGTCGTCGCCGAGGTGCAGATCGGAATAGAGCGGCGCGGCCGACACGGTCTGAACATCCTCAGGCAGCGTGATTTCGCGGATCTCGGCATCGGCCTTGGTCAGATCAAGGACGAAGAGATGCGACCGCATATTGTCCGAGACGATGAAGACGCACCATTCGCGCATGAGCAGGAATTGCGAAACCGATTGCCGCTCGTTGGGCGAAAACAGGATGCGTCTCGCATCGGCGCCAGCTGTCCCCGGCTCTCGCGGCAGGGGCTGCAAGGCCAGGCTGCCGGCGGGGATGCGTTCGTCGGTCTTGGCAAGCCAGACGAGATGGGAATGGTTGAATCCGAATTCGATATCATCAGGCAAATCGATCTGTCGCAGCGAACCGTCCCGATCCTCGATGAAGTGACTGGCGCTGCCGATTTCATGACCCGCGCTGAAGATCCGGATCGGCCGGGCCTCACCTTCCGCTGCAAGATCGGCAAGCTGTGGGTCGAAGATCGAACAGGAGCCATAGATGTCGCTGTCTTCGGCGGCATAGAGGACGGGAGCATCCGCAGGTGATTGGCCGCGTTTCAGGCGACGGCCGACGCGCGGCCAGCCGGAGCGCGTCGAGGATTCGCGGTCGATCGAGCCGAAATAGGCGATTTCGTCGCGGCTGAGCCAGGTCGCATGGCTGCGAACCGCCGGCGTATCGAAGCCGCCTTCGACGATGCTTTTCGTCTCGCAGTCGAATTCCAACAGCCGGATGGGATCTGAACCGCCATCGGAAAGGCAAAGCAGCACCCGCGTCGGCTCCCAGGGGCAGGTGATCGCGCCGCGCCAGAGCCATTTCCTGTCTTCCTGTGCGCAGAAGGCATCGAGATCGAAGATCGGCTCCCAGGGTGCGTCGGGCAGGGGCGCAAGATCCGCCGGCAGCCGATACCATCGGCCGAGCGGATGATCGGCGCTGCGATGAAAATCGAACAGCCAGTTGCCGCGCCGGGTCGTGGCGATCAGCCGGTCCTCGCGCTCGATCATTTCCTTGATCGCGATGCGATCCGCCTCGAATTCTGGCGTCTTCAGCAGCCGCTCAGAGTCCGCATCCATTTTGGCGACGAATTGCAGGGTTTGCGGATCGTCGTCGCGTTCGAGGTGGAGGTGCATGGCGGCTCCGGATTCTATTGCTGATAGTGGCGAGGGCTCAGCAAACCAAAATAAGAGCGCGGAAGCAACCGTGCATCCGCGCCCGCATTCGTCATCGATTTTTCGGTATTGACCCGTCTCAGCGGACCATTTTGGTATCGGCCTGTGCGACGAGATTGGTCGCCGGAGCCGGCTCGCGCCGGTATTTCAACGTCACGACCTTGTAGCCCTCTTTCTCCAGGCGGCTGAGAAGAACAGGCAGCATCCTGACCGTGCGCTGGTGGATGTCGTGCATGAGGACGATGCCGCGGCCGCGCTGATGGAGTTGTTTCATGGTGCGATCGACCACCGAGGCAGGCGTGGAGGTGAAGTAATCCTTGCTGTCGATATCCACGTCCATGACGACCATGTCACGGGCGGCAATGGCGGCGCGCAGGCGCTTGGAGTCGGCAAGATAGGGGAAGCGGAAGAACTGCACATCCGTGCCGATCGCCTTTGTGACGGCATCCTTGCCGCGAGCGATCTCGGTCATCGCCGCGTCGAAAGTCATCTTGTCGAGATCGGGATGGCGGAATGTATGGCTGCCGATCGCATCGCCATGCGCGAGCACCTCGCGCGCCGTCGCCGGATGAGCCTGCGCCATTTCGCCGACCATCATGAAGGCGGCCTTCACGCCGAACTTGTCGAGCGTGGCAAGAATGCGTTCCGTCTTGCCGGGAGCCGGACCATCGTCGAAGGTCAGGATGACCTCCTTGTCTGCGAGCCTGATATCCTTGAGTGAAGAGACCTCCAGCGTGCGGCCAGCGAGATTGTGCGGGCCGTTCATGCTTGCCAGATCATCTCGGGTTTCGAGATCGGCGACGAGCCATTTCTTCGGCTCCATCTCCACGGGATCATTGGCCTTCAGCGGCTTGTGGCGCGGCTCTTCGGCGGCATAGCCACTCTTGAGCGAGGCTTCACTGCCCGGTTTCGTAGCGCATCCTCCGAGAGCCAGGGACACAGCAAGGCCAACCAGCAAAACACGGTAGTTCATCAGAATCGCTCAACAATATGTCTATGAAAGTTGAGCGCATTTTCTGCAGTTATGGTTAATGAACGGTTAGGATAAGGCCCCAATTCGTTAAGGGGCAGTAAGGTTTTCAGCCGGCCATGCCGCTTTCATATTCCGAAGACAGTTCAAGCCATTGCTCTTCGGCTGCAACGAGCTTTTCAGCGGCATCGGCGCGTTGCTTTGCCTTTTCCGCGGCCTTTGCCGGTGCCTTCTCGTAGAGGGCGGGGTCCGCAAGTTCCACATCAAGCGCCTGAATCAGTTTCTCAAGCTTGCCGGTCAAGGATTCGATTTCGTTGATCTTCTTCTTGAGTGGCGCGAGCGAAGCGCGTCGATCGGCATTGAGCTTGCGCTGATCCGCCTTCGAAACGGAGTCGTCGCCGACAGCAGCCTTGGCCTTGTCGTCCTTCGACTTCGGGCTGGCGACAACGAGACTGCGGTATTCTTCAAGATCGCCGTCGAAGTTTGAAACCGTGCCGTCGCGCACCAGCCAGAGCCGGTCGACGGTGGCTTCGATCAGATGGCGGTCGTGCGAAATCAGGATGACCGCGCCGGAATAATCGTTCAGCGCCTGGATCAGCGCATTGCGGCTGTCGATATCGAGATGGTTCGTCGGTTCATCGAGGATCAGAAGGTTCGGCGCGTCGAAGGCGGCAAGGCCCATCAGCAGGCGAGCCTTCTCGCCGCCGGAGAGATCCTTGACCTGCGTGTCCATCTTCTCGGTCGCAAGCCCCATCTGGGCGACGCGTGCGCGCACCTTCGCCTCCGGCGTTTCCGGCATGCGGCGGCGCACGTGCTCGACGGCGGTCTGGTTGGGAATGAGGTCGTCGAGCTGGTGCTGGGCAAAAAAGCCGATCTTCAGGTTCGGCGCGAGCCGGACTTCACCGCTCTCCGCACCAAGCCGGCCGGAGATGAACTTCGCGAAGGTCGATTTGCCGTTACCGTTCGAGCCGAGCAGGGCGATGCGGTCGTCCGCATCGATGCGCAGGTTCAGGCGCTTCAGGATCGGCTTGCCCGGCTCGTAGCCGACGGCGCCGCCGCTGATTGCGATGATCGGCGAGGCCGGCTGCTTTTCCGGCTCCGGAAAGCTGAAGCCCATCACATGGTCTTCGATCACGGCCGCGACCGTGCCCATGCGCTCCAGCGCCTTGACGCGGGATTGTGCCTGCCGGGCTTTCGAGGCCTTGGCCTTGAAACGGTCGATGAAGCTCTGCAGGTGCTTGCGCGCCGCGTCGTTCTTCGCTTTCGCCTTCATCTGCAGCTCGTCCGCCTCGGCCTTCTGCCGTTCGAACTGATCGTAGGAGCCGCGATAGAAGGTGAGCTTCTTCTGGTCGAGATGGACGATGGAATTGACCGCCGTGTTCAAGAGGTCACGGTCGTGCGAAATGATGATGACCGTGTGCGGATAGCGGCGGATGTAATCCTCCAGCCAGAGCGTGCCTTCAAGGTCGAGATAGTTTGTGGGTTCGTCGAGCAGCAGCAGGTCGGGCTCGGAAAACAGCACGGCTGCAAGAGCCACGCGCATGCGCCAGCCGCCGGAAAAGGATGAGGCCGGGCGCTTCTGCGCTTCATGGTCGAAGCCGAGGCCGGCAAGGATGCTGGCGGCGCGCGCTTCGGCCGAATGTGCGTCGATATCGGCAAGACGCGTCTGGATATCGGCGATGCGATGCGGATCGGTCGCGGTTTCTGCTTCCGCAAGCAATGCTGCACGCTCCTTGTCCGCGGCGAGCACGATATCGATCAGCGGTTCCTCGGTTCCCGGCGCTTCCTGCGCGACCTGGCCGATGCGGGCATTGCGCGGGATCGAGACCGAGCCGCTTTCGGCGGCAAAATCGCCGGTGATGATCCTGAACAGCGTGGACTTGCCGGCGCCGTTCTTGCCGACGAGGCCAGCCTTCGTGCCCGCCGGAAGCGTCACGTTGGCATGGTCGATGAGAAGACGGCCGGCAATGCGGGCGGAAAGGTCTGAAATCGAAATCATGGCGCGGTTTTGGCCGAACTCGGCGCCGAAGGCAAGAGCGTGAAAGCGTTCAGACGCCGGTGCTGCGCGACGATTTCGGCAGGTTTGCGCAGTTCCTCAGCCGCTCGGTCAGCTCGGTTTCATAGAGCATGAGGTTGCTGAGCGAGGCGTTGAGGCTGTCGAGGGCAGCATCGGCATGCGGTGCCGCCTCGATCTCGCGAGCGAAATGCTGCTTCTTCCGCAGTCCCTTGGCGAGTTGATCGGCCACTTCACGGAGCATTTCGGCCGCATCGCTTTCGGATTTGCGCGCCACCAGCCCGCAATGGCTGACCAGACGATGTTTCAGCCCGATCTCGTCGAGCCCGCCCTGCGAGGGAAGGGGACCGAGCGCCTCGATCTCTTCGGCAAGACAGCGGTCTTCGCCATAGAGCGCCTCGTAAAATAGCTGATAATTGCGCGGCAGGTTCTTGATCTTCAGCCGCGTCATGAAGCGGCCGATGACCTCAAGCTCGGTTTCCGTTTCATCATCATCGATGGAATATGCCGAAACGCTTGTCTGCGAGTTCTTCATGCCTGCTTCTGACCGTGAGCTGATATATCTTATCAATCTGCAGGCTGGCAGGTTAAGGGAACATGAACAAAACGGTCTATGTGTGTGCTCGCGCAACAAAATGAGGCATGCGCTCAACGCTTGGGCGAAGCCGATCAATATCGGTTCGCTTCATGTTGTCATCCAGTGTTGCCCTTCGCCGCGCAGGAAATGCAGGAGATCGAGTACCAGAGACGGCTTGCCCATTGACGTCAGTATCATATGGCATTGGCCGCGATGATGAGTGTGGTGGTTGAACATATGCGCGACCGCCAGATGAAGAGGGTGGGTGATCGCACCGGGCCGGAGAACGGATGTATAGGTGACGTCAGCGGCTAGGGCCGCGTCGTCGAGCGTCTCGATCCAGTCGGTGATGCGCCGATCTTCGGCCTTGCGGGCGGCACGAAGTTCCGCCAGATCCTCGTGTAGAACGACACCCAGCGCGGCTGGAGCCTCGCCTGTGCCGTTGAAGCGGTGCATCCACAGCCGATCCGTCACCAGTAGATGGTTAAGCGTTCCGTGTAGCGAACCGAAGAAGGCGCCGCGATCCTCATGGAATTCCGCGTCGCTGAGATCCGCCGCGGCGTCATAGACCTGAGCGTTGGCCCAGCGATTATAGTCGGCAAGCATTCTGAAATGTCTGAGCATATGCGTCTCCTCCATGGTGGTGGTGATGATGTTATCGCTAAGGTCGATGATCGGCGGCCGCTTCGCCGCCCCTAGAGATCGCGAATCAGCCATCCGTACTGTGACAGCGGCGTGAAATTGGGCGATCCCCCTTGTTTTCGGGCTTTGGGGCAGGTAAAGACCGCCCACTTTTCTCTGATTACAAGGAATGGACCCATGGCGATTGAACGTACTTTCTCGATGATCAAGCCGGATGCAACGAAGCGCAACCTGACCGGCGCCATCACCAAGGTTTTTGAAGACAACGGCCTGCGCGTCATCGCCTCCAAGCGCGTCTGGATGAGCAAGCGCGAAGCTGAAGGCTTCTACGCCGTTCACAAGGAACGTCCGTTCTTCGGCGAACTCGTCGAAGGCATGACCTCCGGCCCGACCATCGTTCAGGTCCTGGAAGGCGAAGGCGCCATCCTGAAGAACCGCGAAATCATGGGCGCGACCAACCCGGCAAACGCTGCCGAAGGCACGATCCGCAAGACCTTCGCCCTCTCGATCGGCGAAAACTCCGTTCATGGCTCGGACGCTCCGGAAACGGCTGCCGTCGAAATCGCCTACTGGTTCTCGGAAACCGAAATCGTCGGCTGAATCAGCCTTTCAGCTCCAGCGCTGAACGATTTGAAATGACTCAATAAAGCCGGGATCGCTTCCCGGCTTTTTTCACGCCGGGCAGGCTGTATCCTTCCCGTAATCGGCGCTGCCGTCACCTTTGAAGATGTCCGGGTTGGCTGTGTAGGCGGGGCCGACGACGAGCGGCTTCGTGGGTAGCACGGTCTGGTCGAGATCGGATTTGACCTCGGTCTTGATGGTCTGGATCGTCTTGTCGCTGGCATCGACCAGTTTGATCGAGACGGAATAAGGGCGGTCCTTGCGGACGCAGCGCAGGTCCGGGCTTTCGAGCGTGATCTTGTCCCAGAACGTATAGATCTTCTGGTTGACGACAAGCGGATCGCCGCCAGCAGGGTTTTCAAACTCCGCAACGGCCGTGGTTCCCTCGGGGATCGGGGCGATCTTCTTGAGCGTAATCATGTAGCTCGCGCTTGCGACGCGATAGTTGAAGACGAAGAGGCGGCCGGTGAGCTGGGTCGGGCCTTCGTCGTCTTTCCTCTGGCAGCCGGCCAGCGCGAGTGCGGCGATCATCCCAACGCCGATCGTTGTCAGCATAATCCTTCCTATTGTCATGGCGCAGTCTCCTCCTTCTTGCGCCGGTAGTGTCGGCTGGCCTTGGCACGGTTGCCGCAGACTGCCATGTCGCACCAGGCGCGGCTTTTGTTCTTGCTGCGGTCGATAAAGAGCCAGCCGCAGTTACGGCATATTTTCATCCGTTCCGGATCGGGCATGGCGATCAGGCGCAACGTCGAATGCACGGTCGCCGCATCGAGCCCATCGGATGAGGCTCGTTTCAGAACCTTCGCCAACGCAGCCAGCAGATCGGCGAGCAGCAGGTCTGCAGCCTCGCCGAGAACACGTGTCCGAAAGTAGCGATCAATCGTCTCGCGCAACGAAATGAAATCGGCCCTGTTTTCCCGCTGCACCGGCAAGATATCGCCGAAGAGTGCCCGTTCGGCGCAGAAATTGGCGGCCGCTTTCGGGAAATTGTCCATCTGTCCCGCCGCCTCAAAGCGGTCGATGCGGCGTTCGTCGTCATGGCGCAGGATCACGCTGTTGGCGACATCGAGCGCAAGCGCGCCACCGGAGAAACGATGTGGGGTCCAGGAAAAGCTCATGGCGAAAATTATAACTGGTAAAATGAATTTTGCCAGTTACTATTTGCTTGTTCTTCGGAGGAGTGGAATGGCTTATCTTCTGCAGCAACTGGCGAATGCCATTCCGCTCGCTGCACTTTATGCGGCGCTGGCCTTCGGTTATTCCATCGCATTTGGGGTCATGAAGCGGGCCGACATCACCTACGGCGCACTTTTCGCCTTTGCCGGCCAGATGCTCGTGCTCTTCACGGATGTCGGCTACACCAAGATGTATCTCGTCCTGCCTGCGGCCTTCACCTTTGGCGCCGTCATCGCCGTCGGCTATACGGTCGGTACCAGCTTTCTGGTTGGCCGCGCGATCATGCTGCCGCTGTCGCGCAAGTCTCCGAATACGGTCATCGTCGCGGCACTCGGCATGATGATTATCCTGATGGAGACCGCGCGGCTCGCCGCCAATACGCGCGGCATCTGGTTGCCGCCCTTCCTGAACGATGCCGTCGTCTTCTGGGATAGCGGCGATTTCCGCGTGACGCTCACCGAGATCCAGTTGCTCAACACCGTGCTGATGATTCTTGTCATCCTTGCGGGTGCTTATGTCCTCAAATGTACTGGCTGGGGCCGTATCTGGCGGGCGGTCACCGACGATGCTCTCGCCGCCGAACTGTGCGGCGCCAGCGCCAATCGCGTCTTCCTGCTCGCCTACGTCGCCTCAGCCGTGGTCGCGACCATCTGCGGCCTGCTGGCTACTTCCTATTATGGAACGATGGATTTCGGGGCAGGGCTGATGTTCGGACTAAAGGTGCTGATGATTGCGGCGGTCGGCGGTTATTCCGATCCGCTGAAGTCGGCCGGTGGTGCCGCACTCCTCGGCCTCACCGAAACCATGTGGGGCGCCTATGGCCCGTTCCTGTGGCGCGATTTCGTGATTTTTTCGCTGCTCGTCCTGCTGCTGGTCCTAAGCCGGCGCGAGCGGATCGTGCCCTGACCTATTTCTCGCCTGACCATTTGTCGCGCGCCGCGTCGTCGGCATCCTTGGCCGAGACCCAGCCACTTTCTTCGCCATCCTTGCCATGTTCCTTCTTCCAGAAGGGAGCGGATGTCTTGAGGAAATCCATGACGAAATTGGCGCCGTCGAAGGCGGCCTGCCGATGCGATGCCGCGGCGATGACGAGGACGATGTTTTCACCTGGCAAAATCTTGCCGTAGCGATGGATGGCGGTCAGTCCGAGCAGTTCGAAGCGCTCGATGGCAAGATTGGAGATGCGAGTAATCTCCGCCTCCGCCATGCCGGGATAATGTTCGAGTTCGAGGGCGCCGAGCGCACCGCCTTCGTCGCGGCAGAGCCCGGAGAAGGTGACGACCGCGCCGATATCGTGCCGCCCGGCGGTCAGCCGGTTGATCTCGGTCTGAAGCTCGAAATCCTCGCGCTGGACTCGGACTACCGGCTGCATAGCCATCGGCTTACCCCCCTGTCATCGGCGGGAAGAGCCCGATCTCCCGCGCTCCGGCGATCGGCTCATCGTGCTCGGCGTGCTCCATGTTGATGGCGACGCGGATCGCATTGGGAAATTGAAGCGCCGCCTCGTATTCTTCTCCCAAGCCCTTCAAATGACTCAGGAGATCGCCGACGGTGACGACTTCGGCAGGAAGGGAAATTTCCTCTTCCGCTTTGCCGATCCGCTCACGCACCCAGGCGAAATAGACGAGCTTCGTCATCATTCCTCATCCACGACATGCTTCAGCCCGGCCCGGAAATAATCGTAGCCGGTATAGATGGTCAAAAGCGCCGCGACCCAGAGCAGGACTATGCCGATCTCCGTCGTGTAAGGTAGCACCTTGTCGCCCGCCGGCCCAGCCAGCAGGAAGGCGATCGCCACGAGCTGGGCGGTCGTCTTCCATTTCGCGATGCGCGTCACGGGAACGCTGACCTTCAGTGCCGCCAGATATTCGCGCAGGCCGGAGACGAGGATTTCGCGGCAGAGGATAATGATGGCGGCCCAGAGCGACCAGCCGGCAATGGTGCCGTCGGCGGCCACCAGCAGCAGGATCGCCGAAACCAGCAGCTTGTCGGCGATCGGATCGAGCATGCGGCCGATATTCGAGGTCTGGTTCCAGATGCGGGCGAGATAGCCGTCGAGGAAGTCGGTGATCGAGGCGATGACAAAGATCCAGAGCGCGACCCAGCGCGCGAAATCGGAACCCTCCAGCTTGCCCTCGATGAAGAAGCAAAGAACGATCAGGGGTACGCAGAGAATGCGGCCGTAGGTGAGCAGATTGGGGATACTGTAAGCGCGCGACGCCATGGAAATCGTTTCGTTTCTGTTGTCTCGACCAGGCCGGATGGGGCTCTGTTGATCTCATCCCGCTGAAGTCATTTGATTGAGCGTGATCCCAAAAACCGCTTCGCACTTTTTGGTGGTCATACCCTAGATGATGGTTTGGTCAGTTTATCGTCAATATTGTTTCTGTTTTTTCACCGCTATTGCGTGGAATTTGCGACGAGCCATCCCTATTTCGCGGCGTCTTCGTGGAAATGGTTGTAGACCTGTCGTGCGACGGCTTCGGATATGCCCTCCACCGCCATCAGATCCGAAAGGGCGGCACGCGACACGGCCTTCGCCGTGCCGAAATGCTGGAGAAGCGCGCGTTTGCGCGAAGGGCCGATGCCGCCGATCTCGTCCAGCGGGTTCTTCACCATCTCCTTCTTGCGCCGGGCGCGATGCGAGCCAATGGCGAAACGGTGCGCCTCGTCGCGCATGCGCTGGATGAAGTACAGGACGGGATCGCGGGGCGGCAGCGAGAAGCTTTCGCGCGATGGGGCGAAGAAGCGCTCGCGCCCGGCCTCGCGGTCGACACCCTTGGCGACGCCGATGGCGATGACGCTGTCGGTGATTCCGAGCTCATCGAGAATGGCGCGCACGGCCGTCATCTGCCCCTGGCCACCGTCGATGAGGATGATGTCGGGCCAGGCGGGGAAGGGGCGATCGGCGGCGTCGACCGTGGCGTCGGCCATGCCGCTGCGGTCGGGCTTGCCTTCTTCCTTGAGCAGCCGGGAGAAGCGGCGGGTCATGACCTCGCGCATCATGCCGAAGTCGTCGCCCGGTGTGATGTCGGTCGATTTGATGTTGAACTTGCGGTACTGGCCTTTGACGAAGCCTTCCGGCCCTGCCACCACCATGCCACCGACGGCGTTCGTGCCCATGATGTGGGAGTTGTCGTAGATCTCGATGCGTTGCGGTGTGTAGGGAAGCTTGAAGGTTTCCTTGAAGCCCTCGAGCAGCCGCGATTGCGAGGCGGTTTCCGCAAGCTTTCGGCCATGCGCCTCACGGGCATTGGCAATGACGTGCTCGACCAGATCGCGCTTTTCGCCGCGTTGCGGCACGAGAATCGCGACCTTATGCCCGGCTTTCTCGCTGAGCGCTGCCGCGAGCAGTTCGATTTCCTCGATCGTCTCCGACAGCAGGATCTGCCGCGGCACAGGCTTGTCGTCGTAGAACTGTGCCAGGAAGGCGTTCAGCACTTCTGCGCCAGAGAGCGACGGATCGGCCTTCGGGAAATAGGCACGGTTGCCCCAGTTTTGCCCTGTGCGGAAGAAGAAGACCTGGATGCAGGAAATGCCACCCTCGTGATGGATGGCGAAGACATCGGCCTCCTCGACGCCAGCCGGGTTGATGCCCTGATGGCTCTGCACATGCGAGAGCGCGGCGAGCCGGTCGCGAAAAATGGCGGCGCGCTCGAAATCCAGATCCTCGGCGGCGGCATTCATCGCCTCGGCCATATGCGCCTTGACGTTCTGGCTCTTGCCCGAAAGGAAGTCCTTCGCCTCCTGTACCAGCTCCCCATAGCCTGCATCGCTGATCTCGTGCGTACAGGGGCCGGAGCAGCGCTTGATCTGGTAGAGCAGACAGGGGCGCGTGCGCGTCTCGAAGACGCTGTCGGTACAGGTGCGTATCAGGAAGGCGCGCTGCAGCGAATTGATGGTACGACCGACGGCGCCAGCCGACGCGAAGGGGCCAAAGTAATCGCCTTTGCGGGCGCGGGCGCCGCGATGCTTGAAAATGGCCGGCGCGCGATGATCGCCCGTAATCAGAATGTAAGGGAAGGATTTGTCGTCGCGCAGCAGAACGTTAAAGCGCGGGCGCAAGCGCTTGATGAGATTCGCTTCCAGCAGCAGCGCTTCCGTCTCCGTGCGAGTGGTGACGAATTCCATATTCGCGGTTTCGCGCACCATGCGGGCGATGCGGTTGGAATGCACCTTGCCCAAGGCATAGTTGGAGACGCGCTTCTTCAGGTTCCGCGCCTTGCCGACATAAAGCACGTCGCCGGCCTCGTTGAACATGCGATAGACGCCGGGATTGTTGGGCAGCCGCTTGACGAATTCGGCGATCAGTTCGGCGCCGCGAAGCCCCGTCTCGTTCCTTCCACCCTCGTTCCAATCGATGGGCGCAACGGGTGAGGCGGCGGCATCGCCCTCCACCTCGATGTCGTCTTCGATATCGTCTGATTCGTCGTAGAGAACGCCGCCATCAGGCAGCTTTCTTCCATTCATTCCGCACTCTCCGACACGTCCGGCGTTTCCCAGGCAAGATGCTGGCCGCCATCGAGCGCTATCATTTGGCCCGTGATCGAGGGCGTGTCAAAAAGAAAGCGGATGGTCCGGCCGAATTCTTCGAGCCCCGGCGCCGCCTTTAATATGAGGCCGTCGATCTGCGCTTGAAAGTCCTCTTCGGTCTGTCGCACGCTGCGCACCGTCGGGCCTGGGCCGATCGCGTTGACGCGGATACGCGGTGCAAAGCTTTGCGCCATCGTCTGTGTTGCCGTCCAGAGGGCGGCTTTCGACAGCGTATAGGAATAGAAGCGCGGATTGAGCGCCCAGACACGTTGGTCGACCATGTTGACGATCAGGCCCGGATGCGGTTCGGGAAGCTGCCGGACGAAATCGGCTGCCAGAATCGACGGCGCCCGCACATGGATTGCGAAATGCGCCTCGAAGGCTTCTCCGTCAAAATGATCGGCGGAATCGCCGAGGAAGGCGGAGGCGTTATTGACCAGCAGATCGAGCGGGCCGAGAGCACCCGAGACCCTTTCGATGAGGGTTGATGTCTCGGCCAAATTCTGCAGATCCGCCTTGATTGCAATGGCCCTCCGGCCCATTCGCCGCAGTTTCGCCGTAATTTCCTCGGCCTCGGCGAGGGACTGATTGGCGTGCAACGCCACCGCGAAGCCGTTAGCCGACAAATCCTCGGCAATTGCCAGGCCTATTCTTTTGGAGGCGCCGGTTATCAGCGCCGTGCGTAGTTTTTCCTGGCTCAAGAGATCGCCTTTTGCTCGTCGTTACCCAATCGATGCTCATATAGGGCGTCGATACACCATATGAAAAGATGCATGAGCGAATGATGCCCTTTGGGGTTTCTTATGTAAAACTTGAGGTATATTTAGTTTAAAATAAGTATACACGGTTTAACCAATGATTAGGGTTAACAATTCCTCTGTTGCGATGAAGCAACATCGAAATTCAGCCACGTCTGTGCCACAATGATATCATATTTTGGCTCTTCCAATTCCTCATTTGCATTCCAATTTCAACCTCGATCCGGGAGGGATATGTTTTAATTGCTCGTGGCGCTTCGAAGTCAAGGACAGTAAGCGGGGCACACGGGACTGAAAGGAGAAAAGTATGCGTACTCTTATCAAGACCCTCATGGTCTCCGCTTTCGCTCTCGGCGGCTACACCGCAGCTCAGGCTGCCGACGCTGTTGAGCAGATTCCGCAGCCGCCCGTCGCTCAGGAAGCAGCTCCGGCCGTCAACAACTGGTCCGGCTTCTACATCGGTGGCGCTGGCGACTGGAACGCCGGTCATTTCAACCGCAACGGCGACGCTTACGCCTGGGGCGGCCAGGCCTTCACCGGCTACAACTGGCAGCAGGGCCAGATCGTATACGGTATCGAAGCTGACCTCGGCTACTCCGGCGCCGACAGCACCCGCAACGGCCTGACCGCCAAGAACGGCGTCAACGGCTCGGTTCGCGGCCGCCTCGGTTACGACTTCAACCCGTTCATGCTGTACGGCACGGCCGGTCTGGCAATTGGCCAGAACAAGCTCTCCGACGACACCTCGTCTGACAGCAAGACGGCTGTTGGTTACACGGTCGGTGCAGGTGCTGAAACCTTCATCACCAACAACATCACGGCTCGTCTCGAGTACCGTTACACGGACTACGGCAAGAAGAACTTCGACCTCGACTCCGGCAGCTTCTCGCGTGGCTACGACGAGCAGAGCGTCAAGGTCGGTATCGGCGTCAAGTTCTGATTATCCGAAGGCGTAAGCCTGAACAAAAAAGGCCGGGGTGAAAACCCCGGCCTTTTTTGTTTGATGTCGCTGGATATTTGTTAGGCGTCCTTCGGGAAGTCCGTCGATACGGCCAGTTCCCGCCAATCGGCCAGTTCCTTGGCGACATAGCTGTTCTTCGCTTCGATCGCGCCGACCGTATCGGAGCCGAAAGGCATGCGCAGCGGCGGGTTGGCCGCATGTGCAAGTGTAATCATCGATTTTGCAAGCCGTTTGGGATCACCGGGCTGGCCGTGATTGTGGCCGGCGGCGAAATCGCGCATCGCGCCGGCGGGTGTGTCCTTGTAGTCGGCAATCGAGCTCGGACTGACGGCGAGCGAGCTTTCGTCGAGAAAGTCGGTGCGGAAAAAGCCGGGTTCGACAACCGTGACCTTGATGCCGAGCGGCTGCAGTTCCGCCGCCATCGCCTCGGACAGGCCTTCGACGGCGAACTTCGTCGAGCAATAGATGCCCCAGCCCGCAAAGCTCTGATAGCCTCCGACCGAGGACATGTTGATGACATGGCCGGAACGCTGCCGGCGCATGTGTGGCAGGACGGCGCGGGTGACCTTCAACAGGCCAAAGACATTGGTGGCGTAGAGCTTCTCGATTTCCTCGGCGGTTGCCTCTTCCACGGCGCCGAGCAGCCCGTAGCCGGCATTGTTGACAAGGATATCGATCCGTCCGAAGCGTTTGACGGCGGCAGCCGCAGCCTCATGGGCTTGCGCCTCGTTCGACACGTCGAGAGCGACGGGCAGGAGGTTCTGATGATTGCCGAACTTCTCCGCCAGGCCGGCAGGGTTGCGGGCTGTGGCAACGACGGCGTCGCCGGCAGTCAGAGCTTCCTGGGCGATGAGGGCGCCGAAGCCGCGGGATGCGCCCGTGATGAACCAAACACGCATGACTTTCTCCTTCGTGGGTTTGCAATTCCATAGGCGGAATTCGCTTGCAGGAGAAAGGTAGCTTGATGGGATCGTTGAGGTAATCTACTTTGTCTTCCATGAAGTGCTGAGAAATTCTCATCAATGCGACGTATTCGTTCGACCGATCTGGCTATCTTCCTGGCGATTGCCCAACACCGCAGCTTTCGCAAGGCGGCGGTGGAGCTCGGCGTGACGGCGTCCGCGCTCAGCCATTCGCTTCGGGCGATCGAGGAACGATTGGATGTGCGGCTGGTCAATCGCACCACGCGCGGCGTCGGGCTGACGGAGGCAGGCGAGCGCCTGTTCGATCGTATCCGCCCGGCTTTCCTCGATATTGACGATGCGCTGGAGGATCTCGATAAATTCCGTGGTCAGCCGTATGGCAAGTTGCGCATCAACGCTCCGCGCCCCGCCGCCAAGATGGTGCTGCTGCCGATCGTGTCACGGTTCCTGAGGGCTTACCCCGCCATCGAAGTGGAAATCGTGGTGGACGATGCGCTCGTGGATACGGTCTCTGCCGGTTTCGATGCTGGCATAAGGTTCGGCGAAAGCATCGCCGCAGACATGATCGCAATTGCCATTGGTCCCCGCCAGCGCACGGCGATCGTCGGCTCGCCCGAACATTTCCAGCGTTTCTCCCAACCGGTCACGCCCCACGATCTGAAGGATCACCCCTGCATCCGCTACCGTTTTCCGGGCGGTACCTATTATCGCTGGGAGTTCGAACGCGGCGGCGTTGAGCTGGAGATTGAGGTGCAGGGGCCGCTGACGCTTGGCGATCTCGACATCATGCTGAATGCCGCTATCAATGGCTCCGGCCTTGCCTTCGTGTTTGAGGATCACGCGCTACCTGCTTTGCAGGATGGCCGGTTGATCCGCGTGCTGGAGGACTGGTGCCCCTACTATCCAGGCTTCTTCCTCTATTATCCGAGCCGTCGGCAACTGCCGACAGCTTTGCGCGCTTTCGTCGATTTCGTGAAGGCCGACGCTGCCGGCCAGAGCTGAGCCGGACGGCGTCAGACTTGCGGCTTCATCACCGGAAAATCGGGGAAATGCTTCTCGAACTTATGTGCCCAATCCGTCAATCCCGCATGGTCCACTTCCCATTGCCCTTCAAAGCGAAGCTGCAGATAGCCGATAAGGGAGGCAAGCGCGAAATGGCCGGCATGCAGCTTATTGCCGATCTTCGGCGGTTCGGCGTCGAGATGGGTGAGGGCGCGGCCGACCTTCGTCCATTGCCGATCAATCCACGGCTGATGCTGCTTCTCGGGCTCGCGAAGGCGGCGCTCGTAGACGATCGACAGGAGGCACTCATTGGTGCCGTCGATCAGCGCTTCCAGAACCTCGATTTCGGTGCGCTTGCTCTTTTTCGAAGGATAGAGCCCGCCCTCGCGCCGGTCGAAATAATGCATGATGGCGCGGCTGTCGAAAATGGCTTCGCCGTCGCCAGTGAGCAATGTCGGGATCTTGCCGAGCGGATTGTTGTCGATGAGCAGCGTCGGCCCGGCATTCGTGTCGACGTGGATTTCCTCGAGTTTGATGCCGAGATGGCGGGCCGCCATACGCACCTTGCTGGAGAAGGGAGAGGTGGACGAGCAAAGAAGTCTCATGAAATCACCTGTGGGGTATGTCTGTGAAAAGTCTCAATGTTCGCCACGCAGCCAGAAAGCGCGCTGCGAGGCGAAGCGGTCCTGCGCCAGAATATCCTTCAAAGCCGGCAGGAGTGCATGCAGCTCGTCCTTCAGCGTAAAGGGCGGGTTGACGATGATGAGACCGGAGCCGGTCAGCCCGGTAAAGCCGCGGTCGCTTTTGACGCTCAGCTCGGCGCAGAGCATTTTCGGAATTTCCAAAGCCTGCAGTGCTTCATGAAACTGCTTGATCGGCGCATCCTTCTTGATCGGATACCAGAGGCAATAGGTGCCACCCGGAAACCGGCGCCAGGCTTTGGCCAGGCCGTCGATCAGACGCTCGTACTCGCCTTCCTCTTCGAACGGCGGATCGACGAGCACGATCCCACGCTTTTCCTTCGGCGGCAGATGCGCGCCGAGCGCCAGCCAGCCGTCCAGTTCGGTAATTCGCGCGTGGTGATCGCCCTCGAACAGCCGGTGCAGTCGCTGAAAGTCGTCCGGATGCAGCTCCATGGCCGAAAGCCGGTCCTGCGGGCGAAACAGCATGCGGGCGAGCTTCGGCGAGCCTGGGTAAAGCCTGAGGCCGCCTTCCGGGTTCAGCTCGCGGATGGCGGCGAGGTAGGGTTCCAGCAGATCAGCGACTTGCGGCACGAGTTCCGCTTCCAGCACCCTGCCGATGCCGTCGCGCCACTCGCCGGTCTTCTGCGCTTCCTCCGAGGAAAGGTCGTAAAGCCCGATGCCGGCATGGGTATCGAGAACGCGAAACGCCTTGTCCTTGTTCTGCATGTAGCGGACGAGGCGCGCGAGGATAGCGTGTTTCAAGACATCGGCAAAATTGCCCGCGTGATAGATGTGCCGATAGTTCATCGTCGTTGAAGTCCGCATGAATTGTTGAGATGGGCCGGATTGTCTCTAGTGGCCGGACATCGCTTGAAATATACAAACATCATGAACATTGCGACCCCCATCCAAGCCAAATCGCGTATAGGTCACACCGCCTGTCCGCATGACTGTCCCTCCACCTGCGCGCTTGAGGTCGATCTGACTGAGGACGGCAAGATCGGCCGGGTTCGCGGTGCCAACGACCATTCCTATACTTCCGGCGTCATCTGCGCCAAGGTGGCGCGTTATGCCGAAAGGCTTTACCACCCCGATCGCCTGATGAAGCCGCTGCGACGCGCTGGCGCCAAGGGCGAGGGGCGCTGGCAGGAGCTTTCCTGGGACGCGGCGCTGGATGAGATCGCCGAAGCCTTCATCAAGGCCGAAGCCAAGGACGGCAGCGAGGCGATCTGGCCCTATTTCTATGCCGGCACCATGGGCTGGGTGCAGCGCGATTCCATCGAGCGGCTTCGACACGCCAAGCGCTATTCCGGTTTCTTCTCGTCGATCTGCACCAATCCGGCATGGACCGGCTTTACCATGGCGACGGGCGTGCTGCGCGGCCCGGATCCGCGCGAGATGGGCCGCACGGACTGCGTCGTCATCTGGGGCACGAATGCGGTTGCCACCCAGGTCAATGTCATGACCCACGCGATCAAGTCCCGCAAGGAACGTGGCGCCAAGATCGTCGTCGTCGATATCTATGACAACCCGACGATGAAGCAGGCCGATCTGGCGCTGATCGTCAAGCCGGGTACGGATGCGGCCCTTGCCTGCGCCGTCATGCACATCGCCTTCCGCGACGGCTATGCCGACCGCGCCTATATGGCAAAATATGCCGATGACCCCGCCGGCCTCGAAGAGCATCTGAAGTCGAAGACCCCGGCATGGGCAGCCGGCGTCACCGGCCTTTCGGTCGATGAGATCGAAGCCTTCGCCAAGCTCGTGGGAACGACGAAGAAGACCTACTTCCGTCTGGGCTATGGCTTTACCCGCCAGCGCAACGGTGCGATCGCCATGCATGCGGCGGCGTCGATCGCCACGGTCCTCGGCTCCTGGCAATATGAGGGCGGCGGCGCTTTTCATTCGAACAGCGATATCTTCCGCATGGATGCGAGCGAACTCACCGGCCGCGCCATGAAGGATATGGATATCCGCATGATCGACCAATCGCAGATAGGCCGCGCCTTGACCGGCGATGCCGTTGCGCTGCGCCATCGCGGCCCGGTCACCGCCATGCTGATCCAGAACACCAATCCGGTGAACATCGCGCCCGAACAGCGGCTGGTGAAGCGCGGTTTTGCCCGCTCCGACCTCTTCGTCGCCGTACACGAGCAGTTCATGACCGATACGGCTGAGATGGCCGATATCGTCATCCCCGCCACCATGTTCGTCGAGCACGACGACATCTATCGCGCTGGCGGCCAGAACCACATTCTTCTCGGTCCCAAGCTCGTCGAGCCGCCGCCGACCGTTCGCAGCAATCTCTTCGTGATCGAGGAGCTCGCCAAGCGCCTCGGTGTCGCGGATCGCCCTGGCTTCGGCTTCTCGGCCCGCGAGATGATCGATCGGGTTCTGTCGAGGAGTGGCCTGCCGGATTACGATTACTTCCTCGAGCACAAATGGTTCGACCGCCAGCCGGATTTCGAGGAGGCCCATTTCGTCAACGGCTTTGCCCATCCCGACGGCAAGTTCCGCTTCCGCCCGGATTGGACCAACCAGCCGGCGCCGAACCGGCCGCCCGCAGCCGTCGGCTTGCTCGGCCCCCATGTCGAACTGCCGGAATTTCCGGACCAGGTCGATGTCATCGAGGTGGCCGATCCCGAGCATCCGTTCCGGCTCGCGACCTCGCCATCGCGCAACTTCCTGAATTCGAGTTTCGCGGAAACGAAGACGTCGCGACAGAAGGAAGGTCGGCCGGAGGTGATGATCAATCCGGCCGATGCCGAGACGCTTGGCATTGCCCACGGCGAACTGGTTCGCATCGGCAATGGGCGCGGAGATATCCGTCTGCATACACGCGTGACGACGGAAGTGAAGCCGGGCGTGCTAATTGCCGAAGGTCTGTGGCCGAACAAGGCCCATGTCGACGGCGAGGGCATCAACGTGCTCACCGGCGCCGATCCGGTCGCACCCTATGGTGGCGCGGCCGTCCACGATAACAAGGTATGGCTCCGCAAGGATATGGCATGAGTAAATTCGAAAAGGCGAAAGCCGACATCGTCAGCGAAAAGACGCTGGCGGACCAATGGACGCGGCTCAGCACCTTTGAGGTCGATTACACGGATTCTCGCGGCGAACAGCATCGCCTGAAGCGCGAAGTCTATCATCGCACGCCGGCCGCCTGCATCCTTCTCTATGATCCCAGCCATGAAACGGTGGTGCTTGTTCGCCAATACCGTCTGCCGGCCCAGCTGGTCGGCGAGCCGGCCTGGATGATCGAAGTGCCCGCCGGCCTGCTCGACGGCGACGATCCGGAAGCTGCGATCCGCCGCGAAGCCATGGAAGAGACCGGCTTTCGCGTGCGTGACGTCCGGTTCCTCTTCAAGGCCATGACGTCGCCGGGTTCCTCGACCGAGGTCATCCATTTCTTCGCTGCTGTGATCGATACGTCCGACCGGGTTGCCGATGGCGGCGGGCTTGCCGAAGAGCATGAGGATATCGAGGTTGTGGAAGTTCGCCTCTCCGACGTGATGGCAATGATCGAAAAGGGCGATATTCATGATGCCAAGACGATCATGCTGCTGCAATGGGCGGTGCTGAACGAGGCCAATCTGAGATAGTCCGTTCGACGGTGGGAAACTATCTTCGCGTCGTTCATCACATTGTCACGAATCGAGCTTACCGGGGCGTGCTGGCCGGAAACATTCGAATGTTTCCGAGCCTCCGTCGATTATGGACGCTGTTTCAGGAGAAAGCCGATGTGGCTCAGCAATTTCACGCTCGTTCTTCCCAATGAAGTCGTCGAAAAGGGTGCGGTGCGCATCGAGGACGGCGTGATTGCCGAAATTCGCTCGGAGCCGGTGGAGCAGCCGACCTTCGACGGCGGTGGCCGTTTGCTGATGCCGGGCTTCGTCGACCTGCATTGTGACATGGTTGAGCGCGAGATCGCGCCGCGGCCGAATGCGATGATGCCGATCGATTTCGGTGTCCACGAGCTGGACAAGAAGCTGGCGGCAGCCGGCGTTACCACGGCCTTCGCCGCGCTCTCCTTTGCGACCGAAAGCGTCTATGGTCACGTCCGCTCGCTCGAAACCACTTCGGCGGTTATCCGTGGCATCGGCAGCCTGCGCGATGAGCTCCTGATCGACCATCGCGTTCACGCGCGTTACGAAATCACCAATCTCGGCGCTGCTCCGACCCTGGAACGGTTGTTGGAGGAAGGCTCCGTCGACATGGTCTCGCTGACCGACCATACGCCGGGGCAGGGGCAATACAACGATATCGAAAGCTATATCCGCAGCATGTCCGAGCGTCGCTCCATGTCGCGCGAGGCGGCCGAGGAAGTCGTCGCAAAGCGTATCGCGCAGCGCCAGGACCCGGAAATCGAGCGCAAGCTGCATGATGTGGTCGAACTCGCGCTGAAGCACAAGCTGTCGCTCGCCTCGCATGACGATGACAGCGTCGAAAAGGTTGCGGCGATGCACGATCTCGGCGTGACGATCAGCGAGTTCCCAGTCACCGGCCCGGCCGCCGAAGAAGCCTGCCGCCGTGGCCTCTGGACCTTGATGGGCGCGCCGAATGCACTGCGCGGCCAGTCGATGTCTGGCAATCTCAGTGCCCTGGACGCGGCCCGCTCCGGCCTGCTCGGCATCATCGCAGCCGACTATCACCCGGCAGCCTTCGTGCCGGCGATCTTCAAGATCGCCGATGTTGTTGCTGGCGGTCTGCCGGCGGCCGTTGCGACGGCAACGTCCAACGCTGCCCGTTCGGCCGGTCTGATGGATCGCGGCGAGATCGCCGTCGGCCAGCTCGCCGATCTGGTCGCCGTCGAGCCCGGTTCGGTTCACCGCATCCGCGCAACCTTCCGCGGCGGCCGCATCGTCTATAGCGACGGCACGCTGCATCCGCTGATGGCAATGGCGGCTTGAGAATTAGCTTACGTCACCGAGTAGTGACAACACCTGCTGCCCATTGGCGGCAGGTGTTCTGGCGAGGCTCACAGCCTTCCCACCTTCCATTCTGACATTGCCTTCCGCGAACAAGCGCAGCGCTTGCGGATAGATCTGATGCTCGATCGTCAGCACGCGGGCAGCCAAGGCGTCCGCCGTGTCATCGGTCAAGACCGGCACGGCAGCCTGGCCGACGACCGGGCCTTCGTCCATGCCTTCGGTAACGAAATGCACGGTGCAGCCGGCAATGCGCATGCCGGCGTCGATGGCGCGCTGATGCGTGTGCAGGCCTGGGAAAAGCGGCAGCAGCGAAGGATGGATATTGATGATCCGGCCCTCGTAAGCCTGGATGAAGCGGCCGGAGAGCAGGCGCATATAGCCGGCAAGGCAGATGATGTCTGGGGAGAGGGCTTCCAGTTGCGAAAGGATCGCCTCTTCATGCGCTTCCTTGCTGGCGAACTCCTTGCGCACGAAGGCGAAGGTGGCGATGTCCTCGGCGGCAGCCTTTGCCAATCCGCCGGCATCCGCCTTGTCGGAGATCACGCCGACGATCTCGGCCGGGTAGTCTGCTGCCTTGGTGGCCTTCAGAAGAGCCAGCATGTTGGAGCCGCCGCCGGAGATGAAGACGACGACGCGTTTGCGCGGCGTGGTCATAGAGCCAGCGTGCCCTTGTAGACGGTGCCGTGGGCACCTTCTTCGCGAGCGATCATGCGGCCGAGTGTCACGACTGCTTCGCCTTCCGCTTCAAGCACCGCCTTCACGGCCGCGATGTTTTCGGCAGCGACGACGACGATCATGCCGATGCCGCAGTTGAAGGTGCGCAGCATTTCCTTGGCTTCGACGCCGCCCGTCCTGGCGAGCCATGAGAAGACCGGCGGCACATTGACGGCGGCGAGATCGATTTCGGCGGCCAGATGCTTCGGCAGCACGCGCGGAATATTCTCCGGGAACCCGCCGCCGGTGATGTGGGCGAGCGCCTTGAGAGCATGGGTTTCGCGGATGGCCTTGAGCAGCGGCTTCACATAGATGCGCGTCGGCGTGAGCAGCGCTTCGCCAAGCGCCTTGCCTTCGGCGAAGGGAGCCGGCGCATCCCAGCCGAGGCCGGAAAGCTCGACGATCTTGCGCACCAGCGAGAAGCCGTTGGAGTGAACGCCTGATGAGGCGAGGCCGAGAATGATGTCGCCTTCGGCAATATCGCCGGACGGCAGCAGCTGGCCGCGCTCGGCGGCACCGACGGCAAAGCCTGCCAGATCGTAGTCGCCGTGGGAATACATGCCCGGCATTTCCGCCGTCTCGCCGCCGATCAGCGCGCAGCCTGCATCACGGCAGCCGGCAGCGATACCGCCGACGATCGCAGCACCCTGGTCGGGATCGAGCTTGCCGGTGGCGAAGTAATCGAGGAAGAACAGCGGCTCGGCACCCTGGACGACCAGGTCGTTGACGCACATGGCAACGAGGTCGATGCCGACAGTGTCGTGATAGTTCGCGTCGATTGCGATCTTCAGCTTGGTGCCGACGCCGTCGTTGGCGGCGACCAGCACCGGATCGGTAAAACCTGCCGCCTTGAGGTCGAACAGGCCACCAAAGCCGCCGATCTCGCCATCGGCACCAGGACGGCGCGTCGAACGGACGGCAGGCTTGATCTTTTCGACCAGCAGGTTGCCGGCATCAATATCGACACCCGCGTCGCTATAGGTCAGACCGTTTTTTCCAGACTGGCTCATGCTTCCGCCTCCGATGGCCGCCCGTCCATTATGACAGGGCTTTGATCGGGTCGCCATTGCATGATAGGGGCCTTTATGCAAGGCGGAAGCGCCGCAACTCCCTCGATTTTCCCCGTTTCCCATTGCCTGAGGCAGATTTCCGGCCTCAGGCTTGACCATAATTGCGGCATCATCCTATGTCCTAAGCACACGGCAAGCGAGCGCGAAGTAACGGGGAAGATGATGGAGCAAAAGGTCAGCGGGGCGAGCCTCAAGCGTCAAGTCACCTTCTGGGTGATCGTGCTCGTCGTCTTTGTCGCCTTTGTCTATATCTTCAGCACGATCCTGCTGCCGTTCATCGCCGGCATGGCGGTCGCCTATTTCCTCGATCCAGTCGCCGACCGGCTGGAGCGGATCGGCCTCAGCCGTCTGATGGCGACGGTGGTGATCCTCGTCTCCTTCGTGCTGATCTTTGCCCTGGCGCTGACCATCGTCATCCCGATCATCATCAACCAGTTCAACGACTTTATTCAGCACATACCGACCTATGTGCAGCAGGCGCAGCAATTGGTCGCCAAGGCGCAGACGATGGTGCTGCCGGACTGGATCCGTAACCAGCTCGGAGCGATCAAGGACAATTTCTCCAGCATCATGTCCGACGGCTTGAGCTTTGTCGGCGGCTTGTTCGCGCAGCTCTGGAGTTCCGGCAAGGCGCTGGTCAACATCATCTCGCTGATGGTCGTCACGCCGGTCGTCGCCTTCTACATCCTGCTCGACTGGGATCGCATGATCGCCAAGGTCGACGACTGGATCCCGCGCGATCATGTCGCCACCGTCCGCCAGATCGCCCGCGAGATCGATCAGGCAATCGCCGGCTTCATCCGGGGGCAGGGCTCGCTCTGCATTATCCTTGGCGTCTACTACGGCGTCGGCCTGTCGCTGGTCGGCCTGAACTTCGGCCTTTTGATCGGCCTCTTTGCCGGCATGATCAGCTTCATTCCCTATGTCGGCTCGCTGGTCGGCCTCATCCTGGCGGTCGGCGTCGCGCTGGTGCAGTTCTGGCCCGATTATATCTGGGTTGGTCTGACCCTCGCCGTCTTCTTCACCGGCCAGTTCCTGGAAGGCAATGTGCTGCAGCCGAAGCTCGTCGGCGAAAGCGTCGGCCTGCATCCGGTCTGGCTGATGTTCGCCCTTTTTGCCTTTGGCGCACTCTTCGGCTTCGTCGGGCTGCTGATCGCTGTTCCTGCCGCCGCCGCCTGCGGCGTTCTTGTCCGCTTCGCCCTTTCGCGCTACCTTCAGAGCGATCTCTATTACGGACGCTCGGAAGCGGGTAAGGCGCGCAGAGCCAAGGCCGGCAAGACCGAGAATAGCTAGACATGACCGATGCAAAGAACGCTGATCTAAGGCGCAAGGCCGCCGAGCAGCTGCCCTTGGCCTTTACGCACGATCCCGCAAACGGGCGTGACGATCTGCTCGTCGCCGATCCCTTGCACGCGGCGGTGAAGATCGTCGACTCCTGGCCGAATTGGCCGTCGCCGGTCGTCATCCTGGCGGGTCCCGTAGGCTCGGGCAAATCGCATCTTGCGAGCATTTGGGCCGAACGGTGCGGCGCCGTCCACATCCACCCCGTCGCCGGCTCCGATGCGGCAGTCGCGGCGGTGAACGGCCCTGTCTTCTTCGAAGATGTGGATCGCCTCGGCTTTGACGATACGGAGCTGTTTCACGTCATCAACAGCGTCCGCGAAAACGGCACCAGTCTCTTGATGACAAGCCGGCTTTGGCCGATGTCCTGGCCGGTGACGCTGCCCGACCTACGCTCGCGCCTGAAGGCTGCGACGGTGGTCGAGATCGGCGAGCCGGACGAGGAATTGCTGTCGCAGGTGATCGTCAAGCTGTTCGCCGACCGCCAGCTTTATATCGATGACAAACTCGTCCTTTATATCGTCAATCGCATGGAGCGTTCCTTGAACGCGGCACAGCTGATCGTCGACCGGCTGGACCGGCTGGCACTGGCGCGAGGAACAAGGATCACGCGCCTGTTGGCCGCTGAGGTCCTGAACGAACTGGGTAGCTCCGGTCAGCCGGATTGAGTTGACATCGACTGTCACAGTTCCGTCGTCAAACTGATATACGTGGCACAGGATTAGAAGAGGGTAGGTGGAACATGGACTCGGCACTCACGGAACATCAGGACGCCAACCCGGAAACCCCGGAGGCCGCACCTCCGGTCAGCGAGCTGCTGACCAGCCCCGAGCGCTTCATCAACCGCGAATTCTCCTGGCTCCAGTTCAATCGCCGCGTCCTTGAAGAGACATTGAACACAGCTCATCCCTTGCTGGAGCGTGTTCGCTTCCTCTCCATCTCTGCCGCCAACCTCGATGAATTCTTCATGGTGCGCGTCGCCGGCCTCGAAGGCCAGGTCCGCCAGAAGATCCTCGTGCGCACGCCTGACGGCAAGACGCCCGCCGAGCAGCTCGACGACATCCTGCGCGAGATCGACAATCTGCAGATGGAGCAGCAGGCCTCGCTTGCCGTTCTGCAGCAGTATCTTGCCAAGGAAGATATTCTGATCGTCCGCCCGGCTGCTCTTTCCGATGCCGATCGCCAGTGGCTGCACACCGAGTTCGAGCAGGCGATCTTCCCGGTCCTGACACCGCTCTCCATCGACCCGGCGCATCCTTTCCCCTTCATTCCGAACCTCGGCTTTTCGATCGCGCTGCAGCTGAAGAGCATGAACGGCCGCGATCCGATGACGGCGCTGCTGCGCCTGCCGCCGGCGCTCGACCGCTTCGTCCGCTTGCCGGATGCCAGCAACGTCATCCGTTACATCACGCTCGAAGACGTGGTGAACATCTTCATTCACCGGCTCTATCCCGGCTACGAGGTGCAGGGCTCTGGTACCTTCCGCATCATTCGCGACAGCGATATCGAAGTCGAGGAAGAGGCGGAGGATCTGGTGCGCTTCTTCGAAACCGCGCTGAAGCGCCGCCGCCGCGGTTCCGTGATCCGCATCGAGACCGACTCCGAAATGCCGCTTGAGCTTCGCCAGTTCGTGGTGGAGTCGTTGAACGTTCCGGAAAACCGCATCGCGGTTCTGCCCGGCCTGCTGGCGCTCAATACCCTATCCGAAATCTGCAAGGCGCCGCGCGACGATCTGCGCTTCGAGCCCTACAATGCCCGATTTCCTGAGCGCGTCCGCGAGCACGCCGGCGATTGCTTCGCCGCGATCCGCGAAAAGGACATGGTCGTCCACCACCCCTATGAATCCTTCGACGTGGTGGTCCAGTTCCTTCTCCAGGCTGCTAGGGATCCTGACGTTCTGGCGATAAAGCAGACGCTCTACCGCACCTCGAATGACAGCCCGATCGTCCGCGCGCTGATCGACGCCGCCGACATGGGCAAGTCCGTGACCGCGCTGGTGGAACTCAAGGCCCGCTTCGACGAAGAGGCGAACATCCGTTGGGCGCGCGACCTTGAGCGCGCGGGCGTGCAGGTCGTCTTCGGCTTCATCGAGCTCAAGACCCATGCGAAGATGTCGATGGTCGTGCGCCGCGAGGATGGCAAGCTGCGCACCTACTGCCATCTCGGCACCGGCAATTATCACCCGGTCACCGCCAAGATCTATACCGACCTTTCCTACTTCACCTGCGATCCGGCAATCGCCCATGACATGGCGAATATCTTCAACTTCATCACCGGTTACGGTGAGCCGGAGCACGGCATGAAGATCGCGGTTTCGCCCTATACGCTGCGCCCGCGCATCCTCCAGCATATCGAAGGCGAGATCGAGCACGCCAAGAATGGCCGTCCGGGCGCGATCTGGATGAAGATGAATTCGCTCGTCGATCCCGACATCATCGACGCGCTCTACCGAGCCAGCAATGCCGGCGTCGAGATCGATCTGGTCGTGCGCGGCATCTGCTGCCTGCGTCCGCAGATTGCAGGCCTTTCGGAAAGGATCCGCGTCAAGTCGATCGTTGGTCGCTTCCTAGAGCACAGCCGCATCTTCTGCTTTGGCGATGGTCACGGCCTGCCGTCGGATAAGGCCTTGGTCTATATCGGTTCTGCCGACATGATGCCGAGAAACCTTGACCGCCGCGTCGAAACCTTAGTGCCGCTCACCAACAAGACCGTGCACGAGCAGGTGCTTTCACAGATCATGCTGGGCAATATCATTGACAATCAGCAAAGCTACGAGATATTGCCGGACGGGACTTCACGGCGCATGGAAGTGCGCCAGGGAAAAGAGCCATTTAATGCGCAGCAGTATTTCATGACCAACCCCAGCCTGTCGGGCCGCGGTGAAGCCTTGAAATCCAGCGCACCGAAACTCATCGCTGGGCTGCTGTCGGGCCGCAACAAATAAATTGGACCTGCATGGTTGAATCAGAAGCCCAGGGGCGTCTTCCGGGCATCGCCCCTGTCTCCGTTGTCGATATCGGGTCGAACTCGGTCCGTCTTGTCGTTTATGAAGGCCATTCGCGGTCGCCAACCATCCTCTTCAACGAAAAAGTGCTATGCGGCCTGGGCAAGGGTATAGCGCTGACGGGGAAGATGGACGAGGAAAACGTGGCACGAGCGCTTGCCTCATTGCATCGTTTCAAGGCGCTCTCCGATCAGGCGCGTGCCTCCACCATCTATGTTCTTGCAACGGCCGCGGCGCGCGAAGCAAGCAACGGTCCGCAGTTCATTCATCAGGCCGAAGCCATTCTTCAGCGCAAGGTGCGCGTGCTTTCGGGCGAAGAAGAGGCACGTTTCTCTGCGCTCGGCATTATCAGCGGTTTCTTCCATCCCGATGGCATCGCCGGCGACCTTGGCGGCGGCTCGCTGGAACTGATTGACATTAAGGATCGCGAGATCGGCAAGGGCATCACGTTGCCGCTCGGTGGTCTGCGCCTCTCCGAATATGCCGGTGGCTCGATCGAGAAGGCGCGCGGCTTTGCGCGCAAGCACGTCAAGACGGCCAAGCTCTTGAGCAAGGGCGAGGGCCGCACCTTCTATGCGGTCGGCGGCACCTGGCGAAATATCGCCAAGCTGCACATGGAAATCCGCAAATATCCGCTGCATATGATGCAGGGCTATGAGGTGCAGCTTGATGAGATGATCCGCTTCCTGGATCAGATCGTCGAATCGAAGGATTCGAAGGATCCGGCGCTGCAGGCGGTTTCCAAACACCGCCGCTCGCTGCTGCCCTTCGGCGCGGTTGCGATGCGCGAGGTATTGGCCGCGATGAAGCCGTCCGTCATCTCCTTCTCCGCCCAGGGTGTGCGTGAAGGCTATCTCTATTCGCTGCTGACCGAGGCAGAGCGCAACAGCGATCCGTTGCTCGTGGCGGCCGGCGAACTCGCCATCCTGCGTGCCCGTTCGCCGGAACATGCCCGAGAGCTGGCGGAATGGACGGGACGGATGATGCCGTTCTTTGGCATCACCGAGACCGATGAGGAAAGCCGCTATCGCCAGGCAGCCTGCCTGCTTGCCGATATCAGCTGGCGGGCCCATCCGGATTATCGCGGCCTGCAGGCGCTGAACATCATCGCCCACACGTCCTTCGTCGGTATTACCCATGCCGGCCGTGCCTTCATCGCACTTGCCAATTACTACCGCTTCGAGGGCTTGAGCGATGACGGGGCGACCGAGCCGCTCGCGACCATCGCTACGCCGCTCTACATCGAGCGCGCCAAGCTGCTCGGCGGCCTGTTGCGTGTCGTTTATCTGTTCTCGGCGTCGATGCCTGGCATCGTCCGGAACCTGTCGTTCCGTCGCTCGACAAATCCGGATCTCGATCTCGAATTCGTCGTTCCCGCCGAATATCACGATTTTGCCGGCGAGAGGCTGGACGGGCGCCTGCAGCAACTCGGCAAGCTGACGAACCGCCGACTGGCGTTCTGCTTCGAAGAATAGGTCTTACCGCTTCGAACAGGCCTGAAACCTCTCCCCGCGATGCAGGGAGAGGCAGTTTCTTGCAATTTACTTCGCGTTCAGGAAATCACCCACTTCAAGCAGGCTGAATTCGTTGTCGTCAGCCTTGTCGACGGCGCGGCCTGCGGAGAAGGGCAGGTTGTTGTCGTTGCCAATGATGATGTGCGTGGCATCGACGCGATCGACATTCTCGATGGTGACGAAGGGCATGTCGTAGAAGCCTTCGCCGCCGCCCTGGCGACGCTTGTGGTCCGGATCTTCGATGCGCAGCAGGTCGATGTAGCCGATCTTGCGAACGGACTTGCCGACATTGGCGTCGCTGAATTCGATCTTGTAGACGCGCTTCAGCTCGGCCGGAGCCTCGAAGCAATCCGGCTTCGGCTGCTTGGGATCGGCGCAGGCCTTGTCCTTCGTGCCGGCGCCGTTGTCGCGTTCGATGACCAGGGCCGTCGTTGCGTCGAGCATATTGAAATCGCCGATCGAGACCCCCTTGTCTGCGAAAGGATAGAGCCAGCTGTGGCCGGTCCAGCTCTTGGAGGCAACGTCGAATTCGATGACGCGGATGGCCGTCTTGCCGTCGACGCTCTCCATCTGGCCGTCTTCCTTGTAGATCGGGCCTTCCAGCAGGCCGTAGAGCTTGGAGCCGTCCTTCGACATAGCGAGGCCCTCGAAGCCGCCGGAGCGCTTCAGGTTGAAGGCCGGAATCTTCTGCGTCGGGTTGCCGGGCAGCTGGATCAGCGGGTTGTCGGGAGACATGACCGGCTTGCCGTCGAGCGTCGTTGCGAAAACGTCGGTCAGCTGGCCGTTGGTATCGAATTTCAGCAGGTAGGGACCGAACTCGTCGCCAATCCAGAAGCCATCAGCAACCGGCTGAACCGATTCGATGTCGAAATCGGCACCCGTCAGATAGCGCTTGTCGGCGCCTTCCATAACGATCGGGAAGGGGGCCTTCTTGTTCGGATCGGATAGGAACAAGTTCTTGACGACTTCCACCTTGCCGCTATCCCAGTCGAACTTCAGCTGGTGCAGGAAAAGCATGGCGTCGCTGGAATTCTGCTTGGAGCCGAAGCCGTTGTCGGAGAGCGTCCAGAAGGTGCCGTCAGGCATGGTCTTGATGCCGGAGAAGCCCTGGATCGGCTGGCCGGCAAAGGGCAGCTTCAGGTCGGTGACGCGGGCGCCATCCTTGCCTGGCACGGTGCCGAGAGCGTCGGTGCGCTTGCGATCCGGCGTGGTGAATTTGCCCGAGGTCTTCAGGAAATCAGACGCATCGGCAGGCGCGTCGGCGATGGTGTTGGCCGGCAGGATGGCCTGTCCGACGAGCTTTGCCTTGAACTGCTGCTCGTCGGCCTGGGCCGAGGAGGCAAGCAAAATGAAGAGTGCCGTAGAGGCGGAAAGAATTCGAGTCATCATGTCACCTTGTGGTGGAGAGTGGCGAAAACAACTCCGCTTAACAGGCGACCCATGTCCGCGAATTAACGCTTAGGTGAAGATTTGGTGACTGTGGACAACCCATAGGCTGTGAAGCTCAAGCGTATGGCGATATCGAAACGCAGCCAATGATATGTATTGCTTACGATCTGCCACGAACGGTCTTCAGCGCCTGGCGATCCTGCGTGTGAAGGGCGATAACGCCGAGATGCTGATCGCGGCCGCGAACGGCATGTTCGCCGAGCTCTTCCTTGATGATCGCTTCGGGAAGTTCGAGCAGCCTGGCGAGATCGCTTGAGATCAACACCTGGCGCTCCAGCGTCTTGCAGAGCGATTCCAGCCGCGCCGTCGTGTTCACCGTGTCGCCGAAATAGGCGATCTTGTGATGGTCGACACCGATTTCGGCCGTCACGATGCTGCCGCCATGAAGCGCGGCTCGCAGACGCGGCACCCTGCCGTAGGATTTCAGCCACGTCTCGGCATTCTTTTCGATATTGTCGAGGATATTGAAGACGCAGCGCACGCAATTGGCATTCTTGATGCCCCGTTGCAGCGGCCAGGTGATGATGGCGGCATCGCCGATATAGTCGTCGATCGCGCCCTTGTGCCGACGCACGGGCTCCGCCATGGCGCCGAACACTGCGCCCAGGAATTCCTGTGTCTTCAGGTCGCCGTGCTCTTCCGCAAAGGCGGTAGAGCCGACGAGATCGACGAAGAGGAAGACGCGTTCTTCTTGCATCGGATTGCGGTACCGGCCGGTCAGCAGGCTGAGGAACACGTCGCGACCGAGCAGCTCCCGCACGCGGCCGATGAAGATGATGACGGCTGTCACCAGAACGGCATAGATGTAGACATCTATCTTCAGGACCGTCATGTCTTCCCATGACGCTTCGACCAGGCCCAGCAATTTCATAAGGCTGCCCGCGATCGCATAGCCGGCGCTCATCAGGACGAAGTCGACGATGAGAGCCGAAAGAATGAAAGCCGGCGTCGGTAGCCTGTGCATCCAGTCGTTCAGCCGCGGCAGGATCATGCGGCGCTCGAATACCAGCAGCGGCATGCCGCAGAACAGAGCAAAGATTGCGCCGATATACATCGGCGATTGCGGGAAAAATACCTTGCCGTAGACGACGCCGGTTGAGGCGACAACCAGCGATGTCAGGATCCAGTTGCGTATCGAATGGAAAATGCCCATTCACTTTTCCGCCGAGAAGCGACGCCTGTCATCGACGCGGGATTGCGTCGGCAAACTGGAACGTCATCGAATAGAACGATTACACAAGACGTTCATTCCACGAGATTTGCGGCGCAATCGTGATGGCGACCGACACCTTGGTCCGCGAATCATACGCAATCGCAAGGCGCCGGGAAAGGAGAATGTCGCGACTAGAGGCTGACGGTTTCGATCCGCTTGCCGACGAAGCGCAGGGCCACCTGGCCCTGGATCAGTTGCAACGCCGTCTCGCCGAAGAGATCGCGTCGCCAGCCGGTCAGAGCCGCGACATCGGCCTTCTCGCCCTCCGCCGCGATCTTGTCGAGATCGTCGCTGTTGGCGATGACTTTCGGGGCGACGCCATGCTTTTCGGCAATCAGCTTCAATAGCACCTTCAGCAGTTCGGAAGCGGCAGCCGTGCCCTCTGGAGCCTGCTGATGGCGCGGCGGATGCGGCATTTCGGATTTCGGCAGCGCCAGCGCCGCGTTGATCGCTTCGAGCACTGCCGTGCCGGCTGCCGAGCGCTCCCAGCCTTTCGGAATGGTCCGCAGCCGTGCGAGTGCTTCGGTGTCCTTTGGCTGCTGCTGCGCGATCTCATAGATCGCATCGTCTTTCAGTACACGTGCCCGCGGGACGTTGCGGGCGCGGGCCTCGCGTTCGCGCCAGGCTGCGACGTATTTGAGAACCGCCAGCTCCTGCGGCTTGCGCAGGCGCATCTTCAACCGCTGCCAGGCATCGTCGGGATGCAGATCGTAGGTCTCGCGTGCCTCGAGGATCGCCATCTCCTCCTGCAGCCAGGAGGCGCGTCCCTCGCGCGTCAACTGCTCCTTGAGCGAGAGATAGACGTCGCGCAGATGGGTGACGTCGGCCAGCGCATAATCCAGCTGCTTTTCCGAGAGCGGACGCCGGCTCCAATCGGTAAAGCGCGAGGACTTGTCGATATGGACGTTCTTGATGCGGCTGACGAGCTGGTCGTAGGAAACCGAATCACCGAAGCCGCAGACCATCGCCGCGACCTGCGTATCGAAGATCGGATGAGGAATGAGGTTGCCGCGATGGAAGATGATTTCGATGTCCTGGCGCGCAGCATGAAACACCTTCAGCACCGACGGGTTTGCCATCAGCTCGAAGAAGGGTGCCAGGTCCAGCCCCTTGGCCAGCGGGTCCACCAGCACTTCGGTGGTGGGGCTTGCCATCTGTATCAAACACAGTTCCGGCCAGAAGGTCGTTTCTCGCAGGAATTCCGTATCGATGGTAATGAATTCCGACTTGGCCAGCTCTTGGCAGGCCGCCTCCAATTGGGCGGTAGTTTCGATCATCTCAACACATTCAATGGTAAAATACTTCTTTAACTTCCTTCTCCTTTCAGCCCGATATGTCAATACTTTCGCGGACAAAGCCTTTGCCGCGTTTCGCTTTTCGCTGAAATTGCCGGGAACTGTGACGGCTTCGACCTAGACCGCCTGCAATCGAGGTGGCTCGGCGACCGCCTATGCCACGCGCACGTAGCTCGTCATGCCGGTCTTCTGATGCTCGATGATATGGCAATGCAGCAGCCAGTCGCCGGGATTGTCGGCAACGAAGGCAAGCTGCACCTTCTCGTCCGGCTGGATCAGATAGGTGTCGGAGACGAAAGGCTGCACCTGCCTCGTCGATGACGAGAGGACCGTGAAGCTCATTCCGTGCAGATGGATGGGATGGCTGTGCGGGGTGACGTTTTCCATGTCGATGACATAGCTCTTGCCGAGCTTGAGTTCGGCAAGCGGCGCTGTGGGATCGGGGGTGTCGCCCGGCCATGGAACCTTGTTGATGGCCCAGAAGCTGTAGCCGAGCGAGCCGCATATGGTGTTGTCCGCGGTATTTTCCGCGGTCGAGCTGAGGATCAGCGGAATATGGGTGGCCGAGCCGAGATCGGCCTTCTGCACGGGATTGCTTTCGAGCAGCGCCAGATCGCGGACATCGCGCTTCAAGGAGGTGCCGACTGCGCGGAGTGTCGCCAGCACCTTCGGATTGGTGCCCTTGATATCTTCGAGCTTGACGATCGCGCCTTCGCTGTCGGGCATGCGCACGGCAAGCTCCAGCCGTTGTCCCGGCCCGAGCTGCAGAAGATCGAGTGGAAAACGCTGCGGCACGGGATTGCCGTCGATCGCGATCACGGTCGCCTCGGCGCCCTCCATGCGGAAGGAATAGATGCGCGTGACATCGGTGATGGCGATACGCAGGCGCACTAGCCCGCCGGAGGGCGCGTCATATTGCGGCTCCTGCTGCCAGTTCGCGGTGCGCACTGTGCCGTAAGTACCCGACTTGGCCGCATCGCGCGGCCGGAACTGCGCGATGAACTGCCCGTCGCCACCCAACCGCCAGTCGCGCAGGTTGAGCACGACTTCCGAATCGAATGCCGGATCCTTGGGGTTTTCGACAACGATGACGCCAGTCATGCCGTGACCCATCTGCTCCAGCGTGTTGCAATGCGGGTGATACCAGAAGGTGCCGGCATCGGGCGGCGTAAAGGCATAGTCGAAATGATCGCCGGTATAGACATAGGGCTGCGTGAGGAACGGCACACCATCCATGTTATTGGGGAGCCGGATGCCATGCCAATGGATGGTGGTCGGATCATCGATGCCGTTGATCAGCCGCGCGGCGAAGGATTCGCCTTTCTTCATGCGCACGACCGGCGGCATGCCTGCCTCGCCATAGCTCAGCACGCTTTTCGTCACGCCACCATCAGTAAGACTGGCTTCGATCTTGGCGGTCTTCAGCACCCGCGGCTCGGCCGCCACCGCCTTGCCCGAAAATTTTCCAGCGATACCAATGCCAACGCCATAGGCGCCGGCAACGGCTGAAGCTTTGAGCAGATTGCGGCGGGTGAGGATCGGCATGTCAGGCTCCGGGGGCGAAGATCTATCGATGCCTGTTTAAAGTTGACTTCGTTGTTCAGCAATAGCATCGAGGTAGCCAAACTGCCGCATCGGCTACTTGCGGATGTCGATATGGGTTGCTGTGTGATTCTGACTATATTAGATCCTGGTTGAGTAATATGCTTCACAAATCGCAATGGTTGAAACGAGAAAAAGATGCGTCGCGACGTGCCAGATCGATTGCGGCAATTCGCCAAGGCAATGCGCAACGACGCCACCAAGGCGGAAAACATGCTTTGGCAGGCTTTGCGTGGAAGGCAGCTTGAGGGGTTCAAGTTCAAGCGGCAAGTTCCAATTGATGGATATATTCTTGATTTTGTGTGTTTCGAGGCGCGGTTGATCGTCGAAGTCGATGGTGCGCAACATGCCGAGAGCGCAAAGGACGTGGCGAGAGACGCATACTTTTCGAAGCAAGGCTTTCGCACCATACGAGTGTGGAACCACGAAGTGACGATGAATCTTGAGGGTGTCTCCCTGACGATTCTGGCAGAGTTGAAGAATTGCGGAGAGTGAGCGAGAGGGTGAAGCTGGCGCGGACTCTATCTCGCCCTCGGCGGGCGAGAAAGCAATTTCACTGGTTTAGGAATTGCGAACTCGGAGTTGCAACGTATTCCAAAGTTTGGCGCAATTTCTAAGCCATTGAAATTGCAAGAGCGGGGGGCCTTTTCTCGCTTGTACAATTCCAAGGTTGGGTGCGTCCCTGCCTACCCCCTCTCTTGCAAAAACTAAGACTTAGAAGAGGGACGAGCCCTCATCTAAGCCTAAGTTTTTGCTTTCTCGCCCGCCGGGGGCGAGATGGGCTACGCGTTCGAGCCTTGACAAATCGGGCGTGCCATGCGCTTTTCCGCCCGATTTTCTCGTCGGCGGGCGAGGGGTTTGCATGTCCTTGCGCCACCGCCCGCCAAGCCCAGGATATATACTATGCATCGCTATCGCAGCCACACATGCGCCGCCCTGCGCAAGTCCGACGTCGGTTCGACCGTCCGCATCTCCGGCTGGGTTCATCGCGTCCGAGATCATGGCGGCGTGCTGTTCATCGACCTGCGCGATCACTACGGCATCACCCAGGTCGTTGCAGACCCTGATTCTCCGGCCTTCAAGCTCGCCGAAACCGTTCGCGGCGAATGGGTCATCCGCATCGATGGTCTGGTCAAGGCCCGCACGGAAGATACCGTTAACAAGAACATGCCGACCGGTGAGATCGAGCTTTACGCTCAGGAGATCGAAGTGCTCTCCGCCGCCAAGGAGCTGCCGCTGCCCGTCTTCGGTGAGCCGGACTATCCGGAAGACGTTCGCCTGAAGTATCGATTCCTCGATCTTCGTCGCGAAACGCTGCACCGGAACATCGTCAAGCGCACGCAGGTTATCTCCTCGATGCGCCGACACATGGGCGACGTCGGCTTCACCGAATACACCACCCCGATCCTGACGGCCTCGTCGCCGGAAGGCGCGCGCGACTTCCTCGTGCCGAGCCGCATCCATCCCGGCACCTTCTACGCGCTGCCGCAGGCGCCGCAGCAGTACAAGCAGCTGCTGATGGTTGCCGGTTTCGACCGCTATTTCCAGATCGCGCCGTGCTTCCGTGACGAAGACCCGCGCGCCGACCGTCTGCCGGGCGAATTCTATCAGCTCGACCTCGAAATGAGCTTCGTGACGCAGGAAGACGTCTGGAACACGATGGGCCCGCTCATGACCCAGGTGTTCGAAGAGTTTGCCGAAGGCAAGCCGGTCACCAAGGAATGGCCGCGCATCCCCTATGACGTCGCCATCCGCAAGTACGGCTCCGATAAGCCGGACCTGCGCAACCCGATCGTCATGGAGGCCGTTACCGAGCATTTCGCCGGCTCCGGCTTCAAGGTCTTCGCCAACATGATCGCTTCCAACCCGAAGGTCGAAGTCTGGGCAATCCCGGCCAAGACCGGCGGCTCGCGTGCCTTCTGCGACCGCATGAACGCCTGGGCGCAGAGCCAGGGTCAGCCGGGTCTCGGCTACATCTTCTGGCGCAAGGAAGGCGAGAAGCTCGAAGGCGCTGGCCCGCTTGCCAAGAACATCGGCGAAGAGCGCACGGATGCGATCCGCACCCAGCTCGGCCTCGATGACGGCGACGCCTGCTTCTTCGTCGCCGGCGATCCTTCCAAGTTCTACAAGTTTGCCGGCGAAGCCCGCACCAGAGCCGGCGAAGAGCTGAATCTGGTCGATCGCGACCGCTTCGAGCTGTGCTGGATCGTCGACTTCCCATTCTTCGAATGGAGCGAGGAAGAAAAGAAGGTCGATTTCGCCCACAACCCGTTCTCGATGCCGCAGGGCGGCCTTGAGGCGCTGCAGAACCAGGATCCACTCACGATCAAGGCGTTCCAGTACGACGCGGTCTGCAACGGCTTCGAAATCGCTTCGGGTTCGATCCGTAACCAGTCGCCGGAAACCATGGTCGCCGCCTTCGAAAAGGTCGGCCTCAGCCAGACCGACGTCGAAGAGCGCTTCGGCGGTCTCTACCGCGCCTTCCAGTACGGCGCACCGCCGCACGGTGGTGCTGCCTTCGGTATTGACCGTATCGTCATGCTGCTGGTCGGCGCCAAGAACCTGCGCGAGATCTCGCTGTTCCCGATGAACCAGCAGGCACAGGATCTACTGATGGGCGCTCCTTCGGCCGCAACGCCGACACAGCTTCGCGAACTGGCTATCCGCCCGGTCCCGCCGGTCAAGAAGGACTAAGTCCTCTAAGACTTCACGAAATGCAAAACCCGACGACCGAAATCGCCGGGTTTTTGTTTGCCTGCTGATCTCAGTCAGATCGCCGCATAGACCGCCTTGGCGAGATCAGTGGTGAACTGCCCCCACATGCCTTCGAGCGCCGTGTTGGTCAGGGCGACTACCGTGAGGCCTTTCTCGCGATCGACGAACCAGCTGTGGCCGTAGACGCCGCCCCACTTGATCGTGCCGGCCGAGAATGGGACTTGCGCGACCACGGGGTCACGGACGATGGACCAGCCATAGCCGAAACCGAAGCCGGCCTGCTGCGCATCCATGTGGCCGCCCGCCTGATCGGCCATCATGGTCTTCACAGTATCGGTAGACAGCAGCGGTGCGCCGCCCTTGCGTATGGTCTCGAGAATGGCAAGGATGTCGCTTGCCGTCCCTGCCATTCCCGCGCCGCCGGAGTGGTAGGAGGCGGGATCGAAAATCCTGTCCGGCACGAAGCGGATCATGCCGTCGAAGATCGGCACAAGCGCCTCCTCCGCCATACGCTGCGGCTCGGGAGTTCCGTTCACATAATTGGCTGTCAGGCGGTTGCGGTCGCGCACCGAGAAGGCTGTGTCGGACAGGCCGAGCGGCTTCATGACAAGCTTTGCAACGGCATCGCCGAGAGCGCCGCCCGTTTCCTTTTCTATGATGCCGCCGAGGACATCCATCGCCAGGGAATACCGCCAGTTTTCACCGGGCGCAAAGAGAAGCGGGGCGCTGGCGAGGCGTTTGAGGTTGTCGGCCACCGACCGGCCCGGCGTGTCCAGGCCGTCGGAGACGCCGGCACGATGATAGGGGCCGTCCTGCTCCTCCGCGAACGTATAGCCCAGTCCGGATGTGTGCGTGAGGAGGTGCCGGATGAGAATCGTGGCCTCGCCGCCGTCCGGCAGCCGAGGCCGGAAATCCGGCAGCCATTTGGTGATCGGGTCATCGAGGCCGATGTGGCCCTGCTCGACGAGCCGCATAGCGGCAATGGTGACAATCGGCTTGGTAATCGAGGCAAGGCGGAAGATCGCATCTTCGCGCATCGCCACCTTGTTTTCCCGATCCGCCAGACCGGCGGCGCGGGTGTAGACCAGCTCTCCGTCCCGAGCGATCAGAACGACGGTCCCGACCAGCCTCTTGTCCACGAGGGCGGAATTGATCGCGGCATCGACGCCTTCAGCAAGGCTGCCGTCGCCGGGACGCGCGGAATTTTCCAGGGGAAGACTCATGGGGCAAAACCTTCTATAATCACAATGACCATTCCTGAATAACTCAAGTCAGGAAATAATTCTAGAGTGACCATTGTGAAAAATATTGAAGAGATGGAAAATCCTGCACCGCGCAAGCGTGGGCGGCCGCCGGCTTTCGATCGCGAGACGGTTCTTGCCTCGGCACGGGATACCTTCTGGAAGCATGGCTATGACGGCTCCTCCATCGCCGATCTGACGGCTGCGATGGGCATCACGCCGCAAAGCCTCTATGCCGCCTTCGGTTCGAAAGCGGAGCTTTATCGCGAGACGCTCGATCAATATCGCCGCATGCCGCGGCCGGAGCCCGGCAATCCCTTTCAGGATAAGTTGGATACGGTGACGGCCTTCGAGCGCTTTCTGACGAATTCCGCCAGGATCTTCACGGCCCCGGAGCATCCGAAAGGCTGCATGATCTCGACTGCGGTGCTGAACTGCGCCGAAGAAAACGAGCCGATCGCCCATCACGTCGCATCGATGCGCCTGCAGACGCTGGATATCTTCACCGCCCGCATCGAGCGCGGTATCGCGGAGGGGGATATGCGGCCGGATACCAGCGCCCGTTCCCTAGCGCGTTTCCTGGGGGCGATTGTGCAAGGCATGTCCGTTCAGGCGCGAGATGGTGCAACAACTGAAGAGTTGCTTGGTCTGATGTCCCATGCGTTGGCCGAACTGAGGAAATATCAACTGCAATAACGAGCCAGGGCTCAGGCAAAGAAAAACCCGGCGACCGAGATCGCCGGGTTTCGGAATTGCATCGAGAGCGACCGATTAGTCGTTCGAGGAAACCTTGAGCCCGATGACCTGCGGGATCGTCTGCGGTGCGCCCATGGCAGCACCGATGATCATCGGAACCGGAACCGGCTTGCCCGGAGCAGCCGTCACCGTCATGCTCTTCGGGTTGTCGAGATAGGAGCTGACGGCCGTGGAAACGGCGTTCTGCAGTTCCGGAATGTTGAGCTGCGCCATCATGATCGGCGTCATCGCCTTCAGCGTATCGGCCAGCTGCTTGCCGCTGACGCCCTGCTGCTTGCCGGCGAAATCGAGCGCGCGCGTGGTGATGGACGCATCGTCGAAGCGGATCGTTGCGCTGTTGAACGTCAGCTGCTGCAGCAGGCCAAGCATGGCGAGGCCGGCGGACTGCTGCGCTTCCTGCTGGTTCGGGTTGGAACGAACCGTCTTCAGCGCTTCCTGCATCGACTTGGCAAAGGCGGGCGTGTAGCCGGAAATGCTGAAGGCGAGGTTCAGCTTGCCGATATCCCTGAAATCGAAGGAATATTCGGTGATGTCGATCGTGCCGGGTCCGATTTCCCAGCTGCCCTTCATGGAGACGGTGCCGTCGATCTGCTGCAGCTTCAGCGCTTCGATTGCTTCCTTGGTCTTCGCATCGTCGACCTTGCTGAGATCGGCCTTGATGCCGTTGATCTTGGCGTCGAAGTCGAGCCCCGACTTGTCGTCGCGCTTCTTCATGTTGGCGTCGGCGCCCTCGATCGAGAACACTTCGGTGTCGTCCTTGGTCACGGACACGGCGCCGGCGTGGGCGCTCTTGTAGTAGAGCAGCGAGCTCAGGTCGCCCTTGCTCGTATCGGCCGGGATTTCGACGCCGCTCAGCTTGAGGTCGGTGGCGGAAACGGAGGCGCCGTCCTTGTTGAAATCGACATCTGCGAAATCGATTTCCTCGATCGTGTAGCCGCCATTGTTTTCCTCGACGCCGTCCATGGTGATGTCGCCGATCGGGATGCCGTCGTCCATGCCGGCTGCCTTGAAGCTTGCGCCCTTCAGCGTCACCGTGCTGCCGTCGACATCGATGCCCGTGGCAGCAATCGAACCGCCCTGTTGGCCGTAGACGTCGTTGATCTTCTTCAGCAGATCATTGCCGTCGAGCGCAAAGGCCGAGCTGGCGAAAGACAGGATGGCGGCACTGCACAGCATCAGCCGCGTGGTCCGATAGAAAGTCATGATGGCGTTCCTCGTTGAGCCGGTGGTATATTGGCGGGGGTGTACAGATTGAGCGTGTACTGCGCTGACTTATATTGATCTTTCTCTGAAAATCCAATGACAATGAACGTAGAGTGCAAGTGCAGCAAAAATGTATCGATAGCCATGCATCAATATGCGTGAAACGCCTTCATCCACAGGTGCTTTCGGCTGATTTCTTGCCGTGAATCGTCATCTCTTATAGTCAAGGGCCATGGGAAAAAATCTGACACCGCCGCCCAGTGACGGCGACGACAACATCCTTCCGGTCGATCTGAAGGCGGCGCTCGAAGAGCGCTACCTGGCCTATGCCTTGTCGACGATTACGCAACGCGCGCTTCCGGACGTTCGCGACGGGCTGAAGCCGGTGCATCGCCGCATCGTCTATGCCATGAGCGAGATGGGGCTGCGCCCCAATGCCGCCTTCCGCAAATGCGCCAAGATCGTCGGCGAAGTGATGGGTAACTATCACCCGCATGGCGACCAGTCGATCTACGATGCGCTGGCGCGTCTGGCGCAGGATTTCTCGCAGCGCTATACGCTTGTCAACGGGCAGGGCAATTTCGGCAATATCGACGGCGATAGCCCGGCCGCGATGCGCTACACCGAATCCAAGATGACGGCGGTTTCCGAACTGCTGCTCGAAGGCATCGACCAGGACGCGGTGGATTTCCGCGACACCTATGACGAGTCGAATTCCGAGCCGATCGTTCTGCCCGGGGCTTTTCCCAATCTGCTCGCCAACGGCTCTTCGGGCATCGCGGTCGGCATGGCGACCTCTATCCCGCCGCACAATGCCCACGAGCTTTGCGACGCCGCCCTGCATCTGATCAAGGATCGCGACGCGACGGTCGAGAAGCTGGTGGAACTGTATATTCCAGGTCCCGACTTTCCGACCGGCGGCATCATTATCGACGATCGGCAAAGCATTATAGAAAGCTACAAGACCGGCCGCGGCGGCTTCCGTGTCCGGTCCAAGTGGGAGATCGAGGATCTGGGTCGTGGCGGCTATCAGATCGTTGTCACGGAAATTCCGTTCCAGGTGCAGAAGTCGCGGCTCATCGAAAAGATTGCTGAGTTGCTGCTCGCGCGCAAGCTGCCGCTGCTCGAGGACATCCGTGATGAATCCGCAGAGGATATCCGCGTCGTTCTTGTGCCGAAGAGCCGCACGGTCGACGCGACGATCCTGATGGAATCGATGTTCAAGCTGACGGAGCTGGAGAGCCGCTTCCCGCTCAACCTGAACGTCCTGTCCATGGGCCGCATTCCCAAGGTCATGGCGCTGAACGAGGTGCTGAAGGAGTGGCTGGACCATCGCCGCGAGGTGTTGCTTCGCCGTTCGCGCTTCCGGCTCGCTGCCATCGAAAAGCGCCTCGAAATCCTCGGTGGCTTGCTGGTCGCCTATCTCAACATCGATGAGGTCATCGCCATCATCCGCGAGGAGGATGAGCCGAAGCCCGTCATGATGGAGCGGTTTGGCCTCACGGACAATCAGGTCGAGGCGATCCTCAACATGCGGCTGCGCTCCTTGCGTAAGCTGGAAGAATTCGAGATCCGCAAGGAATTCGACGGACTGACCAAGGAGAAGGCCGATATCGAGGCACTGCTCGCTTCGGAAGAGAAGCAGTGGCAGACGGTGTCCTGGGAAATCGGCGAGGTGAAGAAGAAATTCGCCAAGGCGACCGAGATCGGCCGCCGCCGCACGCAGTTTGCCGAAGCACCCGAAGCCGATGACGCTGCCATCCAGCAGGCGATGATCGAGAAGGAGCCGATCACGGTCGTCGTCTCGGAAAAGGGCTGGATCCGTGCCCTCAAGGGCCACATCTCCGATACGTCTTCGCTGACCTTCAAGGAAGGCGACGGGTTGAAGGTCGCCTTCCCGGCGCAGACCACGGACAAGATCCTCATCATCACCACGGGCGGCAAGGCCTACACGCTCGGCGGCGACAAGCTGCCCGGCGGCCGCGGCCATGGTGAGCCGCTGCGCATCATGATCGACATGGAAAACGATCAGGACGTGCTGACAGCTTTCGTCCACGATCCCCAGCGCAAGCAGATGATCGCCTCGACGGCCGGCAACGGCTTCATCGTGCCCGAGGCGGAACTGGTCGCCAATACCCGCAAGGGCAAGCAGATCATGAACGTCTCCTATCCGGACGAGACCAAGCTTCTGGTTCCGATCTCCGGCGATCACGTCGCTGTGGTCGGCGAGAACCGCAAGATGGTCATCTTCCCGCTCTCGCAGGTGCCGGAAATGTCGCGCGGCAAGGGCGTGCGCCTGCAGAAATACAAGGATGGCGGTATCGCCGATATCAGATGCTTCCTGATTGCTGATGGTCTGACCTGGGAAGACAGCGCCGGCCGCACCTTCACCAAGACGAAGGATGAGCTGGTGGAATGGCTGGGCGACCGCGCCGGCGCCGGCCGTGCCGTGCCGAAGGGCTTCCCCAGAAGCGGCAGGTTTTCGGGCTAAGGGGCGGTTGGGCTAAGCCCGAGCAATCGACCCAGGGGGTCGATTGCAGCGACGAACGCCCTGAGCCTTAGCGATGATGGCCGTTCGATCCGATGGGGGTCAATGCGTATAGGGAACGCAGACATCTCGCAGGAAACGTGTTGCTCCCTCTTCATCGATTTCTCCGGCGGCCACTGCCACGACGAAGCTGTAAAGATTGGCGTCCGTCGTTTGAATGCGGTAGCCGTTGTCCATAAGAAAGACTGCCGTCGCCACGATGGCGATGCGTTTGTTGCCATCTATGAAGGCGTGGTTTTTCACGAGCCCAAACAGGTAAGCGACAGCCAGTTCGATGATGTCATCGCTGCCATTTTGGGCTTTGTTAATCGGGCGGGCTAGGGCGGATTCAAGGGAACCTTCATCTCGTAGACCATAGGAGCCGCCGAACCTTTTGATCTGCATCGCGTGCAATTGCTCAATGAGTGGCCTGGTCAGAAAGATCGCCGGCATTACTCAGCCAGCTTTTTGAGCGCTACCTTGTATTGATCCATGAAGCGCTGCGCGTGCTCCATCTGACGCGCAAAGTCCGCGTCGGTTGGTTGCATCAACAATCCACCATCCTTCAGGCTGAGTTCCAATGTATCGCCAGCGCCGAGCCCCAACTGGTCGAGAACTTCCTTCGGAATAATCACGCCTTCGGAATTGCCGATCTTGCGGATGGTGACGTTCATATATCAGCTCCAATGTAATAACCTAGTTATAACATTGGGCGAGTGGCACTTCAATGTGCAAGGCCCCGCGTCGCAAGTGCTGCTCTCGCCTTGACGCGCGCCTGCCAGACCGAGTGAGCGGCAAGCGCCAGGATCAGGATGGCGCCGCCTGCAAGCGTCATGTTGGTCGGCGCCTCTGCAAAGATTAGCCACACCCAGATCGGCGCGAGGATCGTTTCCAGGAGATAGAACATCGCCACTTCCGGCGCGGAAAGGAAGCGTGTGCCAGTCGCAAGGCACCAGAAGGAAAGCGGCATCAATACCGCTCCGTCGAACAGGATCCAGCCTGGATGGTTGATGGAAAAGCCCGAGGGTGCCACGTGGTAGAGCCCGACTGCCGCCGGAATGACGGCTGCCAGCAAGGATGCAAAGCCCATATCCCGACCTGACGCACGGCTAATCGTGATGGCGCAGGCGATGGAAAACGAGGCGACAACCGAGAGAGCATCGCCAAGCATATGCCCGCCCTCCATGCCATCCCCGACGATCAGGCCAACCCCCAAGATCATGACAGCCATGGTGATGAAGGTCGAAATTGCCGGGCGTTCTTTGAGGAAGATCCAGGAGAGCAGGGCCGTGAACATCGGGTTGAGCGCGATGATGAAGACCACATTCGCCGCCTTTGTATAATAGACGGCGAGAAGGAAGGTGATGGTCGTCAGCCCATAGAAGAAGCCGACGGGAAGTCCCAGCCAGCCCGGCAGGATGCCACGCAGCGACCCTGTTACCCTGCGGATGACGACGAGAGCGGTCAGTGCCACGACAATGGTCGCAAGGCTGCGGACCGACAGCACGGACCAGACTTCGCCGCTGGAGAGCCGGATCAGCGGTATGTCCATCGACAGAGCCAGGCCGCCGAGTGTCGTCAGCAGCAAGCCCTTTTTATGATCCGAGAGATGGGCAAACATTCAGCGTAAGCTATCCTTGTCGCCATCGGTGGCGGGATCGAAACGCTCCCAGCCACGCGGCGTCAGATGTTCCTGCGGCTGGAAACGCGTCTTGTAGTCCATCTTGCGCGAGCCTTTGACCCAATAGCCAAGATAGACATGCGGCAACCCGAGGGCCTTCGTGCGCTTGATGTGATCCAGAATCATGAAGGTGCCGAGGGACCGCGCATCGAGATCGGGATTGAAATAGGAATAGACCATCGACAATCCGTCGCTCATGACGTCGGTCAAGGCGGCGGCAAGGAGCTCGCCCTTCGGGCGCTGTTCAAGGCCCGATCCTTCCTCGCGGCGGCGATATTCGATGATGCGCGTGTTCACATGTGTGTCTTCGACCATGATCGCATAGTCGAGCACGGTCATGTCGGACATGCCGCCTTGCTGATGGCGATAATCGAGATACCGGCGGAAGAGAGAATATTGCTCGCTGGACGGCTGCGCCGGAAATTCGGTGGCGATGATATCGCTGTTGGCGGTCAGCACCCGTTTCATCGAGCGGGTGGGCTCGAATTCCTGAGCGAGGATGCGCACCGATACGCAGGCCCTGCATGATTCGCAGGCGGGACGATAGGCGATGTTCTGCGAGCGCCTGAATCCGCCCTGGGTCAGAATATCGTTCATCTCGGCGGCACGGGGACCAACAAGGTGCGTAAAGACCTTGCGTTCCATCTCGTGCGGCAAGTACGGGCAGGAAGCCGGTGCCGTCAGATAAAACTGCGGGGATGGCGTCGACTGCGTGTTCATCTGCCGTTGATTGACCTTTCTCTCGGCACCCGTTTTCTACAAGCATGGCTCAAGTTTAGAAAACGTCAACTACGTCCTTCGCTAAAGATCGAAGTTTCCTAATTGACCATGCACAGAAATATCTCCCGCGCGCCCGTCGGCTCTACAGGAGATCTTGCGGTGTCCCATGATTATGCGTTGTTTTACGCCGTCCGGGCGATGACGGTGCCGAGCAGCAGGTCATGCACCAGCCGGCTGCGGTCGGTGAAGAGGCCCACCAGCAAGATGAGCGGCGTCAGAACGGAGTTCAGGATCCAGAACAGCGCCAGATGGACGATCGCCGTCAGGAAATCCATTCGCCGGCCGTCGACGCGAACCATGGTGAGGCCCATGGCCCGCATGCCGAGCGATGCCTGATAGGGACCGCCGAGCGTCCAGCCGAAATAGAGGCCGGCAACCAGGACGAAGAGCACCGGATAGAGGAAGAAGCCAAGCCCCAGCGTCAGGATCGAAACGAAAAACAGCAGCACGGCCGCGGGAATGCACAGCAGCGCGACGATGATGTAATCGACGATGAAGGCGAAGATGCGCCGGCTCAGCACGCCACTATAGGCGCGCCAGTCGTCCGGTGCTGCATAAAGCGGGCTGGGGTTCAGGCTCATTGCTTTCCTCCTTGGGAAACATTTGCCGAACATATGGTGTCAGGGCCTGCAAATACAATAAGCAGGCCGCCAACCCGTGAGTCGAAACTATTTTCTCGCCAGATATCGTGCCACATCCATGGCGAAATAGGTAAGGATGCCGTCGCAGCCGGCACGCTTGAAGGCGAGCAGGGTTTCGAACATCACTCTTTCGCCGTCGATCCAGCCATTGGCGGCCGCCGCCTTGATCATCGCGTATTCGCCAGAGACCTGGTAGGCGAAAGTCGGAAGACCAAAGGCTTCCTTCAGCCGCCAACAGATGTCGAGATAGGGCAGGCCGGGCTTGACCATCAGCATGTCTGCGCCTTCCTCGACGTCGAGCGCGGCGTCGCGCACGGCCTCGGTGCCGTTGGCGGGGTCGATATAATAGGTCTTCTTGTCGCCCTTCAGCAGGCCGCCGGTCGAAATCGCCTCGCGGTAGGGGCCGTAAAAGGCCGAGCTGAACTTCGTCGCGTAGCTCATGATGCCGACATTCTGGTGGCCGGCGGCGTCAAGCGCCTGGCGGATCGCACCGATGCGGCCGTCCATCATTTCGGAAGGCGCGATGATATCGGCGCCGGCATCTGCCTGATAGACGGCGGCGCGCGCCACCTGTTCGACCGTCTCGTCGTTGACGATCTCGTTACCGCGCAGGATGCCGTCATGGCCGTGGCTGGTGAAAGGATCGAGGGCAACGTCGGTGATGACGCCGATATTGGGCACGGCTTTCTTGATCGCGGCGCTGGCAAGATTGATGAGGTTGTTCTTCTCGAGGCTGTTGGAGCCGGTCTCGTCGCGCAGCTCCATCTCGATATTCGGGAAGGTGGCGAGTGCGGGAATGCCCAGATCGGCCGCTTCCTTCGCCGCTTCCACGGCCTTGTCCACCGTCATGCGATTGACGCCCGGCATTGCCGGGATCGGCTCGATGATGCCGTTGCCAGGGATGAGGAAGATCGGCCAGATGAGATCATCGACCGTCAGCCGGTTTTCCTGCACGAGGCGGCGCGTCCAATCGGCCTTGCGGTTGCGCCGCATGCGGCGATGCCCGGTGATCTCGTCGACGAGATGCGTCTTGTTCTCCATGATGCCGCCATCCTTCTTCATTTATTTAGGGCACTCTATAGGCCGCGTACCTATCACGCTGTCCCCAGGATTCAAAACCAGGCGAAAGGCCGCAGCCATTATATTCTGGCGAGGCAGATGCCTCCTACGTATTGTTCGCGCATGGAACCTGATTCTTCGACCGTACCCAAGAATACGCTGACGGACATCCTGTTCGTGCTGTTCCTGCGGCTGATCGCGATCGCCTGCTTCTGGCTCGGCCTGCAATATTGGGCGATGCTGGTCGGCTACTCGCTCGGAGGCCATGCCCGCTTCGATCTGCTCGCTCTGCCCTGGAAGGTCGCGGGCGCGGGGCTTGCCGTGGTTTTCCCGGTCGCAGCCCTCGGATTATGGCTCACCGTCTCCTGGGGGCCGGTCATGTGGGTGCTGGCCGCGGGCGGGCAGGGGCTGATGTATGGCGTCTGGCCGGAGATATTCGGATCCAATCCGCTGATCATGATCCTGCATGCCTGCGTCGCAGTTATTTATTGCCTTTTCCGTGTCCTGTTGTGGCAGGAGAAACGCCGGCGTCGCCAGCAGCAGGTAATGGTTGATTTACCCTGAGACAGCAACGCTTCCTGGTAAGGTGCTGTTAAGCCTGCAGTTTAAGTAGAATTTTATGTGTATTCGATAGGGTCTCACTCAAGGCGGGAAGAAAACGACACCGCCAAACAAAACAGAGTGAGGCCAAGTCATGATGAACACGAAAATCAAGCCGCAGGCAGTTGCAAACGCTCGGGATCAGCAGGTTGATGACATCCGGGCTCTCTACATGGAATCCCTTCACCTGGTCGAGCGTCTGCACCGCCGCCTGCTTGATGTTATCAAGGACGAGTTCGACCGTCAGGGTCGTGACGACGTCAACGCCGTCCAGGCACTTCTCCTTTTCAACATCGGCAATTCCGAGCTGACGGCCGGCGAACTGCGCTCTCGCGGTTTCTACCTCGGCTCCAACGTTTCCTACAACGTCAAGAAGCTGGTCGACCTCGGCTTCATCAACCATCAGCGCTCGCGCATCGACCGTCGCTCGGTCCGCATCAGCCTGACGGAAACGGGCCAGGACATCGCCGAAACCGTTGCCAAGCTCTATGAGCGCCACATCGGCTCGATCGACAAGGTCGGCGGCATCGGCACCGACGAATTCACCCAGATGAACAAGCTGCTGCAGCGCCTGGACCGCTTCTGGAACGACAGCATCGCTTACCGCATGTGAGCGAGCACAGCGGAACGATCGCGAGATCTTCCAGTCAAACAAGCTGGACACGTTTCCCTGCGTGTCCGGCTTGAGCGCGTTGCCGGCCCGGCCGTTGTGCGCTTTTTGCCACGTCCGCGCTTCACCTTCCGTCACATGTAACGTCCCGGGCGGCTAAGCCATTGACGCCGGATGAAGACACGCTATGAACCACCCGCAGCTGTGGTATTTTAGCAAAAGCAGTTTGGCTTCTCTTCCGCCCTCGCATGGCAAGGCAAGTTTCATGCCGGGAGACACGAATTGGCCATATTGCTATGACAGCGGAAATCGACTGCAAGCAGCGTTCTCGAAATACGATCTTCCGACCTGAAGATCTTGGCTTCGCGATATTGTGATAGTTCGTGGCCAAGTTTTTGGTGGTGCATCAAGGGAACGGATTGATACTGAGCCACGTTACTTGGCGCAAGCTTGCGCTATTTACTGCTTCCTCTCTAGGCTGCGCATGATTGGATCGCAGCGTCGAACGGTTAGGATATGTCGAAGAAAAACGGAATTGGACCCTTTTCGCGCCGCGCTTTCCTGCGGTCGGCTGCAACTCTTGGCGCTGCCGCACTGGCTGCTCCGGCTCTCGCGCAGAACGCGACCCCGCTTGAAGCGCTGATCAACGACCGTTCTCGCGGTAATTGGGACGATCAGTTCGACGCCAAGGCCGCGGCGCGTACGGCCGCCGCCGTCCAGTCGAACACGCCAATCCTCGGGCCTGATTCCGTGCCGAACATTCAGCAGGCGATTGCCCAGTATCAAAGCATCGTTGCCAATGGCGGCTGGCCGCAGATCAATCCGACCAGCCAGCAGCCGCTTCAGCTTGGCGTCACCGATCCGGCCGTGCAGGCGCTTCGCCAACATCTGATGGTTTCAGGTGACCTGCCGCGCGAGGCGGGCATTTCGTCGTCGTTCGATTCCTACGTAGACGGGGCCGTAAAGCGTTTTCAGGCCCGTCATGGCCTGCCGCCGGATGGTGTCATTGGCGATTTCACGCTGAAGGCGATGAATATCCCCGCCAACATTCGCCTGCAGCAGCTGAACACCAATCTCGTTCGCCTTCAGACATTCCCGTCCGATCTCGGCCGTCGTCACGTCATGGTCAACATCCCGGCGACGCGCGTCGAAGCGGTAGAGGACGGTCAGGTGGCCTTGCGCCACGAGGCGATCGTCGGCCGGGAATCGCGACCGACGCACATCATCAATTCGAAGATCTATGAGGTCATCCTCAACCCCTACTGGACGGCGCCCCGCTCCATCATCATCAAGGATATCATGCCGCTCATGCGGAAGGATCCGACCTATCTGACGAGAAGCAATATCCGTCTTCTCGACGGCAAGGGCCAGGAAGTTGCGCCGGAGACGATCGACTGGAATTCGGACAAGGCGCCGGACCTGATGTTCCGCCAGGATCCGGGCAAGACCAACGCCATGGCGTCCACGAAGATCAACTTCCATAACCCCAATAACGAATATATGCACGATACGCCGGAGCAGGGCCTGTTCAACAAGCTGATGCGCTTCGACAGCTCGGGCTGTGTGCGTGTTCAGAACGTGCGCGACCTGGCGACCTGGCTGCTGGCTGAAACTCCGGGTTGGCCGCGCCAGCACATCGAGCAAGTCATCTCCACCCGTGTCAACACGCCGATTACGCTGGCGTCGGAAGTCCCGGTCTATTTCGTCTACATCTCCGCCTGGAGCGCCCGCGACGGCATCGTCCAGTTCCGCGATGACATCTACAATCTCGACGGCAATTCCCAGTTGGCGCTCGACACGACCCAAGGCATGGAACAGCCGGTTCAGTAATCGGCATTCCCACGCAATTCCTATCGAAGCCGCGTCTTTTGATGCGGCTTTTTCATTGGCTGGCACTGCTCTGCGTAGAATGCCCAGCAAATGTCGCTGGTCGTATTGCTCTCCGGCGACCCTGACGCTAATACCGTTTGCATTGCCGTTCCGGCCCGTTCAGGAGCTTTCACGATGACCAATGCGTCCACCGAACCCTTCTTCAATCGCTCGCTTGCCGATACCGATCCGGAAATCTTTGGCGCGATCGGCAAGGAGCTCGGTCGCCAGCGGCACGAAATCGAACTGATCGCCTCCGAAAACATCGTCTCGCGCGCCGTTCTGGAAGCGCAGGGCTCGATCATGACCAACAAGTATGCCGAGGGATATCCGGGCAAGCGCTACTATGGCGGCTGCCAGTACGTCGATATCGCCGAAGAGCTCGCCATCGAGCGCGCCAAGAAGCTGTTCGGCGTCAACTTCGCCAACGTCCAGCCGAATTCCGGCTCGCAGATGAACCAGGCCGTCTTCCTCGCGCTCCTGCAGCCGGGCGATACCTTCATGGGCCTCGACCTCAATTCGGGCGGTCACCTCACGCACGGCTCGCCGGTCAACATGTCCGGCAAGTGGTTCAACGTCGTGTCCTACGGCGTGCGCGAAGGCGACAACCTGCTCGACTTGGACGAAGTGCAGCGCAAGGCCGAGCAGCACAAGCCGAAGCTCATTATCGCCGGCGGCACGGCCTATTCCCGCATCTGGGACTGGAAGCGCTTCCGCGAGATCGCCGATAGCGTCGGCGCCTACCTGATGGTCGACATGGCCCACATTGCCGGTCTCGTTGCCGGTGGCCAGCATCCGTCGCCATTCCCGCATTGCCACGTGGCCACCACGACCACGCACAAGTCGCTGCGCGGCCCGCGCGGTGGCATGATCCTCACCAATGACGAGGATCTGGCGAAGAAGTTCAACTCGGCCGTCTTCCCCGGTCTCCAGGGCGGCCCGCTGATGCACGTCATCGCCGCCAAGGCCGTTGCCCTCGGCGAAGCGCTGCAGCCCGATTTCAAGGACTATGCTGCCCAGATCGTCAAGAACGCCAAGGCTCTCGCCGAAACGCTGATCTCCGGCGGTGTCGACGTCGTTTCCGGCGGCACGGACAACCACCTGATGCTGGTCGACCTCCGCAAGAAGAACGCCACCGGCAAGCGTGCGGAAGCAGCACTCGGCCGCGCCTACGTCACCTGCAACAAGAACGGCATTCCGTTCGATCCCGAAAAGCCTTTCGTCACGTCAGGTGTTCGCCTTGGCACCCCGGCCGGCACGACGCGCGGCTTCAAGGAAGCCGAATTCCGCGAAATCGGTAATCTGATCATCGAAGTGCTCGATGGCCTGAAGGTCGCCAATTCCGACGAAGGCAATGCAGCCGTTGAGGCTGCCGTGCGCGAGAAAGTGGTCAAGCTCACCGACCGCTTCCCGATGTACGGCTACATGGGCTAAGGAGAGCGCATGCGCTGCCCTTACTGCGGCTCAGAAGACACCCAGGTCAAGGACTCGCGCCCGGCGGAGGACAACACGTCCATCCGCCGTCGGCGCATCTGTCCGGATTGCGGCGGCCGCTTCACCACCTTTGAGCGTGTGCAGCTGCGCGAGTTGATGGTCATCAAGAAGACCGGCCGCAAGGTGCCGTTCGATCGTGACAAGCTGGTACGCTCCTTCGAGATCGCGCTGCGCAAGCGCCCGGTCGATCGCGACCGGATCGAACGGGCCGTGTCCGGCATCGTCCGGCGCCTCGAAAGCTCCGGCGAGACCGAAATCAGCTCCGAGCAGATCGGCCTCCAGGTGCTGGAAGCGTTGAAGAGCCTCGATGACGTCGCCTTCGTGCGCTATGCCTCCGTCTACCGCGATTTTTCGCATGCGGAGGATTTCGAGCACGTGATCGACGAAATCAATGCAAAGATCGCCCGCGATCCGTTGGATCCCTGACCATGACGCTACGGCCTGAAGACGAGCGTTTCATGGCCGAGGCCATTCGCCTGTCGCACAGGCATCTGGGATTGACCTCCACCAATCCCTCCGTCGGCTGCCTCATCGTCAAGGATGGCGTCATTCTCGGCAGCGGCGTCACCGCAATCGGCGGGCGCCCGCACGCCGAGCCTCAGGCTCTTGCCGAAGCGGGCGAGGCGGCAAGAGGCGCCACTGCCTATGTAACGCTCGAACCCTGCTCGCACTACGGCAAGACGCCGCCCTGTGCCGAAGCGCTGATCGCCTATGGTGTGGCGCGCGTCGTCATCAGTGTCACCGATCCCGACCAGCGAGTCTCCGGGCGCGGCATCACCATGCTGCGCGAGGCCGGCATCGAGGTCGATACCGGTATTCTGGAGACGGAGGGCCGGCGCTCCCTCGCGGGCTATCTCATGCGCCAGACGAGAAATCGGCCCTATGTGACTCTCAAGCTTGCCATTTCCGCCGATGGCATGATCGGCAAGACGGGCGAGGGGCAGATCCGCATCACCGGCGATGCCGCCCGGGCGCAGGTACAGATGCTGCGCGCCGAGAGCGACGCCATTCTCGTCGGCATCGGCACGGCGATATCAGACGATCCGGAATTGACCTGCCGGCTTCCCGGCCTGGAAGACCGCTCGCCTCTGCGCATCGTTATTGACGACGAGCTGCAGCTTCCCCTTGGCAGCAAGCTGGTTCGCACGGCTCGGCAATATCCGGTCATCGCGGTTGCCGGCCATCCGCCGTCCTTCGACGACAATACCGATGCCGCATTCCTCGGACGTCGCGCGACGCTCGACGCTGCCGGTGTCGAGGTGCTGCAATCCAATTCCAGCGAGCCGGGAGAGCTGCTGGAGGCGCTGGGTACGCGCGGCATCTCGTCGCTGCTGGTGGAGGGCGGCGCCAAGACAGCGCGGCGCTTCCTCGACGCCGGATTGGTTGATCGCATCCTGCTCTTTCAGGGGCCGGCCGATATCGGCGAGGGCGGTATTGAATCGCCCGTCCTCAAGTCCAATATCCCAGCTGACTTTATGCATGTCGGCGAGAGCCGCTTCGGCGACGATCTCTGCGACGAATACGAAAGAGGTTTTTGATGTTTACCGGAATTGTCACCGACGTCGGCACGGTCGAATCCATTTCCCCGATGCAGGAAGGCATCAAGCTGCGCGTTGCCACCAATTACGATCCGGCGACGATCGACATGGGTGCCTCGATTTCACATGCCGGCGTCTGCCTGACGGTGACCGGACTGCCGGAAGAGGGTAGCAACGGGCGCTGGTTCGAGGTCGAGGCCTGGGAAGAGGCGCTCCGCCTGACGACCATCGGCACCTGGGAAACAGGCGCTAAGATCAACCTCGAGCGCTCGCTGAAGATCGGCGACGAGCTTGGCGGCCATATCGTTTCCGGTCATATCGACGGCAAGGCGGAAATTCTTTCGGTAACGGCCGAAGGCGAAGCTACGCGCTTCCGTCTGCGCGCGCCGGAGCATCTTGCAAGATTTGTGGCGCCGAAGGGCTCGGTCGCGCTCGACGGCACCTCGCTGACGGTCAATGCCGTCGAGGGTACGGAATTCGACGTGCTGCTGATCCGCCATTCCCTGGAGGTGACGACCTGGGGAGAGCGCAAGGCCGGCGATTTCGTCAATTTCGAAGTCGACACCATGGCGCGCTACGCCGCACGGCTGGCGGAATTCCCGGCCGTCCGCGAATCCTGAGGTTTACGGACAGGTTGCCCCAAGGAGGCGCTCAGCGCGCCCCGGCGGCTTATGCGATCGTTTTTTCCATCAGGAAGTTCGGCAGAATCTGGCCGCGCTTTTCTACCTGCTGCGCGGTCATGACGACAAAGCCCTTGCGCTCGAAGAAGGGGCGGGCGGTCAGGCTCGCCTCGGTGAAAATCCGCTGAAAGCCCTGTTTACGGGCCGCATTTTCGACGGTCGCAAGCAACAGGCCGGCGACACCCTTTCCCTGATAGTCGGGCGAAACGAACATCATATCGAGGCATCCATCCGATTTCAGGTCGGTGAAGCCGATGGGTGTAGAACCATCGATTGCAAGCCAGGTCGGCCGGCTAGCTCGGTACTGCGCCCAGATTTCGGGATCATCGACCTTCGCCCAGGCGGCGATCTGCGCCGGGCTGTAATCTTTCGACGCGACCTCGCGAATGGCCCGCAGGAAAATGTCTATCGTGGCTTGGGTGTCGCTTGGTTCGTAACGTTTGACCGAAAACCTATCCTGAGGAACCGACATGATAGTTACCCCCGCAACGCCTATCGTTCGAATATGGCGTTGGACCTGTCCTTGAGCATGAGTTCTCCGATACGGTGGAAGCCGATCTTTTCGGCAACCCGCAGTGACGGTACGTTCTCGAGATCGACGATGCAGGTCATGCGCCGTCCTGCAAATTGCTTGTCCGCCCAGGCGATCGCCGCATTCATGGCTTCCGTCGCATAGCCCTTACCCTGCATCGGCGGCGTAATGCCCCAGCCGGCTTCCAGCGTGCCTTCCGTCATCGGCGTCATGTCGCGATGCAGATCGAGGAACCCCACTTCGCCGATCAATCGGCCGCTTTGGCGTTCCTCGACGGCAAAGAAACCGAAGCCGAGATGATGCCATAGGCCGGCATAGCGCAGTAGGCGAGCCCATACCTGCTCACGTGTCGGCATCTCGCCGCCGATGAAGCGGACGATGTCCTTGTGTTTCCAGAGCTCGAGGAATTCGTCGAAATCATCAAGTGTATGGCCGCGCAGCAGGAGCCGGTCGGTCGTCAGGGTTGGAATATGGGTCATCGGATTAGGTCTTCGCCGAAAATGTTCTTGGTGATGGTTAGTCGTTCGAGGCACCGGGCTCGCCGTCCCAATAATCGAGGTTGGCGGTAGCGGCGCGGCCAATGGCACGGAACGCCGTTTTGCCGTCGGTATAGGTTTTGGCCAGGAACTTGCCGGAATCGGGATATTCGACGATTTCGGTTCGCGCCTTCGTGGAAATGGCGAGATAGGTGAGCACGCTGGGGCCGACATTGATCAGCTGATGTGCCGTTTCCGGGCCGCCGGCCGGAGCGCCGAGCACATCACCCTTGCTGACCGCGATGCGCTGGTCGCCAAAGCGATATTCGCCTTCGCCGTCGAGAATGACGAACATCTCCTCCTCGACATGATGATTGTGAAACGGACAGCCGGATTTGCCCGGCGGTACCTCGTTGTAGCTGATGCCGAGCTGCTTCAGCCCGAGCTTCGTCCCGAAGGACGTGTCGCTGCCGGCAAAGAAGCTGCCTTGCTGCCAATGTTCCAGTTCAAGCTCGCCAACATTGACGGCGGGTGTGGATTTCTTCGTCATGAACCTCCCCCTCGCAGGCTTCAAATTATTATCGAAGCGGTTGCGTGTGCGGAAGCCACAATTTCCGCGGTGCGCCGATCATTTCCAAATAGGGTCGGAATCGGCGCGGGCCATTGAAAAACACTTGCCAAGCGAGGCCCGCCGTGGTTTGACCCGGGCCTAACAAGGTGCCGCGCCCTCTCAAATCGCAGGTGATATATGACCAGCTCTTCCAATGCTCATATCCTTATCGTCGAAGCTCGCTTCTATGATGATATGGCCGATGCCCTGCTCGACGGCGCCAAGGCCGCTCTCGACGAGGCTGGCGCGACCTATGATATCGTCACAGTCCCGGGCGCGCTTGAGATCCCGGCGGCAATTGCGATGGCGCTTGATGGCGGCGACAATGGTAATGTTGTTTATGACGGCTATGTCGCTCTTGGCATGGTTATCCGCGGCGAGACCTATCATTTCGATATCGTCGCCAATGAATCCTCGCGGGCGCTGATGGATCTGGCCGTCAGCGAATCTCTCGCGATCGGCAATGGTATTCTCACCGTCGAGAACGATGAGCAGGCATGGGCGCGTGCGCGCCGTTCGGACAAGGACAAGGGCGGTTTCGCCGCCCGTGCGGCGCTGACCATGATCGCGCTGAAAGAGAAGTTGGGTGCATAATAGATGAGCAATCAGGATAACGAGCGACCGGCAAAGCCAGCAAACCAGCGGGGCGCAGCGCGTCTCGCGGCGGTTCAGGCGCTCTATCAGATGGATATCGGCGGAACCGGCGTTCTGGAGGTGGTGGCTGAATACGAGGCCCACCGTCTCGGGCAGGAGCTGGATGGCGAGACCTATCTGAAGGCCGACGCATCCTGGTTCCGCTCCATCGTGTCGGGCGTCGTGCGCGAGCAGACCCGACTGGATCCCCTGATCGGCTCCGCCCTTCAGGACGACTGGGCACTGTCGCGCCTCGACAGCACCGTGCGCGCCATTCTGCGTGCCGGCACCTTCGAGCTTATCGACCGCAAGGACGTGCCGGTTCCGGTCATCGTCACCGAATATGTCGAGATCGCTCATGCCTTCTTCGAGGAGGACGAGCCGAAGCTCGTGAATGCCGTGCTCGACCGAATCGCCAAGCAGGTTCGCGGCGAAGCGAAGAAATAAGCTTCGCCAGGCGTTCGGATCGCGACGTAACGCATTTTCGTTTCCTTCATTCGCGCCTGATTTCAACTGCGAAAGTTCTTTTGAACCTCCTGCGGGTATTTTACCTGCGGGCGGTCTTGACGCGGCGTTTTCCCAACAGCAATCTCGCAACTGCACATCAGCCGATCCCCTGGAGGAGGGGGCCGACCGTTGTCGCAGGCGGCCGGGGGATGGAGTGAACCGCCGGCTTTTTTGGAGGGAAAAAGCGAAATGTCGATTCTTTTAGGAGTGATCGCATGCGGACTGCTCTCGGTGATTTATGCCGTATGGGCAACCCGGTCGGTGCTCGCTGCCGATCAGGGCAATGCCCGCATGCAGGAGATTGCCGGGTATATTCGTGAAGGAGCGCAAGCCTATCTGGCGCGCCAATACAGAACTATCGCCATCGTCGGGGTCATCGTTTTCATCGCGGCCTGGCTTCTCTTGTCGGCCGAAGCCGCTTTCGGCTTCCTGATCGGCGCAATCCTCTCAGGCGCCGCAGGTTTCATCGGCATGCATGTCTCCGTGCGCGCCAATGTCCGCACCGCGCAGGCTTCGTCGCAGAGCCTGTCCGCAGGCCTCGATATCGCCTTCAAGTCGGGCGCCATCACCGGCATGCTGGTTGCGGGTCTCGCCCTGCTCGGCGTCTCCATCTATTTCTACGTCCTGACCGGTATTCTCGGTCATGAAGCAGGCTCGCGCGATGTCATCGATGCGCTGGTCGCACTCGGCTTCGGCGCTTCGCTGATTTCGATCTTCGCTCGTCTTGGCGGCGGCATTTTCACCAAGGGCGCCGACGTCGGCGGCGACCTTGTCGGCAAGGTGGAAGCCGGCATTCCGGAAGATGATCCGCGCAACCCCGCGACCATCGCCGATAATGTCGGCGACAATGTCGGCGATTGCGCCGGCATGGCGGCCGACCTGTTCGAGACCTATGCCGTTTCGGTCGTCGCGACCATGGTGCTTGCCGCGATCTTCTTCGCCGGCTCGCCGATCCTCGGCTCGGCCATGATCTATCCGCTGGCGATTTGCGGCACCTGCATCATCACCTCGATCATCGGCACCTTCTTCGTCAAGCTCGGTGTCAATGGTTCGATCATGGGTGCCCTCTACAAGGGCCTCGTCGCAACCGGCGTCCTGTCGATCATCGGCCTGGCCGCAGCCACCTCGCTGACCATCGGCTGGGGTTCGGTCGGCACCGTCGCAGGCTTCGATATCACCGGTACGAAGCTCTTTACCTGCGGCATCGTCGGCCTCATCGTCACGGCATTGATCGTCGTCATCACCGAATATTATACCGGCACGAACAAGCGTCCGGTCAATTCCATCGCCCAGGCGTCGGTCACCGGTCACGGCACCAACGTCATCCAGGGCCTTGCCGTCTCGCTGGAGTCGACGGCGCTGCCGGCGATCGTCATCGTCGGCGGCATCATCGCCACCTACCAGCTTGGCGGCCTGTTTGGCACGGGTATCGCGGTCACCGCCATGCTCGGCCTTGCCGGTATGATCGTCGCTCTCGACGCCTTCGGCCCGGTCACGGATAATGCCGGCGGCATCGCGGAAATGTCGCATCTGCCGCCGGAAGTGCGCAAATCCACCGATGCGCTGGATGCGGTCGGCAACACCACCAAGGCTGTTACCAAGGGCTATGCCATCGGTTCGGCCGGTCTCGGCGCGCTCGTCTTGTTTGCGGCCTATGCGAACGATCTGCAATATTTTGCCGCTCACGGTGACAAATACCCGTACTTCGCCAATATCGGCACGATCTCGTTCGAGCTTTCGAACCCTTATGTCGTCGCCGGTCTGCTGTTCGGCGGCCTCATCCCCTATCTCTTCGGCGGTATCGCCATGACCGCCGTCGGCCGTGCCGCAGGCGCGATCGTGGAGGAGGTTCGCAAGCAGTTTCGTGAAAAGCCCGGCATCATGCAGGGTACGGAGCGTCCCGACTATGGCCGCGCCGTCGACCTTTTGACCAAGGCCGCCATTCGCGAAATGATCATCCCGTCGCTCCTGCCGGTTCTGGCGCCGGTCGTCGTCTACTTCGGCGTCCTGCTGCTCTCCGGTTCCAAGGCCTCGGCCTTTGCCGCTCTCGGCGCTTCGCTGCTCGGTGTGATTATCAACGGCCTCTTCGTCGCCATTTCGATGACGTCGGGCGGGGGTGCATGGGATAATGCCAAGAAGAGCTTCGAGGATGGTTTCGTCGACAAGGACGGAACCCGCCATATGAAGGGTTCGGAAGCCCATAAGGCATCGGTCACGGGTGACACCGTCGGCGATCCCTACAAGGATACGGCAGGTCCGGCCGTCAACCCCGCGATCAAGATCACCAACATCGTGGCCCTGCTTCTGCTTGCCATCCTTGCCGGCTAAGCGAAGCAAATCGAATTCATAAAGAAAAACCCGCGGGGCGCTGCGCTCCGCGGGTTTTCTTTGAAATGCTTCCCGGTCTTATTGGCCCGGATTGAGGTTGTTGAGGAAGTTCCTCGCGCCGTTGACGCCGCTGCCGCCGCCCTGGAGGATCTGCTGCAGGAAGGTGATGTCGCGACCGCCTGTTGGCGTCGTGCGGCTGATCATGTCAAAGACCTTGCCATCCTTCAGGGTGTAGTTGGCTTCCTGCTTCACCACACCATCCTTGTCGAAATAGATCGCCAGAATGTTCTGGTCGACCAGCTTCGGCTTCATGAAGGCGACAGCGCGCGTGCGCTTCTGGGAGATATAATAGAAGACTTCGCCATCGAAGGTCGCTGTGGTCGACGGCGTACCGAGCGAGAGCAGAACCTGCTCGCGGCTCGAGCCGACCGGCGCAAGTGCCAGCGACTGCGGATCGAAGATGTAGCCGTTGTTCATGACCTCGCTGGTCTTGCAACCCGAAAGGCCCACGGTCGCAATCACCAGGGCGATGGCGGCAGCGCTGCTGAAAGTAATGTCAGACTTGAAATACCGTCTGGTCAACGACATCTCATCTCCCCTAATGAATCAATCCGATGGCCGGACGGCCGATATGACCTTGCTGTGCACATCATTGTGGCCTTTCCGCGATGGCAAAAGGCACAATCATGTTGTTCGGCACTCTTCGTCACCGATCATGCACAACGTGACGACGGTAAGGGCTGGAGCCTCGAAGCGGGCACAAACGGCATTGCAATTCGCGCCTGCTTCGGTAAACCAGCTTTTGCGTGGATGCAACAAGGCCAAGCAAAAACGGCGCGCTCCGAAGGAGCCAATTCCGGGAATTTTCATGATTTTTGGGCTCTTCCGCAAAAGAAATCACAATCAGATCATCGTCGTCAGGCAGTATGAGGTCCTGACGTCCATGGCGCGGCAGCCGGTTTTCTACACCGATTACGACGTGCCCGATACGGTGATGGGGCGTTTCGAATTGCTGTCAGTGATGATGATCCTGTTCTTTCGCCGCACACGGTCTTCGGCCACAAGCGGCCAGGAGCTGGCGCAGGAAATCGTGGATGCTTTCTTCGAGGACATCGATTATTCGATCCGCGAACTCGGTATCGGCGACAACAGCGTGCCGAAGCGCATGAAGAAGCTGGCCGGCATGTTTTATGGACGGCTCGAAAGCTATGCGGGTGCCATGGATAGCGACGATCGCGTCGCGCTTGCCACGGCGCTACAGCGCAACATCTATCCCAAGGCGAGTGAAAGCACGGCATCCATGCGTTTGCTGGCCGATTGGATGATGATCGCGGAAGCATATCTGGCTACCTTAAGTGAAAATCAGATCGCCACGGGCTCGGCGACGATGCCGCTGCCGGATAAAGTCGGCCAACGAGCCGGTTAGGAGATAAAAATGAAAAGACACGACTCCGACGAAACACCATTTTCCTATCCGGTGAAGGTGGGGCACATCTCCGCCAATCCGGTGGATGTGCATGTCGAAGCTGACGAGCGTGAGCTTGCCGGGCTCGCCGCACTCTGGGATGTTCTCTCAGTCGGCAAGCTCGAAGCCGATCTCAAGATTTCGCGCTGGAAGCGCGACGGCGTGCGCATCAAGGGCAATGTAAAGGCAAAGATCGTTCAGGCTTGCGTTGTCACACTCGAGCCGGTCGAATCTGATATCGACGAGGACTTCGAGCACATCTTCGTGCCCGAGGATTCCAAACTGGCGCGTGCGCCCTCTGTGGATGCCGGAGAAATGATACTTGATCCCGACGGTCCGGATCTTCCGGAGACATTTACCGGCGATACGATCGATGCTGGCGCGGTCGTCGCGGAATTTGCCGCGCTTGCCATCGATCCTTATCCGCGCAAGCCCGGCGTTGCGTTCGAAGGGCATATAGAAGACACCGGCGAAGACGACAGGAAGCCTTCGCCCTTCGCCGTCCTGAAAGACTGGAAAAAGGAATAGGCCCCGGTGCCGTTCGAGCACAATTCAGTTGTAACCGGGGGAGAAAACGGTATTTTGACGCCAAATTCGCCCGTCGCGGCGGAGAAAAAGGACTAGGGACGCGTGATCAGAATTTCTCTTGACCTAATGGGTGGCGACTTCGGCCCTGAGGTTGTTGTTCCCGGCGCGGCCAAGGCGCTGGATAGGCATCCCGATATCACATTCATCATGTACGGACAGAAGGAACGCTGCGAGGCGGTCCTCGGCAAATATCCCAAGCTTCGCGAAAAATCGGTGTTTCACGAATGCGAAGTTGCCATCAGCATGGATGAGAAGCCGAGCCAGGCGCTTCGCCGCGGCCGCTATGTCTCCAGCATGTGGCGGTCGATCGAGGCTGTAAAGACGGGCGACGCCGATGTCGTCGTGTCCGCCGGCAACACCGGCGCGCTGATGGCGATGGCGAAATTCTGTCTCCGCACCATGGCCAATATCGAACGTCCGGCAATCGCTGCGATCTGGCCGACGCTGCGCGGCGAAAGCATCGTGCTCGATGTCGGCGCCACGATCGGGGCCGATGCCCAGCAACTGCTCGATTTCGCCCTGATGGGCGGCGCCATGGCGCGCGCGCTCTTCGAGATTGAACGCCCGACCGTCGGTTTGCTGAATGTCGGCGTCGAGGAAATCAAGGGCCAGGAAGAAGTTAAGGACGCCGGCCGTCTTATTCGCGAGGCCAATCTCGAATCGCTTGAATATTCCGGCTTCGTCGAGGGCGATGATATCGGCAAAGGCACCGTCGATGTCGTCGTCACGGAAGGCTTCTCCGGCAATATCGCGCTGAAGGCCGCCGAAGGCACGGCAAAGCAGATCGGTGCCTATCTGCGCGCCGCCATGTCGCGTACGCTGCTTGCGCGCATCGGTTATGTCTTTGCCAAGGGCGCGTTCGACCTGCTGCGCGAAAAGCTCGACCCTAGCAAGGTCAACGGCGGCGTCTTCCTCGGCCTTAACGGCATCGTCATCAAGAGCCATGGGGGCGCGAATGCCGAAGCCTTCGCAGCTGCCATCGATGTCGGCTATGATATGGCCAAGAATGGGCTCACGCAGAAAATCGAAAACGATTTGAAGAGATATCATGCCAAACGGCTGCCCCCCATCGGGCCGGAAGCGGCATGAGAGACGGGGTACAAGCAGAATGATCCGTTCAATTGTTCGCGGCTTTGGGGCGGCGCTCCCCAAACGCGTCATGACCAATGCCGAGATGGAGCAGGTTGTCGATACGAGCGACGACTGGATCGTTCAGCGCTCCGGCATCCGTCAACGCTATATCGCCGGTGAAGGTGAAACCACAGCTTCTCTCGGCGAGCAGGCGGCGCGTGCCGCTCTCGCCAACGCAGGGATGACGCCGGATGATCTCGATCTCATCATCGTTGCCACCTCGACACCGGACAACACCTTTCCGGCAACGGCGGTGAATATCCAGAACCGGCTGGGCATGCATCATGGCTTCGCCTTCGACGTCCAGGCCGTCTGCACCGGTTTCGTCTATGCGGTAACCACGGCTGACGCCTATATTCGCGGTGGCCTTGCCAAGCGCGTGCTCGTCATCGGCGCCGAGACATTTTCCCGCATCCTCAATTGGACCGACCGCACGACCTGCGTTCTCTTCGGTGACGGCGCTGGTGCGCTGATCCTTGAAGCCGGCGAGGGGAGTGGCGCCAATAGTGATCGCGGCGTGCTGACGGCAAGCCTGCGCTCCGATGGCTCCCATAAGGAAAAGCTCTATGTCGACGGCGGCCCGTCCACGACGGGAACGGTCGGCGTCCTGCATATGGCGGGCCGTGAAGTGTTCAAGCATGCCGTCGGCATGATTACCGACGTCATTCAGGCCGCATTCGATGCGACCGACACCACGCCCGACGATCTCGACTGGCTCGTGCCGCATCAGGCCAATCGCCGCATTATCGATGGTTCCGCCAAGAAGCTCGGAATTGCTCCCGAGAAGGTTGTGGTCACCGTAGACCTTCATGGCAACACCTCGGCTGCATCCATCCCGCTTGCACTCGCCGTTGCTGCCGGTGACGGACGAATCAAGAAGGGTGACCTCGTGATGCTGGAGGCCATGGGCGGCGGCTTCACCTGGGGTGCGGTCCTGCTGCGCTGGTAGTGCCACTTCTCTAAAAGCCGTTCCGAACAAGAGCTTGACCGCTCGGCGCAACGGCAATAGTCTCGCAAAACTTGAAGAAGATTACGCAGCAATATGGGCGGGGAGCTATGACGGGCAAGACAGTGACGCGCGCAGACCTGGCGGAGTCGGTATTCCGGAAAGTTGGTCTCTCCAGAACGGAGTCGGCAGAGCTCGTCGAGACTGTGATCGATGAAATTTGCAACGCCATCGTGCGTGGAGAAACGGTAAAGCTCTCCTCGTTTGCGACATTCCAGGTGCGTGACAAGAATGAGCGCATTGGCCGCAACCCGAAGACCGGCGAGGAAGTGCCGATCTCCCCGCGGCGTGTCATGACCTTCAAGGCGTCGAACGTCCTCAAGACCCGCATTCTGAAAGCGCATGCGAGCCGCAAGGCGAAGGCCAAGCCGGTAAATCCTGCCTCCTGATTCATCCTTGTGATTTCTGTTTTTGCTCGGCTGTACGCTTTGTCGTGCGGTCGGTTTGGGACGTCTTCCGTGCTGATTTGTCGCCAGCCTGTGCAGCGGCTGAAGATGTGACTTGAATTTCCGCCGCCAAACCGTTGAAATATGGTGAGTCGTATCATGGTGCGATACGAATGCCGATATCCGCTTTTGCGTGATCCGGCTAAACGGCGCCGCGGGCGCAGTGCGGGAGTATGATGATGGACAAGAGCCCGGATGCATTTCGCACGATCAGCGAAGTCGCGGAAGACCTTGATCTGCCGCAGCATGTCCTACGGTTCTGGGAGACCCGGTTTCCGCAGATAAAGCCGATGAAGCGGGGTGGTGGCAGGCGCTATTATCGCCCTGAAGATGTCGACCTGCTGAACGGTATCCGCCATCTGCTCTACGATCATGGCTATACGATCAAGGGTGTGCAGAAGCTCCTGAAGACCAACGGCAACAAGTTCGTCATTGCGGTCGGGCATGGCGATCTGGCCAGTGTGGAAGCGCTTGCCGCTGCGCAGGAGCCCGCGACCGTCGAGCCCCGTGTCGCCTCTGCCAATTCCGACGAAGATCAAATCGTCGGCCGCGCCAAAGCGCCGATCAGTCGCCGCTTCTTCAATTTCGTCAGCGGTGATGACGGTGTGCCTGATGTCTCAATCGGCAAATCGAGCGTCGGCAAGGAGGATCGGGCTTTGCTTCAGGAGACGCTTTACGATCTCCTGGAATGCAAGCGCCTCCTCGATCAGGTGCGATAAGGCAGCCCGTACGCATTGGGGCCGCACGCGTTGGGGATTGCGTGCTGACGCGCATTGTATTTCGCAATCCATACAACCTTGGAGCGGATTCTCCGGTCCGGAGTCTATATTGGGTATGTTTGGCCCGTTCGGTTGTCATTGCGACAGGTGCGTGACATTTTTGTCACGTCCGCCACCCTTCTGCGTTGTAAAAATTAGTTCGGCAGCCTTATTAACTTGCTGTGGCAAGGTCACGGGTTCAGTTTGACGGCGAAGCTTATTGCTTCGCCCTGTTTGAGGGGAACAGTCAGGCTATGGAGGGGCACGTTGTTGTCTGCCGGGAGACTCCATCTCTGACGTATAGTCGAATGGAGACACCATGAACATCAAGAGCCTTCTTCTTGGCTCCGCCGCTGCAATTGTTGCAGCGAGCGCCGCCCATGCCGCCGACGCTATTGTAGCCGCCGAACCCGAGCCGCTTGAATATGTCCGTATCTGCGATGGATACGGCACAGGCTATTTCTATATTCCCGGTACCGAAACCTGCCTGAAGATCGGTGGAAAGGTTCGCACGGAGGGCGAGTGGTATGACGCCTATAATCCGCGCAGCAAGGTTGGCACGCTCTGGCATGAGCGTGTGGAGCTTAATGTCGATACGGCGACCGACACTGAATATGGTCCGTTGAAGACCAACACCATCTTCCGCTGGGAGTGGAATGATGGGGGCGCAACCTCCGCCAAGTTGCTGTTCGCCAACATCAGCCTCGGCGGCTTCACAGTTGGCAAACTCGACTCTCAGTACAATCTTTACGTGGGCTATGCGGGTGATGTCGTCAACGACGACGTCATCTATGACGGTCCGTACGAATTGAACCAGCTGACCTACAAGTATGATACCGGCAACGGTTTTTCGGCTGTGATCTCGCTTGAAGATTCAAACTCCACTTCCGACGGCGAGGCTTCCTACGGTGCCAGCTGGTGGACGGACGACAAATCCAACCACTACGCTCCCGATGTCGTTGCCGGTCTTGGCTACACGACCGAGAACTGGGGCATCAAGGTCGTCGGCGGTTATGACTCCATCGTTGAGGAAGGTGCCATCAAGGCTCGTCTCGATGCCAAATTTGGCGGCGTGGAAGCCTTTCTGATGGGTGGCTGGAATACCGATGGCGACAAGCTGAACAAATATGCCGGCACCAACCAGGATATCTCAGCCTGCACGACCTCGAGCGGCACCAACGCGGCCAAGTGCGGCTGGGGTGACTGGGCGCTCTGGGGCGGTGTCGGCGTTCCGGTCAACGACAAGCTGAAGTGGAATCTGCAGCTTGCCTACACAGACTCGAAGATGTTCGAAGCGACCACAAACCTCAAGATCTATCCGGTCAAGGATTTCCTGGTCGAGCCGGAACTCACCTATGTGCATTACGACTACATCAAGGATGATACGGTCGCCGGCATCCTTCGTTTCGAACGGAACTTCTGATCGAAAATACGCCCGCAGTCTCGACGGGCTGCGGGCATACAAATCGGATATGAAGGCCCTGTCATTGAGCGGGGCCTTTTCATTTTGCGCTAACCTGCTATCCGCCTGTTAAGCACGATGCCATCCTTGCGTGCAGTTTTGCCACGGTTTGACGGATTTTCGCGCGGGGCTTGATAAGGTTGGCTTGCTAAAGCTTACCTTTGGCTGTATTTCGCTTTCCCGGGGTTGTATCCTAAATTGCCGGAGGGAATATGCGCATACGTGCCACAATGGCGGCGAGCCTTGTCGCTATATCAACCATTCTATCGAGCTGTCAGACGCCGCAGGAATCTGCGATGAACGCAGAAATGACCTGCCAGTCGCAAGGGTTCCGCCCGGGAACGCAGCGTTACAATCGCTGCGTCGGCGCGACTTATCAGTCCAATCGTGCCCAGGCGCAACAGGCGGAAAACCAGGCCGCTGCTCTGGCTGCGGCCGGTATTATCGGCGGCGTTCTCGTCGGCGCCGCTGTCAGCGATAATCATCATCATCGCGGCTATTACGGCCGTCCCTATTATCGCCGCTGCTATCGCTGCTGGTAAGCGTGGCTTCCATCTTGATTACATCATGCTCCGTCGGCTTGTGCTGGCGGAGTTTTGTTTTCAAGCGTAACGAGCAGTTAGTCTGGCGGGCTCATTTCCTGGCGGTTGACGAGTTTCAGGCTTCGGTCTGGCTGGACGATGTAGGTCTCCTCGACTTCCTGGCCCCATTGGTTTGTGAAGTGGTGCTGGAATTGCGATCCGGGAGGCGATTTCGTCAGTTTCATTTGCGGCTGGCCGCCATAGGTGATGCTGCCCGGGATGGGCTGTATCGATTCGGTCGTGTTACACGCAGAAAGCAGCGGTGCGCACAACAGGAGAGTCATTATATAGGGCTTCATTGCTTTGGCTTTCCGCCCACTTTCCGTCTTGCGAAATCCGTCGCACAATAAAGACGGAAGGGCATCTATGAGTGTGGCTCCAAATCTCTATATACAGATAATGACGGCGTGCTCGGCAGCAAGGTTGTTGTGCGGATTTACTTGATGGCGCCGCCGGATTTCGAAGGAGTCGCATATGTTTACGATTGCGAGATCGATAACTGCCGCAGGCTTTGGTCTTTTGCTGGCGGCCGGTGTCGCCATGCCGGCGAATGCCATCACGATGCCGACCTTGACCGTGCCTGCAACCGAACAGTCGGACATCATTCAGGTTCGCGATCACGGCCATTGGCATCACCACCATAATCGTTGGGGCAGCGGCCATCGGCTGCATGGCAATGATAGTTACTACGACGACGATTCGGACAGTGGCGTGCTCTTCAAATCTTTCGTGACCGGCACTCTGTTCAACAGACAGGGCTCGCAGAGTTATTACAGTGGCCATGCGCGTGATTGTGCAAGCCGCTACCGCTCGTACCGCGCCTCCGATAACACCTATCAGCCGAGCCACGGACCGAGACAGGTGTGCCGCTGAACGGCAACTTTTTCTGAGCAAGCCAACACTTTTCGCTTGCGTCGGGAAACGCTAAACTCTAAACGAAACAAGCCGTTTCGGCAGGTCGGGGCGTAGCGCAGCCCGGTAGCGCACTTGACTGGGGGTCAAGGGGTCGCTGGTTCGAGTCCAGTCGCCCCGACCATTTATCTCCTTGAACTCCCAATCGAATTTCTGAAAATCAGCTACACCAGGATGTCGCCTGGCCGGTCCAGCGGCGTGCCAGGCCTTCTGACACCATTTGGTCGCCGAGCGAGCGCCCCGCGCGCATGGCAATTCGCAGCTTGCCGCCATTCGGGTCGTCGCGACGGCTGCTGCCGGAAAGCACGAAGCTTCCATCGTTGAGAATGGCCTGCAAGCGCAGTTTCGCGGCCACGCCTCTCTGTCTCTCGCTCGGGCAGCGCGCGGTACCGGCATCCGGCACATCGATATCGGCCAACTGAATGCGGATGCCATCCTGCCAGAAGGTATTGCCATCGACGACGCAATTCGTGCCCGAGCCGGCGCCGCACAGCACGAAACGACCGCCGGACTGTGCCCGCAAGCTGGGTATGGGTCGTTCAACCGGTATCTTGTTGATCGGCATCGCCACGGGAATGGCCACGGGCGGCACCGGCAGGGTGGATGTCGTGCGCGGCTCCGAAGTGACCGCCGCCGTCTTTATCTGCGGTTTTGCCGCCGGCACTGGCGTCTCCCGGGCCATATGCGGCATGCCGGCGACTGCACCGGCATGAGCCAGCATTGACGGCATATCCTTGCGATGTTGATAGGCGTATATGCCGGCTACTGTCGCCAGGCCGACAACACCCCATAGCCACATCGAATTGCCCGCCTTGGACTGCGGCTTGCGCCGCGTGCGTCGTTTCGCTTTCGCCATGGTATCGTCCCTCAATTGCGAGGGGGATTATCGCCGCGATTTCTTACCGATCCGTTGGCTTTGGCGGAGATCATGAACTGCGATGGGGCAGGGCTACTTCGCCGCCGTTGTCGGCGGCTTCAGTTTCACCGACATCGTCACCTGTCCATTGATGGAAAGTCTCGTACCGCGATTGTCGAGATTGTTGACCGAGGTATTGCTGGACAGAGCACTGATCTCGCAGGCATCGGCGATCGTGTCGAGCAGGGTGGTGCAGCTGCTTGCGGCAATCTTGTAGAAGGATTTCAAGGCCTTCTCCTGCTGCTCCTCGCTGTCGCCGTCCGCCACGGGATAGGAGATTGATATTCCCGATTGCACAGAAATATATCCTTCGGGCGGCTGGCGAGGATTGCGCAGCGGGAGGTTAGAAAAATTCTGTGCGGCAGCCGGCAGGGCCAAGCCGGCAAGCGCCAGGCTAAGAGCAGTCCGGATCAGAAGTCTGGTCATCATTGTGCCTCCGTTTTTCCGCTTATCGCAGATGCGGATAAAGGCTTGGTGATGCACTAACTTAAAATTGTACCTTCGATCGAAATTTCCGTAAAATTTGCGAATCAGAAATGTATCACGCTGAAATGCTTCCTTGCCAACCCCGTATGCAAGGCGCATAGTCCAGCTCTGTCGTCGGGAATAAAACGGGTGCCGGCGAAGTACTGCGTGCTTCTGCCCGACGGACAATGAGACGCGCAAATGCTGGACACACCTATCCATCCACGAGACCTGCCGCTGTTTTCCGATGATCTGGATCGCCTTGAGAAGGTTCTGGACATCGTCTGCAAGGATCGTGGCATGAACCCTCGCAGCCTTGAGGCCGAACGTCTGGGCGCGCTGATTATTCAGCTTTATCGCCAGGGCGTGAAGGACGATGCGAAGCTGCTCGCGCTTGCACGGGCTTATTTCTGACGCATCTGCGTTTTTTTATGGCCGAAAATCTAATCGATTTAAGCTGATTTCACATAGCTGCAATGATGCTTTGTGCCTGTTCGAAGCGGACCGGCCTCCCTATATCTGCTGCGTTGCACAAAGAGATTCGATTTCTCGATGTCACTGATTCTGGAAAGGAACAGTGCGCGCCAGCCTGCAGCGGAAGAAAAACCGACCGCGGCTGACGTGGATAGAAAGGTCCATAATGAATTTTAAAGTTCCGAGCCGGCTTCGCCGCTTGCTTGTCGATTCCGTCGAGCTGCCGCAGCTCAAGTTTCCGATGACGCAGCCGCTGTCTCAGCCGTCGCGCCGTCGCGTTTCCACGCGTCCGTCGCCGCAGCGGCTGACGGAAGTTTTGTGGTTCGGCCGCAATCCCGGCAATCTGCGCATGCTCGAATATGTGCCGCCGGGCGTAAAGGGGCCTATGCCGCTCGTCGTCGTCCTGCATGGCTGTCATCAGAATGCCGAGGATTTCGATCGCGCCAGCGGCTGGACGGCGCTTGCCCGCCAGCATGGATTTGCCGTGCTTTATGCGGAGCAAAAGGCTTCGAACAACCCGAATCTCTGTTTCAACTGGTTTCGCCCGAGCCTGGTCACGCGCGACCGCGGTGAACTCGGCTCTATCAGAGAAATGATCGATTTCAGCCGCCGCCTGCATGCGATCGACGATAGCAGGATTTTTGTCATGGGCCTCTCGGCCGGTGGCGCTGTGGCAGCCGCATTGCTCGCAACCTATCCGGAAGTGTTTGCCGCAGGCGCCATCATCGGCGGCCTGCCTTTCGGCGCTGCCCGTGACGCGATGTCGGCGCTTGACGTCATGAAGCGCGGCTCAAGCCGCCCGGCTGAAAAATGGGGCGAGCTCGTTCGCGAAGTTTCCCCCGAAGCTGCTCGCTATCCGGTCGTCTCCATCTGGCATGGCGATGCCGATGATGTCGTGTCCTTTGCCAATGCGGAGGCATCCGTCGCGCAATGGCTGGCTGCCCGTGAGCGCCCGCGCACCAAGGGCCGGCTGCGTCTTTTCGAAGGCGGCGAGCGGCGCGAATGGCGCGACGACTATGGTCATATGATTCTGGAGCTGGTGACGCTGAACGATTTCGGGCACGGTCTGCCGGTTGGCCCCATTGTTGAAGGCTGGGAGCCGGCAAACAACACGGAACGCTACATCCTGCCAGCTGCCCTTTCGGCGCCTGAAGAGCTTGTCAAAAACTGGAATCTTGCGGCCTGAGATAGGCCGGCCAATGCTGCCTGGCGATTTTGCGATAGCGGCTTGTTAACGGCCCGACGGTCTGAAATGCAGGGAGCGGTCCTTGGAGATCGCGACCTGCTCTAGCCATCAATCGTCATTGGTGGCATTCAGGTTTTCCGGCCGAATGCCGTCATTTTCAGACCATTGTTTGAAGCGAATGCCGGGGCCGCCCACGCCGTCGCTGCCACCGGCGAGGAAAAGTACGCCGTGGTTTTCGAGGACGGAACGAACCGTCGCAAGTGCCCTCATGTCCGCTGAACCGTCACCTGTTTCCAGTGCTTCGATTGTCGAAACCGGGAGTTTGCTCTCGCTGGCGAGCGTTTCCACCGTCAGTCCGAGCATGGCGCGCGCGCCGCGCAATTGTGCTGAAGTAATCATAAGTTAAGTCTATCGCATCGGCTCGAAAAGCGGAACCGATTTCGAATGAAAATCGCGTGCAGATTTAAAGGGCAGCCGCGCTTTTCTCCCGATCCTCGACCGTATTGTCCATACCGGAATTCGCTGCCAATCCCAGTGGGGCTGGGGTGGGGTAGCCGAGCAGGTCGTGATAGATCTTCTCGGTCGCATCGGCCATGCCTGTGAGTGTGTAACCATCCTTGCGGCGGCGTGCTTCAGCGGTAAAACTTGCAAGCAGCGTTGGATCGGCAAGGCGCGTCATTGCGGTTGCCAATGCTTCTGGATGATCGCTGTTTGGCACGATGTAACCGTTCTTGCCGTGCTCTAGCACCGTGCGAGCGCCACCGACATCCGCGAGCAGCAGCGGCTTGCCCGCGGCCGCGGCCTCGAGCATCACGTAGGACATCGCCTCGTAGCGGCTTGGCATGACGACGACATCGAAGGCGTCGATGGCCGTCACACCCGGCACGCTGCCATCGATGCGGGCGCGATCTTGGAGCCCGGCCGCCTCGATCATCTCTCTTGTGGAGCCGGCCAGCTCGCCGATCCCGATCATCAGCAGATGGGCTTGCGGCAATTGAGCCGCTATCTGCGCAAAAGCCTCGACCAGACGCTCGGGTGCCTTCTGTCGCGTCATTCGGCCGACGAAGCCGAAGAGCAGGGCATCCTGAGGAATGCCGTATCGCCTGCGGATCGCTGCCCTCTGGCTGAGGGGAGGCGCGTTGACGCCGTTGACGACGACGCGCAAGCGTTTTTCCGGAATGCCGAGCGACAGGGCGTGATTATATTCGTCCTGTGAAACACAGACCAGACGATCCGTCAGCCAGGTCCCGAGAAGGCGCTCGATGCCGCCATAGATCAGGCGACCTTTCACACCCAGCGTCGGGTCCATGGTGCGGAAGGCATGCGGTGTGTAAAGAACCGGAACATGCTGTCCTGGCAGCCGCAAGCGCGTGAGCGCGCCGGCCTTGGAGCTATGGCCATGGATGAGATCAAACGGACCGTGAATGGCCGCAATCTTGCGGAGATGCCACCATGCCGTCAGGTCCCAGGGGCCGGGCGCGCGCCGCATGGCGAGCGGGATAACATTGTCCAGGCCGATATTTCCCAGCTCGGCGACGAAGGCAGGCTCAGCGCGTACCGGCGAATAGATGGCCGTCACGGAATGGCCGCGATGCTGCATGGCCCGGCACAGATCGAGGAAATGTCGCCCGGAGCCGCCGCCGCTCGGCTCGAGAACCTGCAGCAACGACAGGCGTTTGACGTTGGTGCGAATGTTCACGGCGCAGCTTCCTTTTTGTTTAAGTCACGCTGATATTTTTGCTCCAGGGCGCCGCAGCCCCAGACGATGCCGATCAGCATGTAGAAATGGCGCCAATGGTCGGTGTCGATGACATTGCCGATGCCGACATGGCCGAGAATGACGATCCAGGCGATCATCACGAAAGGTTGCCACGGCCGTTCCCGCAGCAGGTTGCGGAAGCCGATATAGATGGTCCAGCAGATCATGCTGACCCACGTTACGAAGCCGATCCAGCCATAGGTGGTCAGTGTCTTCAGCCAGGTATTGTGCTCGTCCTCGCGAAAGATCTGGCCGAAGACCAGCGGCCCTATGCCGAACGGCCGCTCCATGGACATCTGGAAGCCGATGCTGTGACGCTCGAAGCGGCCTAGATGCCCGCCATCGTAGCTTTGTACGAGCTGGAGGCGGGTCGAGAAGAGGTCGCTGACCTGCGGGAATTGCAGCGCGACGACGAGGAGGACGACCATGAGGATGATCGCCGCCAGGGACATCACCAGGATGCGCAGCCGAAACGTATTGCTGCGGTGCTTCAGCAACATGCAGAAGATCAGCATCGCCGAGGCGAAGGCAAACAAGGCCCAGGCCGCGCGCGAGAAGGACAGGAAGATGCCGAAGGCCAGTACGAACAGGCAGATGCCCTTGATCGGCGCCTTCTTCAGGTCGCCGATCAGAAGGCCGTGCATGAGGTAGAGGCTCGGCGCCACCAAATAGGGACCGAAGACGTTCGGGTCCTGGAATGCTCCCATGGCGCGGTCGTAGCGGGTGAAGATGTCGAAGCCCGGCACGGCATGGAAATAGCCAAGGATGCCGAGGCTGGCGGTAATCAGCGCCGCCACCACCCATGTGTTGAAAATCAGCTTCAGCCGTCTTTCATTGTCTTCGGTAATGGCAGCATAGAAGACGGAGCTCAGCGCCAGGAAGGTGGAAACGGCGATATAGATCGGGCCGGCGAGATGGTCGCTGGCGGCGAGGTCATGCATCTGCGTGATCGACAGCATGCCGCCAATGTTGAACAGCAGGAATAGTGCCAGCAGCGGCGCAACGCTACGCGAGATTTTCAGCCCGAGAATGAACCAGGTGCCGATCAGAAAGGCGAGCCACAGCTCATAAGGCGCCGGTTCCGCGATGACGAAACCCGACAGGAACACCCCGATGGCAACGCTCGCCGTGCCGATCAACCGCAATGCGGCAAGCTGCGGCTGAGCGACGCGGGGTGATGGCAGGTCGATCGCGCTCAATAGGCGTTTTCCGTATTGAGCAGGCGGAACGGTGTCAGGAACAGGATCTTCAGATCGAAGAGCAGCGACCAGTTCTCGATGTAGTAGAGATCGTAGGCCGTACGGAATTTGATCTTGTCGTCGCTGTCGATTTCGCCGCGCCAGCCGTTGATCTGCGCCCAGCCGGTCACGCCCGGCTTCACGCGATGGCGCGCGAAATAGCCTTCGACGACATCGGCATAAGTGCGGTTGTGGCTGGCGGCAAGCACGGCATGCGGTCGCGGGCCGACGAGCGAGAGGCTGCCGAGCAGCACGTTGAAGAGCTGCGGCAACTCGTCGATCGACGTCTTGCGGATGAAGCGTCCGACGGGGGTCACGCGCGGGTCGTTCTTGGTCACGGCATTGCGCGCCGACGGATCGCTCATATGCGTATACATCGAGCGGAACTTGAAGACGTTGATGATCTCGTTGTTGAAGCCATGGCGCTTCTGCATGAAGAAGACCGGCCCTCTCGAGGTTGCCTTCACGGCAATTGCCGCGCCGAGCATGATCGGCCAGAGCAAAGCAAGTGCGACCAGACTGAAGAAGATGTCGAAGATGCGCTTGGCAACGCCGTCCCAATCGCGGATCGGCTTGTTGAAGATATCGAGCATCGGCACGGCGCCGACATGCGAATAGGCGCGGGGGCGAAAGCGCAGCTTGTTGGCATGCGCCGCGAGACGAATGTCGACGGGCAGCACCCATAGCATCTTTAGCAGTTGCAGAATGCGATCTTCGGCGCTGATCGGCAGCGCGATGATCAGCATATCTATGCGCACGAGCCGGGCGAATTCGACCAGTTCCGATACCGTGCCGAGCTTCGGATAGCCGGCCACCATGATCGGAGAGCGCTTTTCGCCGCGATCGTCGAAGATGCCGCAGATGCGGATATCGTTGTCGGATTGATGCTCGAGCGCGCGGATGAGCTCCTTTGCCGGCTCACCGCCGCCGACGATGACGGCGCGTCTTTCCATGACGCCGTTGCGTGCCCAGTGGCGGATGCCATAGGCGAAAAGCAGGCGGGCGATGAGGAGAAAACCCGCGCCTGCCGCGAGCCAAAGGCCGAGAAGCGAGAGGGAGTAGATATTGTTGATGTCGAAGGGGAGGAGGGCGATGACCATGACCGCGAAGGCGGCCGCCCAAGACCCGAGAATCCGGTGCAGGAAATGATGCGGCGAGCGCAGGACCGGTATCTGATAGGCATCCGCAATCTGCAGGAAGACGATGGCAAGACCGCAAAGGGCGATCGTCACCACGGCCTTTGACAGGAAGGGATGGTTGTCCGACGTCCCGAAGAGGAGGATCGCAAGCCCGAATGCAAGCAACGACAGAAATTCGAACAGCCGGTATTGCCCGACGATGATTGCCGGAGACTGGTTGGTTTCGCGAAGCTGTTCGGCGATCTGCCGCGCATAGGCATTCATGCCGTCTGGGCGGTCGCTGTTAGTCTCGCTCTCACCGCGGGTGCGGATTTCCGAAACCTGCTTGCGAAGATTGTCCAAGTTGAATTGCTCGGACTTTTCCGAAGTGTTCATGGCAGCTTATCCGGTCGTTACCCGACAAGGCCTATCAGATATCAGCTAAGAAACACTTACAACGCTTGCCTGTATTCTAACCGTCGCTGTCCAGGCCAAGTATATTTTGATACAGGTGCAAAGTATCCCGAGCCATAGCCGAGGCGGAAAAATTCGATCGTATCGTCCCGATATCGGGCATGTTGCGAGCGCCCCATTGCGGCTCGGTGATCGCTTCGGCCATGATGCGCGAGAGGTCATCGGCATCTTCCGGCTTGGCGAGTGCGGGGCTGTTTTCGCCAAGTGCTTCCGCAACGCCGCCGACGCGCGAGGCGATGACGGTCTTTCCGGCGGCAAGCGCTTCCAGAACAATATAGGGCATGGCTTCTGCGCGCGAGGGAACGACGATATTCTGCGATACCGTGAAGGCCTCTTGTACGCGCATCGCCGGCAGCATGCCGATACGGTGACCGAGACCCCGTTCGACCATCATCCGGTGATATTTGTCTCTGTCTGGCCCATCGCCGATCATCAGTGCCGAAAGCGGCCTGCCGATCCGCCGCTCCGTTTTCGCAAAGGCGTCTACAAACAGATCGGGACCTTTGAGGTCCCGCAGCATGCCGATGTAGACGAAATGCACGGAGTCCGATCGTGTCGGTATGGTGCGAAAATCTCTTTCGCTGATGCCGTTATAGATCATCACCGAGCGGGTGCGCGGCTTGCCGATCTTTCTTTCATAGGTGCGGCGTTCGAAATCGCAGATGAAGATCAGCCCGTCGGTCAAAAATTCCAGCATCCGTTCCAGGCTATGCACCAGTATGCCCTGGAACGAGCGACGTGAGAAATGCAGGCTTCCGCCATGCGCTGTGTAGAGGCGGGCTACGCGATACCTGTTGACCCGCAGGATCGAGCCGAGAACGCGCGCAAGCAGGCCGCCTTTGGCGCCATGCCCGTGCAGCACATCCGGCCGCAAGCTCCTGATTTCCTTGTAGCTGCTCCAGAGCGTAGCAGCATCCGACAGAGTAATTTGCCGGCGGATCGGCAGGCGGACGACGCCGAGAGCCAGGAACGGCGCGATATCGTCGAACAGACGATCCTCATGCTCGCCGCCCGTCAGACTGTCGCAAAGGATGCCGACCTCGTGGCCCGCTTTGCTCTGCTCCTCCGCCAGATCCCGGACATGGCGAAAGACGCCGCCGACCGGCGATCTGAAGCAATGAAGGATTCGAAGCGGTCTGACCATGAGCGGGCGCGGTTAGAATAACCGCTCTCTGACATAGATGGTGTCACCTGCCAGCACCGGATCGGAGATGCCGACCCGGCCCGTCATGACATGACCGTTGATCTTGCGCGTGACATCCGCATTGGATTGATTGGCTCGGCTGGTGAAGCCGCCCGCAACCGCGATGGCGTTCTGGATGGTCATGCCCGGTACATAGGAATATTGGCCCGGCTGGCCGACTTCGCCCATAATATAGACCGAGCGATAGCGGTCGATGTCGATGGTGACGTCTGGATCGCGAATATATCCCTGGCGAAGCTTCTGTGCGATCTGGCCGGAAAGCTGCTGCAGGGTCCGGCCGCGGGCAGCGACCTGACCGATCAGCGGGAAGGCAATATAGCCGGCCTGATCGACAGTATAGGTGTTGGTGAGGCCGGCTTGGTCGAACACTGTGACGCGCAACCGGTCGCCGCTATCAAGCGTATAGGGCTGGATCGTGGCCTCGTTGAAGGCCTTGGGCGCCGGTTGATAGGTGTTGCAGCCGGTGAGCGCGGCGCTCACGGCAGCCATGCCGAGTGCAAGGACAATCTTTGACTTTGCGAAGGGCATTTCGCGCTCATTAGAAAGGGAAGACACTGCCGTCGTTATCGATCCGTTAGGGTTAACGGTCGGTAAAGAGCAAAACAAATTCCAGGAAAAAATTAGCGATGCCAAAAATAATGCTGGCGAAATACTATTAACGCTTGGGTTACCATAGTCGTTTACGATTAATTTCGGCTTTCTATTACGGAGTTTTGCATATGTCCGGTGTCAACAGCACCCAGCAGGATGTGGACATCGATCTCGCTCAGCTCTTTCGCGCGGTGTGGCAGCGGCGGGTGCGCGTCATTGCCATCACGCTCGCGGGCGCCTGCGCGGCGTTCGCCATTGCCAAGGTGATGTCACCGGAATATCGCAGCGAGGCCCGCATCCTCATCGAGCAGCGCGCGCCGGCTTTTGCGACGACGACATCGGGCAACGATGCCGGCGCCGGCCCTCTGCTGGACGAACTGAATATTGCCAGCCAGGTGCAGATCCTGCAGTCGGCGGATCTGGTCAAGCAGGTCATTACAAATCTCAAGCTCTACGATCGCCCCGAGTTTGCCGCCGGCAGCAACGGCTCCGCGCTCTCGGATATTCTGATCAAGATGCATCTGAAGCGGGCGGCGGCAGACAAGGCCCCGGAAGAGCGAATGCTCGATGCCTTCAACAGCCGCCTGCAGGTCTATCAGATCAACAGTTCGCGCGTGATCGGCATCAGCTTCACGTCCCGCAATCCGGATCTTGCCGCCAGCGTGCCGAATGCCATGGCGCAAGTCTATCTATCCATGCAGAGCGGCGCCAAGCTTGATTCCAACAGTGAGGCAACGCGCTGGCTGGAACCGGAGATCGCCAAGCTGCGCGATAAGGTCAGCGAGGCTGAAAAGAAGGTCGCCGATTATCGTTCGGCCAACGGGCTTCTCCAGACCAGCCAGAACAATAATTTCGCCACGCAGCAGCTCGCGGATATTTCGACGCAGCTGGCGCAGGTCCGCGGCGACAAGGCAAATGCCGAGGCGCGGGCGCAGGCGGTGCGCAGCGCACTGTCCAGCGGTCGTTCCACCGACACGCTTGCCGACGTCGCAGGGTCGCAGACCATTCAGCGGCTGAAGGCGACCCAGTCGAATCTCGAGTCGCAGATCTCGGATTTGTCCACAACACTGATGGATGGGCATCCGCGGCTGAAGAGCCTGCGGGCGCAGCTTTCCGATATCCGTCAGCAGATTGATCGCGAGACCCAGAGGATTTTGGCGAGCATCGAGAATGAGGCGAAGGTGGCGCAGTTGCGTGAACAGCAGCTCCTGGCCCAATCGAATACGCTGAAGGCCGACAGCGCCCGGGCAGGGGAGGACGAAGTCGGCCTCAACGCGCTGGAGCGCGAAGCTGCGGCCGAGCGGCAATTGCTCGAGACCTATCTCGCTCGTTATCGCGAGGCAGCCTCTCGCGTCGACAAGAACTCCAGCCCCGCCGACGCGCGCATCGTTTCCACGGCCGTCGAGCCGGTCGATCCATCTTTCCCGAAGGTCGGTCCGATCGTTGTCGTCGCTACTCTTGCTACGTTCATTCTCACGGCCATCGTCATCATGCTCGCGGAGCTGTTCAGCGGCCGCGCATTGCGGCCTGTCGGGCCTGCCCGCAAGGAAGATGCCGCCGTGCAGGAGACGGCGAAACGTTCTCAACCCGCTGACGAGCCTGTTCCGGTTCGTGCAGTCGCGAGAGCCAGCAGTGTCGAGGTGCCTGCAAGCATGCTTTCGGTTCCAGCAGAGGAAATTCCGGTTCAGGTTACTGACGCCGCAATAGCTCCGGATACTGCAAACACTTCGGGTACCGTGATCGCTCCGGTCCATGAATCCGGCCAGACCGCTCACGCGGCGGAGGAAGAGGAGGATTTCTCCATCCAATCCGTCGCCGATTATCTGATAGAAAGCGGCTCGCGGCTTGCGATCGCCATATCTCCGACTGGTGACAGTGGTTCGACGGCGACCGTCATGCTGGCGCGGACCATCGCCGATGCGGGAAGCCGTGTCGTGCTGGTCGATATGACCGGTACTGGATGTCCCTCAAGGCTGATGGCCGAACATGACGAACTTCCCGGCGTAACCGACCTGCTGTGCGGCGAAGCGGCATTTGGCGACACGATCCATCCGGATCGTCTGTCGGACGCCCATCTCGTGCCGCAGGGCATGAGCGACCTTGCCCGTGCTATGCGCGGCGCCGACCGTCTGTCGCTGATCCTCGATGCACTGGGTTCGGCCTACGACATCGTTCTGGTGGAGTGCGGCGCGGCCGAAGTCTCAGGCGTCGCCCGGCTGACGCGCAGCAAGGAGACGGAAATCATCCTCTCCATGCCTGAGCCCGATGAAAGCCAGTTCATCTCAGCCATGACGGAATTCCAGAAGGCCGGCTATGAGCACATCATTCTGATGTCCGGCTGGCGTGAGGAGCATGATCCGGATACGCGCCGCGACGCAGCCTGATCAATCGGCGTCACCGCCGCCATCATCTGATGTGGCGCCGGCTCCGTGTCGCGCCCGCAGCCGCTGGACGAAGGAATAGAGCTTGCGATTGGACTTGATCGCGACCTTCGTACGCGTGATGCTCTGTTGCGTCACAGCCGCAAGACGTCCCATGCCCGAGACGGGCAGGAAGAGATCATACTGCACCGTTTCCATCGGGCACCAGGAACGCTTGTAAATCTGGTCGCCGATGCCGAAATCGAAGAGCGCGACGCTTTCACGATGCAGCCGCTCGATCATCAGCCAGAACAGCAATTCGCCGGGGCTCGCCTCCGCAACCAGGGCTTCGTCGATAGAGGCAAACTGGCAGATGACGTGATCTCCCTTGCGGGACAGGGCGGCGATTGCCGGAATATGGCCCTCGTGCTCGCCTTTCAGGCGCAGCGCATGCATTTGCAGCGTCGCATTGGGGACGTCACCCTCCTGCCGGCGCAACATCGCATGCAGCGCGGCTTTGATCCGGACATCATTGAAGGCATCGGGCAGGCCAGCATCCTTGAAGCGGGCCGCCTTCTGCCGGAAGAACAGATCGAGAAGCGCGTCTTGCTGATCAGGATCGGCAATCACATATTCGTAGCCGCCCCTGGCATCGAGAAGCCTGCTCTGATGCTTGAACTTCTTGCGCCGGCGTTTGGCATTCACCTGCTTCAGACTTGCTTCGAAACTGCCGAGGAAGGGCATCTGAAAGGCATGGTTCTGGTTTTCGATCGACGTCAGCGAGGCGAGCGGGCTTTTGCGGCCGCGCCATTCGAGCGGGACGTTGCGCAGGATGGCGACGTCTACCTTGCTGCGCAGAGCCGCCGATATGGTATCCAATTGAACGGGCGTCAGTTCCCCGTTCGCCAGGAACCGGGCAGAAAACAGGCCGGTATTGATATTGTTGTGGTGGCCTCCGATGAACTCGGCTCGTCTTGTTCCGCGACTGCGGATGATCTCGAGCGGCAGGATGAAGGCGACGTGATCTCCGATGGAGCCCCGGATGATGGCGAGAGGACGTTCGAAGTTCTCTACCCAGGCTGCGCACCAGTCATAGCTCTGGTGTAGCGAGTTGAGATCGTCCCGTTCCAGCGCGCGCCATTCGAGTTCGAGCGGTGCCATACTGTCGAAGATATCGACCCGCAACGGATCGGTGGCCACAGGCCGCGTCTCGATGGGCGCAATATGCCCATCCGCTGCCTCAGCGGCGGCCATGCCGGTGATATCTCGCGTCTGGGTGTGCATCCGATCTTCTCCGCTTCGGCGGCATTCGAACGCAGTCTGGCGGGCAACGGCTTATTTTTGACTTAAGATGGGACAGTCGCGCTGCGTAAGGCGCTGATCAGGGTTAGCCTTGTGTAAATCGGGCTGGGGCGGACATCATTGCGGGCGTGGCCCAGCCATCCACTTGATGATGCCCATCGCCGGCAGCACCCATATGATGCCGCTGACAAGGAAATAGAGGAAATGCACCCAGCCGGGTTGATCTGCAAGCGTTCGCACTGCAACGATCATGGCGACGATCGCATAGATTGCAACCAACAGCACGAGCAGGATCATGCCAATGAATTTGCGCAGGCGAAGGGGCACGGGGTTTTCTCCTCATTATGACAGCATGCCGCGACGGCATGCCGCAAACTCCCGGGACTTGTTTTGCACGCCCCTATCGGGCAAATCAACAGCCTGATCGAAGGGAGAAGCCATGGCTGCCACTAATTTTACGACCGAACAGGCTATTTTGAAGGAAGTGGCTCGTCAGGACCGCAATCGTCGCGCCATCCGCATCTGGCTCGCCTGCGTGCTTTTGGTTCTCTTCGGTCTCGTGCTGGTGGGCGGCGCGACGCGGCTCACCAATTCCGGGCTGTCGATCACGCAGTGGCAGCCGATCCACGGCGTCATCCCGCCGCTGAATGCGCAGGAGTGGCAGGAGGAATTCGATCTCTACAAGCGCATCCCTCAGTTTCAGATCCTGAACAAGGATATGACGGTCGCGGAGTTCAAAGGCATATTCTGGTGGGAGTGGGCGCATCGCCTGCTGGCGCGCACCATCGGCCTCATCTTCGGCCTGCCGCTGCTGTTCTTCGTCCTGACCGGCCGCGTCGAGCGCAAACTCTGGCTGCCGCTCGCCGGCATTTTCGTGCTTGGCGGTCTTCAGGGGGCGATCGGCTGGTGGATGGTCTCCTCGGGCCTGGAGGCGCGCACCGACGTCAGCCAGTACCGCCTCGCTACCCATCTCGTGACCGCCTGTCTGATCTTTGCCGCCTGCATGTGGTTCATGCGTGCCCTGTCGCCGCATTCGAACGAACCCGCGCCGACGCGCTATTCGGCGAAACTCGCCGGTTTGATCGTCTTCATGGCGCTGTTCCAGATCTATCTCGGCGCCCTCGTTGCCGGTCTCGATGCTGGCCTCAGCTACAATACCTGGCCGCTCATGGATGGCGCCGTCCTGCCGAGTGATCTTTTCATACAGTCGCCAGCCTGGATCAATTTCTTCGAGAATCCGAAGACGGTTCAGTTCGTTCACCGTCTCGGCGCCTATGCGCTCTTTATCGTCGTCGCGATCAACATGATTGTCTCGCTACGTGCGGCGGCGCAGACGACCCATGCGCGGCGTTCCGTTGTTCTCTTCGTGCTCGTGCTGATCCAGGCGATCCTTGGCATTTCGACATTGCTGCTGCATGTGCCGCTGGATCTGGCTTTGGCGCATCAGGCGGGCGCTCTGATCGTCTTCGGCTTCGCAATTGCCAATTGGCGTGGCTTCTATGGCGAACTGCCGCGCCAGACATCGATCATCGTGAAGGATTGAGGCGCTTTGCGCCTCAATCCTTTTAGCCTTTTTAGCGCGCGGAAGCGACGCTCGCCGCTGACGACACGCGTGTGACCACCTTCAGGCGCTTGATTTCGCCGCGCCTGAAGGCGGCCAGGAAGCGGTTGTAATCCTTGAAGACTACGCAGCCATTCGATTCGCCACGACCGCCTCTGAGCATGTAGGTGTGAGCCAGCAAACCGTCGCGGCCATAGACGCGGGCACCGTTTGCGGGTGTCAGGCGTATCGCCTGCACGCCATGGAACAGGCTTTCCCTATATGTCAGGTTATAAGTTTCAGGCGGCGTCGGGCCGGTGTTCTTGCGGTCGACATAGCGAGGGTTGTCACGCATGTGGCCGAGGCCGGAATGGGCCTCGAGGCGTTCGCCGCTCGGCAGATAAACGGTCTTTGCCTCGATATCGTAGATCGCAGTGCCCGCGCCGGGGCTGATCGCCGCAAACGGATTGATGAATGGCTTCGTCTTGCGAACGGAGCTGTCATCCGGATCGGCATAAGCCATCATGCGCGATGACGGCTGTGCAGAGGTTTCGTTGCCCGTCGCCTTGGCGATAGCGCTTGTGGCGTTGGCGCGCTGCACAGGCGTTTCGCGGGCAGGCCGCGTCATGGGAATGACGTTCAGCACGGCCTCGGCCACCGCGATATCGGCGTCCTTGGCGGGCAGTGGCCTTGCTTCCGCAATGGCGGGCAGGCTCACTTCGGGGGCTGCGGAAGCGACTGCAGCCGGTTGCCCAATAGTCTTGAGGGGACTTGCGGCCGGTATCAGGGCGGCTGCATATTTTGCCTGACTGAGCGATTGTAGCGTAGTCGCGAAATTGATGGCGATCACCTTGCGCAGATGGTCGATCGTTTCCGGCGATGCCGCGGCCACTTCGAGACGGCCGCCCTTGATGCTTGCGGCCGCATCCTGAGCCTGCTTCATATCGGATGTCTGTTGTGCGAGCGCATATGCCAGTTGCACACGAACCGCATCCGCACCGCTAGCTTTCGTTTGAACCTCTGCACTCACGACCTTGCCGAAGCGGCTTTGTCCATGCAGCGAAGTCGTCTGGCTGGCATACCGGGCAGGATGTGCCATGGGGCTTTGTGGAACAATAAAGGCTGATGCGCGTGGCACCATGAAGCTATCTGCCGATGTCGCCGCGCCGGGAAGCGACAGCACCATCGATTGCGTCGTCATCAGCGTCGCCGCGACCCAGGCAAAAGCCGCGACTGCGACGCCGGTGGCTAGGGTGCCGGGACGGATGCTGAAGGATTTTTTTGATCGCGAGGCATAGCCGGAGCGCGAATTGAAGTTACCGAAGGTTTCGGTCACAAACGCCATGTTACTCGTTATCCAAACTACACAGACACCAAGCCGGCTCAAGAACGCACACGCGCCCTAACGCGAAAGTCGCGTTCGGTCGCCAACTTGCCGGCTGTCTGGAAGCATGCCGAATTATGGTAACCAATTCCTTTACGATGGCTCATTCTTGGATATTCATTGAAAAGAGGGATAGTTTTGAACGCCCCACTCATCCGGGTCAGTGAAGCCGTTAAAGAGCAAATCCGGCCGACAATTGGTCGCGGAGCCTCACGGTCGTTCACTTTTCCGTGTAGCTTCGGCTAATTTAGAGCGACGGCAAAAATAAGGCCGAGGACGATGGTGGGTTCGAAATTGCGCAAAACGCCTTGTTGGCATGAAAAAAGCCCGGCCTGATCGATCCAAAATGGACGAGCAGGCCGGGCCGATCGCGTTTCAAGTTATGCCAGGAAAATCAGGCGCTCAGCATCAGATCCATGTTCTGTACGGCAGCGCCGGATGCGCCCTTGCCGAGATTGTCGAGCAGCGCAACGAGGTTGACCTGGGCCGCCCCCGGCGTGCCGAAGACGAAGAGCTTCATCGTGTCCTTGCCGGCGAGCTCGACGGCGTTGATACGGGGCAGGGCGCGGCTCTGATCGAGCGAAACGACCTGGACGATATCCTGACCGGCATAATGGTCGACGAGTGCAGCGTGGATGCTCTCCAGGGTCGCTCCTTCTGCAAGATCGCCGAGATGTAGCGGCACCTGCACGATCATGCCCTGGGGGAAGCGTCCAACAGAGGGCGAGAAGATCGGCGCACGCTCCAGCAGGCCGTGCGTCGTCATCTCGGGCACATGCTTGTGGGTCAGCGGCAGGCCGTAGAGGAAATGCGGCGCGGTGATCGCATCTGGATGATCCGGGTTTTCCATCTGCGCAATCATCTGCTTGCCGCCGCCCGTATAGCCGGAGACGGCATTGACCGTCACGGGATAGCTCGTCGGTAGGATACCGGCGGCACGCAGCGGCCGGATAAGGCCGATCGCGCCTGTCGGATAGCAGCCGGGATTGGCAACGAAACGAGCCACCCTGATCTTGTTACCCTGGTTGCTGTCCATCTCGGCAAAGCCATAGGCCCAGTCGGGATGGATGCGGAAGGCCGTCGAGGTGTCGATGACGCGGACATTATTGTTGCCTGCTACCATCTTCACCGCTTCCTTCGACGCATCGTCGGGTAGGCAGAGAATGGCGATATCGGCGCTGTTCAGCATGTCCTCGCGCATGGCGGCGTTGCGCCGCTCGGCTTCCGGAATAGACAGCAGCTCGACATCGCGGCGGTCGGCCATGCGCGTGCGGATCTGCAAGCCCGTGGTTCCGTGTTCGCCATCGATGAAGATTTTCGGTGCCATCTTATTCCTGCTCTTTCAATAGGTTGAGAATGTTTCCGGACTCAGTTTGCCATGCAGTTGATTCAATTTCATAACGGCCACTCCGGACGCAGCAGGACGATCTTCAAAAACCGTCGCGCATGTTCCGAAATTGTGTCTCAGCGGCCGCTCGCACGTCGTTCGGCGTGGAGACCGAGCATATACATCGCCACGGTCGCCCCCGCAATGGCGGTGATGTCTGCGTGGTCATAGGCCGGCGAGACTTCGACGACGTCGGCGCCGCGGATGTCGAGCTGATGCAGCCGCTGCAGCACCGACAGGATCTTGGCGCTGGAAGGACCTCCTGCGACCGGCGTTCCCGTGCCTGGAGCATAGGCCGGATCGAGGCAATCGATATCGAAGGTGAGGTAGGTCGGCGCGCCCTTGGTATGCGAGATGATCGTCGAGGCGATATCGCCCGCACTCATGTCCTCGACCTGATGGCCATAGAGAAGCTGGATGCCGAAATCCTCGGGCGCATGCGTGCGGATGCCGATCTGGATCGAGCGGTCTGGGTCGACCAGTCCGTCGCGCACGGCGCGGGCAACGAAGGAGCCGTGGTCGATACGCCTGCCGTCATCGAACCAGGTGTCCTGATGGGCATCGAACTGCACCAGCGCCAGAGGCCCATGTTTGGCGGCATGCGCCTTCAACAGCGGCCATGTGATGAAGTGATCGCCGCCGAGCGTCAGCATGAAGGCGCCGCTGTCGAGGATCGCCGTCGCCTGTCTTTCGATTGCACCGGGTGTATCCTGATGGTTGCCGTAGTCGAGCAGGCAGTCGCCATAGTCGATCACGGCCATATCAGCGAAAAGATCGCGGTTGAAGGGATATTGCGGGTCGTTGTCGAAGATTGCCGAGGCGCGGCGGATCGCTTGCGGCCCAAAACGCGCTCCCGGGCGGTTGGAGGTCGCGGCATCGAAGGGGATGCCCCAGACCACGGCATCGACGCCCTCAAGCGATTTCGTAAAGCGGCGGCGCATGAAGGACAGCGCGCCGGCAAAGGTCGGATCACTCGCTGCGGAAGTCAGGCCGGTTGATGTGAAGGCGTGATCAATCGACGTGCTCGGCAAGGGCGTCTCCTTTGCTCACCTGGAAATCATAGGCTCTTTCTATACGTCCTACGCGAACCTTGTATTCTTCATACCAGCGCTCGCGTCCAAGTTTCTGCGCGGCCAGATGCGATACGACATTCTTCCAGGCAAGGATGCTTTCCTCGTCTCGCCAGAAGGAGTTGGTGACGCCAAAACCATCAGCTCCCCTTGCGCTTTCGAGCCCGAGACAGCCCTCCTGCGCCAGCGCCATTTCCTCCATACGTTCGCCCATCGCGCCATAGCCATTATCGCCGGGCGTTCGGATCGAAGCAAAGGATACGATGTAGTAGGGCGGCTCGGGAGTTGCCGCGAAACGCGATGATTTTCTGGGGCTCATGGTATCTCCGGGAGTCGTCAAATTTCGAGATTCGACTTGGAATCGCATGCCAATAGGTTCGACGGCTATTTGCCTGATCGAGCAGTGCATTGATACGGCTTTTTCACACAGGCGATTTGCGGCGTGGAACACTCGGCCTGTCCGTTCGTCACAACGCAATAGGAGCAGCTGTCGTTGAATTCGCGGCAATCCGGGTTTGCCGCAAGAAAATCCTTCATGCTCTGCATGTCGGCCAGTTTTTCGGCGGGTTCTGCCGGCTGCGCATCATCGCACAAAGCCGGTGAAATGCCGCCGATCAGGAACAGAAGCGAAAAGATGAAGCTGCGCATTGAACTCCCCCGATGCTTGTGGCGGGACTTTGCCACAAAATGTGTTCCTTGCCTCGGGAGATTTTCTTTATTTTCAATGCCGCAAAAGAAAAAGGCCGGGGAAACCCCGGCCTTTCGAAAATCCCGTCTCGGGCAAGCGATTAACGCTTGGAGAACTGGAACGAGCGACGTGCCTTTGCACGGCCGTACTTCTTGCGTTCAACAACGCGGCTGTCGCGGGTCAGGAAGCCACCCTTCTTCAGCACCGAGCGCAGGCCCGGCTCGAAGTAGGTGATCGCCTTGGACAGGCCGTGACGAACGGCACCGGCCTGGCCGGAGAGGCCGCCGCCGGCAACGGTTGCGATGATGTCGAACTGGCCGTCACGGGCAGCAGCGACGATCGGCTGACGCAGGATCATCTGCAGAACCGGACGGGCGAAGTAAGCCGTGTAGTCCTTGCCGTTGACGATGATCTTGCCGGAGCCGGCCTTGACCCATACGCGGGCGACGGCGTCCTTGCGCTTGCCGGTCGCGTAGGAGCGGCCGAGCGAGTCGACCTTGCGGACGTGAACCGGAGCAGCTGCTGCTTCCGACGTCGTGCCGAGGTCCTTCAGGGAGGAAAGGTCAGCCATTATCAGGCGCTCCTTACGTTCTTCTTGTTCAGCTTGGCGACGTCGAGGACGACCGGCTGCTGAGCTTCGTGGGGATGGTTGGAGCCGGCGTAGACGCGCAGGTTCTTCATCTGGCGACGGCCGAGCGGACCGCGGGGAACCATGCGCTCGACGGCCTTCTCAACGACGCGCTCCGGGAAGCGGCCTTCGATGATCTGGCGAGCCGTACGCTCCTTGATGCCGCCGGCATAACCGGTGTGCCAGTAATAAACCTTGTCTTCGTACTTCTTGCCGGTGAAAACGACCTTGTCGGCATTGATAACGATGACGTTGTCGCCGTCGTCGACGTGCGGCGTGAAGGTAGCCTTATGCTTGCCGCGCAGACGCATTGCGATGATAGAAGCGAGACGGCCAACGACAAGCCCTTCGGCGTCGATGAGAACCCACTTCTTCTCCACCTCTGCAGGCTTCTGGGAGAAGGTTGCCATGTTGCATACTCTCTTTTGGGACCCTTGGCCCGAAGGCACCTGGGCGTTTCTTGTTGCTTGATTTGGCCGGCATGGATGCCTGCCAAAAAGAAAGCAGCCCGGAAAGGCTGCAATCTGCGGCGGCTTATAGAGCGATTAAGAGCCCGGGTCAATATAGGATTACCGGATGCCTGTAAAAATTGATGAACAAAATCAATGAATTACATATGTGGTATAATAAGGCCACATATTTTGTCGTCAACCTAACCGCAAAACCAGCACTCCGGCGGCAATGATGGCGCCGGCAATATAACGCCAGATGCTCGATCGTTCCTTCAAGACGAGGACCGATATCACCAAAGCGAAGAGGATCGAAGTCTCGCGCAAGGCGGCGACCATGGCGACCGGCGCCTTGGTCATCGCCCACAACGCCAGCCCGTAGGAGGCGATCGACCCGCTGCCGCCGATAAGCCCGCGCCACCAGTTATAGCGGACATGGGCGGCGACTGCATTGACGCCGCGTTGCGATATCGCCCAGGCGAAAAGGAGAACGGGAGGCAGCAGTGCCATCCATAGAGTATAGGAAACCGAATTGCCCGATATCCGCGCGCCGATGCCGTCGACATAGGTATAGGTCGCGATGACGACGGCATTGGCAAGAGCCAGAACGATCGCCCTGCGGCTGCCCTTTCGCGCCTCGAAGGCAAGCGTCAATATGCCGGCGCAAATGGTCATGGTGCCGATCAATGCGCCGCCCGAAAGCGATTCCTTCAGGATGAAGCTGCTTGTGGAGACAATGATGAGCGGCGCAACGCCGCGCATCAGCGGATAGACGAGCCCGATATCCCCGGCACGATAGGCGGCTGCAACGAGCTGGAAATAGGCAAATTGCAGGATGGCCGAAGCGCCGATGAACGGCCAGGCCGCAGAGGCCGGCAAGGGCAGAAACGGCAGCAGGGGGAGGGCCGCGACCGCGCCACCGGCAGAAACCAGTGCGGCGTCGAGCGATTTATCGGTTCCCGCCTTGATGATCGCATTCCATGTCGCGTGCAGCAGGGCGCCGAAAAGGACGAGCGCGATAACGTCGAGAGACACGGAAAACCTCGGAAATTGGCAGGTGCAGCGGCGATGCTTGGCATTTTGTGGGAGTGCGGTCTCCATATGATCCGCAATACATCGAAAAGCAACGAAATATCGGACATTATGAAGGCTTGCCTATTTGCTCTGGTCATCTCGGGCGTCGGGAGTGGCGTTTTCGTTATGTTCCAGATCGCCCTTTCTCGCATTATAAATAACTAATTTATTGGAGTATGAAGCGCGAACAAATATCGCATGTCTTGTGAACGCGGGAGTAGCATTAGACACTTCTTACTTAAAAACGACAGGGGCTGTGTCGCCTGCAGCGCCGCGAATGTCCGGGCGTGCGAAAATCGCGGTGAAAACGCCGCCCGCGATCTCTCTTTCTCTCATGAATAGAGCGGATAATTCTACAAGAGATGAAAAATATTACAGCTAACGCGCGCTGCTGCCGATAAAGATCGTACTAAGAGTTAAGTATAGAATTGTCGATCCAAAAATACGCAGGGTATATCATTGCGCGAGTCTGAAAACTATTCTGTGGAAAAATAATGAAATAGCATGTGTTCCGCGTTCACATTCGGTTCTCATTTGGATTGACTGTTCATGCGAAGTTTCTAATTTATATGCGAATAAATAGCGAACAAAGATTGCATTTCCTGAGAACGCAACCCTGTGGCATCGGGAAAGTTTACGAAAGCGCTTTGAGGAGCAGCTTGAACGCAGGCGCATAGATGCACCCACACGGCCACGGTACCGAGGATGCGCCGTGCCTGGGACAATCAATGGTCGTACCGAACTCGTGAGTCGTCCGCCTATCCAGCCGCAGCATATTGCGATCAGCGTGGGAAAATCAAATCATCGTCATCGAGGTCGGTTGACGGCCGGCATATATAGACCGGACAGGAAGCGCGATCCTTGGTGGGAAGATAATCCTGATAGGCGTAGAAGCCCAGATCGCATGCGCCGCTGTCCGCGACATAGCGATCATAGAGCGTCATGTTCGGCGTTCTCCTGGCCGGATAGCGCATGATGACCGCGCGCTCCCGGTTGATGACCGCCCTGGCTTCTGCGCAGGTCATGGACATGGAGTTATATCGCGAAATCGCGAATGCCGGCGTCGCGGCCGAGGTGACGAGCAGGCCCAGCAGGATGAATTTTTTCATCTGAGTAATCCTCCCTGAACTTGTTATAATACAATATATATACGCGGAGACTGCCGTTGCGGTTTCCATATTTGTGACAAAACGCAAGTGTGATCGAGGTGGGAGGCTTCGTGATGAACCACGATAGTTATGACGATTCCTATATAGCCGATATCCTCTTGTCCGTAAGGACCATTGCGCTCGTTGGCGCTTCGCCCAATCCCGCGCGCCCGAGCAACGGTGTGATGGCCTATCTCCTGAACAGGGGGTATCGCGTCATCCCCATCAATCCCGGACAGGCCGGCAAGGAAATTCTTGGTCAATGGGTCTATGCACGCCTGGCCGATATTCCCGAGCCTGTGGATATGGTCGATGTTTTCCGGGCACCCGAATATCTTCGATCGGTCGTGGAGGAGACGATCATGATCGAGCCGCGGCCACCGGTCATCTGGGGTCAGCTTGGCGTGCGCGATGACGCCGCCGCGGCAAGAGCGGAAGCCGCAGGGGTGAGGGTTGTCATGGATCGTTGCCCGGCCATCGAGTATCCGCGCCTGGTCGCCTGACCCGAGATCATGCGCGACGGCGGCATTCGGCCGTTTATCGCGCGATCTTACTGAAAGATGGCAAGTTTTTTCCGCGAGCCGAGATGCACGGCAAAGTTCGCGGTTAACTTTCATATGCCAGGCGTTATGCTTTTCCCGTCACGAACAAAATCCGGCGGGAGGAAAAATCATGCCAACCAGCAATCCAGGTTTCGACACGCTTGCGATCCATGCGGGCGCGCAGCCGGACCCGACGACAGGTGCGCGCGCGACGCCAATCTACCAGACGACGTCCTTCGTCTTTCAGGATGCGGATCATGCCGCTGCGCTGTTTGGATTGCAGCAGTTCGGCAATATCTACACCCGTATCATGAACCCGACACAAGCTGTGCTGGAAGAGCGGGTGGCGGCTCTCGAAGGCGGAACTGCGGCTCTCGCTGTCGCCTCCGGTCATGCGGCCCAGCTGCTCGTCTTCCATGCCATCATGCAGCCGGGCGATAATTTCGTCGCGGCCAAGCGGCTCTACGGCGGCTCGGTCAATCAGTTCGGGCAATCCTTCAAGAATTTCGACTGGCGAGTCCGCTGGGCCGATCCCGCCGATCTTGGGACTTTCGAAGCGCAGATCGATGGTCGTACCCGCGCCATCTTCATCGAAAGCCTTGCCAATCCCGGCGGCACCTTCGTCGATATCGCTGCGATCGCGGCCATCGCGCACAAGCATGGCCTGCCCCTGATCGTCGACAATACCCTGGCGAGCCCCTATCTCATCCGGCCGCTGGAGCATGGCGCCGATATCGTCGTGCATTCCCTGACGAAATTCCTTGGCGGCCATGGCAATTCCATGGGTGGCATCATCATCGACGGCGGCACTTTCGACTGGTCCGCCTCGGGCAATTATCCCATGCTGTCTTCACCGCGCCCGGAATATAACGGCATCGTACTGCATGCGACCTTCGGCAATTTCGCTTTCGCCATTGCCTGCCGCGTCCTTGGCCTGCGCGATCTTGGCCCAGCCATCTCGCCGTTCAACGCCTTCCTGATCCTGACTGGCATCGAAACGCTGCCGCTGCGCATGCAGCGCCACTCCGACAATACGCTTGCGGTTGCGCGCTGGCTGAAGTCGCAGGAAAAAGTGGCTTGGGTCAACTATTCCGGCCTGGAGGACGATCCGAACCACGCCCTGCAGCAGCGTTATTCACCGAAAGGCGCTGGCTCCGTCTTCACCTTCGGATTGAAGGGTGGTTATGAAGCCGGCAAGGGGCTGGTCGAAGGCCTGGAGCTCTTCTCGCATCTTGCCAATATCGGCGATACGCGTTCGCTCGTCATCCATCCCGCCTCGACGACACACAAGCAATTGACCGACGAGCAGAAAGTCGCCGCCGGCGCCGGCCCGGATGTGGTGCGGCTGTCCATCGGCATAGAGGACGTCAAGGACATCATCGCCGACCTGGAGCAGGCGCTGGCAAAAGTCTGAGGACTGCCCCGGCAGGAGGCCGAAAAAGCTTGCTGGCCTCTTTGACCGAAGTGTATTTCATGCTTGTCTCGGTCCGCGATCGCCAATGGCGATCGCGGACTTTTTTTGGTCTTGGCGAAGCGCGACCGGGGGGAGACTTAAATGGCAACCTATCTGCAACTGAATGTCGGTGGCGTTGAGCCTGAGGCAGGGGCGCCCGCAGCAGACCGTCTCATTTCGGGAACCCCAACCTTCCGAACTTGGAGCCTCGATGAGGCCGAAGGTGGCCTTTATGCCGGCATCTGGGAAGCGACGCCGGGGAAGTGGAAGATCGCCTATGACGAGTGGGAGTATTTCAACATTCTCTCCGGCTATTCCATTGTGACAGCCGATGACGGCGAGACGTTTCATCTGCGTGCAGGCGATCGCATGATCTTGAAGCCGGGCTTCAAGGGGACTTGGGAAGTTATTGAAACGACTCGCAAGGATTATGTAATCCGCCTTTGAGTATCGTCTTGATTCAAAACGTGAAGATCGCCTTCTCCTATGAAAGGATGCGAGCCTTTCCCTGTGGCTCCGCAATGGTCGCCATGCTTGCTGTAGGTTGTGTCACTGCCGCTTCATTAAACTGTCATCAAACTGAAACAATGCGGCATTAGAGCCATCACTGTCGCCAGGAGATCGAGGTGGGGTACCTAACCGATGGGATACTTCGTGCTTAGCTCCTGCTCGCCATCCTTTCATCACTCTGGGAAGTGAGTTCAATCATGTTGAATCAAAAATTTCGTTCGCTTTGCCTGACTGCAGGCTTCATCGCGGCTATGTCCGTTTCGGCCTCGGCTGCCGATATCACAGGCGCCGGCTCGAGCTTCATCGCGCCAGTTCTGTCCAAGTGGGCCGAAGGCTACAAGGCTGCGACGAACAATGTCGTCAACTATCAGTCGGTTGGTTCGGGCGCCGGCATCAAGCAGCTCCTCGACAAGACCATCGTATTCGGCGCTTCGGACAAGCCGATGAGCGACGCTGACCTCGAGAAGAACGGCATTGCCCAGTTCCCGATGATTTCCGGCGGTATCGTCGTTTCCTATAACGTCGAAGGCGTAAAGCCGGGCGAACTCGTTCTCGACGGCAAGACGCTGGCCGACATCTTCCTCGGCAAGATCGCCAAGTGGGACGATGCAGCCATCAAGGCTCTCAACCCCGAAGTGAAGCTGCCGTCCACCGCGATATCCGTCGTTTATCGCGCCGACAGCTCGGGCACGACCTTTAACTTCACCGACTACCTGGCGAAGGTTTCGCCGGAGTGGAAGGAAAAGGTTGGTTCGAACACGGCAGTTGAATGGCCGGTCGGCTTCGGCGCCAAGGGTTCCGAAGGCGTTTCCACCACCGTCAACCAGACGGCCGGTTCGATCTCCTACGTTGAATATTCCTACGTCGTCGCCAACCACATCGGTTTCGCGAAGATGAAGAACGCCGCCGGCAAGGTGATCGAGCCTAGCCTCGATACGTTCAAGGCTGCTGCTTCGAACGCCGATTGGGCCAAGGCCAAGAACTTCAACCTGATCATCACCAATCAGCCGGGCGAAAAGAGCTGGCCGATTGCTGCTTCGACCTGGGTTCTGCTCTACAAGAAGCCGGCCGATGCTGCTAAGAATGAAGAAGCTCTGAAGTTCTTCAAGTGGTCCTATGAGCATGGCCAGAAGGACGCGACTGCGCTGTCTTACCTCGCTATCCCGGAAAATGTTGCCGAGATCGTCGAGAAGTCGTGGAAGACGGACTTCGGCACGAAGTAATTTGTGCTGGGTGAGAAAGTTGCGGCGGACAGGGCATGGCCCTGTCCGCCTTTCGTGACAGGACAAGGGGAAATCGATGGCTGACGCGACTCAGACGGCTGGCTTCCAGGCACTGGATACCTCCGCCGCCACCAGAAAATTCCGGATGCAGGATCGGATTTTCTATTTCATGACGCTTGGCTCGGCCGCTCTTGTCGTGCTTCTGCTGCTGGCAATCCTTGTTGTTCTCATCATCGATGCCCTGCCGACCTTCCAGGCCTTCGGGCTCTCGTTCCTCTGGGGAACGAAGTGGAGCGCTCCCGCCGAAATCTACGGCGCCGTGCCGGCAGTGGTTGGTACCCTGGTAAGTGCACTCATCGCCATGTTGATCGCCGTTCCCCTGGGCATCGGCATCGCCATCTTCCTGACCGAGCTTTGCCCCGGAAGCCTGCGCCGCCCGATCAGTACGGCGATCGAGCTTCTGGCCGGTGTTCCCTCGATCATCTACGGCATCGTCGGCCTCTTCATTCTCGTACCGCTGATGCAGAACTATATTCTGCCCTTCCTTATCATGACGATCGGCCAGGTGCCGGTGATCGGCCTGCTGTTCCAGCCGCCGGCGCCAGGCGTCGGCCTTTTGACCGCAAGCCTCGTTCTGGCTGTGATGATCCTGCCGTTTATCACCGCGATTTCCCGCGACGTGTTCAGCACCGTGCCGCCGATGCTGCGTGAATCCGCCTACGGCATGGGCATGACCACATGGGAAGTGGCTCGCCATATCCTCATTCCCTATACACGTCGCGGTCTCGTCGGCGGCATCATGCTCGGTCTCGGCCGCGCACTCGGCGAAACCATGGCCGTCACCTTCGTTGTCGGCTCGGTGAGCCGCCTGCAGTCGTCGATCATCTCGCCGTCCACCACCATTTCCGCCCAGATCGCGAACAACTTCGGCGATGCCGACGGTCTGCAATTGTCGAGCCTGATTGCGCTCGGCCTGCTCCTGTTCATCCTTTCCTTCTGCGTGCTTGCGCTGGCAAGGTGGATGATCGGCCGCGGCGACTCGCATTGAGGAAAAACCCATGGAAAATGCAATTCGTCAGAACCTAGTGTCGAGGCGCTATGGAAAGAACCGGGTGATGATGGCCTTGTGCTTCCTCGCAGCCATCCTTGGTATATTCTTTCTCAGCGTGATCCTTGTAACCCTGGTTTTCCGCGGTGTGTCGGCGCTCAACTTCGACGTCTTCACCATGTCGATCCCGGCTCAGGGCTCGCGCGGTGGTTTGATCAACGCAATCTATGGCACCGTACTGGTCACGGGCTGTGCCATTCTGATCGCCGCGCCGATCGGCATTCTAGCCGGAACCTATCTGGTGGAATATGCCAACGGCTCCAAGATTGCCGAGGCAGCCAAGTTCCTCAACGACATCTTGCTCTCTGCACCCTCGATCATCGTCGGCGTGTTCGTCTACGGCGCCGTCGTTGTGCCCATGCACGGCAACTCCGCAATTGCCGGCATCCTCGCGCTGGCGCTGATAGCTCTTCCTGTCGTCAACCGCACGACGCAGGACATGCTGTTGCTGGTGCCAAATGCGCTTCGTGAGGCAACTGCTGCGCTTGGCGCGCCGCGCTGGAAATCCATGATGATGGTGATCTACCGTTCCGCCTGGACGGGTATCCTCACCGGCATCCTGCTGGCCGTCGCCCGTATCAGCGGTGAAACCGCGCCGCTTCTCTTCACTGCCGGCTACAGCAAATTCATGAATGCGGGCCTGACCGGTCCGATCGCCACACTGCCGGTTGCCATCAACACGCTTGCAGCCGATCCTGGCGAGGATCTGAAGCAACTGGCCTGGGCCGGTGCGCTGATCATCACGGTTGCCATCCTTGTGCTTAACATCCTTGCCCGTGTCTTGAGTGGGCGCCGCCAGTGACGCAGCCGCCGAACGATAGGAATGAGACCATGAACATGAGCGACAGCAATTTCCAGAGCGTCAACGCACAGCCGGGGAAGGACGCTGCTTCCCAGTCGGATCTCGGCCTGGCGAAACTGGAGGTGAAGAACCTCGATTTCACCTATCAGAACGGCCATCGCGTTCTGAAGAGCGTGAATATGAACATCCGCAAAAACGCGGTCACCGCCTTCATCGGCCCTTCGGGCTGCGGCAAGTCCACGCTGCTGCGCACCTTCAACCGCATGTATGATCTCTATCCGGGCCAGACGGTTGCGGGCGAGATCCTGCTCGATGGCCGCAACATCCTCACCAAGGACGTCGATCTGAACGATCTGCGCGCCAAGGTCGGCATGGTGTTCCAGAAGCCGACGCCGTTCCCGATGTCGATCTATGAAAACGTCGCTTTCGGCATCCGGCTCTATGAGAAGATTTCCAAGGCGGAAATGGACGTCCGCGTCGAAGCGGCGCTGACGGAAACTGCGCTGTGGAGTGAAGTGAAGGAAAAGCTGCACCAGAGCGGGCTTGGCCTTTCCGGTGGCCAGCAGCAGCGCCTCTGCATCGCTCGTGCCATTGCCATTCGCCCCGAAGTCCTGCTGCTCGACGAGCCGACCTCGGCGCTCGACCCGATCTCGACCGCCAAGGTCGAAGAACTCGTGTCGCAGTTGAAGGGCGATTTCACCATTGTCATCGTCACGCACAACATGCAGCAGGCGAGCCGTATCTCCGACAGCACCGCCTTCATGTATCTCGGCGAATTGATCGAATACGGCCAGACCGAGCAGATCTTCCAGGCGCCGAAGGTCAAGCGCACCGAAGACTACATCACCGGTCGTTACGGCTGATACGGGGCCGAAGATTGCCGCACAATTTGCAAAGGCGCGCTGTTGAGGTGCGCCTTTTGCGTTTGAGGATGGCTGTCTTTGTCCGGCGATTGCACGATGTGGTCAGGCTGAAAGCCTATCAGATAGGATGCGCCGGATGGGCCGGTTACATCCTGGCGAGCGTGCCCATTCGCCGCAAGGCGTGGATCTGGTCGTCGAGCGTCGGCACCAGTTCGCCTTCATCGGCTGCAGTCGTTGTGTCGGGCTCCCTGGCGGTCTCCATTTCATTGAAGACGATGGTGCAGTTGCGGCCTGCGCGCTTGGCTGAGTATAGCGCGCGGTCTGCGAAGGAGACCAACCGGTCCCAGGTGACGGTGTCGCGCGGCATGATCGCAACGCCGATGCTGACCGTCGCCGGCACCAGCGAGTGGCCGGCAAGCAGCGGCACGCGGCAGAAATCGGCGCGGATGGTTTCCGCCAGCGCTTCGGCCTGCGATTGCTCCTCTATTGGAACGAAGGCGACGAATTCCTCTCCGCCCATTCTGCCGAATGCGCCAGTGCGAGGCACGAACTGACGGGCGATACGGGCGAACTCGACCAGTACGGCATCGCCTGCCTGGTGACCATGGCGGTCGTTGATCTTCTTGAAATGGTCGAGATCGAACAGCAGCGCGGCGAGCTTCTGAGGCTGCTGCTGGCCGTTTCCGGCAAGGATATCGTAGCTTTCCTGCAGCCCGCGCCGGTTCAGAACTCCGGTCAAAGTGTCGGTGATGGAAATCGCCCGCCAGCGTTGTTCGGCGCGTTCCATGAGAAGCTTGCCGTTGAGGATGATGGCGACGATGATGAGCAGCGCATAGCCGAGTGCCATGTAGCCGCGATAGATCATGGCCTGCCCCAATGGCGGAGCCGTCAACACCATCCAGAGAGCCGAGCCGAAGCAGAAGCAGGCGAGTGTCACGAAAACGATGCCGAGCTGCCCGCGCGCCGGCTCGCGCCGGCCATCAGCCGGCTGGACGGCAAAGGCGAGCAGGGTCGCGCCGACGGCGCCTGCAAGATCGTAGACGATAATGCGATTGATGAAATTATCGGTGACCCAGGGCAGGCTGACGCCGATCAGCCAGAGCACAGGTGGCAGGAATGCCGACCATTCCAGCTTGCGCTTGTCCATGACACGGAAGCCGGCGATCCAGGCGCTTTCGCCAAGCAGCCCGACGGCATTGCCGATCTGGATCGACCAGATGTCGGGGATGACGCCGCGAGCTGCCACCAAGGCGAATCCCGCGGCGCTGACCGTGAAACCCAGAGCCCAGATCAAATAGGCGGGGGATTTGCGATCGTGCCGCCAGGCAAGAAGGAGAACGGTCGCCAAGGTGATGGCTTCCGAACACCAGATGGTCAGGCCTGTGGTCATATTCAGCACGATCGGACATCTCCGCTGTTTTCGGTCCGTCGGCGCAAACAGCGCGACGATTTCCGCGATCGGCTCATCCTTGCCCAATAAGATGGCAAGTTCCTTAAATGAGTTGGTAAATTTTGCCTGTGCTGGAGATCTCCGCCGGACCGGCACAAACCTTCATGCTTCCTTCACCTTGCGACTGCGAATTGTAGTGGGTAGCAGATGGTGCGTCGCTACGGCGCCTTGGCATTCGAGGAGCCGTAGTTAGAAATGCTTTGTCAACGCTTCGTGGGGCATTAGAGCAATTCCAGGAAAAGTGCGTAGCGGTTTTCCGTCCGGAGTTGCGAGACAACAAAGAGATTGAGCGGTTCAGAGATTCCGTGAAAAGCTAAACCGCTCTAGTGCTTTTTGACGTTATGCTTTCGGGCGTCTTGAAGTGCAGGGCAGGGACACTCTATGTAGGAGTAAAGGATTTTTACTCCGATTCCCGGCGTTTCCGTCGCCGGGGCAAGTTTGATAAAGGACGCACATGAGAAATCCAGTCGATACAGCTATGGCTCTGGTGCCGATGGTTGTCGAGCAGACCAACCGCGGGGAGCGGTCTTACGACATCTATTCCCGCCTGCTGAAGGAACGCATCATTTTCCTGACCGGACCGGTCGAAGACCATATGGCGACGCTGGTGTGCGCCCAGCTTCTCTTCCTTGAGGCCGAAAACCCGAAGAAGGAAATCGCGCTCTATATCAATTCGCCGGGTGGTGTCGTGACCGCCGGCATGGCGATCTACGATACGATGCAGTTCATCAAGCCGGCCGTTTCGACGCTCTGCATCGGCCAGGCTGCCTCCATGGGATCGCTGCTTCTGGCCGCCGGCGACAAGGACATGCGTTTCGCAACGCCGAATTCCCGCATCATGGTTCACCAGCCTTCGGGCGGTTTCCAGGGCCAGGCTTCGGACATCGAGCGCCACGCACGCGACATCATCAAGATGAAGCGTCGTCTCAATGAAGTTTACGTCAAGCATTGCGGCCGGACCTATGAAGAGGTCGAGCAGACGCTCGATCGTGACCATTTCATGTCCTCGGATGAGGCCAAGGAATGGGGTCTGATCGACAAGGTGCTGACGTCGCGTACCGAAATAGAGGGTGAAAGCGCCTCGTGATTAATCCACGGGGCGGTGACTTCTACGCCACAGTTCTATCCCATTTGTGATCGAATAGGGGTTTAATGTGGAGCGGAACGCGGTAATAGTAGGCATTAATGCTATGTAGCGTTTTTGTGACATAGCATTCGGCATTCGAAGGGGGATTCGTTGCCACGCAGTTCCGGTTGGTTGCCTGGCCTGCGTTCAGTACCCTGAAGGGCGCCGCGATCTGCAAACGAGGGGCAGGTCCGGCGGGCGCATAGAGTGGACCGCAATTTCAATTTGGAAATTTGCGGCGTGCTGGAAGGAAAGTGATATGAGCAAAGTCAGCGGCAGCAACGGCGGCGACTCAAAGAACACGCTTTATTGTTCGTTCTGCGGTAAGAGCCAGCATGAAGTCCGGAAGTTGATTGCCGGACCGACCGTATTCATCTGCGACGAGTGCGTCGAGCTATGCATGGACATCATCCGCGAGGAAAACAAATCCTCGATGGTGAAGTCCCGTGACGGTGTTCCGACCCCGCAGGACATCATCAAGGTTCTTGACGAATACGTCATCGGCCAGCGGCAGGCGAAGAAGATCCTCTCCGTTGCCGTTCACAACCATTATAAGCGTCTCGCTCACGCATCGAAGAACGGTGACGTCGAGCTGGCGAAGTCGAACATCATGCTCGTCGGTCCGACAGGCTGCGGCAAGACCTATCTTGCCCAGACGCTCGCCCGCATCATCGATGTGCCGTTCACCATGGCCGATGCGACGACGCTGACGGAAGCCGGCTACGTCGGTGAGGACGTCGAAAACATCATCCTGAAGCTGCTGCAGGCTGCCGACTACAACGTCGAGCGCGCGCAGCGTGGCATCGTCTACATCGACGAAGTCGACAAGATTTCCCGCAAGTCGGACAATCCGTCGATCACGCGCGACGTCTCGGGCGAGGGCGTGCAGCAGGCGCTTCTGAAGATCATGGAAGGCACGGTGGCTTCGGTTCCCCCGCAGGGCGGCCGCAAGCATCCGCAGCAGGAATTCCTGCAGGTGGACACGACCAACATCCTCTTCATCTGCGGCGGTGCCTTCGCAGGCCTCGACAAGATCATCTCCGCCCGCGGCGAGAAGACCTCGATCGGCTTCGGCGCCACCGTCAAGGCGCCGGATGACCGCCGCGTCGGCGAAGTCTTGCGGGAGCTGGAGCCGGAAGATCTGGTGAAGTTCGGCCTCATCCCGGAATTCATCGGCCGTCTGCCCGTTCTGGCGACGCTGGAAGACCTCGACGAGGATGCGCTGATCCAGATCCTGTCCGAGCCGAAGAACGCGCTGGTGAAGCAGTATCAGCGCCTGTTCGAGATGGAGGACGTCGAGCTGACCTTCCACGAGGATGCCCTGCGCGAAATCGCCCGCAAGGCGATCGTCCGCAAGACGGGTGCCCGCGGTCTGCGCTCCATCATGGAGAAGATCCTCCTCGACACCATGTTCGAGCTGCCGGCCCTGGAAGGCGTGCGCGAAGTGGTCATTTCCGAGGAAGTGGTTCGCGGCTCCGCCCGCCCGCTCTACATCTATGCCGATCGGCAGGAAGAAAAGGCCAACGCGACGGCCTGATCCACCATCAGCGATCACGAATAGGAGGCTCGTCATCGACGGGCCTCTTTCTGTTTGAAAAATCGTGCAGTTTGCTGATAAAGTCTTGGATAAGCTTATTGGAATGCCGTCGGAACCGGTTGTGAAGAGCCCCTGCTGCAGCCATGATGGCATGATTCTGGAGCACTAGGCGGACAGGGCGCAGGCCCGGCGTTTTCTCTTCGGATTTTAGCGTCGCCGGCAGTGTTCGAGTTGCCGGGTCTTGGTGTTTTGTTGTTGCGTTCCTCCTCGCGAATACGCGGGATCGTCGCCTTGTGGCGGGCGTTTCCTGTGACTTGAAATAGGCAGTGTGAAGCTCCACTTGTTTACCAAGTGAGAGAGCCGGCTAAATCCCCCAAGCCGGCAGAGAGCCCGGGAACGGGACGACGGAAAGGAAATGACATGAGTAAGAAAACGTCTGCGACACACGACAGCATTGCCTATCCGGTACTGCCGTTGCGCGACATCGTGGTCTTCCCCCACATGATCGTGCCTCTGTTCGTCGGACGGGAGAAATCCATTCGCGCGCTGGAAGAGGTCATGGGTTCGGACAAGCAGATCATGCTGGTCACCCAGATCAATGCCAGCGATGATGATCCCGCGCCGGACGCCATCCACAAGGTCGGTACCGTTGCAAATGTCCTGCAGCTGCTGAAACTGCCCGACGGCACCGTCAAGGTGCTGGTGGAAGGCCGTGCGCGCGCAGAGATCGACGAATATACCGGCCGTGAAGACTTCTACGAAGCCCTCGGCCATGTGCTGCACGAGCCGGAAGAAGATCAGGTCGAGCTCGAAGCTTTGAGCCGCTCGGTCGTCTCCGAATTCGAGAGCTACGTGAAGCTCAACAAGAAGATCTCGCCGGAAGTGGTCGGTGCCGCCAGCCAGATCGACGACTATTCGAAGCTGGCCGATACCGTCGCATCGCACCTGTCGATCAAGATCACCGAAAAGCAGGAAATGCTGGAAACCACCAGCGTCAAGGCTCGCCTGGAAAAGGCGCTCGGCTTCATGGAAGGCGAGATTTCGGTTCTGCAGGTCGAGAAGCGCATCCGCTCGCGCGTCAAGCGCCAGATGGAGAAGACGCAGCGCGAATACTATCTGAACGAGCAGATGAAGGCGATCCAGAAGGAGCTCGGCGACGGCGAGGAAGGCCGCGACGAGATGGCCGAACTGGAAGAGCGTATCTCCAAGACCAAGCTGTCGAAGGAAGCCAAGGAAAAGGCCGATGCCGAGCTGAAGAAGCTGCGGCAGATGAGCCCGATGTCGGCTGAAGCGACCGTCGTGCGCAACTATCTCGACTGGCTGCTGGGCATCCCCTGGCACAAGAAGTCGAAGGTCAAGGCTGACCTGAACAATGCCGAGAAGATCCTCGAAGCGGATCATTTCGGCCTCGACAAGGTCAAGGAGCGCATCGTCGAATATCTGGCCGTCCAGGCTCGTGCGACGAAGATCAAAGGCCCGATCCTGTGCCTAGTCGGCCCTCCGGGCGTCGGCAAGACCTCGCTCGCCCAATCGATCGCCAAGGCGACCGGCCGTGAGTATGTCCGCATGGCGCTTGGCGGCGTCCGCGACGAAGCTGAGATCCGCGGTCACCGCCGCACCTATATCGGCTCGATGCCCGGCAAGGTCATCCAGTCTATGAAGAAGGCCAAGAAGTCCAACCCGCTGTTCCTGCTCGACGAGATCGACAAGCTCGGCCAGGACTATCGCGGCGATCCGTCTTCGGCCCTTTTGGAAGTGCTGGACCCCGCGCAGAACTCGACCTTCATGGATCACTACCTGGAAGTCGAATACGACCTGTCGGACGTGATGTTCATCACGACGGCGAATACGCTGAATATCCCTGCGCCCCTGATGGACCGCATGGAGATCATCCGTATCGCCGGCTACACCGAAGACGAAAAGCGCGAGATCGCCAAGCGGCACCTGCTGCCGAAGGCCATCAAGGAACATGCGTTGCAGCCGAGTGAATTCTCGGTCGACGACGGTGCTCTTATGATCATCATCCAGCAGTACACCCGCGAAGCCGGCGTGCGTAACCTCGAGCGTGAATTGATGAAGCTTGCCCGCAAGGCGGTTACCGAGATCATCAAGGGCAAGACCAAGTCGATTGCTGTCACGGCTGAGAACGTCCCGGACTATCTCGGCGTGCCGCGGTTCCGCCATGGTGAAGCCGAGCGCGACGACCAGGTCGGTGTTGTCACCGGTCTTGCCTGGACGGAGGTTGGCGGCGAGCTGCTGACGATCGAAGGCGTGATGATGCCGGGCAAGGGCCGTATGACGGTCACCGGCAACCTGAAGGAAGTCATGAAGGAATCGATCTCGGCGGCGGCGTCTTACGTCCGCTCGCGCGCTGTCGATTTCGGCATCGAGCCGCCGCGCTTCGACAAGAGCGACATCCACGTGCACGTGCCGGAAGGCGCAACCCCGAAGGATGGCCCGTCTGCCGGTGTTGCCATGGCAACCGCGATCGTCTCGATCATGACCGGCATCCCGGTTTCCAAGGATGTCGCCATGACGGGTGAAATCACGCTGCGCGGCCGTGTGCTGCCGATCGGCGGCCTGAAGGAAAAGCTGCTCGCCGCACTGCGCGGCGGCATCAAGAAGGTACTGATCCCGGAAGAAAACGCCAAAGATCTGGCGGAGATTCCGGACAACGTGAAGAACAGGATGGAAATCATCCCCGTGTCGCGCATGGGTGAGGTGATCAAGCATGCGCTTGTTCGCCGGCCCGAGCCGATCGAATGGGACGGCACCGTGGAAACGCCTGTGATCGCAACGGTCGAAGGCGTCGACGAAGTGGGTTCTACCATCGCTCATTGAGCCTCTTCGCCTCAATTCTGTCGAATTGACATAAATGCACGAAAAGACCGGCATTTTTGCCGGTCTTTTTTTGTGAAAAGCGTATGGCAACGCTTGCTTTTCCTTGATTTGCAGGGTTTTTGGGGTTGCGGCGGGTAAGAGCATTGCTATTTTGCGCCCCGCTTACTGATAAGTCGTTTCATACCAGAGAAAGGGGTGGAAACATGAACAAGAATGAGCTCGTGTCCGCAGTGGCTGAGAAGGCCGGTATCACGAAGGCTGACGCTGCTTCCGCTGTCGACGCTGTTTTCGATACTGTCCAGGCTGAACTGAAGAAGGGCGGCGACATTCGCCTTGCTGGTTTCGGCAGCTTCACCGTTTCCCACCGTGCAGCCACCAAGGGCCGTAACCCGTCCACCGGTGCCGAGGTCGATATTCCTGCCCGTAACGTACCGAAGTTCACGCCCGGCAAGGGCCTGAAGGACTCGGTCAACAGCTAATTCGTTTTCACCCGCTACGAGGCACCTGCCTTGCGGGTGGACAAGATTGGGGCCTGCTTTTGCAGGCCCTTTTTTATGATCTCATGCCGCAATTGTGCGCTGAAAATTCAAGGCTAGCCCGGGCGAGCAGGTGCGGACTTGCGCAAAGTCGTCAAGTGGATGGCGCCGTCCGTGCAGATGATCCGCGACAGATGGCCCTCATTTGCTCAAAACGATGTGAGTAGCCTTCTCTGTCGCCTCATGCGCAACGACCCGGAAGCCGAGCGAAGGAAGGTCGATGCCGGCGAACATTGCTTCGCCTTTCCCGAGCATGACTGGCGAAATGGCATAGTGTATCTCGTCGACCAAGCCCGCCTGAAGATATTGGCGCACCGTGCTGACGCCGCCGCCTATCTTGATATCCTTGCCTCCGGCGGCCGCCTTGGCTTGGCTGAGCGCCTCCTCGATCCCGCCCGTGACAAAATAGAAGGTCGTACCGCCTTCCATGACGATCGGCTCGCGGGGGTAATGCGTGAGGATGAATGTCGGTGCATGATATGGGGGATTGTCGCCCCACCAGCCTTTCCAGTTTTCATCGGGCCAATCGCCGCGAATGGGGCCGAACATGTTGCGGCCGAGGATGAAGGCACCAAAGCCGGTATTTGCTGATGCGGCGTATTTTGCGTCGGCACCTTCCGTTTCGCCCTCCTTTCCGAACATCGCCTGGAATGTCCGAGTGGGGAAAAACCACTCAAACAGTTCCGGACCACGCTTGCCCAAGGGATCGTTCAGGCTTTGCTCCAATCCGGCTCCGAAGCCATCGATAGAGAGCGAGAATCCTGCAACACGAACTTTCGACATGATTTCCTCCATCCAATTGCAATCTGCAACTGGTTGCGTCGTAGCATGCCTGACCCTACATTGCAATTGGTTCGTTGAAGGATGGGAATATGGATATCGAGCGGCGGTCGGGATGCCCGATCAATCTGACAATGGAAGTGCTGGGGGACCGTTGGAGCCTGGTCGTCATCAGGGACATCATGTTCGGTAATCGCCGGCATTTTCGCGAGTTGCTCAATCGGTCGGAGGAGGGGATTGCCTCCAACATACTCGCCGCGCGCCTGAAGCGTCTCTTCTCGCTCGGCTTGATCACCAAGCTCGACGATCCGACCCACAGTCAGAAGGCGATTTACAGTCTGACGGAACCGGCGATTCAGCTAGTACCCATGATCGCCGCGATCGGCGCCTGGGGTAGGCGGCATCTGCCTGTCAGCGAAGACCTGAGCATCCGCGCCGAACTTCTTGAGAATGGCGGCCCGGCTCTGTGGGACGACTTCATGAACGATCTTAGAAACATTCACATCGTCGACCCGATCGGCGGCGCAAATGGCAGTGTCACATCGCCTGTCCTGATAAATCTCACCAACGCGTTTCTCGAGGCCCGCGCAAAGATGGAACGCGAAGAGCGAGAGCGTTTGCGCCGATAACAACGGGAATGCTCCGGCAAGGTGACCAGCGCGCAAGAACCTCAATGCCTGCCGGCGGCGCAAAGGAGCAAAAGGCACCGCTGTCCCGGCGGGAATCGTGCGTTTTCGCTGTCTGGCGGCGTCAGAGCAGCGTTCGGCCGCCATTGACCGCAAGCTTTTGGCCGGTGATGAAATCCGCCTTGCTCGAGGCGAGAAAGACGACGGCGTCGGCAATGTCTTCCGGCCTGCCGAAATGGGCCATCGGCGTATGTGCGAGATAGCCATCCTTTGCCTGCTGCGACGCTTCCGCATGGCGCTCGACCGGGATCCAGCCAGGCGCAATGAGATTGACCGTGATCCCCTCCGGCGCGAGCTCTCTCGCCCAGGAGCGCGTCATCGAGAGCATCGCGCCCTTGGCGGAGGCGTAGTTGCCGAAATTGGGATTGCCAAGCTCCGCGACCTCGGAACCGATGTTGATGACACGACCCGATTTGCGGGCCCGCCAATCCGGCAGCACGGCTTGCAGCAGCTCAAGCGGCGCCTTCACGAAGAATTCCAGCTGGTCGAGATATGTCCGCCAGGATTGCTCCATGAGCGGCATTTCCGGCTGGGGTCCCGTCGCATTGTTGACGATCAGATCGACCGGTCCGAGCGATGACTTGATCTGCTCCAAACCGTCCGCAAGCTGGTTCTTGTCGATTACGCTGAACCGGGCGGCAAAAGCCTGTCCACCGCGCTGCCGAATGGTGTCGACGATCTTATCAGCCCCTTGGGTATCCCTGGCATAGTTGACGGCGACGGCCCAGCCTGCTTCCGCAAGCTGCAAGGCGATCACGGCGCCAAGGCCGCGAGAGGCGCCCGTTACCAGCGCTACTTTCATTGCATTCCTCCTCTAGGCCCGGTTCGAGCCTTCTCACTCGCTTTTCTCCAACCAAAGCAGTGCGATAGCCGGAAGCAGGTTCCGGCCATCCATGTCAAAATATCTTACCAGCGATGATGGACGTGCGGCGCGATCAGGCGCTCGTAGATCTCGCGTGTAGCCGCCATGACGTCGGCCGAAAGGGGAGCAAGATCGGCCGCTGCCGCATTGGCCTTGGCCTGCTCGGCATTGCGGGCGCCGGGGATGACGACGGTGACGGCTTCGTTCATCAGGATCCAGCGCAGCGCGAAAGCCGCCATGCTGGCGCCAGCCGGCACCAGCTTGCGCACTTCTTCCACGGCCTGGAGACCAACCTCGAACGGCACGCCCGCGAAGGTCTCGCCGACATCGAAGGCCTCGCCATGGCGGTTGAAGTTGCGGTGATCGTCGCTGGCGAATTGCGTATCGCGGGTGATCTTGCCGGATAGTAGTCCGGAGGCGAGGGGAACGCGCGCGATAACGGCCACGTTCTTGCGCTTGGCTTCCTTGAAGAACAGATGGTCGGGTCGCTGCCGGAAGATGTTGTAGATGATCTGGATGCTGAGTACGCCCGGATATTCGATCGCCTTCAGCGCCTCTTCGACCTTCTCGACGCTGACGCCATATCCCCTGATCTTGCCGGCCTTCTGTAACTCGTCGAGACCCACGAAAATCTCCGGACGGTAAAGAATTTCGGTCGGTGGGCAATGAAGCTGCACGAGATCGAGGCTTTCGACGCCGAGGTTCTTCAGGCTGCGATCGATGAAGCCTTCGAGATTGGCCTTGGTATAGCCGTCGGCCACATGCGGGTTCAGCCGGCGGCCGGCTTTGGTCGCCACCATCGGGCGTTCGCCGACGCGTGCCTTCAACACATCGGCGATGATCTTTTCCGAGCGGCCGTCGCCATAGACGTCGGCGGTATCGATGAAGGTCATGCCGGCATCGAGGGCGGCGTTCAGCGCTGCACGGCCGTCAGCCTCGCTGACATCACCCCATGCGCCGCCGATCTGCCAGGCCCCGAAGCCGACATCGGTCACGATAAAGGGCGTCCGTCCAAAAGCATGATGTCTCATGAGATGTCTCCTCTCCGTTGTTCGCTAGATGATAGGGCAGTAGCAGCCGCCCGACAGGGCCACAAGCGCTCATCGGCGATCGAGGATCGCAATCGCGTGACTGAGGAATATGCGGGGCGCGGTCCGGCTTACGAAACCGTTGGATGAAGCCGCCGGTGCGGTATTCACAGCGCCTTCGTTTCCTTAAAAGGAGAGATCGGATTTCTGACCGCTATCGGAGCCCATGCCCTCATTCAGCTTCATCCATGCCGCCGATCTGCATCTTGGCAGCCCTTTTCAGGGTCTGGCCCTCAAGGATGCCGCCGTCGCGGCAGTCTTCGTCGAAGCAAGCCGGAAAGCCTTTTCGACGCTTGTCGGCTTGGCGATCGAGAAGGCCGTCGATTTCTTCGTCATTGCCGGCGATGTCTATGATGGCGACTGGAAGGACAACAAGATCGGCCTGTTCTTCAATCGCGAGATGGCGCGTCTGGAGCGGGCGGGCATCCCGGTCTATCTGCTGCGCGGCAATCACGATGCGGCAAGCGTCATCACCAAGACCATCACATTGCCGCCAAACGTTCATGAATTTCCGACCGGCAAGCCGGGCAGCGTCAGGCTGGAGGCGCTGAAGGTGGCACTGCACGGTCAGGGCTTTGCCGAACGCTCCGCCAACGACAATCTGGCGATTGCCTATCCGGCACCCGTCTCCGGCTGGTTCAACATCGGTATTCTTCATACGTCGCTGACCGGCCGCGAGCCGCATGCGCCCTATGCGCCGTGCTCCGTCGATGATCTGCGTTCGCGCGGCTATGATTACTGGGCGCTTGGCCACGTGCATGATTATGAAGTAGTGGCGCAGGATCCGCTGGTCATCTTTCCCGGCAATCTGCAGGGCCGCAATATTCGCGAGCGCGGTGCCAAGGGCGCGGTTCTGGTGACCGTCGAAGACGGCCGGATCGAACATGGGCGCATCATCGTCGACGAGGCGCGATTCGCGCAGGTCGACATCGTTGCTGGCCCAGAAGATGACCAAGCCGCGATCCTCCGTCATGTGGAACAGGCGGTACAGCCTTTGGCGGATGAGATGGACGGTCGCATGACAGCGCTGCGCGTTCGGCTTTCCGGGGTCACGCCGCTGCATGGCGCGATCGCCGCCAACCGCCAGCAATGGCGAGACGAGGTGGAAGCCGCCTGCCATCGCGTGCATGAGGATATCTGGCTGGAAAAGCTAGAACTGCGGCTGGAGCCGCCGCCGGAGAAGGCGGCGGATGCTGACGGCGCGCTCGATCTGCGTCAGCTTCTGGCCGAGCATGAGGGCGATGCCGATATCTCGGCGGAAGCAAGCCGCCTGATCGACGAGATTGCCGTGCGCCTGCCGGGCGGCCTCGGCGCGGTCGAGACGCCGCTGGACGACAACATCGACACGCTCATCGAAGAGGCGCGGCAATTGCTGCTGGCGCGTGGGCAGGGGGCGGGCTAATGCGCTTTACCCGGCTCGATATTCTCCGCTATGGCGCACTGACTGACCGCGCGCTCGATTTTCGCCCCGGCGCGCGGTTGCATGTGATCTACGGCCCGAACGAGGCGGGCAAATCCTCGGCCTTGAGCGCGATCTCCGATCTTCTGTTCGGTTTTCCGACGGCAGCCGAGCAGAGCTTCCTGCATGAGCCAAATACCTTGCGGATCGGTGCTGATATCAGTGCGCGCGATGGTGCGAAGCTGAGTTTCCGCCGCCGCCGTGGCCGCAAGGGAACGCTGCTGGCGCCGGATGACAAGGAAACCACGCTCGCCGAGGATGCGTTGTCGCCCTTTCTCGGCAATTTGAGCCGCGATGTCTTCGAGCGCGCCTTCGGGCTCGACTCGCAGCGGTTACGGCAGGGCGCAACCGCGATGCTGCGCAGCGGCGGCGAAATCGGCAGCCTGCTATTCTCAGCCGCTTCCGGGCTGACCGGCCTGTCACGATTGCGCCAGTCGCTGGAAGCGGAGGCGGACGGCATCTATGCGGCCCGACGCTCGAAGGATCGCGGCTTCTACCAGGCTCTCGACCGCTATGAGGATGCGCGCAAGGCCGAGCGGGACAATGAGCTGAAATCCGGCGACTGGAAGAAGCTTCTTGCCGAAGCGGCAGAGCTGGAGACGGAGCTGGAGCGCCTGCAGACGCAGCGTCATGGCACGCGCGAGGCGCTTGATCAGCTCAAGCGGCTGAAGACCCTGCAGCCCTTGCTATCAGAAATCGATGCGGAAACCCTTGCGCTCGATGGCCTGTCGGATCTTTCCGCCATACCGGATGGCTTCGCCGACAGGCTCGAACAGAGGCTGCGCGACAAACAGGCGAGCGAAGAGGAGTTGCGCCGGGCGCAGCAAGCCGTTCTCCGCGCAGAAGAAGACCTTGCGCGCATCCAGCTGGATGAAGGGCTGCTGCAGATGTCGGGCGATATCACGCAGCTCTTTGCCGATACCGGCAACTACCGCGCCCAGCGTCACGATCTGCCGCGCGTCGATCAGGAGCTCGCCGGTTACGACACTTCACTTTCGCAGCTCGCCCGCCGTCTCGGTCTTGCCGAAGCCGAGCTGGAGCGGCAGCAGCCAAGTGATATCGACCGTGCGCGCCTGTCAGAGCTGGTGGATGAAGGCAGGCAGCTTGCGCGGCAGATGCAATCTCTTGCCGAGCAATCCGAAGGCGAGCGCAGGCAGCTTGCGGCCCTTGAAAGGGATAGCCTTGCCGGCCGGCTGATCGACCCGCGGCCCTATATCGATCAGCTCGAGGCGCTGGCGGGCGATCTCTCGGCCTTGGCTCGCCTTGATGGGCTGGAAACGCAGATACGCCGCATCGAAGCCGATCTCATTGAGGCTGCTGGACGGCTGAAGCCACCGATTGGTGACATCGATATGCTGTTTTCTGTGCCGCTGCCGGAGGCGACGGAGATTACCGGCCATCGCGATGCCATCGACGCCGCTCGATCGAAGGTGCGAGACGCTGCCGGCAAGCTGCAGGCCTATGACGAGCAACTGGCCGAGATAGAGCGAACGCTCGCGGACGCCGAGCGCACCGGGCCGATCGTTACCCGCGAGCAGATCGTCGCCGCGCGCGAAAGCCGTGACGCGCAATGGTCCACCATCCAGCAAAAGTGGACGGAGGGCGCGGCTCCGGACGCCAGGGTGCTTGCGGTATTGACCGTCGGCGTGGCCGAGGCGGACCGTCTGGCCGATGCCGCCCTCAGCGATGCGGATCGCGTTGCCCGCCATGCCGACTATCGCTTGCGGCAAGCGCGTCTGGTCCAGGAGCAGGACGAGGCCTCCGGTCGGCTCAAAGGCGATGAGAAGGCGCTGAAGGAAGCGCAGGCCAGCTTCGCGGCGCTCTTCGAGCCTTGCGGTATCGATGCCCTCGATCCGTCGACGATGCTCGAATGGCGGCGCGGAGTGGAGCTGCTGCGGCGCGAGCGCAAGGCGCTGCGCGACTTGCGGGATGAACGGGATGAGAATGCGCTGGCGGAAGGTCGCGTACTGCCCGCGCTGCAGGATATTGTCGAGGCGACCGGCTACAAGAGCGGCCGCCTTCCGCCGGCCGCGATTGTGGAGGGCTTGCGCAAGCATCTGCGCCTTCTGTCTGAACGCTGGAGCGAAAGCCGCACGCGGGAAGGGGAGATCGGCGCGGCGCGTGACCGGCTGACCCGGTTCGAGGATCAACAGCAGATCTTGGATCGGCAGCACGTCGAGTGGCGCGGCGGCTTCGCCAAAGCCGTTGAGCTGCTTGGCTTGCCGGCTGACACGACCCTCGACATGGCGGCTGCCGCGCTGAAGGCATGGCAGGAACTGCCCGATGTTCTGGCAGAGCGTGAAAACCGTCTGCGCCGCGTCAACGGCATGCGCCGCGATATGGCGGATTTTGAACGGCGGCTCGCGACCCTTGCCGCCAATAACGGTTACGAGTTGGATCATCTGCCGCCGGATGCCGCCGCCGAGGCGCTGCACACCCGCGTCAACGCTATGCGCGGCGAGCTGAAGAAGCGCGACGGTCTCGAAGAGGAGCGGCAGCGTGGGGCAGCGCTCGTGACGCGGCAGGAGGCTGCCCTTGCCGCCATCGCCGCCGATTTAGACCAATTGACCGCGGATCTCGGCGGCGTCGACGATCTGCCGGCACTCCTCTCTCGCCTGCGTGAACGCTCGCGTCTCGCCACCCGTCTCGTCGAAAGCCGCGATCGCTTCCGGCAGCAAGCCGACGGCAGGGCTGAAGACGATCTCCGCGTCGAGCTGGCCGGCTTCGAACGCGTTGCTGCCGACCTCAAAATCGAGCGACTGACCGAGGAAGATCAACGGCAATTTGCAACGCATGGCGAGCTTTCGGCGAAGCTGGCGGAAAACCGCCGGCAGCGACAGGCCCTGGAAACGGGCGTCAGCGCCGAATATGCGGTTTTCGAAAAGCTATCGGCTGAGCAGGAGGCAAAAGACCTCGCGCGGCAATGGGTAGTGTTGAAGATTGCAGCCCGCATGCTGGCAGGATCGATGGAAGCCTATCGCGAGAAGCAGGCCGATCCCGTCATCAGCCGTGCCGGCGAACTCTTCTCGCAGCTGACGGGCGGCCGTTTCTCACGCCTAGTCGAAGCGCATGATGAAAGCGACGCGCTACAGCTGCTGGCGGAACGCGCGGCTGGCGAGCGCGTGCCGCTGGATGGCCTGAGCGAAGGCACGGGCGACCAGCTCTATCTCGCTTTGCGGCTGGCGTTCCTCGAAGATTACTCCGCCCGCAACGAGCCGGCGCCGCTGATCGTCGACGATATCTTTCAGACCTTTGACGACGAGCGCGTCAGCGCCGGACTTCAGGTGCTTGCCGCGACGGCCGGTCGTTTCCAGACGATCCTGTTTACCCATGAGAGAAGCGTGGTCGACATCGCCAAGAGCGAGATCGGCCGTGATCTGGACCTGATCCAGCTCTGACGCGGTTCACCGACAAATTGCGCTACGGCATCGACGGGATATACAGCCGCGTCGGCACCACGATCCTCGGATCCGATTTGTCGCGGCTATAGGCTGGGTTCAGCGCGCGGTCGATGAACTCTTGCGTGGCGTGCAGCCGGCGCAAGTTCTGCTTTTCCTGTTCGAAGCGCTTCTTCCGCTCGCCGGATTTGTCCGAGCCGCGCGACAGCGATTCATGGTGATAGAGGCAGGCAAAGGGCGTCCAGACGATGCGATAGCCGGCCTTGTATGCCCGCAGGCAATAATCCACGTCATTATAGGCGACCGCGAAATTCTCCTCGTCGAAAAGGCCGATTTTCCGCAGACAGTCGCCCGAGATCAGCATCACCGCTCCGGTCACGCAGGTCATGGTGTTGCGCACATGTAGCCGGTTCATCGGGCCGCCGAACTCTTTCGGCTTGTTCATGTACCAATGACCCGCGAGGCCGCCGAAGCCGATCACCACGCCGGCATGCTGCATCTTGTCGTTGGAGAAGAGCAGTTTGGCGCCGACGATGCCGGTCCTGTCATAGGCGAGGCAGGAGACCATCTCCTTCAGCCAATTCGGCTCGATGACTTCGACATCGTTGTTGAGGATGAGATAATGCTCTCCCGTCGCTGCGCTCAGGCCGCGATTGACCGAGCGCGAGAAATTGAAGGCCTCCGGTTTGACCGTTGCCGAAAATCGTGGCTCGCTGCTGCGATAGCGCTCGTAGAGATCAAGGACGGATTGATCCGTGGAGCCGTTGTCGACGACCAGGACTTCGAAGTTCGGATAATCCGTCTTTTCGAAGAGGTCGCCGAGGATGCGCGAAATCAGATCGAAATTGTCCTTGCTCGGGATGATGATCGAGATTTTCGGCCACGTGTGTGGAGCTTCGAAGGTGACCCGATGCAGGGTGTTGGTGAGCGCGCCTTCCACGGCTATCTTCTGCTGCTGTTGCTCGAATCTTTCGGTCAGTGCTTTTCTGGCGTTCGCGGTAGCGACATCCATGAACTTGCGCGAGTAGGTCTTGCCATTGCGGCGCCACCAGTAAGCCGGATAGGGCAGGTGGAGGATGCTATCCTCGGGGACGCCCTCCAGATAGCGCAGCAGCAGATCATAATCCTGCGAGCCGTCATAACCCATGCGCAGATAGCCGATATCCCGAAGGCGGCTGTGGCGATAGATGGAAAAATGGTTGATGTAGTTGACGCCGGTCAGCAGCACGGAATCATAGGCTGGCTTCAGCATGACGCCGGTTGGCTTCAAGGTATCATCGACCACCAGTTCATCAGTGTAGACGAAATTCGCATCCGGATTCTGCTCCAGCGTCCGCCTGATAATCTTGAGGGCATGCGGTGCGATGACATCGTCATGATCGAGAAAGGCGATCCATTGCCCCTGTGCCTGGGACAGGCCCGCATTGGTGGCGGCCGCGATGCCGCCGTTGCGCTCGTTCAACACAACGCGGACATTGTCTTTTGATTGCCTGCTTTGATACCACTGCCGCGTTTCCGGCGACGTCGAGCCGTCATCGCTCAGGATGAGCTCGGCGCCCGTTTCGCCCTGTGCTTCAAAGGATCTGACGAGATCGTCCAGATAGTGGGGCGGCGCGTCGTAAACCGGGACGACGACGCTGATCCAGGTCCCCACCGTTGCCGATACCGGAACGGTCTCCAGCTCGGAAGCAAGCCGATAGCTCGCCTCGGCATATTGCACTGTAAGGCTTGGACGCTGTCGCCCGAAACGCAGCCTGGGCAATTTCATCCAATGTTGCGGCAGTTTGCCAAGATCGATGCGTCTGGTTCCTTCATCCGCTCCGAGTCTGTCGGTTATATATTTCTCCCCGGACTTTGCGGACGTAAAAGCCACAGCAGAAAATTGGAAGCGAGTCGGGAACGTGGCCGGATCGGCCCGCAGGGCACAGATGGTACCAACAGAACCGATGTCCGCTGTGATGATGAAGCGCTGCCCTTGCGGAAAGGAAACCGTATCCTTTTCGCGAAAGCCATAACCGCGATTGATATAGAACTTCGGATCGATGGGCTCATCGATTGCGGCGATATCAATGACGATCAATCTCTTGCGAACGGGCGGAAACCTGATCTCGAATGCGGGATCGTCCCCCAGGGATTTCCAGAGGCTTAGATCGGCATCAGCAGATATTTCCCGTTCAAGATCGGCGTTCGGTACGATTTTGAGTGTCATCGAAATATTGATTTCATCTATATGGTGAGAGGGGTCTTGCCCGCGAAAATCCTGCTCTAGCCTATGCCGCTGAGAGGTTCAAAACGTATGCCGGGAAATGCCGGGCTCGCGTGCCGCCGCATTGTCTCGATCGAGTGCCGCGTGGCATCGCGAGCGGAGAGCCGCCGCTCGCGGTCGCCGACCAGCAGGTCGATGGCGGCCAACCACTCATCAGCGGTATTGCCGATGTGAAACTCTCCGTTGACAGCGCAGCGTTCGAAAGTCGGGCATCGAGAAAACACGGCTGCGGCCTGCAGGCGGCTGATGTCGATACGCTTGGTGTCGGAGCGGCTCGCATTCGTCCTTCCCGGTAGAAGGGGGGCCAGAGCGATATCGGCTTGGTGATGGGTTGTCTTGGCGAGATAGGCTGGCCAGGAGAGCGGCGGGATGATCGACATTCTCGCCGGGTCGATCCCTTGCCGAGCCCAGCGGCGGGCAAGCGGGCCGGCGGCAAAGACCTCGAAATGCAGATTGCTGTGCTTTTGCATCGCGGCTCTGACGATCGGCATCAGGAACTCGTGCTCGTGGCGATGCACGCCGGTCGCGTGATAGACCATCCTCAGCGGCTCGGCTCCGTCATCCCTGCCATTGACCGGGACATCGGCTGCGTCGGCCGGAAGCGGCGGCAGAATCTCAATCCGATGGGTTCTTATCGCGAGTGCGCTTGCCAGCGTTTCGGTGGAGGTCCAGACATGGGTCAGCAGCCGATTGACCCTTGGCATCGGGCGTACGGCGAGTTTGATGAGCCTCAATTTGTAGGGCCAACTCGCTTCGTTGCCGGTCACGACGGCAGGAATGTCATCGTCGACGAAATAGGCGACGCCCGCAAGAGTGCCTCGCCTTTCCTCCAGCCAACGCAATTGCGGCGGCTTGATGTAGCGACATATGATGACGAAGAGGCCGTCGCTATCGATGGCGTCGAGCGGTTCGTCGAGGCCTTTCATGGTGACCGGAATATGGCCAAGCGTCTTGGCGCGCTCGGCAAGATAGTAGCTGAAGCTCGGATTGGGATGGCGTGACAAGATGAGCAGACGCCTCGCAATGCGCTCACCGTCTGCCACCGGCGCACCGGATGGCCGCGGTCTTGGAAGCATCTGGTAGATGATGTCGCGCAAAACTTGCATGGGGCTTCCGCGCAAAATCACGCCAGGCGACTTCGGAGATTTGCGAGGATGCCGAAAACAGCACCCCAGGCAAGCAGCGTCACGCCTAAGATCCCGCCGATCCAGAGCGCCCGCTGGGGATACTCGGCCTCGTCGGGCAGGTTGGGCGCCAGGAACGTATCGAGGTAGAGCAACTGCTGCTTGCTGACGAATTTGACCTGCTCCAGCGTCTTCATGCTGGTGGCAAATTGCTGCTCGGCAAGGCTCTGTTCCAGTTCGCGCTGTGACATATCCACGGAAACATCCGCAAGATTCTGTTCGGATTTGTTCCGCCCGGCAACCTGGCTGTTGAGCTGATCGATCTGCTTCTGTCTGCTGTCGATCTCTCGCTTCAACACGCGCATCTGCGGTGCATCGGGGGAAACCGTTCCAAGCAGCGCATCATATTTCTGCTGAAGCTCTATCCTCTCCTTCTGCACGGATGAGATCAGGTTGGTGATAACGGTCGATGATCCCTCGACACTGAGGACGCCTGTCTGGTTGCGCGCAATCAAAAGCTGATCCCGTGCCTTCTGCAGCTGATCCCTAGCATTGTCGAGATTCGCCTGGGCGGTTGAGATCACGTCACGCCAGATGCGGGTGTTGACGTCGTTGACAACGACTTCGGACGCGGCGACGACCTCGCGCAATACCTTCTGGGCATCGGTTGCGCTGAACGCGCGCGCCTTGACCGTCACGATGCCGCTGTTCGCATCGATTTTGACCGAAACCATGTCTTCCCAGTAATTGAGCAGCTTTTCCGAGCTCGCGTCCTTCTTCAGGCGCGCAACCCGATCGATCGAATCGTTGCCGTAGATTTTTTGAAAGTCGACCTTTTCCTCGAGCGCGGTAACCATGTCCTTGCTCTTGATGAAGTTGGTGACGATCAGGGTGTTCTGGACGATCTGCGCCGGCGGCAGGCCGGTCACCTTGGTAATCTGATTGCTGCCGAGTGCGGGCGTGGACGTGCGGACCGTAAAGCGCGTTTCCGATTGATACTGATCGGACGCGACGCAGGTAAAATAGTAGATCGAAGCGATATTGGGGACGACAAGCAGCAGGAAGGTCGACGCCAGTATGGCCTTACTGATGATTTGCTGCATCGGACGCGGCCGCAGGCCGACAGCCTTGAACAGCTGGCTGCGCCTTGATGTCGAGAAGCGTAGTTTCCGCGCGGTCACCGACAGATTCGTGGCCACGTTCCGGCTATGCTCCGTCGCGCTGAGCTGAAGCGTTTTTGGCGCATTTTCGGTATCATGAGCCATATTGGGCCTTGCCGTCGCTCCCTGGTCTACTATCGATTCAATCTATAATAGGCTTCGATAGCCTGCTCTACCTTATCGAAGACGATAAGTCTGCCGTCGACAAGCACAATACCCCTGTCGCAATGCGTATTGATCATGCTCATGCTGTGGGACACCATGATGATATCGGAATTCTTGCGCCTGTTCTCGAATGCGATGCGGCAGCGTTCCTGGAAGCGCGCATCGCCGACGGCAAGAACCTCATCTACCAGATAGCATTCGAACTCGATTGCCATTGAGAGCCCGAATGCCAATCGAGCGCTCATGCCCGAGGAGTAGGTGCGTACCGGGGCGTCGAGATAGTCTCCCAACTCGGCGAACTCTTCGACGAAGCGAGAGACGCGCCTGACATCTTCGCCATACGCACGCGCAACGAAATGAACATTGGCTCGCCCCGTCATGAAGGGATTGAAGCCGCTGCCCAGTCCCAGCGGCCAGGATACTCGAACATTCTTGCTGATCTTGCCCGAATTCGGCAGCATCGTGCCTGCAATCATCCGGATCGTCGTCGATTTTCCGGCACCGTTCACGCCGAGCAGGCCGTAGGAATAGCCGGATTCGAACTCGCAATGCACCCGGTCGAGAATGATCTTCTTGCCGCTTTGCGTCTTGAAGAATTTCGAGACGTTCTTGAAGCTGATCATGGTGCTTCTCCGCTCATATCCGGTGATCCTCGACGGAGGCCCAGATAAGAGAAAGCGTTGCCCAGGCGACAACAAGCGCAAGCAATATGATCAGCGGCGTACTGACACGACGCGGAAATATCGATTCGTCCGGCAGCACCGGCTTGACGAAAACGGCGAGATAGAGCGTCTTGCGCAGAGCTTCGGCGAGCACGGCATCGTAGTTCTTCTGCGCGCTTTCGTAGAGCTTTTCCGCGATCATTCGATCGGTTTCAAGCCTGGAATAGTCCAGCAGAGCCTTTGCAAGGCTCGCATTCTCAGGGCCCGTCAACTCCGATCTCATCTTCTCGATCTGCGTATCGAGGCTATCCTTGGCGAGATTGAGCTGCTGATAGGTCGGAGAGTTCTGGGCGTTCGACTGCCGCATGACGAAGAGACGCGTTTCGAATTCCAGCTTTTGCGCCAGCAGCCCCGTCAGAAGCGTGCCGTTGTTCTGCGCCTGTGTCTGCGGGCTCAGAAGGCCGGATGCGTTTTGGAACTGGTTGAGGGCGATCAGTGTGTCGCCATAGGTCTTGCCGCTTTTCTGGACATCGGCCTTCATGCTCTGCACGATGTCGTTGCGCGCCCGTTCGGAAAGCTCGTTGATGAGCTTTTCGCTTTCCTCGATGATCGCATCTGCAAGCTTGACGGAATCATCGGGCGCGAAGGTTCTGACCTTCAGCGTGATGATGCCGGAAGTCACGTCTATATAGGCGCTGACATGGTCGTTCCAATACTTCAGGAACTCTTCGTCGGACCGCGACGAGCTGAATCGCGACAGGAAATCCGCATCCTGCCGGATAAACATCGATCGATAATCGATTTTCTTGCCGATCCGGTTCAGAATTTCCGTCGAGTGGATGAAACTGGTGACGACATAGGCGTCTTGCGAAGCGGAGCGCATGTTGAGAGCGCTGGCGGCTCCACCGGAATCACCGCCATCGTTGGAGTCGCCTGTTCCCGACACGGCACGGACGGCGAAGCGCGCTTCCGCCACATATTGATTGGAAGCGATGAAGGCATAATAGATCGAGCTTGCCAGGAACGGCAGGATGACGAGCAGGACAAAGCCGATGAGTCTCAGCGGCGGTTTGCCGCCTGACTGTGTTTCGGGCTCGTTACCATCATGCACCGGTATGTATTCGACGTCCTCGAGATCGGTGCGCGCGCGCTGCGCCGGTATCCTGCGCCGAAACAGCGAAGGCAGGATATGACGGCTCGTTTTTACCCGCGGAGATTCCTGAACTATCGTGTCTTCAATGACTGGCTTCGGCATGTCAGCTTGCAATCGTTTCCGGCAGTCCGGGCGCGGTTGGTTTCATCGCCTGACGCACATAGTGATCGAAAATCAAATCCTCTTCGAGCATAAGCTCGGCAATATGCAATGAACGCAATCGTGCCGCAACGTCTTCAAGGGTGCTGTGTCTGGGTGGCAAGGGAAAATCGTCAACCGAAATCCCGATGAGCTCGCTGAGCGCCTGTTGAAAATAAAGACTGTCCGTATCGAAACCGACAATGGCAAAGCGCGAGAGAAGGTCGATCGCAGTGGCGACATCGCTCCGTGTCACCGTCTGTTCCGGTATGGTCGTGGCCAATTGCCGGGTGACCGGAGATACCAGAACGTTTCTGACACTTTGAGGCGCTTTCTTCAGGGCTGTCTTTAAAGAGGCCTCGTTTTCGAGGCTTACCTCGGCAAAATGCTCCGCAGCGGGCGCCAGGATGATCTTGTCGCGGTCGCCGAAGAAGGAAATCTGGGTTTTCGCCATTCGTTTCAGAAGGAATATCCGCAGAGCAAGTTCGTAATAGGGATCGGTAAGCAGAACGATGGCCTTGAATCCCTTGTCGAGGAACTCTTCATAGTTGCGCATCAACAGCCGACCGCTAAGATAAATCGACTCGATGGCGTTCAGATGAAAGGCCTGGAGGGTCGTTTCGTGGCCGAAGCGCTCGACGGATGAAAGCTCATATTGAAAGTTGCGGCCGCAATAATAGTCGAATTTGACCATTGGCAGCAGCTGTGTCTCAAGCCTTACAATCTTTAACGGAATTGTATTCGATACCTGTGGTCGCCGATAGATCAATAGTCCGGACTTGGCATCGTGGATCATCAGCGATGTGCGTTGAGCCAGATCAGGGATGATCGTCGTATCGAGCTTGAACCCTACACGACCATCTTCGTGTCGTCCCGAGTCGATGACCGCTTGTTTGAGCTGGTCGCATGGCAGGATCATCAGGTCGCCGTCGGCATCCGAGATTCTGATCTGTGGCTTGTCGGAAAAGCCATCGGGGATCAGATAGCCCTCGATTACATTGCCATGATCGTATTCGAGGTTAAAAAGCACGGAGTTTCTCCGGCGCTTTTACCAGATCGGCATAGGGCCGAAGTTGCTGATGGAGTAACGTCATTGCGCCCTGCATAGCATTACATCTATCAAGGCGCCTATCGATATCGCAAATGTCGGGCCTTGGCATTTGAACCTCGTCAGGCTTCGTTGGGCGCTTTTCGCGCCAGCAACGAGAAGCTGGGGCCGCCTGGATGGCTTAGATTTTCGTCCCTGATGACAACGTCATTAAAGCCGAATGTGCGCAGCAGCATCAATATGTCATCCCTGTGCATCCAAAAGTGCCGGTCCTTCATGCCACCGCAGAAAGAGGCATTGGCATTGGCATGGTGATAGCTACGCTCGTAATAGCGCACCGCAACGCCATCTATCAATTTCGTCTCCACCTTGCCGCTGAAGGGCAACCAGCGCACGTCGCCCTCCGGCATCGCGTCCTCAAGGACGAAGTGCGTCCATATGAAAACCGCATTGGACCGTTTTGCCAGCGAGCGAAGAAATTCGCCGGGGTCGGCCATATGGTAGAGAACCCCAGATGCAAGCGCAAAGTCGTAGATCTCGTCACCTTCCGACAGCCATGCCTGAATGTCGCCGAGCAGGAAAGAGGCAGTATCGATGTTCAGGATCTGTTTGGTAACCAGACATCTTAGAAAGCAGAGACGGTTTGCCTCGATCGCATCGATCCGCGCCGGGCGATGGCAATTCAGCATATAGGTATGCATTCCCTCAAGCGGGCCGACTTCGAGAACGGTCCTGCCTTCTATCGATCCGAATGTGCGCAATGCCCAATCGATGCGGTCGTCCGCATAAAGGGGCAGGTTACCGGCATTGAGGCTGAATTCTGGAGGAAACGCACAGTTCCATCCCTGAAGCGCATCGATGGCGTTTTGGTGAGCCGGTCTGCCTTGCTCGTACTGATCGAATATCTCCAGGGGACTTTTCGGTGTCTTCTTCTGGGAGCGCTTTGAAAAACCAAGCATTAATACATAACCTTCATTTCAATCGGCATCCCGCCGATCCAGAGAAATTATAGGATCGTTCTCGCGTTTGACTTAATAGCAGTCCTGAAGCCGCTTTCCGCCTCACAGCAAGTTGGCGAAATCTATAAGTGCCTGTGGACAATCGAGGATTGCCGAATCTTATTCGAGAGGAGCCATTGATGCTATCTCGCTGGACGCAGAAATTCGGCAAGTTCCGATTGTTGTGGTCTGTCATCTCTGCGTGGGTTGCGGGTCAGGACTCAACTCTTTTACAGGCAATAGCAATCTTATGAAAAGCGGCATAAGTGCGATTCTGCAGAACTTTATGTCGCCGATCGGACGATTTTTTACTACTGTCGTTACTTAACGGCCTCTTTTTATTTTTCAGAAAATTTTAATTTTAAATCCTCAAATAATACTCGCGCAAATTGCTTTGCGCACCTTTGCCCCTTATAAATCCGATCTGATCGCGCGCTTCTTCAATCCCAGGTGTGTTCAGATGATCGCACACGATTTTTTTGATTGTATTCCCGGCGTTTGGGCTTGTTGACGCGCGCCCGTTATGCTTTTCAAGGCGTCGATAGATTTGATGCATTCTATGTCGATGTATGCCATCAGGTAATCACGGCAGCTATTGGTTTGAGGTTTTCAATTGTTTCGTATTGGCGCCGTACTTTGTTGCGTGGTTCTGGCGGGATGTAATTCCGTTTCGAGCGAAGGTCCGCTGGCTGGTGCTATTGTGAAGGATGCCGGCCAATCCAGTGTCGAATTGGGTCGCAGGAATGCTGCAGTTTTCGATATTGTCGACATCGACAGCCGCAGTGCGCGTCTGGTTTCAGACTATGTTTCATCCACGCTCAATCGCCGATTTGGCATGGGCGGTGGCGTTGGTCCGGTCGTTATCGGTGTCGGCGATGCATTGAAGGTCACGATTTTCGAAGCTGGTGCCGATGGCCTGTTTTCGACGGCGCAATCAAAGCAGGTATCGCTCGATATCGTCGTGCAGCCTGACGGCACGGCGGCAATCCCTTATGCCGGCTCGGTTCGATTTGCAGGTAAGACGCTTGACCAGGCTCGCAAGGCAATCCTGGCGGCTTTGGCAACCAAGGCCGTCGAGCCGGATGTTATCGTAACAAGCATGGGCACGCCGTCGCGTACCATCACTGTCTCCGGTGCGGTCGGTCGTCCTTCCATGGTTCCGCTGGATCTGACCAAGGAAAAGATCACTGAAGTCATCGCCAAAGCCGGTGGCCCCTCGACGCAACCTTATGAAACCTATGTTACGCTGGTTCGCGGTAGCAGGACCGGAACGGTTCTGCTGAAGTCGATCATCGAACATCCTTCGGAAGATATCTATGTCCAGCCGGGCGACCAGATTTTCCTCGTCCGTGATCCGCGAACCTTCACCTTGCTCGGTTCTGTTCGTGGGGACGGTCGTATCGAGTTCGGGGCGAACGATCTGAATCTGCTCGAGGCCGTCGCGCTGGGCCATGGCGCGATCGATGATGCGAGCAACGCCAAGGGCTTCTTCCTGTTCCGTTACGAAGAGCCTGAAATCGCCAAAATTCTTCTCGGTCCCGCTCGTTTCCAGGAGCTGCTGCGCAAGGGAATGGTGCCGGATGCCAAGGGACGTTATCCGATCGTTTATCGCTTCGATATGTCCAATCCCGACAGCCTGATCGTAGGACAGACTTTCCCGGTCAAGAGCCGTGACGTCATCTACGTGTCGCGCCATCCGTCCGTCGACATCAGGAAGTTCTTGAATCTTATTGGTACGCCGCTAGGTATCGCGTCCCAGGGGGCAGCAACAGCGGTGAATCTGGGGCAGTAATCCTGGAAAAATGGAGGGGCAGTGGCTCTGTCTAGTCTACCTGCGCCTCCATTCGTTGGCGGATGCCGACATCTGTATGATTGTGACGGATCGTGCCTTGTCGGCAACGGAAATTCATCGCGAACTGACTTGCGGAAAACAAGACAATCGTCGCAAGCAATAGCTGCGATCTTCGACTTGGACTGAAGAGTGTAAGAGATCGCATATTGCATCGGTTGTTGCGCTGCCGCATATTGGTTGCACACGCAAATTTTTTGTCGATAACAACCACAGATAATAATGTGAGCAGCTGATATTGAATTTGGCCAGTTTGGTGCACTTCTTCGAGTATTGCTGAGAGATCATGACAGTTGAAATTATCGGACGCGCAAGCGTTGCCCCTGGGGCGAGTTCGATTGACGAACTGCAGCTTGTCCTCAAGGAGGGGCGTTGCACCGTAAGCCGCATACCAGAGGAGCGCTGGGATCTCGCGCGCTTTTGGCATCCGGCTGTTGGTATTCAAGGAAAGACTTACAGTTTTGCAGCCGGCGTCTTCGATAATGTCTACGCTTTCGATGCCGCGGTTTTCGGTCTTTCCCAGCGCGAAGCGATGCAGATGGATCCGCAACAGCGCATCCTGCTGAATATAGTCTGGCGCGCCTTGGAAGATGCAAACCTGCCGATCGATGGATTCGAGGGGCAGCGCGTCGGCGTCTATGTCGGAGCATCCTCCCTTGAGTACGGCAATCTGACGCTGGAGGACCCTGCCTCCGGTAGTCCGTATTTCATGACGGGCAATACGCTTTCCATCGTTTCCAACCGCATCTCGCACATATTCGGCTTGCGCGGACCGAGCATGACGATCGACACCGCCTGTTCGTCGTCGCTGGTCGCGCTCGATCAGGCGGTGAAGGCGCTGGAAGGCGGCGAGATCGATACGGCGATTGTCGGCGGCATCAATATCTTGCTCAACCCCATGTCCTTCGTGGGTTTTGCCCAGGCGCGCATGCTGTCGCCGGAAGGGCTCTGCCGCGCCTATGACGACGACGGCCGCGGTTATGTTCGCGCAGAAGGTGGTGCGGCGATCGTGTTGCGCCGGACGGACGTTGCGCTGCGCGAGAAGGACCGCAGCTATGGCAGGATACATGCGGTCGGCGTCAATTCTTCCGGACGCACCAACGGCATTTCCATGCCGTCCCGTGAGGCGCAGGCCGCCTTGCTTCAGTCGATCTATGAAGGCCGCAATATCGATGTCAATCGTATCGCCTTTATCGAGGGGCATGGAACGGGGACGAAGGTCGGCGATCCCGCCGAAATATGGGCGATCGGCGAGGTTATCGGACGCAATCGACGGGCTCCGGTGCCGATTGGCTCGATCAAGACGAACATCGGCCATACCGAACCTGCATCCGGTCTTTTCGGGCTGCTGAAGGCCGTCATCGCACTGGAGAACAATTTCCTTCCGGCTTCGTTGCATTTCGATCATCCGAACGAGTCCATCGACTTCGAGGGTTTGAACGTTCGGGTCAACACATCAACGATCGAGCTTCTTCCTGCCAAGCAGGCGCGCTTTGCCGGGATCAATTCTTTCGGCTTTGGCGGAACGAACGCTCACGTTGTCATCAGTGACCCCGATCCGATTGCGCCGCCGGAGCCGCCAATCCGGGGAGAAGGAGTCGTTTTTGCCGTCAGCGCTCACACGGCGTCGGCTCTTTCGACACTGCTCGAAGACTACAGGACCCGTCTTGAGGCTGCCGAGCCCAAGGAGGCTCGTCAGATTGTTGCTTCCGCTGCCGCCAATCGCGAGCCCATGCGCCACCGCTTTGCAGCCCGCGCAAAGGACAGCACCGCCGTGCTTGCCGCGATCGATGCGCATCTCGCAGGCAAAAGTTCACTCGGCGAGGCAGGCGAAGCTCCAGCGCAAGCCGCCAAGATCGCCTTCGTCTTTTCCGGCAACGGCTCGCAATGGGCGGGAATGGGTGTCGGAGCCTATCAGGAAAACCGCCATTTCCGGCAATGCTTTCAGTCCTTCAGTGCGCTTTTTGAGTACTATCTTGGCGAGAAGCTGACCGATGTTCTGGTCGCTTCTGATCTTGCCGCACGCTTGGCCGATACCAAGATTGCGCAGCCGTTGCTGTTTGCAATCCAGGCTTCTCTTTCGGATTGCCTATGGTCTATGGGGGGCAAGCCCGATGCGGTCTTCGGCCATTCGGTCGGCGAAATCGCAGCCGCATATGCCGCCAAGGCGCTGACAGCTGCCGAAGCGGTTGCAATCGTCGCCAAGCGCTCGCTGCATCAGGATCTCCTTGCCGGCGAGGGCAAGATGGCCGCCGTTGTGCTTGGCGAGGATGCCGCGCTGGCTTTTGCGAAATCCAGGGGTCTCGACAATATATGTATCGCGGCGATCAACGCTCCGAATTCGGTAACGATCTCAGGTCCGGCCGATGAGATAGAGGCCTACAGGGACGCTGCGCGCAAGGCTCAGATCGTCGCGCATGTCCTTGATATCAATTATCCGTTCCATCATCCGATTATCGATCGCGCCAAAGAGGCGTTTTTTGCGGATCTGCCCGACCTCGCACCGGATAGCGGGACGGGGATCTTCATTTCGACGGTGACAGGCGAATTGCGCGACGGGCGCCTGCTGGATACGCAATATTGGTGGCGCAATGTTCGTGATCCCGTGCTCTTCAAGGCTGGCTGTCAGGCCGCCATGGCAATGGGATGCAACCTTTTCATCGAGATTTCGCCGCGCCCGATCCTGTCGAATTATGTGGCGGAGATCGCCAAACAGGCATCGGTTCAGGTCATCGCGATACCGACCTTGCTGCGGGAGGCGCCCGTCGCTGACCATGATCCGGTTTCGCAATCATTTGCGCGTGCAGTCGCCAACGGAGCGCCTGCGCTGCGTGGGCGCGGTAGCGCCACCCGCAACGCCTTCGTCAATCTGCCGCCTCTGCCTTTCGAGCCGGTGGAACTTCGCACCCCTCCAACGACGGACGAAATCGATATCTTCGGTCGGGATCGCAAGAGCCCATATACGCTGCTCGGTTGGCGTGCCGATCTTAACGGTTCGAATTGGAAGAACCATCTTGATGCCCGTCTTTTCCCGGACCTTGCCGAACATGTGGTTGATGGCAAGGCAATCATGCCGGGCAGCGGCTTCGTCGAGATCGCGGTAACGGCGGCGCAACGCTATTACGGGATGGATGAAGTTGAAATCGGCAATCTCGAAATCATCCGGCCGCTCGAATTATCCCAGGATCGAATGGTCGAACTGTCGACCATCCTGTCGCCTGAGACCGGAGATATCGAGATCCGGTCGCGCGAACGCCTCAGCCATGACGAATGGACGGTTCACGTGGTTGGACGTTGCCGCAGGCCGCTGGCGGGCGAGGGGAGCAATAAAACCTTCGAGCGATCGGGCAAAGAGCGCAAATCGACATTGAGCTCCGATGTGACTTACGAAACGGCGGAACGTTTCGGATTGCAGTACGGCCCGCATTTCCGGCTTCTGTCGAAAGCCGTGGCGTTCGGTCATCATGTGATCGAAGTGGATTTGAAACCAGCCGCCCCGCCGTCCCACCCGTTCGGCCGCTATAATCTCAACCCCATGTCGGTCGATGCGGCGTTTCACGGCCTCGTCGCATTGTTCGATCAGTTCTCCGGCGATGAAACCGGTGCCCCCTATATTCCCGTGCACTTCGGCACCGTGAGAGCTTTCGGCAAGGGAAGACCGATCGTCAAAGCCGTCATCGAGATCGAGCGGTTCAGCGCGAATTCGATCAAGGCCCGTTTCACCCTGTTTGATGCCGATGGCAGGCCGCTTGTCGTTCTTGACGATTGCCGTTTCCGCCGCACGCAGTTGCGTCGCAGGGCGACGCTCGATTCCGTCGCTTTTCATTATGAGAGCATGCCCTCGGTTCTTTTCTCCGACGGAGACAGACCTAGCGCCGGCATCCGGCCGATTTCATCGCACGGCGACTCTGGCGAGAGCCATGAGCTCAATAATGCAAGCCTTCTTCTCGATGCTGCAATCTATCGGGCCTGCCATGATATTGCGCTGAAGGTGGCCGACCGCAACGGCACTGTCGCATTCTCCGGCCTTCCCGGCGATCCCGAGTTCAGGTCTTTCCTCGTCAATTGCCTCTACATTTTGGAAGACGCCGGCATCGCGGAAACGGGCGATGGCAAGTGGCATGTTCCACTGGAGCCGACGTTGCCGCCGGTGGCGGAGTTGCTGCAGGAAATCTATCGCGAGGACGCCGGGCGCGTGGCCGAGAGTGTCCTCGTTGGCGACGCCTATCGCGAGACGCTTGAGCATCTGGCGATAATACGGCCGCATGTGCTGGAGCGTGAGCCTGCGGCCCTAGGTGCAAATATGCCGGGTGGGGCGACGCTGGAGCATGTGCTTGTTCATTCTCCCTTGAGTGAGAGACGGCTGTCGATGTTGGCAGAGGCATTGGCTTCCTCCATCGAAGCCAATGCCGGTGCAATCGGGCACGTTCTTGAGCTCGGCTCTGTCTCGGTGGCTTTCAGTCGAAAGCTGGCAACGATCGCTGCGGCCGCGGGCGCATGTCTCGTGATCGCCGAGCCGCGCGAGCAAGCCCGCCGAGCATTGGAGATCGCCTTCGAGCGTGACGCCCATGTTATTGTGGCTGATCCGGTCGGGCTGACCGATCGTCATGTTGCCGACATCGTGGTCGCCTCCGGCGATCAGAGCCAGTATCTGATGCGCCACAATGACGAGATCAAGCGGATGGTCCGGGCGGTGGCGGCCGGCGGCGCACAGCTGCTGCTCGCCGATCGCGCACCGAGTGCATTCAACGATTTCGTCTTCGGCCTGTCCGAAGGCTGGTTTGCCGATAGTCAGTCACCGGAATTCCCAGTCGGACGGCTGGGTACGCCTCAGCAGATTGACGATCTTCTCGGTAGTCTGGGCTTTGCCAAGCCTCTGATCCGCGAATGGACCTTCCCCGAAGGCGCGCTGATCAGCGTGTCGGCCGTATCCGAACGGCAACCGGAAGAGGCCATTATCGTAGAAGCCGTCGATCCGATCCTGATCTTGTCGGAGCAGGGCGGGAAGGGTTTCGGCAAGCTGGGCAAGAATATAGCGGTCATCGATCTCGACGCATCGTCTCCGGATTTTGTCGACGCCCTCGATGCGATTGATCCGGATACTCGCCGCGTCGTTTATCTTGCGGATGTAAAGCGCGGCGATGCAGCGGAGCTCTCACTGTCGCGTCTCTCGGCGTTTACGCAATTGGCGAGCCTTTTGTCGCAAGGCAGCGATGGAGCGCGGCCTCGACTCGTCATAGTGGCGCCCGGCGGCTCTCCGCTGTCGGCTGGCTTTGTCGATGATGCCAATGCCGGTCTATGGGCCTTCAGCCGCGTCCTTCAGAACGAATATGACACGTTCGATGTGCATCTGCTGGATGCCGATACGGCTGACAGTCGAACGCTCTCGGTGGTCGATACCCTGATGGCCGCGGAAACGGATAATAGGGAATGGTTCCTGGATCGCGGGACGGGTAAGGTCCTGGAAATCCGAGCCGTGGCCGGTCCCTTCGATGCCATCGAAGCAAGCCGCAGTGATTTCACAGCGGCAACGATCCGCCAGCATGTGGGCGGCCGTCTGGATAGCGTGGCCTGGGAGGAGACGAGCCTTCCCGCACTCGATGAAGGAGAGATTGTCGTCTCCGTCGAAGCCACCGGCCTGAATTTCCGGGATGTCATGTGGGCTATGGGCCTTCTGCCCGAGGAAGCATTGGAAGACGGCTTTGCTGGTGCCACGATCGGCATGGAATTCGCCGGACGAGTTCTTGCTGTGGGCGATGCGGTCAATGATCTCAAGCCGGGCGATAAGGTGATGGGGATCGGGCCTGCCGCATTCTCGACCCATGTGCGCGTCCATCGCGATGGCGTGACAAAGCTGCCGGATCAGATGGAAACCGTTGCCGCCGCCACCGTGCCGGTTGCTTTTCTGACCGCCTATTATGCGATGGTCGAGCTTGGACGCATTCAGCCGGGCGAAACCATCCTGATCCATGGAGCTGCAGGCGGCGTCGGCCTGGCAGCACTCCAGATTGCCAAGCATCGGGGCGCCAAGGTGATCGCCACGGCCGGCACGGCCGAGAAGCGTGGTTTCCTGGAGATGCTCGGCGCCGATCATGTGCTGGATTCCCGCTCGCTGGATTTCGTGTCCGGCGTGCGGCGTCTTACGGACGGTGAAGGTGTTGATCTTGTTCTCAATTCGCTCTTTTCGGAAGCGATGGAGCGGAGCATCGAGCTGGTCAAGCCTTTCGGCCGTTTCCTGGAGCTTGGCAAGCGTGACTATTATGCCGACCGCAAGATCGGCCTACGTCCGTTCCGGCGCAATGTCAGCTATTTCGGTATCGATGCCGATCAGCTTCTGGTCAATGTACCCGACCTGACACGGCGCATCTTCGGGGAGATCGGTCAGCTTTTCGCTGAGGAAAAGCTGACGCCGCTGCCATATCGCGCCTTCGCTTATGACGAGATCGGCAATGCTTTCCGGCTGATGCAGAATGCGGGCCATATCGGTAAGATCGTGGTGCGCCCGCCTGCTGTGGGCATCGACGGCGTCCTGCGGGCGCCTGCGAAGTCCCTGCGCTTCGATACCAGGGGCGTTTTCCTGGTTGCGGGTGGCATTGGCGGCTTCGGATTGTCTGCCGCCGACTGGCTTGTTTCGAAGGGTGCGCGCCGCATAGCGCTGTGCTCGCGCCGCGGCATTGCCGACGCGGAAACGAAAAAGGCGATCGCCGATTGGGCCAAGCGAGGTGTCGTGACGACGCTGCATGCCTGCGATATCACGGACGCTGTCGCGGTCGAAACGTTGCTTACCTGGCTTCGCGCCGAAGGAGCGCTGAAGGGTGTCGTTCATGCCGCCATGGTTCTGGACGACGCGCTCCTTGCCAACCTGACGCCAGAGCGCAATCGCCCCGTTCTCGAGGTCAAGATCCGTGGTGCCGAGAATCTGGATCGTCTGACGCGCGACGACAAGCTGGAGCTTTTCCTGCTGTTCTCCTCGGCAACGACCATGCTCGGCAATCCCGGTCAGGCTAACTATGTGATGGCAAATGGCTATCTTGAGGGCCTAGCGCGTGCGCGTCGGGCCGTCGGTAGGCCTGCGCTCGCGGTCGGTTTCGGCGCCATCGCCGATAAGGGATTCCTTGCCCGCAACATCGAGGTCAATGATCTCCTCTCCAAGCGCATCGGCAAGGCGGCGCTGAAGGCGCGCGACGCTTTGGAGCAGGTCGAGCGCTACATGCTGGCCGACAGAGGTGCGGTCGATGCCGCAGCGGTTATGATCGCCGAGATCGATTGGAACGCCGTTCGCCTGCTGCCGATCTCCGGCCGGTCGCTGTTCGAGCCGCTGATGCGGCATGCGGGCAGCCATCAAGCTCTGAACGAGGGCGACAGCATCGATCTCAAGGAGCTGATCAAGGGGAAATCGGAAGGGGAGGCTCAGGCCGCCCTGCATGCGCTCGTCGCTGCGGAGATTGCCGCCATCCTGCGCGTGACCGAGGACACAGTGACTCCCGACAAGATTTTGAAGGATATCGGCCTCGACAGCCTGATGGCCATGGAACTCGGCATGAGCTTCCAGCAGAAGACCGGCTTCGATATTCCCTTGAGTGGCGTCGGCGAAGGTACGACCGTAGGCGATGTCGTCAGCCGTTTGCGTGATCGTGTCATGAATCGCAATGGTGATGATGCCGATGGTGACGCGGCAGGTGATGGCGGCGTGGTCGAGCGTCTGGCGCGCAGCCATGCCTCAGAACAGGAAAAAAGGGCCGTCCAGTGACCACGTTTGATGCCGAAGATGGCAATCCGGCGGAGCAGAAGAAAAGCAAGCTGCTCGAGCAGATGCGCCGCGTCGGCGAATCTTCCGGCCGCAATCGAACCGAACGGCTCAACCGACAGCCGCAGGCACAGTCGCGTCAGGCTCCGCGTTTCGAGGATCTGCCTGAATATAAGCGCGTCGCAACGCAACGCATGGCGGGCGAACTGCTCGGTGTTGCCAATCCCTTCTACCGGTCACACGATGCAGCGGCAGGCGCGACGACGCGCATTGGCGGGCGCGAGTTCGTCAATTTTGCTTCCTATGACTATCTCGCGACCAATACCGACCCGCATGTTGCCACACGTGCCAAAGAGGCGATCGATCGCTTCGGAATCTCGGCTTCGGCAAGCCGGCTGGTTGCAGGAGAGCGACCTGATCATGTCGAGCTCGAGCGTGGGCTCGCCGCGGTCTATGGCGTCGATGCCGCCGTCTGCTTCGTCAGCGGCTACCTGACCAATGTCACTGCGATCGGCTGCCTGATGGGGCCGCAGGATCTCGTGATCCACGACGAATTCATTCATAACAGTGCGCTTGCCGGGATCAAGCTTTCCGGCGCGGCGCGCCGGCTGTTCCAGCATAACGATGTCGACAGCCTCGAAAATATCCTGAAGACGCTGTCATCGGATTTCCGGCGCATCCTCGTCATCGTCGAAGGCATCTATTCGATGGATGGCGATATCGCCGATCTGCCAGCTCTTCTGGAATTGAAGGCGCGCTACGGTTTCTGGCTGATGGTCGACGAGGCGCATGCGCTCGGCATTCTCGGAAAAACGGGCCGCGGCACCTTCGAGCATTTCGATCTCGACCCGCGTGATGTCGATATCTGGATGGGCACGTTGTCAAAGACCACGTCGAGCTGCGGCGGCTACATCGCCGGCAGCAGCGCCCTTGCCGATATTCTGAAAGCGGAGGCCGGCGGTTTCGTCTATAGCGTCGGCCTTTCGCCCGTTCTCGCCGCCGCCGCTATCGCTGGCCTCGATATCCTCAAGTCCGAGCCGAAGCGAACCGAGCGGCTCAGGCGTAACGGTCATCTGTTCCTCAAAGAAGCGAAGGCTGCGGGTCTCGATACCGGCCTCAGCATGGGCCACTCGGTCGTGCCCGTCATCGTCGGTGATTCGCTTCGTGCGGCGCAGCTTTCGAACGACCTACTCGCCGAAGGCATCAATGTGCTGCCTATCATCCATCCGGCGGTGCCGGAGGGTATGGCTCGCCTTCGTTTCTTCATCACCTGTAATCACACCGAGGAGCAGATCCGGCGTGCGGTCGCGCTCACGGCCGAAAAACTCAAGAGCTTGAAGGACCGCAATTTCGGTCTTGCCTCGCTGGATATGGACAAGATGATGCAGTTGCTGCCCCTGGCTCAGGCCCCAGGCAGCTCGTAAGTTCGGGGGCGATCGTCTCATGCACGTTATCGTCACGGGAGGTTCAAGCGGAATTGGTCTGGCGGTAGCGAAGCTTTATGCGGCCAGAGGCGCTCGGGTTTCTCTTCTTGCTCGCGATATGGGGCGCCTCGAAGCGGCACGTGCCCAGATCGCAGCGCTTCCCGGTGTCGATGGTGCCTTTATCCGGACGGCTGCCGTTGATGTAGGCTCGGCCGGTCAGACCATGGAGGCGGTAAAGCTTTGCGAAGCGTCCTTCGGTCCTTGCGATATCCTCATAGCCTCCGCCGGTATCGTCGAGCCCTGTGCCTTCGATGCAATGCCGGAATCGGTTTTCGATGAGCAGATCTCCATCAATGTCCTCGGGACGGCCAATGCAGTTCGCTCTGTTTATAAGGGCATGAAGAGCCGGCGTGACGGCCGGATCATGATGATCTCTTCGGGCGCGGCCTTGATCGGTATCTTCGGCTATACCGCCTATTGCGCGTCCAAATCGGCGTTGGAGGGTTTTGCCGAGGCTTTGAGTGCTGAGGCTGGTGCTTCGGGGGTAAAGATTTCCATTTGCTTCCCACCCGATACGATGACGCCGCAATATCGTCGGGAAATCTCCCTCAGACCTCGCGAAGCGGAAATATTGATGGGGTCCGTCAAACCGTGGAGTGCGGAGGCGGTCGCGGCAAAAATTGTCCACGGCCTGGATCGCGGCAAACAAAGAATCCACTTCGGATTTTCGCTGACGGCGCTTGCATTTTTCGGCCCACTGATAAAACCGCCGCTGCTATGGTGGTTTTCGCGCAAGACGCGAAAAATATTTGGTGAGGAGGGGGATCTTGGTCTTGCCGATACCGCCGAGCAAGGCTTTGATAGTGATAAGTAATACGAAACAACTACCGGTGTTGCGCTGTCGGTGAAACACGTGCAAGAGAAGGTAAGTCAGGCAATTGGCGGCCCGTTCCTCGCGGATATGAAAAATGCTGCGAAGGCGGCGGGCATTTGGATGGCGCAATCTTGAAGCTTCATGATTTTCCAGTTCTTTTGACGCTTGCCTGCTTCGCGTTTTCCTGCGTCATCGTCCTGCTGACGGATCCTTTCGCCATGCCGGCGACCATCACCGCCGAGAATCGCCCGAAAAGAAGCTGGCGGCGGGTGGCCTGCGACTGGGCGGCAAGGATTCCGGTCATCATATTGATCTATGTCGCCTTCTTCGCCATTTCCTGGCGCCCGCTCTACAGCACGCAGGCCGTCATCAGCTTCTTTGTCATCTTCACGGGCATATCGAGGGCGAAGTTCGAGTTTATCCGTGAGCCTCTGGTTTTTTCGGACATCGCGCTCGTCGTGGACGTCTTCAAATACAAGGAGATCTTCTACGCGACCTCGCTAAACATCGTCTTCTGGATCATCGCCTTCGCTTATGTTTTCGGCCTCAGCGGCCTCTACATGTATCTTGAGCCATCGGTTTTGCCGGCGTCGAACCAATTGCTATGGGTCCTGCTGATGTTGGTTGTCGCCTTCGCGCCATGGCTTGCTTTGTTCAGCAGGGTCGTCAGCGAACCGGTCTGCCGTTTCACACAGAAGTTTCTCGGCAAGGTTGACGTTAAGATCGATACGGTGCGCTTCGGTACCTTCGCCTCGGTCGTCTTTCATTTCGTCATCTGGGTCGGTGTCCGGCGCGAGGCGATCGTCGCGGAATTGTCCGGGCGCTTCATGTCGGCGCTTCAAGAGCTTTGGGAGCATGGTGAAGACGAACCGCTCATCGTCGTCTGGCAATCCGAATCCTTCATCGATTTGAGACATTTCGGCGTCGACAATATCAAGTTGCCCAATCTCGACCGTCTGCGCGAGCAGGCCGCGCAATGGGGCCGCATGACCAGCGTCTTCGAGGGCGGCTATACGCTGCGGACCGAATTTGCAGTGCTGAGCGGGCTACTGCCCGAAAATGTGCATATCGATGCCAGCTACCCCTATCTGCGCGCCAGTCACTACAAGGATGTGGTCTGGCCGGCTCGGCTCAAGAAGGCGGGCTGGAAGACGCAGTTCATCCATCCCTACGACAAGACGTTCTTCCTCCGTCACAAGGCCTTGCCGCAGCTTGGCTTCGACCGGATGATGATGCTGGACGAGTTCGATCACAATCCTGAGCGCGATGGCCCTTATGTCAGCGACCTCTCGCTGACGAAGAGCGTAATTCGGACGATCGACGACGATGGCACGGGCAAGAATTTCCTCTTTGTCGCATCCATGGCGAATCACGGCCCCTGGGAGCCGGGCCGCTGCGGCGACCTCGTCAATCCGGTGGATATCTATGGCGAGCTCCTGATGCGCGCCGATCACGCGCTCGGCAATCTCGCCCATCACCTCGATAGGCTGGACCGTCCGGTTTGGCTGCTTTTCTATGGTGATCATGCGCCCTTGCTGAAGGCCTTTGCCGATCCGTTCCCAGATCCGCGCACCGATTACATCATCGTTCCGCTTGGACGAGCGCGCGCCCATTCGCAAAAGCCGCAGCCGTCGCAGGAAGAGGCCCCCTGGAACCTGTTCGGTACATTGTTGCACTATGCGGGCCTTGCCACCGAGGTTCCGGAGTGATGCCCAGCGGGGAGGGCACTGCCCCCGCGCGCGTCTTCCTGTTCCTGCAGGGGCCATCCTCGCCGTTGTTCGTCGAGATCGCCAGGATCCTGGAAATGGCCGGCAGCCGTTGCATCCGCATTAACCTGAATGCCGGGGACTGGATTTCCTGGCGCTGGCGCGGCGCCTCCAATTATCGCGGCGATCTTGCCGGATGGCGCACCCATGTGAGGCAGCGAATCGAGGCCGAGAACGTCACCGACCTGATCCTGCACGGCGAGGAGCGCCCCTATCATCAGGTCGCCATCGAGGAGGCTCGGCGCGCTGGCGTTACAGTCAATGTCGTCGAGATGGGATATTTGCGGCCGGACTGGGTGACACTCGAGCGAGACGGCCTCTCCTCCAATTCGCATTTTCCGGTCGATCCGGACCATATATTGACGGCGGCGTCCAAGCTGCCGGAACCGGATTGGAAACGCCGCTACAGCCAGACTTTCCTGGCGGAAGCACTTTACGATCTCGCCTATTATCTCCCGACCGTCTTTCTGTGGTTTCTCTATCCCGGCTATCGGCGGCACGGGCTTTACCATCCCTTGATGGAATATGCCGGCTGGCTGAGGAAACTTCCTTCCAGCGGCAGGAGGGCACGAGAGGCAGAGGGTGTGATCGAGGATCTGATTGCCGGCGGCAAACGATTCTTTGTCTATCCGTTGCAGCTTCAGACCGATTTTCAGTTGCGAGCGCACTCGCCCTTTCATCAGCAGCAGGACGCTACTCGGCTGATTCTCCGTTCCTTCGCGGAGAATGCTACGCCCGACGCGCATCTCGTCCTCAAGCTCCATCCGCTCGACAACGGGCTCGTGGATTGGCGGGCCTATGTTGATCGCATCGGCGCCTCATGCGGATTGTCGCCTCGCATCCATCTGATCGATGGTGGCAGTCTCGATCGGTTGATTGCCGCCAGCCAGGGCATGGTGACGGTCAACTCGACTGCGGCGCTTTCCGCGCTGCAGGCGGGGAAACCTGTCAAAGCGCTGGGGGCTGCGATCTACGATATCGATGGACTGAGCGATCAGGGCGGCCTGGATCGATTCTGGCTGGAGCCGATGCCGCCGTCGCCGGCGCTGCGCGACGCATTCTTTCGTCTGCTGGCCGCGGCCGTACAGGTGCGCGGCAACTTCTGCTCCGGGGAGGGCGCGCGCGCCGCCGCCGCGCAGATCGCCGACAGACTATTGTCACGGACGGTCAATCTGCCTGACGCCTACATCGACCCGCCGCTGCGGCGGCGGCCGATAAAGCTTCATGTGCCGTAACGATGATGCAATGTAATGGAAGAAGAATTGGTAGCGCTGCGAGGTCTTCAGGCTGAAATTGACAATGCGGTCCCTTACATGTGCACTGACGCGGAACTCAGCGCGGCGATTCGACACTGGGAATGAATGTGAATAACGGTTTGCGGGGAGCAAACGCCATGGATGACAGCAAGATGGAACGATTCATGTTGAAGGAGCTGCTGATGATTATCGCAGCCCTCGTGCTTGTTTCCGTGGTGCTTCTGGCCGTCATTATTCTCGGCAACTACTGAAACGCAGGCGTTGGGCGCGCAGCATCGCTCATCATGAGCTCAAAGAACCGCCGGCGGCCAACTAAACTGACTATCGAATTTGTGAAGAATGGTGGGCGATGAGAGACTCGAACTCCCGACATCCTCGGTGTAAACGAGGCGCTCTACCAACTGAGCTAATCGCCCTTCTGCGAAGCGGATCATTGGCCCGTCGCGTTCGGTGGCCGTGATCTATGCGGAACGACGACAAACCGCAAGAGTGTTTGTGAAGATTTTTTGATTTTTTTGAATTTTGCACCCCTCCGATCGTGCTCATCCACATGAGCGGGAGTGAGGCTTGCCGGATCGCCCCTGTGCATATCAGGCGCGGATGAAATGCGTGGAGCGGGAACCTGCCATGCCAAATCGCCGGAGCGGAAAGTTGCGGGCGAGCTTGTCCAAAACAATTCGCACTCTGTCATCGATTTGTATTCAAACCTGCTTGACACCCAAACACGAACCCCGTAGTTAGCCGCTCATCGAACGGCGAGGGCCGCTTTGATGGGTGCGGAAGCATCTGGAATGCTTGAAATGAAATGCGGGTGTAGCTCAGTCGGTTAGAGTGCCGGCCTGTCACGCCGGAGGTCGCGGGTTCGAGCCCCGTCACTCGCGCCATTTCAAGGCAAATTTCGGATCTGCACCGGCTGAAAGGCCAAACAATGCGCGGGTGTAGCTCAGTCGGTTAGAGTGCCGGCCTGTCACGCCGGAGGTCGCGGGTTCGAGCCCCGTCACTCGCGCCATTCTCTCCAAGCCATTACAATCAAACATCAATTTATTGCGATTGCGAAGGAGCCTTTTCGCATCAGCGCCGATTTGTCGCGTTGCCGTCGCAACACATTGATATCTACCGCTCGATAGTACCCTAACGGACAGATTCAAAAGGCTTGCGCGCGCGCTCCGGCTGCGCTAACCACGGCTTTGTTGCAACGCTCTTTCGCTTGCTGGGCATTTGCTCAGATGCGCCGCCCCGGCGCTGATCGCAAGCAGGGATGGACATGATGACTGGACTGCTCAGTTCCTATATTCCGATAGCGATTTTCATTGGTATTGCCTTGGTAATCGGCCTGGCGCTGTTGATCACGCCGTTTGCCGTTGCCTTCAAGGCGCCTGACTCGGAAAAGCTGTCGGCTTACGAATGCGGCTTCAATGCATTCGATGACGCCCGCATGAAGTTCGATATCCGCTTCTACCTGGTATCGATTCTCTTCATCATCTTCGACTTGGAAGTCGCCTTCCTATTCCCGTGGGCCGTTTCGTTCGGTGCGATCGGCTGGTTCGGGTTCTGGTCGATGATGGTGTTCCTCGCGGTGCTGACCATCGGCTTTATTTATGAATGGAAGAAGGGAGCCCTGGAATGGGAGTAGCCCCAAGCAACACGACGCTCGTGGCGCCGCAGCCGAAGGGGATCATCGATCCCGCAACTGGCAGGCCGGTTGGCAGCAACGATCCGTTCTTCGGCGAGATCAACAACGAGCTCGCCGATAAGGGTTTCCTGGTCACCTCGACCGATGAGCTGATCAACTGGGCGCGTACGGGCTCGCTGATGTGGATGACCTTCGGTCTCGCCTGCTGCGCCGTCGAGATGATGCAGGTTTCCATGCCGCGTTACGACGTTGAGCGCTTCGGTTTTGCGCCGCGCGCTTCGCCGCGCCAGTCCGACGTCATGATTGTCGCCGGCACGCTCACCAACAAGATGGCGCCTGCGCTCCGCAAGGTCTACGACCAGATGCCCGAGCCGCGTTACGTCATCTCGATGGGCTCCTGTGCCAATGGCGGCGGTTACTATCACTATTCCTACTCCGTCGTGCGCGGATGCGACCGTGTCGTTCCGATCGACATTTATATTCCGGGCTGTCCTCCCACGGCAGAAGCGCTGCTTTACGGCGTGCTCCTGCTGCAGAAGAAGATCCGGCGCACCGGCACGATCGAACGGTAAGGCAGGGGACAAGGTATCATGAGTGAAGCCCTGAACGAGCTCGCCGCCTACCTCACGGAAGTTCGCAGCGCCCTGATCTCCTCGAGCGAGATCAAGTATGGCGAGCTGAACGTGACGACGACGACCGAAAACGTTATCGCCCTTTTGACCTTCCTGCGTGACGACGCCAAGTGCGGCTTTGTCAACATGACGGATATCTGCGGTGTCGACTGGCCGCAGCGCGCCGAGCGCTTCGACGTCGTCTACCATCTGCTGTCGCCCAAGAAGAACCTGCGCATCCGCGTCAAGGTTCCGGTTGGCGAAGATCAGCCTGTTCCTTCCGCCTGTGCCGTCTATCCCGGCGCTGATTGGTTCGAGCGCGAAACCTGGGACATGTACGGTGTTCTTTTCACCGGCCACCCGGATTTGCGCCGCCTGTTGACGGACTATGGTTTCGAAGGTCATCCGCTGCGCAAGGACTTCCCGACGACCGGTTTCGTTGAGGTCCGCTACGACGATGCCGCCAAGCGCGTCGTCTACGAGCCGGTGGAACTGAAGCAGGAATTCCGCAACTTCGACTTCCTGTCGCCGTGGGAAGGCACCGACTACGTGCTCCCGGGCGACGAGAAGGCGAAGGCCTGATTGTTGGCGTGTGGCGGGCTTCGGCCTGCCATTCTCTGAAATTCTGAAAACGCGAGCATCGCCGCCATGACAGAACATAACGTTCGCAACTTCAACATCAATTTCGGCCCGCAGCACCCGGCTGCGCACGGCGTTTTGCGTCTTGTCCTCGAACTGGACGGCGAAATTGTGGAACGCGTCGATCCCCATATCGGCCTGCTGCATCGCGGCACGGAAAAGCTGATCGAGACGAAGACCTATCTTCAGGCCGTTCCTTACTTCGACCGCCTCGACTACGTGGCGCCGATGAACCAGGAGCATGCCTATGCCCTGGCCGTCGAAAAGCTGCTCGGCATCGACATCCCGATCCGCGGCCAGCTGATCCGCGTGCTCTATTCGGAAATCGGCCGTATCCTTTCCCATCTTTTGAACGTCACGACGCAGGCCATGGACGTCGGTGCGCTGACGCCGCCGCTTTGGGGCTTCGAAGAGCGCGAAAAGCTGATGGTGTTCTATGAGCGTGCCTCCGGCTCGCGCATGCACGCGGCTTACGTCCGTCCGGGCGGCGTTCACCAGGATCTTCCGGAAAAGCTCGTTCAGGATATCGGCGACTGGTGCGATCCCTTCCTGAAGGCGCTCGACGATATCGACGACCTTCTGACCGGGAACCGTATTTTCAAGCAGCGTAATGTCGATATCGGCGTGGTCTCGCTGGAAGACTGTTGGGCCTGGGGCTTCTCGGGCGTCATGGTCCGAGGCTCGGGTGCTGCCTGGGACCTGCGCAAGGCGCAGCCTTACGAATGCTACTCCGATCTCGAATTCGACATTCCGATCGGCAAGAATGGCGACTGCTACGACCGTTACCTCATCCGCATGATCGAAATGCGCGAGTCTGTCCGTATCATGAAGCAGTGCGTCAATCGCCTGCTCGGCGATGCCAAGACCGGACCGGTTTCGTCGCTGGACGGCAAGGTCGTCCCGCCGAAGCGCGGCGAGATGAAGCGCTCGATGGAAGCGCTGATCCACCACTTCAAGCTTTACACCGAAGGCTATCACGTGCCGGCCGGCGAGGTTTATGCGGCTGTCGAAGCGCCGAAGGGTGAGTTCGGCGTCTATCTCGTCTCGGACGGTTCCAACAAGCCGTATCGTTGCAAGATCCGTGCACCGGGCTATGCGCATCTGCAGGCCATGGATTTCATGTGCCGCGGTCATCAGCTCGCCGACGTCGCGGCCGTGCTCGGCTCGCTCGATATCGTGTTCGGTGAGGTGGATCGTTGATGCGCAGCTGGCAGGTCCTCATTCCAGCGCTTCTGGTTGCCTGCGGTGCTTCGGCACAGCAGACCATCAACTCGCAGGGCCTGCCGACCCTCAATCTGCAGAATTCGAATGCGACGAGCACGAATTCTGCCAAGGGTGGAAACGAGGTCACGTCGGGTGGAGATTCGACCATGGCGGACCTCCTTTCTCGCGGTTACCAAATCAAGGCCGCCGTGCCGAATGGCGGCAAGTTCGTTGTGTTTATGCAGAAAGACCAGTCGGCCTATGCCTGCGAATTTTCGTCTCTGACGAATACGCGGTGTGGGTCCTTAAACTGAGATAAGGCGTGAAAGATGTCCGTTCGTCGACTAGCCGAAGATCAATTCCAGCCAGCCGCCTTCGCCTTCAATGCGGAGAATGCGGTCTGGGCTGAAAAGACGATCCAGAAATATCCTGATGGTCGCCAGCAATCCGCGATCATCCCGCTGATGATGCGCGCACAGGAGCAGGAAGGCTGGGTCACCAAGGCGGCTATCGAAACGATCGCCGACATGCTTGACATGGCCTATATCCGGGCGCTCGAAGTCGCGACCTTCTATACGCAGTTCCAGCTGAACCCCGTTGGTACGCGCGCCCACGTTCAGGTCTGCGGCACGACGCCCTGCATGCTGCGCGGCGCTGAGGGGCTGATCAAGATCTGCAAGAGCCGGATCAACGACCACGCCTTCGAGCGCAACGTCGACGGCACGCTTTCCTGGGAAGAGGTCGAATGTCAGGGCGCCTGCGTCAACGCACCGATGGTGGTGATCGGCAAGGATACCTATGAGGATCTGACGCCGACACGTCTCGAAGAGATCATCGATGCCTTCGCCGCAGGCAAGGGCCATGAAATTCAGACCGGCCCGCAGATCGATCGCGTTTTCTCCGCTCCGGAAGGCGGCTTGACGTCTCTCCTGTCGGATGAGGCGAAGGCAAAGAGCTCGGCGAGCAAGACGGCCAAGGCCACCGCCGAGGTTGTGGCTCCCCCGCCGTCCGAGATTGCGTCGGAGAAGGCTGACGCTGCGAAGAAGCCGTCGCTTGACGACAAGGATCGCCCCGCCGGTATCGAACGGCCGGCGCAGCCGGACGATCTGCAGCTCATTTCAGGCGTCGGCCCGAAGATCGAAGGCACCTTGCATGAGCTTGGCATCTTTACCTTCGCGCAGATCGCGGGCTGGCATGAGGCCGAGCGTCATTGGGTCGACGGCTATCTGAATTTCAAAGGCCGTATCGAGCGCGATGAATGGGTCAAGCAGGCTGAGGCACTCGCTAAGGGTGGCGAAGCGGAATATATCAAGGTCTTCGGCAAGAAGCCGCGGTAAGAGGTGAAGCATGTTACAGGATCAGGATCGCATCTTTACCAATATCTACGGCCTCAAGGATAAATCCCTCAAGGGCGCAATGTCGCGCGGCCATTGGGATGGCACGAAGCAAATTCTCGAAAAGGGCCGTGACTGGATCATCAACGAGATGAAGGCGTCCGGCCTTCGCGGTCGTGGCGGCGCAGGCTTCCCGACCGGTCTCAAGTGGTCCTTCATGCCGAAGGAAAGCGACGGTCGCCCGCATTATCTCGTCGTCAACGCCGACGAGTCCGAGCCCGGCACCTGCAAAGACCGTGACATCATGCGCCACGATCCGCATACGCTGATCGAAGGCTGCGTCATCGCCGGTTTTGCCATGGGCGCCAATGCTGCTTACATCTATGTTCGTGGCGAATACATGCGCGAGCGTGAGGCACTGCAGGCGGCGATCGACGAATGCTATGATGCCGGATTGCTGGGCAAAAACAATAAGCTCGGCTGGGATTTTGATGTTTACGTTCATCATGGCGCCGGCGCTTACATCTGCGGCGAGGAAACCGCGCTGCTCGAAAGCCTGGAAGGCAAGAAGGGCCAGCCACGCCTGAAGCCGCCGTTCCCGGCCAATATGGGCCTTTACGGCTGCCCGACCACCGTCAACAACGTCGAATCCATCGCCGTTGCCCCTACGATCCTGCGTCGCGGCGCCGGCTGGTTCTCGTCCTTCGGCCGCCCGAACAATGTCGGAACGAAGCTGTTCATGCTTTCCGGTCACGTCAACCGTCCCTGCACGGTCGAGGAGACGATGGGCATCACCTTCCGCGAGCTGGTCGAAAAGCACGGCGGCGGTATTCGCGGTGGCTGGGACAACCTGCTTGCGGTCATTCCCGGCGGCGCATCGTGCCCGGTCGTTCCGGCGGCTGACATCATCGACTGCCCGATGGATTTCGACGGCCTGCGCGAAGTCAAGTCGTCCTTCGGCACGGCAGCGGCGATCATCATGGACAAGTCGACCGACATCATCAAGGCGATTGCCCGCATCTCGGCCTTCTTCAAGCATGAGAGCTGTGGCCAGTGTACGCCGTGCCGCGAAGGCACGGGCTGGATGTGGCGCGTTCTCGAGCGTATGGCTCGTGGCAACGCCCAGAAGCGCGAGATCGACATGCTGTTCCAGGTGACGAAGCAGATCGAAGGTCATACCATCTGTGCGCTCGGTGACGCAGCCGCATGGCCGGTTCAGGGCCTGATCCGCAATTTCCGTCCCGAGATCGAGAAGCGCATCGACCAGTACACCGCCAATGCGACGAGCCACGGCGCGGTACTGGAAGCAGCCGAGTAAGGATCGAAGATGGCGAAGACCAACGATATCAGGCAGGAAAGTGGAGCAGGCGGCGATGTATCGGCCGATCTCGGCCGCTTTGCTGCCGATATGTTTGGGAAAGCGCCGATCATGCCGATCCACCCGTTGATGGCCCATCCGGCTGCAGCCATTGCTGCGGTCACGGCCATCGGCTTCGGCTTTACCTCGCAGCTGGCGGGCGCATTCCTCGGTGCTTTCCAGGGCGCCGTTGAGGCAACCACCAAACTGACCGAAGCCCTGGAAGACGAAAAGCATCAGGCTGAAGTCGTTGCGAAGCCGGCGGCCACGAATGGCGGGGCAGGGGATGCGAAGCCTGTGGGGACAGCGCCCGTTGTCAAGACAGCTGCGCCGAAGCCCGTCGCACGGAAGCCGGCTGCTGCAAAGCAGAAAGCGGCTATTGTTAAGAAGACCGAGCCGAAGCCTGCTGTCGCCGCACCCAAGGCTGCGACGACAACTGCAAAGAAGACGGCGAAGGTTGAAGTTACCGCGCCGGCTGCCGCAAAGAAGGTTGAAGTTGCAGCGCCAGTCGCCGCAAAGACAGCTCCCGTGCGCGGCCGCAAGGCTGCCGAGAAGGCCGACGACCTGAAGCGGATTTCCGGCGTCGGTCCGAAGCTGGAGCAGGTGCTGAACGGACGCGGCATCAAGCGATTTGCCGATATCGCCGCCTGGAGCGATGCGGATGTCGAGCGGATCGATGCGGAATTTGGCTTCGACGGCCGCATCCTGCGTGACGACTGGGTCGGTCAGGCGAAGGCGCTGCTGCCGAAGGGCAGGAGTTGAGATTTTTCCTCGGCTGTATCGCGGCCGGGGAGGGTGAATGACGGCGATGGAGACGATGTGGGTGACCCGCATGGCTCGATCGCAAAGCTGGTCTTGCGGGGACAAGGCTTGGCAAAGTTTATTGTGAGCGAACCGGTGTCATCAGGCGTTTGAGCCGCCGCGATGGCAACCCGGTCTGCGATCATGAAATTGTCTGCGGCCAGGTTGGGCTGAAGACGTGACATAGGACTGAGTGGACGATGGCTAAACTGAAGATTGACGGTAAAGAGATCGAAGTTCCGGATCACTACACGCTTATCCAGGCGTGCGAGGAAGCCGGCGCCGAAGTCCCGCGCTTCTGCTTCCATGAACGACTGTCGGTGGCCGGCAATTGCCGCATGTGCCTCGTCGAGGTGAAGGGCGGCCCGCCGAAGCCGCAGGCATCCTGCGCCATGGGTGTTCGCGACATCCGCGGCGGCCCGAACGGCGAGCTTCCGGAAGTCTTCACCAACACGCCGATGGTCAAGAAGGCCCGCGAAGGCGTGATGGAATTCCTGCTGATCAACCACCCGCTGGATTGCCCGATCTGCGACCAGGGCGGCGAATGCGACCTGCAGGATCAGGCCATGGCTTTCGGTATCGACAGCTCGCGCTATCAGGAAGACAAGCGCGCCGTCGAAGACAAGTATATCGGCCCGCTCGTCAAGACCGTGATGAACCGCTGCATCCACTGCACGCGCTGCGTCCGCTTCACGACGGAAGTCGCCGGCATTTCCGAGCTCGGCCTCATCGGCCGCGGCGAAGACGCCGAAATCACCACCTATCTCGAGCAGGCGATGACCTCCGAGCTGCAGGGTAACGTCGTTGACCTTTGCCCGGTTGGCGCGTTGACCTCGAAGCCCTTCGCCTTCACGGCTCGCCCCTGGGAACTGAACAAGACCGAATCGATCGACGTCATGGACGCTCTCGGCTCGGCAATCCGCGTCGATACGCGCGGCCGCGAAGTCATGCGCGTGCTGCCCCGCGTCAACGAGCAGATCAACGAAGAGTGGATCTCCGACAAGACCCGCTTCATCTGGGACGGTCTGAAGACCCAGCGTCTCGACAAGCCCTATGTCCGCAGGGACGGCCGCCTGCAGCCGGCAAGCTGGAGCGATGCCTTCGCTGCCATCAAGTCGGCGGTTTCCGCCACCAGCGGCGACAAGATCGGCGCCATCGCCGGCGATCTCGCTTCAGTCGAGGAAATGTACGCTCTTGGCGAACTGCTGAAATCGCTGGGATCGGAAAATCTCGACTGTCGCCAGGACGGGACGGCGCTTGATCCGTCGCTCGGCCGCGCAAGCTACATCTTCAACCCGAGCATCCAGGGTATCGAAGCCGCTGATGCGCTGCTGATCGTCGGCGCCAATCCGCGCTTCGAGGCTGCTGTCATGAACTCGCGCATCCGCAAGCGCTGGCGTCGCGGCAAGTTCCCGATCGGTGTGATCGGGGAGGCTGCAGACCTTCGCTACTCCTATGACTATCTCGGCGCTGGTCCGGATACGCTGGCCGATCTCGTCAGCGGCTCGCACAGCTTTGCTGACGTGCTGAAGAACGCTCAGAAGCCGATGATCATCATCGGGCAGGGCGCCCTGACACGCGAAGACGGTGCCGAAGTGCTGGCGAATGCCGCCAAGCTCGCCACCGCCGTCGGTGTCGTCAAGGAAGACTGGAACGGCTTTGCCGTGCTGCACACCGCTGCTTCACGCGTCGGCGGCCTCGACCTCGGTTTCGTGCCGGGCGCAAAGGGCGTCAATGCCGTCGCGATGCTGTCGTCGATGGACGTCCTCTTCCTGCTCGGCGCCGATGAACTCGACTTCAGCCGCAAGGGCGCGAAGTTTACTGTTTATATCGGCTCGCACGGCGATAACGGCGCCCAGAACGCCGATGTCATCCTTCCGGCAGCAGCCTACACCGAAAAGTCGGGCACCTGGGTCAACACCGAAGGTCGCGTCCAGATGGGCAACCGCGCCGGCTTCGCGCCGGGCGACGCCCGCGAGGACTGGGCGATCATTCGGGCCCTTTCCGACGTGCTCGGCAAGAAGCTTCCCTTTGATTCGCTGAGGGAATTGCGCTCGAAGCTCTATGCAGCCTTCCCGCATTTCGCCGGTATCGACGAGATTGCCGAAGCCGATAGCGCCCAAATTGCCGCACTTACGAAAAAAGCCGGCGCGATGGGCAAATCGGCATTTGCTTCGCCGATCAAAGACTTCTATTTGACGAACCCGATAACGCGCGCATCGGCTGTCATGGCCGAGTGCTCGGCATTGGCCCGCAACAATTTCCGCGTTGCGGCAGAGTAAGGGCACAGGACTATGGATTCATTCGTTTCGACCTATCTCTGGCCGGCGCTGATCATGATTGGCCAGTCGCTGCTGCTCCTGGTCTGCCTGCTGGTCTTTATCGCTTACATTCTGCTTGCCGACCGTAAGATCTGGGCTGCCGTTCAGCTGCGTCGCGGCCCGAACGTCGTCGGTCCCTTCGGTCTGTTTCAGTCTTTCGCCGACTTGCTGAAGTTCATGTTCAAGGAGCCGATCATCCCGGCCGGCGCCAACAAGACCGTGTTCCTGCTGGCTCCGCTGGTGTCCGTGGTGCTGGCGCTCTCCACCTGGGCCGTCGTGCCGGTGGCGCAGAACTGGGTCGTCGCCGACATCAACGTCGGCATCCTCTACATTCTGGCGATTTCGTCGCTGGAAGTTTACGGCATCATCATGGGCGGCTGGGCTTCGAACTCGAAATACCCGTTCCTCGGCGCGCTCCGTTCAGCGGCGCAGATGGTGTCCTACGAAGTCTCGATCGGCCTCGTCATCGTCACCGTGCTGCTCTGCGTTGGTTCGCTGAACCTGACGGATATCGTGCTGTCGCAGCAGACCGGCCTCGGCACCAAGCTCGGCCTGCCGGCCTCGTTCCTCGACTGGCACTGGCTGTCGCTCTTCCCGATGTTCATCGTGTTCTTCATTTCGGCGCTGGCTGAAACGAACCGTCCGCCCTTCGATCTTCCGGAAGCGGAATCGGAACTGGTTGCCGGCTTCATGGTCGAATACGGTTCTTCGCCTTACATGATGTTCATGCTCGGCGAATACGCGGCCGTCGTTCTGATGTGCTCGCTGACGACGATCCTTTTCCTCGGCGGCTGGCTGCCTCCGGTCGATATCTGGATCCTCAACTGGGTTCCGGGCATCATCTGGTTCCTGCTGAAGTCGTGCTTTGTGTTCTTCATGTTCGCGATGGTGAAGGCATTCGTGCCGCGCTACCGCTACGACCAGCTCATGCGCCTTGGCTGGAAGGTTTTCCTGCCGCTGTCGCTCGCCATGGTCGTTATCGTTGCATTCGTGCTGAAGCTGACGGGATGGGCATGATGATGTCGATCCTCGCTTCAAGCAGATTTGGAGGTTGAAGATGGCCGGAATTTCCAACGCCGTCAGCTCGCTGTTCCTCAAGGAATTTGTCGGCGCATTCTTTTTGTCGATGCGTTACTTCTTCAAGCAGAAGGCAACGATCAACTACCCCTTCGAAAAGGGGCCGGTTAGCCCGCGCTTCCGTGGCGAACACGCGCTGCGCCGTTATCCTAACGGCGAAGAGCGTTGCATCGCCTGCAAGCTCTGCGAGGCCATCTGTCCTGCCCAGGCCATCACCATCGAGGCCGGGCCGCGCCGCAACGACGGCACCCGCCGCACGGTGCGTTACGACATCGACATGGTGAAGTGCATCTATTGCGGCTTCTGCCAAGAGGCATGCCCGGTCGACGCCATCGTCGAAGGGCCGAACTTCGAATTCGCCACCGAAACCCGCGAAGAGCTCTACTTCGACAAGGCGCGGCTTTTGGACAATGGCGACCGCTGGGAACGCGAAATCGCGCGCAACATCGCGATCGACTCGCCGTACCGCTGAGCGGAGTTTTGAATATGCCGTGACGGGCGGCCGATCGTCGCCGTCGCGGTTGAATCTAGACCGGGGCTTTGCCGGACTTATCGTTCGGTCGAGCTCCATCGGGCAGGGAAACTCCCGGCTGCCCGGGGGAAGACGAAAAAGGCACCAACATGGGTCTGCAGGCTCTTTTTTTCTATATCTTCGCCTTTGTCGCTGTGGCGTCGGCGTTCATGGTCATCTCGGCGCGGAATCCGGTCCATTCGGTCCTGTTCCTCATCCTGGTATTCTTCAACGCGGCCGGCCTCTTCCTTTTGATGGGGGCTGAATTCCTGGCGATGATCCTGCTGGTCGTTTATGTCGGCGCCGTGGCGGTTCTCTTCCTCTTCGTCGTCATGATGCTCGATATCGACTTCTCCGAGCTGAGAGCCGGCATTCTGGAATATGCCCCGATCGGTGCTTTGATCGGTATCATCCTCGCCGCCGAGCTCATCGTCGTCATCGGCGGCAGCGTGATTTCGCCGACCATTGCCAAGTCCGTCGCCATGCCGATCCCGGCTCTGACGCAGCGGACGAACACCGCCGCCCTCGGCGACGTGCTCTACACCAACTACGTTTACTTCTTCGAGATCGCTGGCCTCGTTCTGCTGGTCGCGATGATCGGTGCAATCGTGCTGACGCTGAAGCATCGCACGCACATCAAGCGCCAGAACATTTCCCAACAGGTCGCCCGCACGCCCGCGACCGCCGTCGAGGTGGTCAAGGTCAAGCCGGGGCAGGGCGTCTGAGGCGAGGCACGAGGATCAAAGGAACAAGAACATGGTCATCGGACTTTCCCATTACCTCACGGTCAGCGCCATCCTTTTCGTGCTCGGCGTCTTCGGTATCTTTCTGAACCGCAAGAACGTCATCATCATCCTGATGTCCGTCGAGCTCATATTGCTCGCGGTCAACATCAACATGGTCGCCTTCTCGTCGTTCCTCAACGACATCGTCGGCCAGGTTTTCGCTCTATTCATTTTGACCGTCGCTGCAGCTGAAGCTGCGATCGGTCTTGCAATTCTCGTCGTCTTCTACCGTAACCGCGGCTCCATCGCGGTTGAAGACGTCAACGTGATGAAGGGCTGATAAAGCTATGTTTTTATATAAGGCTATCGTCTTTCTTCCCCTGATTGGCGCGATCATCGCCGGCCTTTTCGGCCGCGCGATCGGCGCCAAGGCTTCGGAATATGTAACCACCGGCCTGATGATCATCGCGGCCGTCCTCTCGTGGGTCGTCTTCTTCACCGTGGCGCTCGGCCATACGGATGGCCCGATCAAGGTTGAAGTCCTGCGCTGGATCCAGTCCGGCGGCATCGACGTCTCCTGGTCGCTGCGCGTCGACACGCTGACCTCGGTCATGCTGATCGTCGTGAATTCGGTCTCGACCCTGGTTCACGTCTATTCGATCGGATACATGCACCACGATCCGCATCGTCCGCGCTTCTTCGCCTATCTCTCGCTCTTCACCTTCGCCATGCTGATGCTGGTGACCTCCGACAACCTCGCCCAGATGTTCTTCGGCTGGGAAGGCGTCGGTCTCGCCTCATATCTGCTGATCGGCTTCTGGTTCAAGAAACCGTCCGCCTCGGCCGCTGCGATGAAGGCCTTCATCGTCAACCGCGTCGGCGACTTCGGCTTCGTGCTCGGCATTGCCGGCGTCTTCGTCCTCTTCGGCTCGATCAATTTCGACGTCATCTTCGGCAATGCCCAAAGCTTCGCCTCCGGGCAGGGCGGTCAGCCGACGGATATCGTGCTCAACCTCTTCGGCATGCATCTCGATCGCGGTCACGCGCTGACGGCCGTCTGCCTGCTGCTCTTCATGGGCGCGATGGGCAAGTCGGCGCAGTTCCTGCTGCACACCTGGCTGCCGGACGCCATGGAAGGCCCGACGCCGGTTTCCGCACTCATCCATGCCGCAACGATGGTCACCGCCGGCGTCTTCCTCGTCGCCCGCATGTCGCCGATCTTCGAATTGTCGCAGGATGCGCTGACCGTCGTCACCATCGTCGGCGCGATCACGGCCTTCTTCGCCGCAACCGTCGGCCTCGTGCAGAACGACATCAAGCGCGTCATCGCCTACTCGACCTGTTCGCAGCTCGGCTACATGTTCGTCGCCCTCGGCGTCGGCGCTTATGGCGCTGCGATCTTCCATCTCTTCACCCACGCCTTCTTCAAGGCTCTGCTCTTCCTCTGCGCCGGCTCGGTCATCCACGCCGTCGATGGCGAGCAGGACATGCGTCATATGGGTGGCCTGCGCCCGCACATCCAGAAGACCTTCTGGATGATGATCATCGGCACGCTGGCGATCACCGGCGTCGGCATTCCGTTGACCCACATCGGTTTTGCCGGCTTCATCTCGAAGGATGCGATTATCCTGGCGGCCTTCGCCTCGCACAATGCAGCCGCCGGCTTCGCCTTCACGCTGCTCGTCATCGCCGCGATGTTCACCAGCTTCTACTCCTGGCGCCTGATCTTCATGACCTTCTTCGGCAAGCCGCGCGCCTCGCACGAAGTCATGCACCACGTGCATGAATCGCCGAACGTCATGCTGATCCCGCTTTACCTGCTGGCGATCGGTGCTGTCGGTGCCGGCATGTATTTCAATGCTGATTTCGTCGGTCACGCCTACGAGGAATTCTGGAAGCATGCCCTGTTCACGCTCCCGGACAACAAAATCCTCGAAGAGATGGAACATGCGCCTTTGTGGGTTGAGCTCAGCCCCTTCATCGCCATGCTTCTCGGCCTCGTCACCGCCTGGTATTTCTACATCAAGTCGCCGGAAACGCCGCGCCGTCTCGCCCAGCAGCAGCGCGTGCTATACGAGTTCCTGTTGAACAAGTGGTACTTCGACGAACTTTATGACTTCCTCTTCGTCCGCTCCGCCAAGGCGCTTGGCCGCTTCCTCTGGAAGAAGGGCGACATCGGGGTCATCGACACCATCGGCCCGAACGGCATTGCCGCCCGCGTCGTCGATGTCACCAACCGCGTCGTGCGCCTGCAGACCGGCTACCTCTATCACTATGCCTTCGCGATGCTGCTCGGCATTGCGGCCCTCGTTACCTGGATGATGCTCGGGAGTTCCCTCTGATGACCGATTGGCCCATTCTTTCAACGGTCACATTCCTGCCGCTGGTAGGTGTCGTTCTCCTGTTGTTTACGCAGGACGACGGCGCCAATGGCCGCCGGAACGTCCTGAACATTTCGCTGGCAACGACCATCGTCACCTTCATCGTGTCGCTGTTCGTCTGGATCTGGTTCGACAATGCCAATCCTGGCTTCCAGCTCGTCGAAAAGCATGACTGGCTGACGAGCGGCATCAGCTACCACATGGGCGTCGACGGCATCTCCATGCTGTTCGTCATCCTGTCGACCTTCCTGATGCCCTTCTGCGTGCTCGCAAGCTGGCTTTCGGTCGAAAAGCGCCTGAAGGACTACATGATCGCTTTCCTCGTCCTCGAGACGATGATGATCGGCGTGTTCGTGTCGCTGGATATCGTGCTGTTCTACGTCTTCTTCGAAGCCGGCCTCATCCCGATGTTCCTGATCATCGGCGTCTGGGGCGGCAAGGATCGCGTCTACGCCAGCTACAAGTTCTTCCTCTACACGCTGCTCGGCTCCGTGCTGATGCTGCTCGCCATCATGGCGATGTACTGGCAGGCTGGCACGACCGACATCCCGACGCTGCTCGCCTACAAGTTCCCGCCGCAGCTGCAGACCTGGCTATGGCTTGCCTTCTTCGCCTCCTTCGCGGTGAAGATGCCGATGTGGCCTGTTCATACCTGGCTTCCCGACGCGCACGTTCAGGCGCCGACGGCGGGCTCTGTCATTCTGGCGGGCGTCCTCCTGAAGCTCGGCGGCTACGGTCTCATCCGCTTCTCGCTCGGCATGTTCCCGAATGCTTCGGAATATTTCGCGCCGCTCGTCTTCGCCCTTTCGGTCATCGCCATCATCTACACCTCGTTGGTCGCGATGATGCAGGACGATATCAAGAAGCTGATCGCCTACTCGTCGGTCGCCCACATGGGCTATGTGACGATGGGTATCTTTGCGGCAAACCAGCAGGGCGTGCAGGGTGCGATCTTCCAGATGCTCTCGCACGGTATCGTCTCGGGCGCGCTCTTCCTCTGCGTCGGCGTGATCTACGACCGCACCCATACCCGCGAAATCGCGGCTTATGGCGGCCTGGTCAACAACATGCCGAAATATGCCGTCGCCATGATGGTCTTCACCATGGCGAACGTCGGTCTGCCCGGCACTTCCGGCTTCATCGGCGAATTCCTGACCCTGATCGGCGTTTTCCGCGCCAATACCTGGGTTGCGCTCTTCGCCGCGACCGGCGTGATCCTGTCGGCGGCTTACGCGCTCTGGCTCTACCGCCGCGTCATTTTCGGCGCGCTGGAGAAGGAAAACCTGAAGAAGCTCCTGGATCTGTCGCCGCGTGAACAGCTGATCCTCTATCCGCTGATCGCGCTGACGATCCTCTTCGGTGTCTATCCGGCTCCGATCTTCGATGCCACGGCGGCTTCGGTGGATCTGCTGGTGAACAATTATACCGCTGCCCTGCACGCTGCGCAGAATGTTGCGCTGTCGATGAATTGATGACGGGACCTATTCGACATGACTGCTGACACAATTCTTGCAAGCCTGCATCTTTCCATTCCGGAGCTCATCCTCGCGGTCGGTGCACTTGCGTTGCTCATGATCGGCGTCTTCTCGGGCGAGCGGTCGGGACCCACGGTCACCGGTCTTGCCATCGCACTCCTCGCGGTGGCCGGTCTCTGGATCATTTTCGTGCCGGGCGAGGGCCTCGCCTATGGCGGCGCCTATCTCGCCGACGGCTTCTCCCGCTTCATGAAGATCGTCGCACTGGTCGGCTCGATCGTCGCCATGTTCCTCAGCATGGGGCAGGCGCGCGAGCAGCAGCTCGATCGCTTCGAGTTCCCGGTTCTGCTCGTGCTCGCGACCCTCGGCATCCTGCTGATGATTTCGGCGCACGACCTGATCTCGCTCTACCTGTCGCTGGAACTGCAGTCGCTGGCGCTCTACGTCGTGGCCGCGATCAACCGCGACAGCCTGAAGTCGACCGAAGCCGGCCTGAAGTATTTCGTTCTCGGCGCACTGTCGTCGGGCATGCTGCTCTACGGCATGTCGCTGGTTTACGGCTTCACGGGCCACACTTCCTTCGATGCGATCGCTACCGCGCTGAGCGCCGAGACCCGTTCGCTCGGCCTCGTCTTCGGTCTGGTCTTCGTGCTTGCAGGCCTCGCCTTCAAGATTTCTGCCGTGCCGTTCCACATGTGGACGCCGGACGTTTACGAAGGCGCGCCGACCCCGGTCACCGCCTTCTTCGCGGCGGCGCCGAAGGTTGCCGCCATGGCGATCCTGACGCGTATCGTCGTGACGGCCTTCCATCCGGTCCTGGCCGATTGGCAGCAGATCATCGTCTTCATCTCGATCGCCTCGATGGTGCTCGGCTCCTTCGCCGCAATCGGTCAGCGCAACTTCAAGCGACTGATGGCCTATTCGTCGATCGGTCACATGGGCTACGCGCTCGTCGGCCTCGCCGCCGGCACCAAGACCGGCGTCTCCGGTGTCATGCTCTACATGGTCATCTACATGGTCATGACGCTCGGCTCCTTCGCCATCATCATGGCGATGCGCCGCAAGGACGGCCGTCAGGTCGAAAGCATCGAAGACCTCGCCGGCCTTTCGACGACCAACCCCTTCATGGCGGTCGTGCTGACGGCGCTCATGTTCTCGCTGGCAGGCATCCCGCCGCTCGCAGGCTTCTTCGGAAAGTACTTCGTCTTCGTCGCTGCCATCCAGGCGCATCTCTATGCGCTCGCCATTATCGGTGTTCTGGCTTCGGTCGTCGGCGCTTACTACTATCTGCGCGTCATCAAGGTGATGTGGTTCGATGAGGCCAAGGATGAATTCGCACGTACCGCTGGTTCGCTGCGCCTCGTCTTCGGTCTCTCCGGCCTGTTCGTCATTGCCTATGTCTTCTTCGGCGGCGTAATCGGCGGTGCTGCCGATCTCGCCGCTGCGACGCTGTTTTGATGGCGTCTGACATGAATAGCCGGAAGTCGCTTGCCGACTTCCGGCACGATGCCCTTCAAGAGACTTCGTCCACAAACAACGTGTGCCTTGAACGCGCACGCGCCGGCGATCCTGGAAACCTTTGGGTGACCGCGGAGCGCCAGACGGGTGGGCGCGGCCGCCGCGGCCGGCCCTGGGTGTCTGAAGCCGGCAATCTCTATGCATCTCTCCTTCTGATCGATCCCGCTCCCATGGACCGGCTCGGCTCTTTGCCGCTTGCGGTCGCGGTCGCCGTGCATCAGGCGGTGCGTGGGGTGTTGCCGCTCGCAGCCGAACCGGCCGAGATCAAGTGGCCGAACGATATTCTGATCGGCCGCAAGAAGACCTGCGGTATCCTGATCGAAGGCGAGGCTCTTCCGGATGGCCGTTATGCGCTTGTCATCGGCATCGGCATCAATATTGCCGTCATGCCTGACAATCCGATGTATCCGGTCACCTGCCTGAGACAGCAAGGCTCGATGGTGTCGCCGGACGAGCTGTTTGCCCATCTTTATGCCGCTATGTCCGAGGCACTCGATGCCTGGAACCGCGGCAAGGGCATTCGGGAAATCACCGCGCGCTGGCGCGAATTTGCATGCGGCATCGGCGAAAAGATCACGGTAAACTTGCCGGATCGCTCAATTTCGGGCCATTTCTCCGGAATCGATGATAATGGCTTGTTGATGCTCGAGACCGAGGACGGCAGGATCATGCCGATTGCCGCGGGCGACGTTTTCTTTAGGTAATGGGTAGGGATCACATGGCGAAACAAGACGAATTGGTGTTTCTGCCTCTCGGCGGCGTGGGCGAAATCGGCATGAACCTCGCCCTTTATGGCTATGGTCCGGCGGAGCAGCGCCAGTGGATCATGGTCGATTGCGGTGTCACATTCCCGGGACCGGATCTGCCTGGAGTCGATCTCGTATTGCCGGATATCCGTTTCCTCGCCAAGGAGCGCAAGAACCTCAAGGGCATCATCATCACCCATGCCCACGAAGATCACTATGGCGCGCTGAACGATCTCTGGCCGGGCCTGAATGTTCCGATCTATGCCTCGGCATTCACCGCTGGCCTTCTCGAAGCCAAGCGCGATTATGAGAAGTCGATGGGCGAGATCCCGGTCACGCTGTTCAAGGCAGGCGACCGCATCAATGTCGGCCCGTTCGAGATCGAAGGCGTGGCCGTCAATCATTCGATCCCCGAGCCGATGTCGCTGATGATCCGCACGCCTCTCGGCAATGTCGTTCATACGGGTGACTGGAAGATCGATCATGAGCCGTCACTCGGCCCGCTGACCGATGAGACCCGCTTCCGCCAGCTTGGCGAAGAGGGCGTGCTGGCGCTGATGTGCGATTCCACCAATGCGCTGCGTGATGGTGTTTCGCCTTCCGAGAAGGATGTTTCCGAAAGCCTGCGCAAGATCATCGAGGACGCCGAGGGCCGGGTGGCGATCACCACCTTCTCGTCGAATGTCGGCCGTATCCGCACCATTGCCGAGGCTGCCGAAGCAGCTGGCCGTGAAATATTGCTGCTCGGCAGCTCGCTGAAGCGTGTCGTCGACGTCGCCCGCGACATCGGCCTGATGGAAGGCATCAAGCCTTTCATCGCCGAAGACGAATATGGCTATATCCCGCGCGACAAGGTCGTGGTGATCCTGACCGGCAGCCAGGGCGAGCCGCGCGCAGCTCTGGCCAAGCTGGCCCGGGACGAGATGCGCAACGTCGCATTGGCATCCGGCGATATCGTCGTCTTCTCCTCGCGTGCCATTCCCGGCAATGAGAAAGCGATCCAGGACATCAAGAACGGCCTGATCGAACAGGGCGTCCATGTCGTGACGGACGCGGAAGCGCTGGTTCATGTCTCCGGCCATCCGCGCCGCAATGAGCTACAGAAGATGTACGAATGGACGCGCCCCAAGGTCGTCGTGCCCGTGCATGGCGAAGCGACGCATCTGACTGCCCATAAGGAACTGGCCGAACAGAGCGGCATCGCCACAGTGCCGCGCGTGCGCAACGGCGATGTGCTGCGTCTGGCACCCGGTCCGGTCGAAGTCATCGGCGAAGCGCCGCATGGCCGCATCTTCAAGGACGGTATTCTGATCGGCGATTTCGACGAGATGGGCATCGGCGAGCGCAAGAAGCTCTCTTATGTCGGCCACGTCGCCGTCAACGTCGTGCTCGATGCGCGCTATGACATAGTCGGCGATCCCGATCTCGTGCCGATCGGCCTGCCGGCCTATGACGACGAAGGCGAGGAGATGGAGGATACGCTCTTCGATGCCATCGTCAGCGCCATCGAAAGCATTCCGCGCGCGCGCCGCAAGGATCTCAACGTGCTGCAGGAGGCCGTTCGTCGCGCGGTGCGGGCAGCGGCAAACCAGGGCTGGGGCAAGAAACCGCTCGTGACCGTATTCGTGACGCGCACCAGCAACTGAGGTCGGATCGGGGAGGAGAGAGCCATGTTGGGACGCATCAATCACATCGCGATCGTCGTTCCCGATATCGCTGCAGCTTCCAGAGCCTATCGCGAAACGCTCGGCGCTATCGTATCTCCGCCGCAGGAACTGCCGGAGCATGGCGTCACCGTCGTCTTCGTTGAGCTGCCGAACAGCAAGGTCGAGCTGCTTGAACCGCTGGACGAAACCTCGCCGATTGCTTCCTTCCTCGCCAAGAACCCGGATGGCGGCATGCACCATATCTGCTACGAGGTTGCGGATATCCTCGCGTCACGCGATCAACTCATCGCCAAGGGCGCTCGCGTGCTCGGTAACGGCGAGCCGAAGATCGGCGCGCATGGCAAGCCGGTGCTCTTCCTGCATCCCAAGGATTTCTTCGGCACGCTCATCGAGCTTGAGCAGGTGTGACACCGCAGCTTGAGGCGAGTGTGACATTAAAACGCTGATCGGCGCTTTGAAAGACGACTGCTTTGCCCCTATAAGCAGCTTGGAAGAGGAAGAGGCGATAAACTCGTCTCGAAGGGAGTATAATGGCACAGCAGATCGTCGCCGGTTTCGCCGTCTATTTCGTCATCTGGTGGATCACGCTTTTCGCAGTCCTGCCTTTTGGTCTGCGAACCCAGGCTGAGGATGAACATGTGATCCTTGGCACCGTCGAAAGCGCGCCGACGAAATTCCGTGCATGGCGGGTCGTGCTGGTCACGACGCTGGTATCGGCTCTTATCTATGGCACCTGGTATATCGCCTCGCGCTACTTCGGCCTGAGTATAGATTCCATCCCCCAGATCGTTCCAAGCTATAAATGATCTACGAAAATCGTAGATGAAAGGTGCCTGAAATGTGGCGCCTTGCGATCGCCATCAATTTGTCACACGCCTGTCATGAGGGTGGCGCAAAGAATTTACAGCTTGTGTATATTATTTCAGCAGAAGAGCGAACCAAAGGTTCCGGGCAGGCCAGGGGATGTTGAGGCGCTGAGAAAGCAAAAAAAAACAAGGCTATAAGCCTTGTTTTAAAGTATCGCGTGATCCTTATCCGTTACCGGGGCAGCGAACGAGCGCGCCTAAGATCTGATCCTCCCAAGACTTGACCGCGAAACGGCAAGAATTTAGCCTTCCTGCCTCTTTTGTGAGCTAAAATTAGCTCAAACATTGAGCTTTGTCATCCTTTTTTTTGCTTTTTTGCTACAACCGCGCAGAATTTTTCTGTTGACGAATTTCCGTCGTAAATCCTTATAAACGTGCGCTTTTTCGAAACATCGAAAATAGGCTCTATCCCCTGTATTCTCGGGCTTTTGTCAAATTCTTCTATTGAAGAATGCGGGTTTCCTTCCTGCGCCGAAGCAGTTATGAACTGCCTCCAGTACATAATTTGCTAACGATTCCGCCCTCCGTGGAACGTCAAACCATCTGGAACAAGCGTCATGCGTCTGTCTCGTTACTTCATGCCCATCCTGAAGGAAAATCCCAAGGAGGCTGAAATTGTTTCCCATCGGCTCATGCTGCGCACCGGCATGATCCGTCAGCAGTCGCAGGGCATCTATTCCTGGCTGCCATTGGGCAAACGCGTGCTGGATAAGGTCAACAAGATCATCCGCGAGGAACAGAACCGTTCCGGCGCCATCGAGCTGTCGATGCCGACACTGCAGTCGGCCGAGCTCTGGCAGGAAAGCGGTCGCTATGATGCCTACGGCAAGGAGATGCTGCGCATTAAGGACCGGCAGGATCGGCCCATGCTCTATGGTCCGACCAATGAAGAGATGGTCACCGACATCTTCCGGTCTTACATCAAGTCCTACAAGGACTTGCCGCTGAACCTTTATCATATTCAGCTGAAGTTCCGTGACGAGATTCGTCCGCGCTTCGGCACGATGCGCTCGCGCGAATTCATGATGAAGGATGCCTATTCCTTCGATCTGACGCAGGAGGGTGCTGTCCATTCTTACAACAAGATGTTCGCGGCTTATCTGCGCACCTTCACTCGTCTCGGTCTGAGGGCGATCCCCATGCGTGCCGATACCGGCCCGATCGGCGGCAATCTCAGCCACGAATTCATCATTCTCGCCGACACCGGCGAGTCGGAAGTCTTCTGCCACAAGGATTTCGTCAATTTCGACATTCCTGGCGAGGACACGAATTTCGATGATGTCGCCGGCCTGAAGAGCATTTTCGACAAGTGGACTTCGGTCTACGCCGCCACCTCGGAAATGCACGACGAAGCCGCCTTCAACGCGATCCCTGAAGGTGACCGCCTGTCGGCGCGCGGCATTGAGGTCGGCCACATCTTCTATTTCGGTACGAAATATTCCGAGCCGATGGGTGCCAAGGTGCAGGGTCCGGACGGCAAGGAACATGCTGTCCACATGGGATCTTACGGTATCGGCCCCACACGCCTTGTTCCCGCCATCATCGAAGCATCGCATGATGAGAACGGAATCATCTGGCCGGCTTCGGTCGCGCCGTTTGACGTCGTGGTGATCAACATGAAGGCCGGGGATCAAGCGTGTGATGAGGCTTGCGAAACCGTCTATGCCGCGCTGTCGAAGGCGGGCAAGGATGTGCTCTACGACGATCGCGACGAGCGCGCCGGAACGAAGTTCGCAACGGCTGATCTGATCGGCGTGCCCGTGCAGATTATCGTCGGACCGCGTTCGATCGCGAGCGGCGAAGTGGAAGTGAAGGACCGCAAGACCGGCGCTCGCGAGACGATGACGGTCGAGGCAGCGATCAATCGGCTGGCAGGCTGATTGACGATACTAAAGGATGGAAGGCGAATGGCGGTGAGCGCGGCAGTGGAACAGCAGGAAAATTCGTTCAAGGCCGGCCCATCGTCTCGCCCGTTTTCCGGTTTCGAACGGCTTGTGGCCTGGCGCTATCTGCGCTCCCGGCGCAAGGAAGCCTCTATTTCGGTCATTGCCGGCTTCTCGCTGGTCGGCATCATGCTCGGCGTTGCGGCGCTGATCATCGTCATGGCTGTGATGAACGGTTTCCGCGCCGAGCTCTTCAAGCAGATCCTCGGCTTCAATGGTCATGTCGTTGTTCAGCCGATCGATTCGCCGCTGAACGATTATGCCGATCTGGCGAAGAAATTTTCCGCAGTTCCCGGTGTCACGATGGCCTTGCCGCTTGTCGAGGGCGAAACGCTCGCCTCCGGTCGCGGCGGCTCTGGCACCGGTGCACTGGTGCGCGGCATCCGCTCGGAGGATCTGACCAAGCTCAAATCGGTTTCCGATCACATCGTCTCTGGCGACATGGTCGGTTTTGCTGCCGGGCAGGGCGTTTTGGTTGGCAGCCGGCTGGCGCGGCAATTGGGTCTGACGGTCGGCGATCAGATCACGCTCACGGCGCCGGATGGCGACGTCACGCCGTTTGGTGTCAATCCGCGCGTCAAAGCCTACACGATCTCCGGCATCTTCGAAGTCGGCATGTCGGAATATGATTCCTCCGTTGTCTTCATGCCGCTCGAGGAAGCGCAAGTCTTCTTCAATGCTGAGGGCATCGTCGAGAAGATCGAGCTCTTTATCACCAATCCCGATGATGTCGACGATCTCAGACCGAAGATCGAGGAAGCGGCCGGGCGGCAGATCTTCCTGACGGACTGGCGGCAGGTCAATGCCACGTTCTTCTCAGCTCTGCAGGTCGAGCGCAATACGATGTTCATGATCCTGACGCTGATCGTTCTTGTCGCCGCGCTGAATATTATTTCGGGCCTGATCATGCTGGTGAAGGACAAGGGTAGCGATATCGCCATCCTGCGCACCATGGGCGCGACGTCGGGCGCGATCATGCGCATCTTCTTCATGACGGGAGCGGCGATCGGCGTCGTCGGCACGCTTGCCGGCGTCATACTCGGCGTCCTGGTCTGCCTGAACATCGAGTCTATCCGCCAGTTCTTCTCCTGGATTTCGGGCACCGTGATCTTCAATCCGGAAGTCTATTTCCTTAGCAAATTGCCGGCCCAGATGAATATCGGTGAGACCATCTCCGTTATCGTGATGGCGCTCACCTTGTCCTTCCTTGCCACCATCTTTCCGGCCTGGCGTGCCTCGCGGCTCGATCCGGTGCAGGCGCTGCGCTACGAATAAGGATACCGCATTTGATGAAACGCAACGTCGTTCTCCAGCTTTCGGGCGTGGAGCGTCATTACGGGCAGGGGGAGACGCGTCTGTCGATCCTGAAGGGGGCCGATTTCACCTTGCGCAGCGGCGAGATGGTGGCGCTTGTCGCCCCGTCAGGTACGGGCAAATCGACGCTTCTGCACGTCGCCGGTCTGCTGGAACACCCCGATGGCGGCGAGGTACTCGTCAATGGCCAGGCCTGCGAAGCCTTGCCCGACGACAAGCGTACGGCTGTCCGCCGCAGCGAGATCGGCTTCGTCTACCAGTTTCATCACCTGCTGCCCGAATTTTCGGCGCTTGAGAACATCATGATGCCGCAGCTGATCTCCGGCCTTTCGCGCAAGGATGCAAGCGCGCGCGCCGCCCAGCTTCTCGACTATATGCGTATCGGTCATCGGGCCGATCACCGCCCGGCCGAACTCTCCGGCGGCGAGCAGCAGCGCGTCGCGATCGCCCGCGCCGTTGCCAACGCCCCGCTGGTGCTTTTGGCGGACGAACCCACCGGCAATCTCGATCCGGATACCGCGCATTACGTCTTCGATGCGCTGGAAGCACTGGTGCGCCAGTCGGGCCTCGCTGCCCTGATCGCCACCCACAATCACGAGCTCGCCGCCCGCATGGATCGCCGTGTTACGCTGAGTGACGGCAAGGTGGTCGAAGTCTGATCGCTCGTTCAAGCATGCCGCGCAAAAGTGCGGAGCGGTTTTCCGACAACGACATGTGCAAAATCAAAGAGCTAAAGCATAGGAAGCGAAACTGAAAGATCGCGACGAGCTTTAGGGAACGATCAGGCCGCCGCGATAATCCAGCTCATAGGCCTTGCGATCCTTCACCATGATGGCCTCATGGCCGGTGAAATGGTTGCATGACCCGGTGCTGCGGTCGATATAGCGACCGTAGGCATGTTCGAATTCGAAGCCGCCGAGAAAGCGCTTTTCATCAAGATAGAGGCGCAGCAATGCTGCCTTGATGACCATACCAGCGCGCCTCCCGTCGATCAGGTCGGGCTCGACGATATGGCCGAAATAATTCATGGCCCAGACCGGCTCGCCATCGTGCCAGACAAGCTCCTGTCCGGCAAAATCGGTCCCGCCGAAATAGCTGTCGAGATAACGCCAGCGGCCACTTGCATAGCCGATGTCGTGCGAGCCGTTGCGGCAGGATGGCAGTCTCTCGCCATCGCCGACATAGGTTTCCGCCTTAGCGGTGACAATGAAATCGTTCAGCTCGGCAAGATCCGGCATGACCCTCTCCAGTGGTGAGCTGGCAAGATGCCACCGGGTCGGTAATTTGTAAAGAACAAAAAGAGAACATTCGTGATTATTGGCCGTTTCCGCAGGCCTTCTGACCGATATCGTCCTGCCAGTCCTGGATACTGACAGTCTTGGCATCAGCCTTCAGCGTCTTGCCGTCCTTGGTCACTTTTCCGGTCAGCACATTGTAGTCACAGCTGTGGCTGTTATCCGGTTCGAGCGTATCACGGGAGTCGTAGGTGTAGCCGGCAACCACGAAACTGTTGCTGCGATAGGCAAGTGTCAACGTCTGGTGCCAGCGATCACGTCCGATGGCATCATTCTGCGAGGTGATCGCGATTGAGCCGTTTGGCAGCGCGGAGATGGATGGCTCCTGGCCGTAGACGCCGTCCGGTGCGGCTCTGCCCCATATCTTATCCGGTGCGCTTGCGACTAGCTGCAGTAAAGAATGTTCTCGGTCGCGTAGATAGATATAGATGCCGATGGAAGTGTCAGCCTCATCGCCCGGGGCGGGTGCGACCAGAAGAGCAAGGTCCGCACCGCCGTCCTTGTTCCAGTCACCGGTCGCGGCATCGACGATGCGGTTTGGTGCGATGGCGTCCTCGGCATGGACGGCGGTTGCAAGCGATAGAAGAATGAGAACGCAGCCAAGTGATTTCATCGTGATCTCCCTGTTTGCCTTTGCATAGCCTCGGCTTGCCTCGGCGTCCATCGGAGGGCTGAAAAGCCGCGCGATGAAATTTATTGATGCTTCTATTGACTCCTGAACAAAAATGGAACAAAAAAGAAACATAACGAGTAAGGAGCGCGTAGATGACCGATATTATTCGAGACGTTGCAGCATTCACTTCCATCGTCATGTTTGTTGCCAGCTTCTCCCTGATCATGATGGCGATGTAAGTTTTATCCCCCGTTTGCACATGCTGTTCCCATATTTGATGGGGGCAACTTATGGACTTTATGACCCGCAATGCCGAGAATGTCACCGATTCATGTGAGCATGCGGAAGGGTTCGAAATGGCGGATGTGGGTGGCAGCGGCGCGGCAACGCCGGTCGGCGAAATGCCGGAATTCGTGCACCTCAGGGTTCACTCCGCCTATTCTCTGCTAGAGGGCGCATTGCCGCTCAAGAAGATATTGGCCAAGGCTGCCGGCGACAGCCAGCCGGCCATCGCGATTGCCGATACCAATAATCTCTTCGTTGCGCTGGAGTTCTCGCAAAAGGCGATGGACGAAGGGTTGCAGCCGATCATCGGCTGCCAGGTGTCGATCGATATGGAAGATGGCGGCGAGGGCGAGAAGCGCGGGCCGCAGCAGGCTTTGGCAAAGCTGCCGTCCATCGTGCTGCTCGCCGCGACCGAGCAGGGCTATGAACGCCTCGTCGATCTGGTCAGCCGCGCCTATCTCGGCGGCGAAGGCAATCATGCCGTTCACATCGCAGCATCATGGCTGGACGAGATCGGCACGGAAGGCATGATCGCGTTGACAGGTTCGCTGACTGGCCCGGTCGACATGGCGTTGAAGGAGGGGCATGCGCCGCAGGCGCTCTCCCGGTTGCTGGCCCTGAAGCGCCTGTTCGGCGACAGGCTCTATATCGAATTGCAGCGCCATGGCACCTATGATCGCCGTCACGAGCAGAAGATGATCGCGATGGCTTACGAGCATGAGATTCCGCTCGTTGCAACCAACGAGGCCTTTTTCCCGACGCGCGACGATTATGATGCCCATGACGCGCTGATGGCGGTCGCCCATAACGCGATCGTTTCGGACGATACCCGCTTCCGCTTGACGCCGGATCACTATCTGAAAAGCCGCGCCGATATGGCAAAGCTCTTCGCCAATCTGCCGGAGGCACTGGAAAACACCGTCGAGATCGCCCGCCGCTGCTCCTTCATCCTGAAGACGCGCAAGCCCATCCTGCCGCGTTTCACCGGCGCCACCGACGATGCGGAGGAGGCCGAACGTGCGGAATCGGCGGAGTTGCGCGCCCAGGCGGTCGAAGGGCTCGACCAGCGTCTCGCCTCGCTCGGCATGGCGCCCGGCTATGAGGAGAAGGAATACCGCGACCGGCTGGAGTTCGAGCTCAGTGTCATCGAGCGCATGAAATTCCCCGGCTACTTCCTGATTGTTGCCGACTTCATCAAGTGGGCCAAGCGCCACGATATCCCTGTCGGCCCCGGCCGCGGTTCCGGTGCAGGCTCGCTGGTTGCCTATGCGTTGACGATCACCGACGTCGATCCGCTGCGCTTCTCGCTGCTGTTCGAGCGCTTCCTCAATCCGGAACGCGTCTCGATGCCGGACTTCGACATCGACTTCTGCCAGGATCGGCGCGAAGAGGTGATCCGCTATGTGCAGGCCAAGTATGGTCGCGAGCAGGTGGCGCAGATCATCACCTTCGGATCGCTGCAGGCGCGCGCCGCCTTGCGTGACGTTGGCCGCGTGCTGGAAATGCCCTATGGCCAGGTCGACAAGATCTGCAAGCTGGTGCCGAACAACCCCGCCAATCCGACGCCGCTCAGCAAGGCGATCGAAGAGGAGCCGCGCCTGCAGGAGGAAGCGGACAAGGAACCGGTCGTTGCCCGTCTGCTTGACATTGCCCAGAAGATCGAAGGCCTTTACCGCCACGCCTCGACGCACGCCGCCGGTATCGTCATCGGCGACCGGCCGCTGTCGAAGCTGGTGCCGATGTATCGCGATCCGCGCTCCGACATGCCGGTCACCCAGTTCAACATGAAATGGGTGGAGCAGGCCGGTCTGGTGAAGTTCGACTTCCTTGGCCTGAAGACGCTGACGGTGCTGAAGACCGCGGTCGATTTCGTCGCCAAACGCGGTATCAGCATCGATCTCGCCAGCATCCCGCTCGATGACAAACCGAGCTACGAGATGCTCTCGCGCGGCGAGACGGTTGGCGTGTTCCAGGTGGAAAGTGCGGGCATGCGCAAGGCGCTGATCGGCATGCGCCCCGACTGCATCGAGGATATCATCGCGTTGGTGGCGCTCTATCGTCCCGGTCCGATGGAGAATATCCCGGTCTATAATGCCCGCAAGCATGGCGAGGAAGAGATCGAGTCGATCCATCCGAAGATCGATTACCTCTTGAAGGAAACGCAGGGCGTTATCGTCTACCAGGAGCAGGTGATGCAGGTCGCCCAGGTGCTCTCGGGCTATTCGCTCGGCGAGGCTGATCTTCTGCGTCGCGCCATGGGTAAGAAGATCAAGGCCGAGATGGACCAGCAGCGCGAGCGCTTCGTCGATGGTGCCATCAGGAACGAGGTTTCGAAGGGGCAGGCCGACGTTATCTTCGATCTCCTGGCGAAGTTCGCGAATTACGGCTTCAACAAGTCGCACGCTGCTGCCTACGCCATCGTTTCCTATCAGACCGCCTATATGAAGGCGCATTATCCGGTGGAGTTCCTGGCGGCGTCGATGACGCTCGATATGTCCAACACCGAAAAGGTCAACGACTTCCGCCAGGACGCCAAGCGCCTGGGCATTGAGGTCATTGCGCCTTCGGTGCAGACCTCGTTCCGTCATTTCGAGACGGGCGACAACCGCATCTATTACGCGTTGGCAGCCATCAAGGGCGTCGGCGAATCCGCTGTCGACCATATCGTCGAGGTGCGCGGCGACCAGCCTTTCGTCGGTATCGAGGATTTCTGCCTGCGCATCGATCCCAAGCAGATCAACCGCCGCGTTCTGGAAAGCCTGATCTGCGCCGGCGCTTTCGATTGTTTCGAGATCGACCGCGCCCAGCTGATCGCCGGCCTGGACCGCATCATGGGCTATGCCCAGGTGGCGCAGGAAAACAAGCGTAGCGGCCAGCATGACATGTTCGGAAGCGCTGCGTCAGGGCCGGAGAAGATCGTATTCCCGTCCTTCACGCCCTGGCTTGCCTCGGAGCGGTTGCTGCGTGAGTTCCAGGTGCTCGGCTTCTATCTGACGGCGCATCCGCTCGACACCTACAAGAGCGTTCTCGACAAGATGCGCGTGCAGCCCTTCGCCGATTTCTCCGCCGCGGTGAAGCAGGGCGCCAGCAACGGTCGCCTGGCTGGCACTGTCATTTCGAAGCAGGAGCGCAAGACGCGCACCGGCAACAAGATGGGCATCTTCGTTTTTTCCGATGCCTCGGGGCAGTTCGAAGCCGTGCTCTTCTCGGAAACGCTGAACCAATATCGTGACGTTCTCGAAGTCGGCAAATCCTTCGTGATAACGGCCCAGGCGGATGAGCGCCCGGAAGGCATCAGCCTGCGCCTGCAGACCGCGCAGTCGCTGGAGGAGAAGTCGTTGCAGATGCAGAAGGCGCTGCGCGTCTATGTCCGCGATTCCGGACCGCTGAAGGCGGTTGCCGCGCATTTGAACGCCAAGGGCGATGGCCTCGTTTCCTTCATCGTCATCAAGGAGGAGGGGATGCGCGAGGTGGAGGTGGCCTTGCCGGAGAAATACCGCATCACGCCGGAAATCGCCGCCGCATTGCGCACGGCACCCGGCGTGATCGACGTGGAGCTCGTCTAGCCCTTTTTCCCGAGCGCGCCGTTGTTGGTGATGGTGATGAAATCGGTCTCGTTGCCGGTTTCCGGCCCGACGCCTGTATCGGAAATCGTCAGCGATGAGCCGGCCGTCAGCAGATCCTCGATGCGGTGGCGAACATCATCAGGGATGGTGATGCGGCTGAGCGCTTGTCCGGCTGCGTCGAGCGATTGCGATTGTTCCTCGCTGGTGATGCCGTATCGCTTCTTCGTCTGCTTGCTCAGATCTTCTTCCAGCGTCATGCCAAACCAGTCGGCCTTGCCGCTGATGCGATCGATCGCGTTGGCGGTGAAGAAATGCACGCCGAGTGCTTCTTGCGGCTCGGCAATGATGGCCGGTCCTTCGAAGAGCGGCTTGAAGTTCTGGCGAACCATGATCGCACCATTCGGCGGTTCGCCCTTGCCGGCGGTAGCATAAACAGCCTTCATCAGTGCGGGACTGACGAGGCCGCCCGTTGTCTTGATGTCATGCGCCTTTTTGAAGTCTTCGATCGCTTGCACTGTCGCCGGCCCGAGCATTCCGTCGGGCGTTCCGGTGATGAAGCCCATCCCGTTCAAAATGCCCTGGAGGTCGCGCACGTTTTCGCGCAGGCCGCGGCGGGTGATGAGAATGCTGAGCGGCGCGGGATCGGTCGGCGGCGCTAGAGTTTCCTGTGCCTTCGGTATCTGGATCGAGGTCACATCGTTCGTCGCGACCTGCAGGGATTGCCCCTGCGGCAGAAAGCTTGCGGTCATCGGGCGCAGTTCGATGCCGGAAAACAGCGCTGGCGGCGGTGCTGCCAGCGGCTGGAACAGCATCGAGTTTTCAAAAGGCTGCGGCACCAGCGGCTGATCGGCGATCACCACATGCACGCCGCGCTCGGTCATCTGGTAGAGCATCTTGGCAAAGGCTTTCGGCATACGCACGCAGCCATGGGATGCCGGATAGTTCGGCACCGAATTCGATTCATGCAGGGCTATGCCCGACCACGTCAGCCTTTGCATGAAGGGCATGGGCGCAGCCGAATAGAGATTGGACTCGTGATAAACCTTCTTTTCCAGAATGGAGAAGATGCCGCTCGGCGTCGTGTGCCCACGTTTGCCGGTCGAAACCTTCGAGGTCGCGATCACTTTGTCGCCATCATAGACCGCAAGCGATTGCTTATCCTTCGACACCACGATCTGCAGGGTGCGGGTATCTGGCGCAGCTAAGGCGGGGTGGGAAAGGGCGGTGGCCGACAATAGCGCGAGCCCAAGCAATAAAAATGGCTTCATAGACACAACCAAAACGCAATACTCGTTGCACCCAAGGTTAGACTTCGAAGTTTAAGGAAGACTTGCCGAAAGGCACCGCCTTGTTGCCGCTGCGAAAGCATGTGGCCGCTTTGCTACAGCCGAATACGCATCGCCGAAGCGGAGCGGTCAAACTCTGCTTCGGCGATGACTGAAAGCTTAAATTTTGAAAGGTCAGTGGACGCTGGAGGCTACCCAGTTGTGCCAGTCCTGCTCGCTGCCGTGGAAGGCGTTGAGGTCGATCCTGCCCTCGACGCCGTGCGATACGCCAGAGCCGGAATATTGCCAGAACAGCCATTTGCGGCCGGGATAGACCTTGGACGGATGTTGAGCCACGGCGCGCAGCCAGAAGGGATAGTTGAGCAGCTCGCCGCTCAGATTGTCGCGATAGAAATCCGGCGCGGTGTAGACGATCGGACGCTGACCGTAATGCTTTTCCAGCTTGTCCATGAAGACCTGCATCTTGGCGAGAACCTGCTCACGCGAAGGGCGCCGTTTGCAGCTCGATTCGCCGTTCCATTCCACGTCGATAACAGGCGGAAGAGCGCCGGCCTCCTTCGGGACGTTGCGGATGAACCAGTCAGCCTGCTCGCCAGCGGTCCGGCACCAATAGAAGAAATGATAGGCGCCGTGCTTCAGGCCGGCCTGCTGGGCGGCCCGCCAGTTCTGCTTGAACATGGGATCGAGATGGTCGCCGCCATCCGTCGCCTTGATATAGACGAAGTTTGCACCCTGCGTGCGCAGTGTGTCCCAATCGATTTCGCCCTGCCAGCGCGAGACGTCGACGCCATGGACGGCGAGCTTCCGCGGCGAAGTGGACGCACCGAAGTTGATCGGCTTGGCATCGCGGAAGCGATGGCTGTAGATCTGCATCGGCTGCTGCCGCAGGGCGCGGGGCATTGGGTTCGAAGGCGAGAGCATGGCAAGCGGCCGTTGTAGCGGCACGGGCGTGTCGCCGTCATCGCCCTGGTCGGAAGGCATTAGCCCCTCCGGACGCAGATTCGTCGGCATAGCGACTGCGAGAGCCTGCTGACGCTCGACGCGCGAAACCGTTTCGCCGATTTCGACCGACGGCACCGGTCTACTGGTCTTTGCGATGGAGCTGGTTAGTTCTTTCGAAGGCGGGGCGGCTTGCGCGGCTTCGCGCTCACCTCGGGCGGCGCAGCCTGAGATCGTCAGGCAGGCAAGAAGAATGGTCGATACAGCCGATAGACGCATAGGAACCCGTACGCAAAACACAATCGACGACGAATACACATCGCCCGGAACTCACAGAATCTGAGTCCTAATGGAAATTTACCAAAAAAGTTTGAATCCGAGCTTTCTCGCGCAAAAGAATCGCGCGCGTAGCGCAACTATTTGCGGTGCAGTCAAATATCTCCATCCGGTGACTTATTGTAAGGCATTGTTATTTATGGCGTTTATCGCCAAACGTATAACCGGTCTCGACCGTCTTCCTGCCGAATTTTTCTTGCAGCTTGTCCATGGCTGCTTCCGCAGCGGCACGTCGCGTCGCCTGTACGTCGATGAGATCGGGTGGATCGGCCCGCCCGGCATCGCCAAGATCGGTAACGCCGATGCCGATGAGGCGGAACTTCGTCCCATCCGTTTCAGGCTCGAGCAACCGCAGGCCGGTGCGGAAGATCCGGTCTGCAAGCTGCGTCGGGTCCTCCAGGCGGCGATTGCGCGTGCGGATCTTGAAATCCGAGGTCTTCAACTTCAGCACGACAGTCTGGCCGGCAATGCCGGTGCGCTTCAGCCGGCGGGAAACCTTCTCGGAGAGATCGCGCAGGATCGGCACGAGATCCTCATGGCGCCAGATGTCTTCGAAGAAGGTGGTTTCGGAAGACACGCTCTTCGCAGCTTCGTTGGGATGCACGGTTCGGTCGTCGATGCCGCGCGACAGGCGGAAAAGCCGTTGGCCGATCACGCCGTAACGGCGCATGAGGTCACCTTCCTCCATGGCCTGCAATTGGCCGATAGTGCGGATGCCGTCGCTTTCGAGCGTTGCGGCGAAGGCCTTGCCGACCCCCCATATCGTCGTGACCGGCCGCGGCTCAAGGAAGGAGAGCGCCTCTTCCCGGCCGATGACGGAAAAGCCGCGCGGTTTCTGCAGGTCCGAGGCCACCTTGGCGAGAAACTTGCAATAGGAAAGGCCGACAGAAATGGTGATGCCGATTTCCTGCTCCACCCGCTTGGCGAACTTGGCGAGGATGCGAGCCGGCGGATCGTGATGGAGTCGCTGCGTTCCTTCGAGCTCGAGAAAGGCCTCGTCGATCGAAAGCGGCTGCACCAGCGGCGTCAACTCCTGCATCATGCCTCGAACCTCGCGGCCGACACGGACATATTTTTCCATGTTCGGGTGGATGACGACGGCCTGCGGGCAGGCTTCCAGCGCCTTGAACATCGGCATTGCGGACCGCACCCCGTGGATGCGGGCGATATAACAGGCGGTGGAGACGACGCCGCGCTTGCCGCCGCCGACAATGACGGGCTTGTCGGCCAGTTCCGGATTGTCGCGTTTTTCGATGGACGCATAGAAGGCATCGCAATCGATATGCGCCAACGTCAGCGCATAGAGCTCCCGGTGATAGACAAGGCGAGGGCTGCCGCAGCTGCGACAGCGCGCGCGCGTGGCTGATTGTTCGCTCAAGCAATCGCGACAGAAGCCGGAGATCTTGTCGGGCGCAGGGGTCATCGAACGAGAACAAAAATTGAACATCGTCACTTTATGTTCTAAGCTCGCGAGTCTCAAGCTGGAAAACTGCCGGGGAGGCGGGAGTGCAGAATTTAATTGTGCAGCCATTGACGCCGGATCGATGGGCCGATTTCGAGACGTTGTTTGGGCCAAGCGGCGCCTGCTATGGTTGTTGGTGCACCTATTTCCGCGTCCCGACATCGCAGCGCAAGACGATGGACGCAGCAGCAAAGAAGCAATTTATCGAGAAACGCATCTCGGCAGGGCCGCCGCCCGGCCTTCTCGGCTACATGGACGGCCAGCCGATTGCATGGGTGCAGGTTGGTCCGCGAACAGAGCTGCCACAATGGAATTCGCCGAAGACCGTATCGCGTCCGCTCGATCCCGCCGATGCGGAAGATAGCTCGGTTTGGGCCGTGAGTTGCTTCTTCATGAATTCGAAGGATCGCGGCAAGGGGCACAGCCACCGCATGTTGTCGGAGGCCGTGAATTTCGCCCGCGCCTCCGGGGCGCGGCTGCTGGAAGGCTGTCCGATCGAGCGGACGAAACAGTCGAAATCCGTCGGCCTCTATGTCGGCTCGCAACGCATATTCGAGGCGGCCGGATTTTCAGAGGTGGCGAGGCGCAAGGATGGTCGGCCCTTGATGCGCCTCGTCTTCTGAAATTGGCCCGAGACTTAGCGCGCGATATGGGCCTGGATCAGCGGCGCTGCCTGGCTCCATTCGTTGGCTTCCGGGATACCCGCCGGCGCGGCCGGCGCCATGCGGTGAACGATGGAATCCGGTTTCAGATTGATGAGGAGGCATTCCGGAACATGCTCGCTGACCGAATGCAGATTATGGGCCATGTCGTCGACGAAGGCGACCGGCATCATGCGCTGGCGATGCAGCGAGCGCACGATCGGTCCCTTTGGCTGCAGCGAAGCGAGCAGAGGGTAGGCAAGCTCGAGCCTATCGAGAAGGCGGCGTCGCTGCTCCCAGAACTGCGGCGGCATCGCCGTGAGAAAAACGATGTCGGCGTCTTTCGAGAATTCGTCGAGTGTGTCGACGACGCGATCGAAAGGCGTTTGCCACTGTTCCTGCGCTTCGAAGAAGGCTTCGATCAGCCGATGAACATCCTTTTCTTCCAGCGCAGAGCCATTGGCCTTGGAGACGATATTGCCCGTCAGCCGGAAGGATCGCGGCAGGAATTCATAGCCTTCGGCGTCGATAAAGGTCAGGAAAGGCGCAAAGAAATGCAAGACGACGTCGTCGACATCGCAGACGATCAGCGGCCGCTCCTGCAGCCGGATATGCGATACGTCGAATTCGAGCGGGGCATCCATGGTCAGTATTCTCCGGAGGCAAGGCCGGGCGGCGAAAAATGCGCCGACGCGGCGGCGACGACCTCCGGCGGAATGCCGCTTGCCTCGCAGAAGGCCAGCAATGTCGGTTCGTGGTTCATGAGAAAGTCGAGCATGCCGGCGAGAAAGGCAGGCTCGTTGATGGCGTTGCGCACCTGCACCGGTTCTACGCCGGTCAGCGCCAGGAAGCGGCCGAACATATCCGGTTCGTTGGCCAGCCAGCCGAGTACGGCGATCGCAGTCTCTTGCGGGTCGGCCGCATTCTTCTTCGGGTTCTTGAAGTTACTTTGCATTTTGAAGGGTGAGTTACCTATTTTTCAACCAAATGCCGGTAGTTTGCGATTCAAGTATTTCTGGAATCGGTTCCTCGCGACCCTATATTTCGAGAGAATGGATGCAATACCGGATGCAGGGACAGCTTTCCATGCCTAAGCAGGTAATGATTGTAGAAGACAATGAGCTGAATATGAAGCTCTTTCGCGATCTGATCGAAGCTTCCGGCTACACGACGATCCAGACCCGTAACGGCATGGAGGCGCTCGACCTCGCGCGCAAGCATCGCCCCGATCTGATCCTCATGGACATCCAGCTGCCGGAGGTTTCCGGTCTGGAAGTCACCAAATGGCTGAAGGAAGACGACGATTTGCACGTCATTCCCGTGATCGCAGTCACGGCCTTTGCCATGAAGGGTGACGAGGAGCGCATTCGCCAGGGCGGTTGCGAGGCCTATGTCTCGAAGCCGATTTCAGTGCCGAAATTCATTGAGACCATAAAGACCTATCTGGGCGACGCCTGATGATGGGGAAGAGCTGATGACCGCACGCATCCTGGTAGTCGACGATATTCCGGCCAATGTGAAGCTTCTGGAGGCGCGGCTGCTTGCCGAATATTTCGAAGTCCTGACGGCTGAAGACGGCTTGAAGGCGCTCGCCATTTGCGCGAGCACGCAAGTCGATCTCATTCTCCTCGATATTATGATGCCCGGCATGGATGGTTTCGAGGTGTGCGAGCGGCTGAAGTCCGATCCCCGCACCACGCATATCCCTGTCGTCATGGTCACGGCGCTCGATCAGCCCGCCGACCGTGTGCGCGGCCTGAAGGCCGGTGCCGACGATTTCCTGACCAAGCCCGTCAACGACCTGCAGCTCATTTCGCGCGTCAAGAGCCTGCTTCGCCTCAAGACTTTGAGCGACGAGCTGCATATGCGCAACGAAACCGCGCGCAATTTCGGTATCGATGATCTGATTCGGGCTGGCGATGGCCGCGCCGAGGAAGCCGGCCAGGTGTTGTTGGTCGATGGCCGCGCCAATTCGCAGGAACGTATTATCCGTACGCTCAAGCCGATTGCTCAGGTCATCGCGATGTCCGATCCGCAGGCCGCTCTGTTCGAGGCCGCCGAACGGCCGTTCGAACTGGTCATCGTCAATTCGAATTTTGACGATTACGACCCACTGCGGCTCTGCTCGCAGCTTCGTTCGCTGGAGCGCACGCGTTTTCTGCCCGTGCTGCTGGTGACGGAGCAGGGGGCAGACGACATGATCGTTCGCGCGCTGGATCTTGGCGTCAACGACTATATCGTCCGGCCGATCGATCCGAACGAGCTCGTTGCTCGCTGCCTCACGCAGATACGCCGCAAACGCTACAACGATCGCCTGCGCGCCAGCGTGCAGCAGACCATCGAGCTTGCCGTCACCGATGCGCTGACAGGCCTGCATAACAGGCGCTACCTCGACAATCACCTCAAGGTGCTGTTCGATCGCTCTCTGGCGCGGGGCCGACCACTCTCGATCCTGATTACCGATATAGATCGCTTCAAGACCGTCAATGACACCCATGGCCATGATGCCGGCGATGAAGTTCTCAAGGAATTTGCCGCAAGGATCCGCTCCACGGTACGCGGCGCTGATCTCGCATGCCGTTATGGGGGCGAGGAGTTCGTTGTGGTCATGCCGGATACGCCTGCTGATACGGCCGCCGCGGTCGCCGAACGCCTACGCGCTGTGGTAGAAAATATGCCCGTGAAATTGCGCGAGAACGGTGTTGCGCTTAACATCACCGCATCCTTCGGGATCTCGTGCCGTTTGGAGACAATCGAGACGCCGGAGCAGTTGATGAAGCAGGCGGATCTTGCGCTCTACGAGGCCAAAAGAGCAGGACGTAACAGGGTTGTAGCTTCAGCGGCCTAGGGGTGAACGGCCAAGGAATGCGACTACCCGTGAATATTGAGGGTATTTTTCAGGTTTTGAACAACAATTCAAAATTTTTTGTTCTTTATCCTGCGGGCATAACCACATAAACCCATTTTGAAGAAACGCTGCATACTTATACTTTTGAATTTGGTGGATGCCTTCGCTTTTTGAGTGCTTTTGAAATATTCTTGTTGTGTTTGCATATAGTTTTGTTTTGTTGACGGTTTGATGATGTGGTGTCGGTTGGAAGGTGATGGATTAACTGAGTGTAATTTGTATATTAAAATGCTCTTTAATATCTGTATTCGATCTTTTCTACCAAGGGAGGCGTTATCACTTTATTCTTGATGGTTTCTTGAGCCTATTTCACTAAGACTATCGGACATTCCTTTCCACCAAAGTCATGAATTTTAACCATCCGAGCAGACAAGTATTTTTTATCATTAAGAATTTGTTGATTTTCTTTCGATTTCGCGCGAATTTAGTCCCGGACATGGACAACCCGCAAGGGTTTCGAGATACCCCATGATGCTCAGGTCCGCCGCATCTCCTGGGTCGTGGGGTCGGTCGGCTGGCAGGCAGAAAATAACGGTTCCTCGTGCCGTTTTGCAGGCTAGCCGGCCCCCAATTTAAAACGCCGCTCTTCGTTCATCGAAGGCGGCGTTTTTCTTTTTTGCCGAAATGATCAGGCCATTGCTCAACTCGGGCATTTTCCAATTGATGTTGCAAAATCGGACGCCGGTCGAGACGACGCCGACAAAACCAAAAAAGGCGCCAACCCGAGGGTTAAGCGCCTTTTTGTAACCTGAGGTTTAGGAAACTTACTTGATCTTCGTTTCCTTGAACTCGACGTGCTTCTTAGCAATCGGGTCGTACTTCGTCTTCGTCATCTTGTCCGTCATCGTACGGCTGTTCTTCGTCGTGACGTAGAAGAAACCGGTGTCGGCCGTCGACAGCAGCTTGATCTTGATGGTGGTAGCCTTGGCCATGGTCGTCCTGCCTTTAATAAAAATGAACGCCGTGGACGGCCAGTGCGGAGGTCCACGGCGAATTCTGGCGCGAAAATACAAATCGCGCCCGAAAAGTCAACCTCTGTTGCCCATGAAAAGCAGCCGTATCCCCGAAAGGAAGACATAAAGGCCGAAGAAAAAGGCCACAGCCCAGGCAAAACCGCTGGGATTGGCGAGATCCATGGCGGTGCCGATCGTGGGCGGGCCAAGAACCATGCCGACGGCGTAACAGAAAACGAAGGCTGCGTTCGCGGCCACAAGATCGACGCCGGTCAGCCGCGTGCCGAGATGGCTCAGGCCGACCGTATACATGCCGGAAACGCAGCCGCCCCAGAAGAGCAGGATGATGGCGAGAATGATCCAGTTCGATGACAGCGATGGCAGCAGCAGCGCTCCAACAAACCCGATAGTGGCCATGATCGACAGCAGCGGCCGCTTGTCGCGCATGCGATCTGCAAGCAGCCCGAGCGGAATCTGGAAGACGAAATTGCCCACACCCATGACGGTCAGCAGCAGCGCTGCCTGCGATTCGTTGAAGCCGAGCCGCGTCGCGTAGCTCGTGAAGAGCGATCCGCCGCCGACCGTCACCGCGCCGAAGACGAAGACGGCAGCCGTCGCCGTCGGCACCAGGAAGATGTAGCGCACGAAATGCAGTTCCGGCTTCTCGTCGACGATCGGGCTCTCGTTGCGGGCGATGAAGATCGGAATGGCGGCTGCCAGGATGATGCAGGCGCCGATGATGAAGGGCATCAGGCCCTCGCTACCGACGACGGAAAAGAGCAGGGGGCCGGCCGCAAAGCCGAGGGAGAAAACTGTGGAATAAAGGCCGAGCACGAAGCCGCGCTTGGAAGGCGGCGAGGCGGCATTGATCCAGAATTCCGACAGGATAAAAAGGGTCGTGGTCGCACCATGGAACACGATGCGCAGCGGAAACCACAACAGCAGGTTTTCGGCATAGTAGAAGCCGAGCGAGCTCAGTGCCGACAGGAAGACGGCCCAGATCATCGTTTGTACCACGCCGAAGCGATGAGCGAGCTTCGTGGTGATGACAGCCGCCAGCATCGAGGCGACGCCCATCATCGCGGTATTCAGCCCGATCAGGCTCGAGGGAACGCCGCGTTTTTCGAGAATGATGCTCAGAAGCGGCAGGCCCAGCCCGATGGCGATGCCGACGGCAGACACGGAGGCAATGGCTGCGACGAGCGAAGGCCAGTGAATTTCTTCGACATGGCCGGCCTTGTCGTTCGTCGGTTCAAGCATAAACAAATCCCTGGGGCATGAGGCGGGCGAATCGATCCGAATGCGGAACACAGGAAGGCACGGCTCGGCCAAATTCAGGTGACGGGTCGGCTTTCATGTGATCGGTCACACCCTCCGGAATAGTCCCTATGACGCGCGGCATGTTCAGACAAGAAATGCTGCTCATGTCAAGCGGTTGCCGGTAAAGCAATTCGCCCGAAGCACGAATAAGCAACAAAACCTCTGCAGTTTCCGATATAGAAGCGCAATGCTTGGAAACAATCTCTGCCGTCGATAGAGACCGGCGGCATGAAGCGGACAGCATGGTCACGACTTGCCGTTTCCTTGATCCCATTCCTCCGGGCTGTCGTCATGACCGCCGAAGCCATGCATGCGGAGCGCCCATTGCAGGCCGATGACGCCGCCCTTGATCGGCTGGATGATGGCAAGCGCCGCGATAATGGTGATGGGTGCCCAGATAGCAAGATGCGCCCAGAGCGGCAGCTTGAAGGTCATGTCCGTCAGCATGTAGCCGCCGACGATGAGGTGGCCGAGAACGAGGATCACCAGATAGGGCGGCAGGTCGTCGGCGCGTTGATGGGAGATATCTTCGCCGCAGACCGCACAATGGTCGACAGGTTTCAGGAAGGCTCGAAAGAGCTTGCCGGTGCCGCAGCGCGGGCAGCGGTTCAGCATGCCGCGAGTGATCGACTGTCCGAGAGGGCGTTCGTTTTCGTCTGAACCGCCGAAACGGATGGGGGAGTCGGATGGGCTGCCCGTCATGAATACGCTTCCTCCGTGCCGGCAGCCGTCCTTTATCTGCGGCCGCGCGGCGGTCTCGTGCCAGGCGCCTTGCGAGCCTGGTTCTTGTTGCGGCGGGTCGCCTTGTGGAAGGAACGAACCGCCGTCGGCATAGGCTTGCCGTCGCTCAGCATCTCGAAGCGCAGGGCTCCGGCGAGCGGAACGGCTTCCGCCAGCCTCACCGTCACATCGTCGCCGAGACGATAGCCGAGCCCCGTTCTTTCGCCTGTCAGCGCCTGATGGGCCTCGTCGTAGATGAAGTAATCGGTGCCGAGCGTAGATATAGGGATGAAACCGTCGGCGCCATAGTCCGGCAGGGTGACAAAAAGTCCCGACTTGGTGACACCGCCGACGCGTGCCTCGAATTCCGCGCCGACTCGGCCGGCGAGATGGTGCGCTATTAGCCGGTCGACAGTCTCGCGTTCGGCCGCCATGGCGCGGCGCTCGAAGGTCGAGATTTCCGCAGCGATATCATCGAGCGAGGCTTCTTCATCCGGCGTAATGCCGCCTTCGCCGAGGCCGAGCGAACCCACAAGCGCGCGATGCACGATCAGGTCGGCATAGCGGCGGATCGGCGATGTGAAGTGGGCGTATTTCATCAGGTTCAGGCCGAAATGCCCGATATTGTCGGGGCTGTAGATCGCCTGGCTCTGGGAGCGCAGCACCATTTCGTTGACCATGGTCTGATGCGCAGTGCCCTCGGCCTTCGCCAGGATGCCGTTGAAGCTGTTGGCGCGCACATTGCCGCCCTTGGCAAGCGATATGCCGAGTGTCGCCAGGAATTCGCGCAGGATCTCCTGCTTGGCGAGCGTCGGCCCGTCATGGATGCGGTAGATCAGCACCTGCTTGCGCTTCTCCAGCGTCTCGGCGGCTGCGACGTTCGCCTGGATCATCATCTCTTCGATGAGCTTGTGCGCATCGAGCCGCGGCGGAACGAAGACGCGATCGACCGTGCCATCAGGCTTCAGCAGGATCTTGCGCTCGGGCATGTCGAGCTCGAGCGGCTGGCGCCGGTCGCGGCCCTTCTTCAGAATTTCGTAGGCGTGCCAGAGGGGTTTAAGGATCGGCTCCAGCATCGGCCCGGTCTTGTCGTCGGGCTTACCGTCGATCGCCGCCTGCGCCTGCTGGTAGGAAAGCTTGGCCGCACTCTTCATCATGACGCGATGGAAGGTGTGGCCGGCCTTGCGTCCTTCCTTGGAGAAGATCATCCGCACCGCAAGGGCCGGCCGGTCGACGCCTTCCTTCAGCGAGCAGAGATCGTTGGAGATGCGCTCGGGCAGCATCGGCACGACACGATCGGGGAAATAGACCGAATTGCCCCGCTTCAGTGCTTCGCGGTCGAGCGACGAGTTCGGACGCACATACCAGGAAACGTCGGCAATCGCGACGGTGACGATCACGCCATCGGGATTGTCGGGCGAGGGGTCCATTTCAGCGTAGACGGCGTCGTCATGGTCCTTGGCATCGGCCGGGTCGATGGTGATGAGCGGCAGGCTGCGCCAATCCTCCCGATGCGACATGGTTGCAGGCTTGGCCGCATCGGCTTCAGCGATCACGGGAGCGGGGAAAACATGCGGAATGCCGTGCGCATGAATGGCGATCATCGAGATCGCCTTTTCCGAGGCGACGGAGCCGACGACAGACAGAACCTTGGCGCGCTGCAGGCCGAAACGGCCGAGGCGGGCGACTTCCACTTCGACGAGGTCGCCATCCTTGGCGCCGCCGGTATAATCCGGGTCGATCACCATTTCCTCGCCACGACGCTCGATCGGCATCAGCCGTCCGCCGCCGCCGGGTGTTTCGCGGAAAACGCCCATGGAGGCGCCCTGCCGCTTGTCGATGACCTTGATGATGCGGGCCGTATAGGCCGGGCCGCCGCGATCCACGGCGGAGAAAATCTTCGCAAGAATGCGGTCGCCCATGCCGGCAACCGGCGCCTTGCCCTTGCTGTTACGACCGGCGGGTGAGGAGGATTGCTTGATCATGACAGCCGGAGCGACGCCATTTTCCTCGGCCCATTCGGCGGGACGGCCGATCAGCATGCCGTCCTTGTCGCGGGTGGTGATGTCGAGAACGGCAATCGGCGGCAGTGCACCGGGGCGGATGAGCGACTTGCGGCTCTTCTGCACCATGCCTTCCTCTTCGAGCTCGCGCAGCAGTTCCTTCAGCGCGACGCGGCTCTCGCCCTTCAGACCAAAGGCCTTGGCCAGCTCGCGCTTGGATGCCTGCTGCGGATGATCGGCGATGAAACGCAGGAGGACCTCGCGCGGCGGCAGCTCACCATGGATGATTGCCATCATCGGTTCGGCATCACCGCCTGCCTTACCGGCGCGGCCGGGTTTGCCGGAACGCCGTTCCGACGATGGAATCCTGCCGCGCGGTTCTCTGCTCACTCTGCACTCTTCTTTTTCGCTGCCGTCTTGGCCGCAGGCTTCTTTGCAGCAGCCTTCGGCTTGGCGGTGGTTTTCGTCGCTTTTGCGCCGGCGGCCGCGGTCTTTGCCTTGGCGGGCGCCTTCTTGGTGGTGCCGCCGCTCTTGCCGGCCTTGGCGGCGATCAGGGCCAGGGCCTCCTCGACGGTGATCGCCTGCGGATCCGTGCCCTTCGGCAGGGTGGCGTTGACCTTGCCCCAGTTGACGTAGGGGCCGTATTTGCCGTCGCGAACGGTGATCGCGCCGCCGCCATCCGGATGCTCGCCGAGCTCCTTCAGCGCCGCTGCCGTCCCGCGCGCCTTGCCACCGGCTGCCTTGCTCTGCCTTTCGGCAATCAATGTCACCGCGCGGTTGAGTCCGACCGTGAAGACGTCTTCCACGCTTTCGAGGTTGGCGTAGCCACCGTCATGCAGGAGGAAGGGACCATAACGGCCGATGCCGGAAGAGATCATCTTGCCGGTTTCGGGATGCTTGCCGATGTCGCGTGGCAGCGAGATCAGCGCCATCGCCTTTTCATAGTCGATATCTTCTGGCTTCCAGCCACGCGGCAGCGAGGCACGCTTCGCATCCTTGCCGTCGCCGCGCTGGATATAAGGCCCGAAGCGGCCCGAACGCAGCGTCAGCTCCTCGCCGGTCACCGGATCGGCACCCAGCGCCTTCGGCTCGTTCAACCCGTTGGATTCGGCCTCCGCGCCGCCTTCGGAGGAAAGCTGGCGGGTATAGTTGCATTCCGGATAGTTCGAGCAGCCGACGAAGGCGCCGTATTTGCCGAGCTTCAGCGACAGGTTGCCTGTGCCGCAGACCTGGCAGATACGCGGATCGCTGCCGTCCTCGCGCTTCGGGAAGACGAGCGGCGCCAATGCGTCGTTCAGAGCATCGAGAACGTTGGTGACGCGCAGTTCCTTGGTGTCTTCGATCTGGGCGAAGAAATCGCGCCAGAAGTCACGCAGCACGTCCTTCCAGTTCAGCTCGCCAGCGGAAATGCGGTCGAGCTTCTCTTCCAGATCGGCCGTGAAGTCATATTCGACGTATTTGGTGAAGAAGCTTTCGAGGAAGGCCGTCACCAGCCGGCCCTTGGCCTGCGGCAATAGCTTGCGCTTGTCGATGGTCACGTAGTCGCGGTCGCGCAGGGTCGCGAGCGTCGCGGCATAGGTGGAGGGGCGGCCGATGCCGAGCTCTTCCATCTTCTTGATCAGCGACGCCTCAGAATAGCGCGGTGGCGGTTCGGTGAAATGCTGGGTCGAATTGACCTTCTGCTTGGCGAGATTTTCGCGTGCGTTGATTTCGGGCAGACGGCCGCCTTCTTCGCTGTCGTCGCTCTGCTCGCCGTCTTCCTTCTGATCGGTATAGGCGGCGATAAAGCCATCGAACCGAATGACGGAACCAACGGCACGCAAACCAGCCTTCTTGCCGGCATTGTCGGCCAGGATCTCGACGGTCGTACGCTCGATTTCGGCCGATGCCATCTGGCTGGCGATACCGCGCTTCCAGATCAGGTCGTAAAGCTTGAGCTGGTCATCATCGAGGAACTTGCGGATGCGGTCCGGCACGCGGTCGAAATCGGTCGGGCGGATCGCTTCGTGCGCTTCCTGGGCGTTCTTTGCCTTGGTGGAGTAGAAGCGTGCCTTTTCCGGCAGGTAGCGGTCGCCGAACTGGTTGGCGATGGCGCGGCGTGCCGCATCGATCGCTTCCGGCGCCATCTGCACGCCGTCGGTACGCATATAGGTAATGAGACCGACGGTCTCGCCGCCGATGTCGACGCCTTCATAGAGCTTCTGCGCCACCTGCATGGTGCGCGAGGCCGAGAAGCCGAGCTTCGAGGACGCGGCCTGCTGCAGCGTCGATGTGGTGAAGGGCGGGCTCGGATTGCGCTTGACCGGTTTTGCCTCGACGGTGTCGACGACGTAGGCCGCACCTTCCAGCAACGCCTTCAGCTTACCGGCTTCCTCGCCGTTGCCGATGGCGCGTGGGGCCAGGCGCTTGCCATCGGCAGACACCAGGCGCGCTTCGAATTCGTCGCCGCGCGGCGTCTTCAGGATCGCAGAAAGGTTCCAGTATTCTTCGGAGATGAAGCGTTCGATCTCGGACTCGCGGTCGCAGACGAGGCGAAGCGCCACGGACTGCACGCGGCCGGCCGAGCGGGCACCCGGCAGCTTGCGCCAGAGCACCGGCGACAGGTTGAAGCCGACGAGATAGTCAAGCGCGCGGCGGGCGAGATAGGCATCCACCAGCGGCACGTCGATGTCGCGCGGCTCAGCCATGGCGTCGAGCACGGCCTTCTTGGTGATGGCGTTGAAGACGACGCGCTTCACCGGCTTGCCGTTGATGACGCGCTTCTTGTTCAAGAGGTCGAGCACATGCCAGGAAATGGCTTCCCCCTCGCGATCCGGGTCGGTCGCGAGAATCAGGCCGTCGGAGGATTTCATCGCGTCGGCGATATCCTTGATGCGCTTTTGCGAGGCACCATCGACTTCCCACAGCATTTCGAAATCCTGGTCCGGCAGCACCGAACCGTCTTTGGCGGGCAGGTCACGCACATGGCCGAAGGATGCAAGAACCTTATATCCGGGTCCCAGATATTTATTGATTGTCTTGGCCTTGGCAGGCGATTCCACCACTACAACGTTCATCATCAAGTCTCTGAATACGAGGTCGCGCCGGGATAAGGCGCGGGAGATACCGGGCTTTTCCGTCTTCCCGGCCTTCCGACATGGACAGGGAAATCGTCGCGGTCAAGAGGCGAAGGCGATTTTTGCGCTTGGCGCGACGATGCGATGCTTAGAATTGGTACGCGTGTCACAGTTTTCAATCCAGCATGGAGATAGACACCAGTCCGCCGGGATGACGATGCAGCCGGCCGGCCATGTCGAGTTCGAGAAGAACGGAGTGAACGGCCGATATAGGCAGGCCGGTATGACGCACGATGTCATCGATCTCGACCGGCGTCGGGCCGAGGGCTTCGACGATGTGGTCGCGTTCGGCATCATCGGGCGGCGTGGAGATGGGCCTGCTTTTTTCAATGGGCGGCGAGGCGGGGCGCGGGCGAAAGAGATCCGGCTCGGCGAGCGGCCGCAACGCTTCGACGACATCGTCCGGCGTCGTCACGATCATTGCGCCGTCCTTGAGCAGGCCGTTCGTCCCTTCGCAGCGCGGATCGAGCGGCGAGCCGGGAACGGCAAAGACGAGCCTACCGAATTCGCCGGCAAGACGCGCCGTAATCAGCGAACCGGAGCGGGTAGCTGCCTCGACGACCACGACGCCAAGCGAAATGCCGGCGATGAGGCGATTGCGCCGCGGAAAGTCGCGCGCTCTCGGCTCCCAGCCGAAGGGCATTTCGCTGACGGCAAGCCCGTTGCCGTCCCAGATGTCGTTGAGCAGGCCGATATTCTCGGGCGGGTAGGGCTGGTCGAGGCCACCAGCCATAGCCGCGATCGTACCGGTCGGGAGGCTGGCGCGGTGGGCGGCCGTATCGATGCCGCGTGCAAGGCCTGAAACGACGACATAGCCGGCGTCGCCGCATGTGCGAGCGATCATGGCGGTGAATTTGACGCCGCTGATCGAGGCGTTTCGCGAGCCGACCATGCCGATGGCCGGCCGTGTTGCTGTGGGCATGTTGCCTTTGACGGCAAGCAGCGGCGGCGCGCCGTCGATCTCGCGGAGGGCAGGGGGATAATCCGGCTCGCCAATGCCGACAAAGCGCGCGCCGAAGCGATGTGCAGCTTCCAGCTCCCGCAGGGCGTCCCGCTCGTCGGCAATGCGGATAGCGCGCGTCGAGCCGCCACGCTGCGAAAGCTCCGGCAGCGCGGCCAGAGCCGCCTCAGCCGAACCATAGTGATTGATGAGGTCGCGAAAGGTGGACGGACCGACATTGTCGGAGCGGATGAGCCTGAGCCAGGCGATCCTTTGTTTTTCGGTCAGCGCAACTCCGATCCGTCTTGCGCTGCCTGTATCCATTATCCCTTTGCTCCGATCTTGCCTTCCGTTCCCGCGGTCAGCCGGGCGATATTGGTCCTGTGCTTGTACCAGGAGATGACGGTCATCAGCGCCATGACGGCGGCGATCTTATCGACACCCAATATCCACAATACAACCGGGATGACAAGGGTTGCAACCAGTGCGGAAAGCGAGGAATAGCGGGTGGTAAAAGCGATCGCCAGCCAGACGATGGCGAAAATCAGTGCCATCAGCGGCGCGAGCCCGAGCAGAATTCCGAGATAGGTCGCCACTCCCTTACCGCCCTTGAAGCCGATCCAAACCGGGAAGATGTGGCCGATGAAGGCCGCGAAACCGGCGAGCACGCCGGCATCTTCGCCGAAGAAATGCGCGGTGATAAGAACAGCGGCCGTACCCTTGAAGGCATCGAGCAGCAGCGTCGCGGCGGCAAGCCCCTTGTTGCCGGTGCGCAGCACGTTCGTTGCGCCGATATTGCCCGAGCCGATGTTGCGCACGTCGCCGAGCCCGGCCATGCGGGTCAGGAGAAGGCCGAAGGGAATGGAGCCGAGCAGGTAGCCGATGACGACGGCGGCCAGCGCGGTCTGCAGGGTAAGCTGCCAAGTCCAGAAATCAGCCATCACGTCTTATTCTCCGTAAACCCTTGGGGCCGCCCTAGAGACTGTGAACCAGCGTGCCGGCGACATAGGTTGCCACCGCCCGGCCACTCATTCTTGCATCTTCGAAAGGCGTATTCTTCGAGCGCGACAGAAGCATGTCTTTGGCGACAAGCCAAGGCTCGTCAAGATCGACAAGCGCGATATCGGCCTTGGCGCCGGGCTTCAGCGTGCCGGCGGGCAGCCCGAAGATCTGGGCCGGCCGCGTCGACAGTGCATCGACGAGCCGCATCAGGCTGACCTGACCGCTGTGATAGAGCCGGAGCGCGGCCGGAAGCAGCGTTTCGAGCCCGACGGCGCCGTCTTCCGCCTCGCCGAACGGCAGGCGCTTCGTATCGACGTCCTGCGGATCATGCGAGGAGACGATGATGTCGATCGTGCCGTCGGCCAGCGCCTCGATCATGCCTGTGCGATCATCCTCGGAGCGCAACGGCGGATAGAGCTTGAAGAAGGTCCGGTATTCACCGATGTCGTTTTCGTTGAGCGCGAGATTGTTGATCGAGATGCCGCAGGTGACCTTGGCGCCGCGCGAGCGGGCAAGGCGGATCGCCTCGGCCGATTCCGGCACCGAAATCATCGCCGCATGATAATGACTGCGCGTCAGCGTCGCGATGCGAAGGTCGCGCTCCAGCGGGATCAACTCAGCTTCCTTCGGAATGCCCGAGAGGCCGAGCCAGCTTGCAAGCAGGCCCTCGTGCATAACGCCGTTGGCGCCAAGATATTTGTCGCGTGTCTCGCAGGAAATCACCGCGCCGAATTCGCGCGCATAGGTCATCACCCGGCGCAGGACCTGGGTGTCGTGGACGCTGGAATGCGCGTCAGTGAACACGACGGCTCCGGCTTCCCGCAACAGGCCGATTTCCGTCATCTCCTCGCCGGCGAGACCCTTGGTGAGAGCCGCTGCCGGATAGACATTGACGACGGCCGTATCGCGCGCAGTCTTCCGGACGAACTCGACTAGGGCGATATCGTCGATGACCGGATCCGTGTCCGGCATCATGATAAAGGAGGTGACGCCGCCGGCCGCCGCGGCGCGGCTGGCGGAGGCGATGGTTTCGCGATGTTCGCCACCGGGTTCGCCCACATGTACGCGTGCGTCGACCAGGCCGGGGATGGCGACGAGGCCGCTGCAATCGCGAACGGTCGCGCCTTTCGGGGCTGCATGGCCCTTCGCATCCTTACCCGAGGCAACGATCACGCCGTCTTCGACGACGATCGTACCGATCTCATCGAGATTGCGCGAGGGATCGATGATGCGGACGTTCTGGAGGGCGATCGAGTTGCTCATGCGCCCACTCCCTCAGTGCGAGGCCCTTGGTTCTGCGAAACGAGCAAGGTCTCCATCACGGCCATGCGCACGGCGACGCCCATCTCGACCTGTTCGGCGATGACGCTTTGCGGGCCATCCGCCACTTCGGAAGCGATTTCCACCCCGCGGTTCATCGGACCCGGGTGCATGACGAGCGCATCCTCCTTGGCTGCCTTCAGCGTTTCGGCGTCGAGCCCGTAGAAGTGATAATATTCGCGCACCGAGGGCACGAAGGCGCCGGACATGCGCTCGCGCTGCAGACGCAGCATCATCACGACATCGGCATCCTTCAGCCCTTCCTTCATCGAATGGAAGACTTCGACACCCATGTCTGCAATGCCAGCCGGCAGCAGGGTGGCCGGTGCTACGACGCGGACGCGCGCGCCCATGGCGTTGAGAAGCAGGATATTCGAACGGGCAACGCGCGAATGCAGCACGTCGCCGCAGATCGCGACGATGATGCGCGAGAGCTTGCCCTTGGCGCGGCGGATCGTCAGTGCGTCAAGCAGTGCCTGCGTCGGATGCTCGTGCTGGCCATCGCCGGCGTTGACGACCGAGCAGGAGACTTTCTGGGCCAGCAGCGCCGCAGCACCCGCGCTCGAATGGCGGATGACGAGCACGTCGGGCCGCATCGCATTCAGCGTCATCGCCGTGTCGATCAGCGTCTCACCCTTTTTGACCGAGGAGTTGCCGACCGACATGTTCATCACATCGGCGCCAAGCCGTTTGCCGGCAAGCTCAAAGGAGGATTGCGTACGCGTCGATGCCTCGAAGAAGAGATTAATCTGTGTGAGACCGCGAAGCGTCGATGTCTTTTTCTCGCGCTGGCGGCTGATCTTGACCGCCTCGTCGGCCTTGTCGAGAAGATAGGTGATATCCTGCTCGGTGAGGCCCTTGATGCCAATGAGGTGGCGGTGGGGAAAGAAGACCATGAACCTGCCTCCGGATTTCGTCAGGCGGTCTATAAAGAGGGAGCGCCGATGGGGCAAGCGGGGGTATGCGGCGAGGCCGTTTGTTCCCCATGCAATTTCGCCCGAATCCCGCTACAGGAGCTGTGCCGGTGGGAGACATAACTTCCAGTTTCCCTTTGCAACCTACTTGCTCTACAAGCGATTCATGACCCAACCGACCCGGACTGACGACCCCTTTGCCGACCTGAACCAGCCGAGCCTCTGGACCGGCATCAATGCCTATCGTTCCGATCCGCTGATCGTCGATCTCACCTCCGGCCTGCCGCGTTCGATACGGGAAGAGCTGGAGCAGCATGGTCGTTTCGTCACCTCGCACGAGGCACAGGAACTGGCGCGCATGGCGAACCAGGGCACGCCGCAACTGCGCACCCATGGCCCGCGCGGCGAGCGTCTCGATGTCGTCGAATTCCATCCGGCCTGGCATGCGCTGATGCGCCGCTCTATGGCGATGGGCCTGCATTCCTCGATCTGGGATGCGCAGGCTGATCCTGAGGCAAGGGGCCAGTCGCACAAGGTACGCGCCGCCCGCTTCTATCTGACCGCGCAGCTCGAATGTGGCCATCTCTGCCCGCTGACGATGACCAGCGCCTCCGTGGCCGCGATGATGGCTTCGCCGGCCGTGCAGAAAGATTGGGCGCCGAAGATCCTCTCGCGCAAATATGATTCTTCCAACAAGCCCGCCATGCAGAAGAGTGCCGTCACCATCGGCATGGGCATGACGGAAAAGCAGGGCGGCACAGATGTGCGCGCCAACAAGACGAGCGCCGACAAGGTCAGCGAAGGCATTTACAGGCTTTCGGGCCACAAATGGTTCATGTCGGCGCCGATGAGCGATGCCTTCATCATGCTCGCGCAAACCAAGGACGGCATGGGCTGCTTCCTCGTGCCGAGGCTGCTCGAGGATGGCTCGGCCAACGGCCTGCACTTCCAGCGACTGAAGGACAAGCTCGGCAATCGCTCGAACGCTTCGTCCGAAGTCGAGTTCACCGATACGTTCGGCTTCCTGCTCGGGGCGCCGGATGCCGGCATCCGCACGATACTCGATATGGTGACGCTGACGCGGCTCGACTGCGCGCTGGCCTCCGCCGGCATCATGCGCGCCTCGCTCGCAGAAGCCGTGCACCATGCGCGCGGCCGCAGCGTCTTCGGCAAGATGCTGGTCAACCAGCCGATCATGACGCGCGTGCTCGCCGACATGGCGCTCGATGTCGCCGCAGCGACCGCGCTTGCCTTCCGCCTGGCCGAAGCCTTCGACAAGGCAAGCGGCAGCAGCGAGGATGCTGCCTATGCCCGCGTCATGACGCCGGTCGCCAAATACTGGTGCTGCAAGATCGCACCGGCGCTGATCTATGAAGCCATGGAGTGCATCGGCGGCAGCGGCTACATCGAAGAGCGCCCGATTGCCCGCCACTACCGCGAAGCCCCCGTCAATGCGATCTGGGAAGGCTCCGGCAATGTCATGGCGCTCGACGTGCTGCGCGTGTTGAACCGGGGCAGGGACCTGTTTGAGACCGTCTTTGCCGGCCTTGCCCGCGATCTCGGCCCGGCCGGCAAGAAGACCATTGATGTCCTGCGGGCGGCAATGGCGCTTTGCGAGCAGGATGAGGGCGCCGCCCGCCTGCTGGTCGAGCAGATGGCGCTCGCGGCCGGTGCCGCCGAGCTTTATCGCCTGGGAGCTGGTAAGATCGCCGATGCCTTCATCGAAACCCGACTTGCGGGTGGCTGGCGCGCCACATACGGCATGCTCGATTCGCGCTTCGATGCCAGCTACATCGTTGATCTATTGTATCCTCCGGCCACGTAAGCATGGTTTCCATTCGCACCGTTCGGCCAGAGGATATCGATCAGCTCTATGCGATTTCGCTCGCAACGGGCGACGCGGGCAAGGATGCAGCTCCGCTTCACCGCGACGGCCGGCTCATTGGGCATATCTATTCCGCGCCCTACGCTAGGCTTCACCCAGAGCTGGTGTTCGTTGCGGAAGATGACGAGGGCGTTTTCGGCTATATCTCAGGTGCCTTCGATACCGCGGCCTTCGAGGAGCGTCTGGAACGCGAATGGTGGCCGCATCTGCGACAGATCTACGCGGATCCGCAGGGCGATCCGGCGCTATGGGACGCCGATCAGAAGAGGATATCGGCGATCTTCCGTCCAAAAGAGGCACCTGCTGTTCTTTTCGGACAATTCCCAGCACATATTCATATGAATCTGCTGCCGAGGGCTCAGGGAAGAGGCATCGGCTCGGCATTGTTGGATCGCTGGATCGAGAATGCCCGCGCCAACGGCGTCAGGGGTATTCATCTCGGCGCCAATGTCGGCAATCATCGTGGCATCCGATTCTGGTCGTCGCGCGGCTTCGTGCCTGTCGAATTGCCGCCCGGTCTCGCATCGGAAACGACCGTCTGGTTCGGCCAGTCACTCTAATCTGTGGATTTGCCGGTTTGGGCGATATCGGCATCAGCAGTTCGGTTGTTCCCGTCGACATGGCTTGCTAATCACCGATCGGTGACAGATTGGAGTCGAGTCGATGGCCGGTGCAAACGCTGCCGTTAAAATCCCAGTGGAAATGCCCGTCGTGGAAAAGCGCGTGCGTAACCGCGCCGCGACCCAGCAGGCGATCCTCGATGCTGCCAAGCGGCTTTTGGCGGAGGAGGGGTTCCAGAATTTCGGCATCAATGCGGTCGCCCGCGGTGCCGGCTGCGACAAGCAGCTGATCTATCGCTATTACGGCGGCCTCAATGGCCTCGTCGAAGCCATCGGCACCGATCTCGGCAGCTGGGTCAACGATCGCATTCCGGACGACACTGGCGGCATGTTCCTTCTGACCTATGGTGATCTGATGGAGCGGCTTTCCATGCTGTTCCTCGACGCCTTGCGGGCCGATCCGCTGATGCGCCGCATCGTCGCCTGGGAAGTTTCCGAAAACAGCGAGCAGGTCCGTCGCCTGTCGGAGGCGCGCTCCAAGGCGCTTGCCGGCTGGATCGAACGCATGCGCGGTTCCCTGGTGCCGCCCAAGGGTGTCGATGCCCAGGCGGTCAACGCCATGATCTTTGCTGCCATCCAGCATATCGTTCTTGCCGCCGCCGTCAGCGACCAATGCGCCGGACTCACCCTGAAAAACGGCAAGGACTGGGAGAAGGCGGCAACGGCCCTGAAGCGGATCGTGCGCGGCGTCTACGGCTGATATCGGCCTCGAAGAAGGGGATATCCACAAGCCCGCGGCACCGTTAACCTTAACAAATGGTTTACGTTGCGCCGCAACGGTTAACTCGTCACTGTGAAGGGACGAATAGTTAACCATCAAGCGTGCAGTCATGGGGTTGAGACCCGCTAAATTAGTGTTTCTCGTTACGGCGGTGATGTTCTTCGCCGTGCTCGCACTAGATATAACGCTGCCCGCGATGGTGTTGAGCACGATGGCGCTGTCGAACTGGCTCGTCCTTTCGGCTGGCACGACGCAATTTCAGCGTCGAAGAGGTACCGCATGAAGTGGTTGTTGATTTGCTGGGCCGGTCCAGTCTCGTTTCTCGGGGCGTGGTATTATCTGTCGTACTACGACATGAGCTTTGGCATCTTCATGCTGACGCGGCAGGCGCATGATCTGGTGTTCGACATTTACGGCAAGATCCTCGGCATTCCGCCGGAAACCATCCCGCCGCTGGTGGCACGTGCCATCGCCTTCGACAGCCTGCTCGTCTTCGCGATCTACGGCTTCCGCCGCCGCACCGCTATCATGCAGTGGTGGCGCGGCCGTCAGGCGTCGAGATCGGGCAAGGTCGCTCTTGCGAGCGCCGACAGCCTGTCCAAAGCTCCCTGAAGAATGAAGCTTGCCGCCGCCGAGTCGATTCGCTCGGCGCGCTTGGCACGCGAGACATCCATTTCCAGCAGCGCCCGCTCGGCCGCAACGGTCGAAAGCCGCTCGTCCCAGAAGACGAAGGGCAGGGCGGTCTTTTCCGACATGCTGCGCACGAAGGCACGTGTGGCCTGCACGCGCGGCCCGGCCGAGCCATCCATATTCATCGGCAGCCCGATGACGAAGGCCGCGACCTTTTCCTTCTCGGCGAAAGCGAGCAGCGTTTCGGCATCCTGGGTGAATTTCACGCGCTTGATGACCGGGCGAGGCGTGGCGAAGCGCCGCCCGAGATCGGACATTGCAAGCCCGATCGTCTTCGTACCGAGGTCGAGGCCGGCAATCGGCTGGCCGGGCAGGAGCATCACGGCTAGGTCTTCGATGGTCAGCGTCGTCATCGGGGTCTCGCTCTCGTCAAAACAAATTGAAGTCAAGGCCGCTTTTCTTTGTCGCGGTTTGGGATATGTCCTAGAGCATTTCCAGCAAACGCGCACAGCGGTTTTGCGTGCGGAAATGCGTAAGAGCAAATAGAAGGAGCGTTTCCACCGGAAATGCTCCGGACACCAGCCTTACATTTCAAATCAAGTCATAAGGAGAAATCCAATGAAGATCACCTGGCTCGGCCATTCTGCTTTTCGCATTGAAACGGCCACGGCAAAAATATTGATCGATCCTTTCCTCACCTACAATTCCTCCTTTGCGGCCGCCGGCCTCAACATCAAGGATGCCGCCGCCGGCGTAACCCACATCCTGCTGACGCACGGCCATGCCGACCATGTCGGTGACGCGGTTCAGATCGCCAAGGATACGGGCGCTGTCGTTCTCGCCAATGCCGATCTCGCTTCCTGGCTTGGCACCAAGGGCGTCGAAAAGCTCGAAATGGGCAATACCGGCGGCACCGTCGGTCTCGGCAGCTTCTCGGCCACTTTCACCAATGCTCTGCACTCTTCTGCCCAGATCACCGAGGACGGCGTTTCCCACGCGCTCGGCAACCCGAACGGCTTGATGCTGCATTTCGACGACGAGCCGACGCTGTTCCACATGGGTGATACCGACATCTTCTCGGATATGGCCCTCATCAACGAGCTGCATCAGCCCGATATCGGCATCCTGCCGATCGGCGACCGCTTTACCATGGGTGGTGCGGTGGCGGCGCTGGCCTGCCAACGCTTCTTCAACTTCAAGACCGCCATCCCCTGCCACTACGGCACCTTCCCGATCATCGACCAGACCCCGGAAAAGTTCATCGCCGGCATGGAAGGTTCGAAGACCGCGGTTGCCGCGCCTAAGGTGGGCGAGAGCGTTTCTGCCTGACGATACCCGTTGCGTATGGCGGACATGGCCTTTATAGCGATAGGAAAAATCCTATCCGGAGAATGCCATGTCCGTCGATCTCGCCACCGTCAAACGCGTCGCCCATCTTGCCCGCATCGCCGTCAATGAAGACGAAGCGCAGCGGATGATGGGCGAGCTGAACGGCATTCTTGGCTTCGTCGAGCAGCTCTCCGAAGTGAATGTCGATGGCGTCGAGGCCATGACCTCGGTCACGCCGATGGCAATGAAGAAGCGCACGGACGAAGTGACCGACGGCAACAAGGCCGCCGACATCGTCGCCAATGCGCCGAATACCGATCAGAATTTCTTCCTGGTGCCTAAAGTCGTCGAATAACGGTTCCTGCGAGCCTTTCCGACCCGTTGCCCAATTCCAGATCTGAAGCGAAACAAAATGAGCGAACTGACCAGCCTGACCATTGCCGAAGCCCGCGACAAGCTGCGCGCCAAGCAGATTACCGCCACCGAACTGACCGAGGCCTATATCTCGGCGATCGATGCGGCCAATGGTCAGATCAACGCCTATATCGCCGTGACGCCCGACAAGGCGCGCGAGATGGCCAAGGCCTCGGATGCACGCCTCGCCGCCGGCAATGCCGGCGCGCTCGAAGGCATCCCGCTTGGCATCAAGGATCTGTTCGGCACCGAAGGCATCCACACCCAGGCCTGCAGCCACATTCTGGACGGCTTCAAGCCGCGCTATGAATCAACCGTCACGCAGAACCTCTGGAACGACGGCGCCGTCATGCTGGGCAAGCTCAACATGGACGAATTCGCCATGGGCTCCTCCAACGAGAGCTCCTATTACGGTCCGGTCATCAACCCCTGGCGTGCCGAGGGTTCCAACCAACAGCTGGTTCCGGGCGGCTCGTCGGGCGGCTCGGCAGCGGCCGTTGCCGCGCATCTCTGCGCCGGCGCGACTGCTACGGATACCGGCGGCTCCATCCGCCAGCCGGCCGCCTTCACCGGCACCGTCGGCATCAAGCCGACCTATGGCCGCTGCTCGCGCTGGGGCATCGTTGCCTTCGCCTCGTCGCTCGACCAGGCCGGCCCGATCGCCCGCGACGTGCGCGACGCCGCCATCCTCTTGAAGTCGATGGCAAGCGTTGATGCCAAGGACACGACCTCGGTCGATCTGCCGGTGCCGGACTACGAAGCCTCGCTCGGCCAGTCGCTGAAGGGCATGAAGATCGGCATCCCGAACGAATACCGCGTCGACGGCATGCCGGAAGAGATCGAGACGCTCTGGCAGCAGGGCATTGCCTGGCTGAAGGATGCCGGCGCCGAGATCGTCAACATCTCCCTGCCGCATACGAAATATGCGCTGCCGGCCTATTACATCGTCGCCCCCGCCGAAGCCTCCTCGAACCTCGCCCGCTATGACGGCGTCCGCTACGGCCTGCGTGTCGATGGCAAGGATATCGTCGACATGTACGAGAAGACGCGCGCCGCCGGCTTCGGCCAGGAAGTGAAGCGCCGCATCATGATCGGCACCTATGTTCTCTCGGCCGGCTATTACGACGCCTACTACCTGCGCGCCCAGAAGGTTCGCACGTTGATCAAGCGCGACTTCGAACTGGCCTTCAACGCCGGCGTCGACGCGATCCTGACGCCCGCCACGCCGTCCTCGGCCTTCGGCATTGCTGATGAGGACCTCGCGTCCGATCCGGTGAAGATGTACCTGAACGACATCTTCACGGTGACGGTCAATATGGCTGGCCTGCCGGGCATCGCCGTCCCCGCCGGCCTCGACCCGAAGGGCCTGCCGCTCGGCCTGCAGCTCATCGGCAAGCCGTTCGAAGAAGAAACCCTCTTCAAAACAGCCCACGTCATCGAACAGGCCGCCGGCAAGTTCACGCCTGCGAAGTGGTGGTAAACACCGCCTCTTTCTGACCGCGCCGAGCAAGCAATCGGCGCGGTTATTCTTGAGTAAGCTGCACATCAATAAGTCGTGTTATAATTGCAACAACACGCGTACATAAGCGTGCGCCCACATTTCTCCACCTTGAAACGATTCTAAACTGGAGCTATACGCGCCTTCCCGGTCGTCGTGCCGATATGAGCGTTGATGGTTGGAGTTCCAAAGCTCCTCCCGTGCAGGCGGTTTTCCGTTCTGTATACGAATGCCGTGTCGGGAGACGGGTAGGTTTATGGAGTATAGCTCAGTGGTAGAGCGCCGGATGTTTGTCCGGAGGTCGTGGGTTCGAATCCCGCTGCACCGACCAAATGGATAGCTCAATTGGTTAGAGCATCAGGTTTACACCCTGAGGGTAGAAGGTTCGAATCCTTTCTCAATCGCAGGCCGAAAGGTCTGCACCAGCCAGTCACGCTGTTTACCTTTGATGGTCTGGGGACCGGAATGCGCAAGTTCGGATATCCGCGCGATCTCAAGGGATTGCCCGAATGGAAGGACGAGCGCCGGGATTATGGGCTCGATTGGCGTTGAAGATTTCGCCGTGCACCGACCAGTGAGGAGGAAGCCTCCAAAGCCGTCGGGATACTGCACGATCCGCTCCTCGCAAATCCGCCCGTCGTCGCTGCCACCGGTCTCCGGATCTCGATGATCGGCACATGAAACGAAACACGAAAGGAACATCGGTTTATGACGTAGCGCATGCCGAAGGAGTAAGAACAATGATGACATTTCTCGATAAGATCTTGGGGCGCAAGCGCGTCCTCGTAAAGGAAAACGAACGTCTGCTTGCCCTGCATAAGGGTGCGATCCTGGGCATTTTCGGACCGGGTCAGCACGTGTTGCCGAACCGCGATAATAGCCTTGACGTTTTCCGCTATGACTTGACCAATCCGATTTTCGCGTCGGTCTACGAGAAGGCGTTGTTCGAAAAGCTCCCGGAGGTTGCCGAGCATCATTTGACCGTATTCCGTACCGATGTCGGCCAGGTTGTCGTCATCGAGCGCGATGGCGCAATCTACGCCACACTTGGTCCGAGCCAGAAGCTTGTTGTCTGGAAGGAAGCAGGCCCGTGGAAGGAAATAGGTGTCGATACCGCGGACGAACTTTCCGTTGATCGCGTTCTGGCACGTCGCCTTGGACTGGCGCGGAAGCACGAGTTCATCGCGAGCTACGCCGTGCTCGAAGGGCAGGTAGGTCTGCTGTTCGTCGACGGCATCTATCTGCGAACGCTTGATCCGGGCATGCACACCTTCTGGAACGTCGGCAAGGCGCTGCAGGTCAAGATCGTGGATCTAAAGCGTCAGTCGCTTGATGTTGCCGGACAGGAACTCCTGACGAAGGATCGCGTGACGATCCGCGTCAACATCTCGGCGGATTACCGCGTGGTCGATCCGGTCAAGGCTGTTGGCTCCGTCAAGGATTTCGCGGATGCGCTCTATCGTGCGCTGCAACTGGCGTTTCGCCGGACGCTCGGCACGATGACGCTGGACCAGATTCTGGAGCGCCGTGTCTCCATCAATACCGAAGCGGCCGAAAAGGTACGCGAGGACATGATGGCGATCGGTGTGGAGATCTCGGATATCGAGCTCAAGGATGTTATCCTGCCGGGCGATATGCGTGAGATCCTGAACCAGGTGGTTGCGGCTGAAAAGCAGGCGGAAGCCAATGTGATCCGCCGCCGTGAGGAAACGAACGCGACGCGTTCGCTGCTCAACACGGCCAAGGTCATGGCGGAGCATCCGGTCATGCTGCGTCTGAAGGAACTCGAAGCTCTGGAATCGATCGCCGGCAAAGTGGATAACCTGACGATCCACAACGGCACGAGCGGCTTGATGAACGATCTCGTCAAGCTTCGCGACGTTTGACGCCAATTGTGAGGAGGGCCGTCCGGAAATCCGGACGGCCCTTTTTCACATGCCAATATTCCGCCCAGTCGCCATCACATTTTGGACCGAAATACGATCATAAATTGCAGCGAGCCGCTTGGTCTCCTCCTCTGCAACCGAATCGGAAGGTCTCTTCATGCTCAAGCAAGTCACGACGATCCTGCTCCTCAGCGTGTCATCTCCAGCGATTGCGCTGGCGGCCGACAATGGGGCCATTCGATCCATTATCCTGTCCTCGGGCGGCCTGGCGCAGGTTTCCAGATCGGCGGACATCAATACCGACGGCGTGATCCGGATCGAGGTTCCCCTTGATCAGGTCGACGACATCCTGAAGAGCCTTGTGGTCAACGGATCTGCAGGTTCTGTGGCCGGCATGTCGCTGGCGGGGCCGCGGCCGTTGCAGGAAACCTTCAAGGGCCTGCCGTTCAGTCTGGAAGCGCTCTCATCCGTGCCGTCGCTTCTGACATCGCTGCAGGGCGGCAAGGTATCGGTCACCAGCGGCGGCAAGACGGTTGAGGGCAGCATCCTTGGCATCGAGACGAGGAAGGTCGACGAGAAAACGACGGTGCCCTTGCTCACTGTCATCGACAAGGATGGCGCGGTGGAGACGCTGGCGCTCGGCGAGGATGCGTCGGTCCGGCTCGACGATCCCGACATGCGGGCAAAGCTCGGCAAGGCGGCGGCAGCCATTGCCCGCGGCAAGAACGATCGCACCCGCGCCATCGATATCAAGGTGAACGGCGTGAAGAACAGCGGCGATATCGGCCTGACCTACGTCGTCCCGTCGCCGATCTGGAAAACCGCCTACAAGGTCGTCTTCGAGGGAAATGACAAGGCACGCCTGCAGGCATGGACGGTGCTGGAAAATGCCAGCGGCGAGGATTGGAAGGGCGTCAAGCTGACGCTAACCTCGGCCGAGCCGGTCACGCTGAAGCAGGGTCTGCATCAACTCTATTGGCGCGAGCGGCAGGAAGTGCCTGTCAACACTGCGTCGAACAATGTGCCCGATCCCGACAGCGGCGATCTGTCCAACCGGCGGCGCCTGGCTTCGAGTGCCGAGGCGCCGGCAATGCCCGCTCCGCAACGAGCGATGAAGAGTGCAGCCGGAAAAATGGCCGACGCGCAGGCCTACGCGAATGACGAATTGGCACGGCCTGCCGAGCCGATGCAAGTTGCCGCCGGAAATCCGACCACGGCAACCGAAAGCGATATTTCCGCCACCTTCGAACTTCCGGGAACTCATGACCTTGCCAATGGCGATACCTTGTCGGTGCCGATCATGGATGCGGATGTGGAAGCCGATATGGTGGATATGTATCGGGCCGGCAGCGCCTATCGCAATCCGATCGCCGCCGTGATGCTGAAGAACACCACCGGCGTCAGCATGCCGGCGGGAATTCTGACGCTTTATGACAGCAAGACCGGCTATATCGGCGATTCCCAGCTCTCGGCGCTGCCGAAGGACGACACGCGGCTTGCCAGCTTTGCCACCGATCGCAAGGTGTCGATCAGCGAGCAGCAGACGCCGACGGAGGAGATCGCCTCTCTGAAGGTTTCCGATGGCGTGATGAATGCAGTCGTTAAATATCGTCAAACGACGACATACACGGTTTCGGGTGCGCTCGACGGCGAGCGGACCGTCATCGTCGAGCATCCGGTCAAGGACGGCTGGACATTCTCCTCGGCTGAAGGCTTCGGCAAGACGGCGACGCATCAGCGGCTCAAGGTCGTTGTGCCCGCCGGCGCCGAGAAGACATTGACGGCGGTCGATGAACAGCTTCAGAGCAACAGCTACGCTTTGGTCGATGCGGAGCCGGACACGCTGCTCGGATGGTCTGCTTCGACACATGACAAGGCGCTGATGGACAAGCTCGCAAACTTGGCGGACGCGCGCAAAAGACAGGTCGCGGTCCAGAACGATCTGGAGAGCCTCGACGGCGAAATAGAAAAGACCACCGGTGAACAAGAACGGATAAGACAAAATCTCGGTGCCGTACCCGATAATAGCGATCTGAAGAAACGCTATTTGAAGGCCCTGTCGGACAGCGAGGATCAGATCGCTGCGCTGAACGAAAGGCGCACTACGATGCAGGCAGAAAGCGATCGTCGCGGCGATGACGTGGCGGAGATCATCAGGACATTCTGATTGCCTGGAAATTTCTCATGCCAACGAGATCAAAAAGATAAGAGCCGCCCGGTCGGGCGGCTCTCATGCTTTCTCTATCTGTTATCCAGCTGCGATCGCACCAGCTTCAGTCCCTTTTCCGAGATCCGGTAGGGTTGGCCGTCAGTGGACCGGATGGCCTTCAGGCGTCTGAGCCTGCGAAAGAGCTCGATGTTGAAATCGGGATAAAGCCAGCCGTCGCGGGTGTAGCAACTGGCGGTCTCGATCTTCTTTTTTTCAGTGCGTTCGAGTTCGATGCGCCCGCCCTGGGCGAGCAGGTGGAGAATGCGCTGTTCCGCGCGTGAAATATCCATTGGGAGTCAGAATCCGTAAAGCGCCAAAGGGCGCAACAAAACGATCCGAAGCTTCCCTCAAGGGAAGTCGGGGCTTCGTTTTTTCAGGCCCGGCACGCAAGAGAACTTGCGAGCGAGGCCTTTACCGGGTCTGACAAAAGGTGGACATAAAAACTCCGTAGGCGCCTCTCTCTAAAGCAGGTTGCGCCCAGCAGTCAAGGTTCAACCTCACGGCTGCCTTTTACCATTAGCTAAAATGATGCGTCCCACCGCTGGCAAAAGCCTTTCGCCGGTGCTTTACTGTTTCCAAATGGCGGGGGCCTGATGATCCACATTCGCAATGCCCATGAAGGTGAAACCGCGGTGTTGGCAAGCATCGGCCTGCGCTCCTGGCAAAAGGCCATGGCTGCGATCGGCGGCACCGGCGAGCTACTGGAAAGCGCCAGCGAGGCCTTTGAAAATTTCACCCGCAATCTCTGGCTGACAATTACAGTCATTGAGCTGAACGGCGAGGCTGTGGGATGGGCGGCGCGCGAAGCGCTTGACGAGGCGATCTCCGATTTCTGGATCGATCCGGATTTCATAAGGCGTGGTCTGGGTTCGGCGCTTCTTGCACGGATCGAACAGGACGTGCGCGAACAGGGGCTGGAGAAAGTTTCGCTGCAGAGCCATGCGGGCAACACCGATGCCATCGCCTTCTTCAGGGCGCGCGGCTATGAGATCCGCTGGCTGTCGATCGTCTATTCCCCGAAGCTCGACAGCGACGTGCCGACCGTTGGCCTTTCGAAAACATTGGTCGATGACAGCGACGGTGCCTACGGCCCGGGCATATAGCGCGCTGTCGATGCCGAAAGCCTTGCGCCGCCTCGCCAATTGCTCTACCTCACAAAGTTCAGAAGAACAGCATTTCAAGAGCTTCCAATGACCCTTGTCGACGTCCGCACGCCAGATCCGAAACGCTTCATCCCCGGTGCCACCGGCGATTGGGAAATCGTTATCGGCATGGAAGTCCATGCCCAGGTGTTGAGCAATTCCAAGCTCTTCTCCGGTGCCTCGACCGAGTTCGGCAAGCCGCAGAATTCCAACGTGTCGCTCGTTGATGCCGCAATGCCCGGCATGCTGCCCGTCATCAACGAGGAATGCGTCAAGCAGGCCGTGCGCACGGGTCTCGGCCTGAAGGCGCAGATCAACAATCGTTCGATCTTCGACCGCAAGAACTATTTCTATCCCGACCTGCCGCAGGGCTATCAGATCTCGCAGTTCAAGGACCCGATCGTCGGCGAGGGTAAGATCGTGATTTCGCTCGGTCCGGACCGTCAGGGCCAGTTCGAGGATATCGAGATCGGCATCGAGCGCCTGCATCTGGAACAGGATGCCGGCAAGTCGCTGCACGACCAGCACGCCACCATGTCCTATGTCGACCTGAACCGCTCCGGCGTCGCGCTGATGGAAATCGTCTCCAAGCCGGATATCCGCTCGTCCGACGAGGCGAAGGCCTACATGACGAAGCTGCGCTCGATCGTGCGCTACCTCGGCACCTGCGACGGCAACATGGACGAAGGCTCGATGCGCGCCGACGTCAACGTCTCGGTTCGCCGCCCCGGCGGCGAATTCGGCACGCGCTGCGAAATCAAGAACGTCAACTCCATCCGCTTCATCGGTCAGGCGATCGAGTATGAAGCGCGCCGCCAGATCGGCATTCTGGAAGACGGTGGCACGATCGACCAGGAAACCCGCCTGTTCGATCCGAGCAAGGGCGAAACGCGTTCGCTGCGCACCAAGGAAGATGCGCATGACTACCGCTATTTCCCCGATCCGGATCTGCTGCCGCTCGAGTTTGACGACGCTTTCGTCAAGGAGCTCGCCGAGCATCTGCCGGAATTGCCTGACGACAAGAAGGAGCGTTTCGTCCGCGAACTCGGCCTCTCGATCTACGACGCTTCCGTGCTCGTTTCGGAAAAGGCGATTGCCGATTATTTCGAGGCCGTTGCCGCTGGTCGCGACGGCAAGATGGCGGCCAACTGGGTCATCAACGACCTCTTGGGCGCTCTGAACAAAACCGGCAAGGACATTGAAGAGACTCCGGTTTCGCCCGCCCAGCTCGGCGCGATCATCGATCTCATCAAGGCCGAAACCATCTCCGGCAAGATCGCCAAGGATCTGTTCGAAATCGTGCTCAACGAGGGCGGTGATCCCGCCGAGATCGTCGAGGCACGCGGCATGAAGCAGGTCACCGACACCGGCGCGATCGAAAAGGCCGTGGATGAAATCATCGCCGCCAACCCGGATCAGGTTGCCAAGGTCAAGGCCAAGCCGACGCTTGCCGGCTGGTTCGTCGGCCAGGTGATGAAGTCGACTGGCGGCAAGGCCAATCCGCAGGCCGTGCAGGCGCTGGTCAAGGCCAAGCTCGGCATCGAAGAGGAATAAGCGGTGTTCTTCGTCCGCACCGCCAGCGAGCAGGATCTCGAAAAGGTCCGCGCTCTGCTCGGCGAGACCTGGCATGCGACCTATGACCGAATCTTCGGTCCGGAAAAGGTGAGCGAGCTGCACGCATCCTGGCATTCGCCGGCCTCGTTGAAGGCGCGGCTGGCGAACAAGAACTCCGAATTCCTGGTGGCCGATGACGGACGGACGATCGGCGGCATGGGCTACGCTGCCATGTCCAAGGAAATGACGAAAACCGTCATGCTCTACATGCTCTATGTCAGCCCGAAACATCAGCGGCAGGGCATCGGCCGCGATATCTTCGCCGAACTGGAGACCTGCTTCCCGGACGCAGAGATCATGCGTCTCGAAGTCGACCCGCAGAACGAACCGGCGATTGCCTTCTACAAGGCGCACGGTTTCGTCGAGGTCGGCCGCTCGGACAATAGCGGGCAGGGGCAATCGGGCTTGCCGACGCTGATATTCGAGAAACCGCTGGCTACGCAGTAGCCGGCTGGCCTTGAGCCATGCTTCCATATTGAGCGTGGAAGTCGACGATCAGGGCAAGAAGTTCTTCGCGCGTCACGTTGAGATCTGCCGTCGCTATGTAGACATGCTGAGTTCCATCAGCCTTGTCTCGGATACGAAGTCTTGCGGCAGGCGTCGTTTGCTCGATGTGCGTTCCGGATCGAAGCCAAAGTTTGATGCGTCGCTTATCGCGATGCTCCGTTAGGGTGGGACTGCCGGGAATGGTGACCGTTCCGTAGATTCGGGATGCGATAAATAACCGGAGCATGCCGCGAAATAGAAAGCGGCTTTGCTCGGCTTGCCAGCCATTGTTTTCTATTGGCGGCGCCAGATCGATACGCTCAATTGCCGCCCAAGGGATCGTTGCCTGCCCAAATCTGTTATCGGTGAGGCCCTCTGGGCTGATGATCAGAACGGTTTTCCGCGTCCACTGCATGATCTTGGAAAACCCCAGAAAGGCAAAGAAGGCGCTGGCCGCAAAAGCCAGAAATAGCACAAGATGGATGCCTGCACTGCCTCGCGGGAGTAGGGACATAAAGCCAACGAGTGCCGTTAAAAAAGTGAGGAGAGCCGTCTTGAGATGGACCTCCGGCATAAAATATTCAAACGTGTATGTTTCAGTCGCCGCCATTTGGCATTTCCAGTTTGCTCGTCATCGCAAACAAAGACTTAGGTAGAATGCATTGTCCTCACAAGAACTACTTATCCGCGAAGCGAAAGAATCCGACCTTCCTTCCCTGATCGGCCTTTTCGCCGCCGACACCATGGGCGGTCATGGTGATACGAACGACCCCTCTGCCCATGACGATTATCTGCGAGCCTTTCGCGCCATCACGGCATCGTCCGACCAGACGCTTTATGCCGCCGAACTAGGCGGCGAGATTGTCGGCACCTTCCAGACGATCGTCGTCACCTCGCTGCACGGGCGGGGATCATCTGCGATGATTATCGAGTCGGTCCAGACGCGTGGCGATATGCGCGGGCAGGGGATCGGGGCTGCGATGATCAATTTCTGCATCGACGAGGCAAAAGGCCGCGGCATGAAGATGGTGCAGCTGACCTCGAATGCGGTCCGCAAGGATGCCCATCGCTTCTATGAGAGACTGGGTTTCAAGCCGACGCATCTGGGCTTCAAGATGGCATTGAAATGAGGCCGTTTGCCTGCTGGAATCACTGGACAAGCCGGTCCGGTGGCGGCATAAGCAAACTATCGAATTCTGGTATCGCTCGCCCCTCAGCGGGTATCGAGGAAAAGACATGTGGAATTTCATCGTACAGACATTTACCTGGTGGAACGGTCAGACCATGGGCACGCGCTTTGCGACCTGGCGTTTTGGCAAGCGTGTCGGCGAGGATGAATTCGGCAACGTCTATTACGAAGGTGGCACGTCCTCCTACGGCCTTCCGAAGCGCTGGGTGATCTACAAGGGCTATGCCGAAGCTTCGGCCATTCCCCCAGGCTGGCATGGCTGGATGCATCACCGCACCGACGTACCTCCCTCCAAGGAAAACTACGCCGTCAAGGACTGGCAGAAGGAACATCGCGCTAATCCCACAGGTTCGCCGCAGGCCTATCGACCGCCGGGCTCTCTCGCCGTTGCCGGTGAGCGTCCGCGCGTGACTGGCGACTACGACGCCTGGACGCCCGGCAACTGAGCCGAGAAGCCGGCTCGTCCTTTGGCCACAATTGGGCTTTAGGCGCGACATATGCCGGCTTTTGCTCGGCGCCTTGACCGAGACCAAGCGGAGAGTGGCGGATATGATGGTTTTCACGCGGAGCGCTTCTTTGCGTGCACTGGCCGTAGCCGGCGTTGCCCTCGTAGCGGGCATCATGGCAGCTCCCGTTGCCGAGGCTGCCCGCATCGCAAATCCGGTCGCCGTTTTCTCCGGCCTCGATAAGATCACCGGTCGCATCACCACTTTCGACGTCTACATCAACGAGACCGTGCAGTTTGGCGCTCTGCAGGTAACGCCGCGTGCCTGCTATTCACGCGACGATACCGAGCAGCAGAAGGTGGATGGTTTCGTCGAGGTGGATGAAATTACGCTCGATCGCCGTATTCGCCGCATCTTCACCGGCTGGATGTTTGCCGACAGCCCAGGTCTCAACGCCGTCGAGCACCCGATCTATGACGTCTGGCTGAAAGAGTGCAAGCAGAAGTCGGACGTACCGGCGCCGGATACTGCCGGCGCTGGCGCGAAGTAATCGCTTTCAAGACATAACAGCAGATTTGTATAACCCGCAGAAGCCTTGCCTCTGCGGGCATAGTTTAGCCTCGCTCCCGATTGGTCGCTGCTTCTCCTATCGCCTGCCGGTCTACGACCTCTGAAAGGTCGAGGGTGATCCTCATGCCGTCTTTCGGGCGGTGTCGCAGGAAATCGCTGCGATCCGGATGGGCTTTCAATTTAGCTCCATCCTTGAGAGCTTGGAGTCGCGACCGTGAGATTGCCAGTTCCGACGCCAGCAGACGATCAAGACGAAGGTTGACCGGGAATTCGACTGATATCTCGATTTCCAACAGCCCCCAATGTCTTGCCTCCTGCACCATCTCTTTCCAGATGGTCGCATCCGGCGGTTCTTCGACGCGCTTGGCGTTCCGCTTCAACCCGTCAAGATCGAATTCTTGCGCTCGCACCCAATCCGGATCGCTATGTTGCAGTGCCTCAAGCGTGGAGGGGGAGAGATCTTGAACTGTCCGCCGCTCGAAGAGCGTCCGGTTCCAGGTCTTGTCGCAATTAATGCATTTATAAACGAGCCAGGCATCAAGCCGCTTGCCATTGGCATTGAGCCTGACCTTGCCGCTCGATCTGAAGGGTCTCTGACATCCGCAGCCGCTGCAGGCGATCCATGGCTGGGGAGATGTTTTCGGCGAAATGGTCCAACGGACCTGAAGAATATTGCACATACCGTCTTGGTCTTCCGTCTGGAAGTCCACCAAGCTGGCGGTGAGACAGGCCCGTCAGGGCACGGTATGGCGATGTTGCGGGACGGCTGAAGAGCTGAGACAGCGGCTGCTGCACTAGGCGCGTTTTGACAATGCCAAACCGGTCTCAGGCCATCACCCGATGGACATGAATATGCACCGGGAGGCGTTATGCCGCCCCGATGCACTGGGTGATTTGGATGAGACCGGTATTTACGACGGCAAAGTGGAACCTCTACGCACCAAAGCTCTTCGCGAGCAGGGATAGCAGACCACAATCAGGATTTGAAGATGCAAAGAACGTCAGGCCTGGATTGCTTCACGCGTCGGTATTCCCTTTCCGGCGAAACAGACCAAGGATCTTGCGTCCGGCCGCGACAACACCCGCCAGCACGACGATGAGGCCTTTCTTCAGCGCGAGAAGGGCAACGCCGAAGCTCTTGAAGAAGCCGAGAACGATCGCAAGGAAACCAAGCTTTGCCGCGATCTTCACGCCGGCGCCGGCGGCGATCATGCCCGCCATGCTGTAGGCCGCGATCTTGTCGCCATTGGCAAAATCGGCATAGCGTTTGCCGCTGTCATATTGCACGGTGTTGATGACGTTGGGGATGGCGGCATTGATTTCCTGCAGCTGATCCAGCCCGGCAACGAAATCGAGTTCGGTGACGCCTTCGCGCCCCAGCACGCGCACGGAATAGTTCAGCGTGTGGCCGGCGTTCGGGTCCTTGCCGAAGATCAGATCGCGCGCCCAGTGCAGGGCATGCGTCGCTTTGTCGTAATGCGGTGGCTCCGCCCAGCCGACCAGCGTGATCGGATCGAAGCCCTGCTGTTCGCGCGCGGGGTTTGCTTCCTTGATCGCCGCCTGGATTTTCTTCAGCAGATCGTCGTAATCAGTCGATGCGGCATCCTCGTCGGAGACATAACCGCTGCCGTCATAGTCGATGACCGAGCCCCAGGAATGCGGGTCGGTCGGCGGATACTTCGCCGGGAAGATCATGCCGAGCGGACTGCCGACCGAATCTTCCGGATTGCCCCACAGCTCGACCAGCACCTTCTTCGAATCCTGCGGATTGAGATAGTAGAACTGGTCGGAGACGTTCAGCGTTGCATTTGCTCCGGAAAGCTTGATCGCGCCCTGCTGGAAATCCAGTGTTTTCAGTACGGTGCCTTCATCGCCCGCAGGCGGCTCAGCTCCGAACATATCATGGAATGATTTGGCGTCGGCTTGCGTCGTGATCGTCAACGCGGCGAGAAAGACAATTGCAATATGATTCTTCACTATTCTACCCTCGGCTGTTGTGCCGAACTTAGGGCAGTCCTGCCTGGAATCAATTCATCTCGGGTAGATTTCCACCGTCGGAGAAGCTGAGATTGGGCGATTCCATCGCCTTTTCCAACATCGTGGAATAGGCATCCTTCGGTACGTCGATCGCACCGAATGTCTTCAGGTGCTCGGTGGTGAATTGGGTGTCGAGCAGGGTGAAGCCGCGTTCGCGCAGACGTTGGACGAGATAGACGAGACAGATCTTGGAAGCGTCCGTGCGGCGGGAAAACATGCTTTCCCCGAAGAAGGCGGACCCCAGCGAAACGCCGTAGAGACCGCCGACAAGCCTATCGCCGTCCCAGGCCTCGACGGAATGGGCGTGGCCGAGATGGTGCAGGGTGGCATAGAGCGAGCGGATCGTATCATTGATCCAGGTGCTGGGGCGGTTGCTCGTCTCTTCGGCGCAGGCAGCGATCACTGCCTCGAAATCCGTGTCGAAGCGGATGTGGAAGGGGTTTTGGCGGATCTTCTTGGCGAGGCTCTTGGAGACGTGAAACGTATCGAGCGGGATGATGCCCCGCAATTCCGGCTCGACCCAGAAGATTTCCGGGTCGTCTGCCGATTCAGCCATCGGGAAAAGGCCGATGGAATAGGCGCGCAACAAAATCTCCGGGGTAATGCCGGGACGTTTGCCGCGCGCTCCGGGCACAGGCTAGGCCGATGTCTTCGCCAGGTAGTTTTCCAGCCAATGGATATCGTAATCGCCGTTGGCGATATCCTGATTGGAAACCAGATCCTGGAAGAGCGGCAGGGTGGTCTTGATGCCGTCCACCACGAATTCGTCGAGCGCGCGGCGCAGGCGCATCATGCATTCGACGCGGGTGCGCCCATGCACGATCAGCTTGCCGATCAGGCTGTCGTAGTAGGGAGGGATCTTGTAACCCTGATAGGCACCGGAATCGATACGAACGCCAAGGCCGCCAGGCGCATGGAAATGCGTGATCGTGCCGGGCGAGGGGACGAAGGTGCGGGCATCTTCGGCATTGATGCGGCATTCGATGGCATGGCCATGGAAATGCACTTCATCCTGCGTCACCGAGAGACCGCCGCCGGAGGCAACGCGGATCTGCTCGTGCACGAGGTCGATGCCGGTAATGGCTTCCGTGACCGGATGTTCCACCTGCAGGCGGGTGTTCATTTCGATGAAATAGAACTCGCCGTTCTCGTAGAGGAACTCGATCGTGCCGGCGCCGCGGTACTTCAGCTTCTTCATCGCGTCGGCGCAGATCTTGCCGATCTTCATGCGCTGCTCGACGTTGAGAGCCGGAGAGTTGGCTTCTTCCCAAACCTTCTGGTGGCGGCGCTGCAGCGAGCAGTCGCGTTCGCCGAGATGGATCGCATTGCCTTCGCCGTCACCGAACACCTGGATTTCGATGTGGCGCGGCTTGCCGAGGTACTTTTCCATGTAGACGGATTCGTTGCCGAAGGCGGCTGCGGCCTCCGTGCGGGCCGTCGACCAGGCCTCGATCAGGTCTTCTTCCGTGCGGGCGACCTTCATGCCACGGCCGCCGCCGCCGGCGGTTGCCTTGATGAGCACCGGATAGCCGATCTCGCGCGCCGTCTTCAGCGCCTCCTCCTCGGTCTTCACTTCGCCGTCGGAGCCGGGAACAACCGGAATGCCGAGCTGCTGTGCCGTGGTCTTGGCGGTGATCTTGTCGCCCATGATGCGGATATGCTCCGCCGTCGGGCCGATGAAGGTGATGCCGTGCGCATCGAGAATATCGGCGAACTTGGCATTTTCCGAAAGGAAGCCATAGCCGGGATGCACGGCGTCAGCGCCGGTGATTTCACAAGCGGCGACAATCTGGTGGATGTTGAGATAGCTGTCGCGCGACGGCGGCGGGCCGATGCAAACGCTTTCATCCGCCAGGCGCACATGCATCGCGTCGCCATCAGCGGTCGAATGCACCGCAACGGTCGCAATGCCAAGCTCCTTGCAGGCGCGCAGCACGCGCAGAGCGATCTCTCCGCGGTTGGCTATGAGAATCTTCGAAATAATGGGCATGGGCCGACCTTACTCGATGACGACCAGGGCTTCGCCGTACTCGACCGGACGGCCGTCCTGAACGAGGATTTCGGTAACCGTACCGGACTTCGGCGCCGGAATCTGGTTCATCGTCTTCATTGCTTCGATGATCAGCAGCGTCTGGCCTTCCTTGACGGCTGCGCCGACCTGAATGAAGGCAGCAGAGCCTGGTGCCGGCGCCAGATACGCGGTGCCGACCATCGGCGCGCTGACGACGTTGTCGGGATTGCGGGTCTTGCCTGCGGGAGCGGCGGCGGCCGGCGCTGCTGCAACGGCAGCAGGAGCGGCGTAAGCGGCCGGCGCAGCAATCGGAGCCTGGACATATTGGGTCGTGCCGGCACGCGACACGCGGATGCGCAGATCTTCCTGTTCGACTTCGATCTCGGTCAGATCCGTGTCGTTGAGAATATTGGCGAGATCGCGAATCAGCGCCTGGTCGATACCCGATTTCTTTTCAGCCATTGGATTTCTTGCCCTGTATTTTTGTTATTGGGTGATGGATTTAAGCGCATGAAGCGCCAGGATGTAGCCATAAGGTCCGAAACCGCAGATCATGCCCTTTGCAGCGGGCGCGATCATCGATTTGTGCCGGAATTCTTCGCGTGCGTGGATATTGGAGATATGCACCTCCACCACGGGAATGGAGATGGCGCGGATCGCATCATGCAGCGCGATCGACGTATGACCATAGGCGCCGGGATTGATTGCGACGCCGACGGCCTTGTCGCCAGCTTCGTGCATCCAGTCGACCAGCACGCCTTCGTGATTGCTCTGGCGGAAATCGACGATGAAGCCCAGGCTTTCACCGGCGGACTTGCAGTCGGCTTCGATATCCTTGAGCGTCTTGCCGCCATAGATGCCCGGCTCGCGCTTGCCGAGAGCATTCAAATTGGGTCCGTTAAGGACGAAAATAGTTTGCGCCATCAGAGGTTCCGTCAAAGTGCAGCGCAACCTATAGACTCCCAAGGCTCTGTAGGAAAGCCCTGGTGCGAAGGTTGCGTGCCTCTAGGTGTGGAAACGCCGTGATTTTGGCATTTTTGCGCCATGCCATGCCGCGGCGTCGTTCCGAAGCTCTCAAAAAAGCGGATAGGCTCTTTGCCTCCCCGCTTTTGAGGGTGGATTTTTGCGCTGTTCAGCAGCTCGTTTTGCCGCAGCTGCGAACGTTGGCGATCTTCTCCTTGATGGCATCGAGCCCGATCGCGCCGGAAACCATCTCGTTGCCGATGACATAGGCTGGCGTGCCGTTGACGCCAAGATCGGTGGCAAGCTGGTAGGTCGCCTTGATCATGTCGGTGTTCGGCGCTTTTGCCATTTCGGCGCGGATGGCGGCTTCGCTGACGCCGAGCGAGGTTGCGACCTCGATGGCGGTATCTTCGGAGGCGCGGCCGTCGCTGCTGAGCAGCTTGTGGTGGAATTCGGCATATTTTTCAGGCGCCAGCAGGCGGAACGCGCCGGAAACCCGGGACGCGGCAACCGAATCCTGACCGAGGATCGGGAATTCTTTCAGGACGAAGCGGACGTTCTTGTCTTGCTTCAGGAGCGTGTCCATGTCGCCGAGCGCGTGACGGCAATAGGTGCAGTTATAGTCGAAGAACTCGACGACGGTGATGTCACCCTTCGGATTGCCGATCGCCACGTCGTCCTTGGAGTTGAAGATCGCATCCTTGTTCTGGGTGATCACCTGGGACGACTGCGCAATGCGGGCCTCATCCTGCTTCTTTTCGAGCGCGGCCTGCGCATCCAGCAGCACCTCTGGATGCTCGACGAGATATTCCTTGATGAAATCCCCGATTTCCTTCTTCTGCTGGTCGTCCAGCGCGGCGGCCGGCTGGATGGTGGCGAAGGACGCTGTCAGGGCAATCGCCGAAACCGTCAGCAGGCTTTTGAAAGAAAAGGTCATTGGGTCCTCGTTTGGATCTGGGCGGAGACGTCATTCTCGGATGCGCCATAGCACCGCTGAGTTAACATCCGCAAATATGCGTCGACAATTTACGGTGCGTCCTTATTTCCAGAAACAGGAATTTTCACGGCAAAGCGGTAATCGCAGGATTGTGAACGAGCCGATATTGCGGCAAATGTCGCTTGCCTATCCGACCCGAGAGAGAATTGACCTTGTTTTCCCTATCCAAGCGCAGTGATGTCGAACCTTTTCATGCCATGGACGTGCTGGCGGAAGCGACGCGGCGACGCCAGGCCGGACACGCGGTCATCTCCATGGCTGTCGGTCAGCCGTCCCATCCCGCACCTCAGGCGGCTTTGGAGGCAGCACGCGCGGCTCTCGGTCATGGCCGCATCGGTTATACGGATGCGCTTGGCACTCTGGCTTTGCGGCAGGCACTCTCCGCCCATTACCAGGCACGCCACGGCCTGAGCATCGATCCGAAGCGCATTGCAATTACGACGGGCTCCTCGGCCGGCTTCAATCTTGCCTTCCTGACCTTGTTCGATGTCGGCGATAGCGTTGCCATCGCCCGGCCGGGCTACCCGGCCTATCGCAACATCCTGGCTGCACTCGGCCTGGATGTCGTCGAGGTCCCTGTCACCGAGGAAACGCAGTTTACGCTTACGCCCGAGAGCCTGGAGGCGGCACAGACTGCAAGCGGCAAGCGCCTGAAGGGCGTGCTGCTCGCAAGCCCCGCCAATCCCACAGGCACGGTGACGAGCAGGGCGGCTTTGAAGGCGCTGGCTGATTATTGTGCGGATCGCTCCATCGCCTTCATCTCCGACGAGATCTATCATGGGCTGACCTTCGTCGGCGAGGAGACGAGCGCGCTGGAGCTGACCGACGAGGCGATCGTCATCAACTCCTTCTCGAAATATTATTGCATGACCGGCTGGCGCATCGGCTGGATGGTCTTGCCGGAGCGGCTGGTCCGCCCGATCGAGCGCGTTGCCCAGAGCCTTTACATTTCAGCGCCGGAACTGTCGCAGATTGCGGCTGAGGCGGCGCTCGGCGCCGGTGCCGAGCTCGACGTCTACCGCGAGAGTTATGGCCGCAACCGCGATTTCCTCATGCGCCGGCTGCCGGAAATCGGATTCCGCATTGCTTCGCCGATGGACGGGGCCTTCTATGCCTATATCGATGTCAGGCGCTTTACGAATGACAGCATGGCATTCGCCCGAAAGATGCTGGCGGAGATCAATGTCGCTGCGACGCCCGGCCTCGATTTTGATCCCGTGGAAGGACACCGCGCGATGCGGATTTCCTATGCCGGCTCGAATGCAGAGATCGAAGAAGCCACCGAACGCATGGCCGCCTGGCTGAAATAGAATCCACAATCAATGGCTTGGGCAAACTTGCGAAAGCACTTTCGCAGGTCGAGAAGCCATATGCATATAGCCCGTCGCAATCTCCAAGGCTCGTTTCTCTCGCCCTAAAGCGCGTCGCGATCTTTCAGATTCGCTTCTCGCGCTTTAGGTCTTTGATTGCGCCCATGTCGTCGTCGCAAAACCGCGGCGTGCTTTCGCGCCGTGTGCTTAGGCATGACGGGCAAATACGTCGGATAATGGAAACGAAAAATCCGGCCGCGTCGCCACGGCCGGATTTTGTCAAATTATTCGCTGTCGGGCTTCTTAAAAGAAGCCGCGGCGCTGCCACCAGCCGGCCTTCTTCGGCTTGGTCGGCTCTCCGTCGCCTTCGCTACCTTCATTGGTGCGGGTCGACTTTACCACCGGAGCGGAGGAAGAAACGTTGGATTCGCGGTTGGCACGAGCCGGCTTGGCCGCATCCTCGGACGCTGTCGCCTCTGCCGTATTATCCAAAACCTCGGCGATCTCGGTAACTGCTACGGTTTCGACATCTGCCGAGGACACTTCTTCGACAGCCGGCGTCTCGACCGGCGATGCCTCGGCAGCCTTTGCCTTGCGGCGGCCGCGGCCCTTGGCGGGCTTGACGTCCTCGGTGACGACGGCTGCCGTTTCGACCGCTGCCATGGCGGGCTGTGCTTCGACGGCGGCTTCGCCTTCGGCAACTGCGATCTCGGCCACCGTTACGGTTGCTTCGTCACCGCCTTCGGCGTCATTCTCATCGGCTTCGCCGTCGCCGGCTTCCTCGCCCGCGGCAGTCTGTTCGTTGCCTTCATTTTCACGGTTGCGTCGGCCACCACGCTTGCCACGACGACGGCGCTTGCGCTTCTGCTGCGCGTCATCGTCACCGCCGGCGGATGCGGCATTTTCTGCGCCGGCATCAGCCTCGTCATCATCACCTTCTTCTCCGTCTGCATCCTCGGCAACATTGGCCAAGGAGGCGTCCTCAGAAGCCGGAGCGGCCTGGCCGTCGTTACCGCGGCCACGACGGCGGCGGCGGCGCTTGCGCTTGCGGTTGCCGTCATTGCTTTCGGAGCGCGCGGCAGGCTGCTCTGCGCTTACAGCCTTTTCCTCCAGCTCTTCGTCTTCATCCTCATCGGCTTCGATGACAATATCGTCGTCATCATCGTCCGGGATGGCTGCGAAGTTGAATAGGCTTTCGATCTTTACCGGATTGGCAACCGGCTCGCCACGGTCGATCGCGAAGTGCTGCGTGCCGACGGCGTTGTCGGCATCGATGACGATGGCGACGCCAAAGCGGCTTTCATAATCGATGATCGTCTGGCGCTTGTGGTTAAGGAGATAGAGCGCAATATCTGGCGTCGTGCGCACGGTAATATCGTGCGTCGTGTTCTTGAGTAGATATTCTTCGATGCCGCGCAGGACATGCAGGGCGACGGAAGACTGCGAGCGTACGTGGCCGGTGCCGCCGCAATGCGAGCAGATCTGCGTGGTGCTTTCGAGAACCGATGCGCGGATACGCTGGCGCGACATTTCCAGAAGGCCGAAATGCGAGATACGGCCGACCTGAATGCGGGCGCGGTCGTTCTTCAGGCATTCCTTCAGCTTCTTTTCGACAGCGCGGTTGTTGCGCTTTTCTTCCATGTCGATGAAGTCGATGACGATCAGGCCGGCGAGGTCGCGCAGACGAAGCTGGCGCGCGATTTCCTCGGCGGCTTCCAGGTTCGTCTGGAGCGCTGTGTCCTCGATCGAATGTTCGCGGGTCGAGCGGCCGGAGTTGACGTCGATCGAGACCAGCGCTTCCGTCTGGTTCATGATCAGGTAGCCGCCGGAACGCAGCGTTACCTGCGGCTGCAGCATACGGTCGAGCTGCGCCTCGATGCCGGAGCGCGAGAAGATCGGGTGAATGTCGCGGTAGGGCTGAACCACCTTGGCGTGGCTCGGCATCAGCATCTTCATGAAGTCTTTCGCTTCACGATAGCCTTCTTCGCCGGCAACGATGATCTCGCCAATATCCTTGTTGTAGAGGTCGCGGATCGAGCGCTTGATCAGGCTGCCTTCTTCATAGACCAGGCACGGAGCGGTCGATGCGAGCGTCAGCGTGCGGACATTTTCCCACAGGCGCATCAGATATTCGAAATCGCGCTTGACCTCGACCTTGGTGCGGTTGGCACCGGCGGTACGCAGGATGACGCCCATGCCCTGCGGCACTTCGAGCATCTTGGCGATTTCCTTCAGGCGCTTGCGGTCCTGCGGATTGGTGATCTTGCGGGAAATGCCGCCGCCACGTGCCGTGTTCGGCATCAGAACCGAATAGCGACCTGCGAGCGAGAGATAGGTGGTGAGTGCTGCACCCTTGTTGCCACGCTCTTCCTTGGCCACCTGCACCAGCAGGATCTGGCGACGCTTGATGACTTCCTGGATGCGGTACTGCTTGCGCGGCTTGCGCTGGGCGCGATCGGGAACTTCTTCCATCGCGTCTTCGGCGCCGACGGATTCGATCACTTCCTCTTCATGGTCGTGATCGTCATCATCATCGTCGTCATCGTGGCGGCGCTTGGAGGTTGCGACATCCTCGGAGATCGAATCGGTTTCGACCATAGCGGCCATTTCGCCCGACGGACCTTCTTCTTCCTCGCTCGGCGCATCGACGGCAGCCGTTGCTTCGGGGACGGAGGTCTCTTCGGCGGGAGCCTCTGCTACTGCCTTCTTACGGCTGCGGCGCGGCTTTGCCTTCTTGGCCGGAGCTGCTTCTTCGGCGGGTGCCGCTGCCTCGGCGGCAGGGGCCTCTTCGCCGATCGCAGCCGGCACCTCGGCTTCTTCGCCTTCCTTCGCCACGATGCCGATATCGGGCTGTTCCTGCTGCGAAAGATCGAGCGCCGTTTCGACATGCTCGACATCGTCGTCGCGGCGATGCTCTTCGGCCTCGGCCTTCAGCAACGCCTGACGGTCGGCAAGCGGGATCTGGTAATAATCGGGATGGATTTCGGCAAAGGCCAGGAAGCCGTGCCGGTTGCCGCCGTAGTCAACGAAAGCGGCCTGAAGCGAGGGTTCTACCCGCGTTACCTTTGCAAGATAGATGTTGCCGCGAATTTGCTTCTTGTGCTGTGACTCGAAGTCAAACTCTTCTATGCGGTTCCCGCGAACGACAACGACGCGCGTCTCTTCCTCGTGAGACGCATCGATAAGCATTTTGTCTGCCATGAAAGCTGTGCTCCTCGGCGCAGACAAGCGGATGGGGGCCTGCCTGTCGCTGGGACAGGCCGGATACGATCCGCGATTGTTGCACCGGATAATGAAAGTCGCGAGTGGTTCGGCGATGACAGCATCCAGACGGCAGCCGGGGCATCATTTCCCTGGGGTCTGTTCACTTTGTGAAAAAGCTGCTGCGGTAACATCCGTAACCAAGCGAGATCGACTATGCCTTAGACCCACAAATGGGTCCGATGAATGTGCTCTCTAAAGAGCGTTTGGTGGCTTTCCACCGATGAATTTCCCGTTTGAAACCGGAAATTCAGATATCCACTGTTTCGAGCAGAAGTACTGCAGACGGCGGATGAATGCCGCTTATTGGCGCCTGGTACTCGAGGCGGCTGCCTTTGCGACGACTCTATCCCGTCAACACTTCTACCCTAATATGCGTTGTATGTTTTATCTGTCACAATAGCAAGGGAAAAGCCAAGTATGCCATAATATTGATGGATTCGTCGGATGATGAGAACGCGGGAGGGTGTCTTGTCGATTCGTCTCCCGGTGCATCATCGATGTAGCCATCAGGTCAAACCTGGTTCCCGTTTATTGGGACTTCAAAAACAACGCTGAAACCAATATGGGGCGCGTTGGGCACTTGGTAAAGGGATTGCGGCATGTGGCGGAGAGTGGCGTGAAGGCTTTGCGATTTGCGGCAGCGGCCTTCGCCCTGGTGATTCTGGTTTCGGTTTCGGCATTTGCGCCGGTAGCGGCGGCGGATGATTCCGTACTTGCCTATGGCGCCCGCATTGCAGGTGACGATGCACGCACGCGTATCGTTATCGACATGGACCGAGCTCCCACCTTCACGGTTCACTATCTCGACAATCCCGTCCGCGTCGTCGTCGATCTCCCGGCGACGGCATTCGGCTTCCCGGCCGGCAACCTCAAGCCGGCAGGCCTCTTCAAGGATATTCGCTATGGCACGATGGATGCGGACAGCGCCCGTATCGTGCTGACGGCAAAGAAGCCGGTAAAGCTGGTCACGGCCAAGGTTCAGGCTGATGAAAACGGCAAGGGGCAGCGCCTTGTGCTCGATGCCGAGATGCTGCCGGCCGAACAATTTGCCGAGCTGGTGAAGAAGCAGAGCTGGACGAGCGACGATACCGCCAAGGATGTCGGCCCGGTCGAGCCGACGCAGAAGGCCGATCCGAATGTATTCCTTGTCGCTGTCGATGCCGGTCATGGCGGTATCGACGCGGGCGCGACCGGTACGGACGGTGTCACGCAGGAAAAGGACATCACGCTCGCATTTGCGAAAATGTTTGCCGACAAGCTGAATGCGCAGCCCGGCATCAAGGCCTTCCTGACGCGCGACAAGGATCAGTATCTATCCCTGTCCGAACGCGTGACGATCGCCCGGCAGAATCGTGCCTCGCTCTTCATCTCGCTGCACGCCGATACGCTGAAGCAGAAGGATATTCGCGGTGCGACCGTCTATACCATATCGGACAAGGCGTCTGACCGGCTCGCCGGCGAGGTGGCCGATCGTGAAAACAACTCCGATCAGATCGCAGGCGCCGAGACCCAAACCCAACCTGCCGCCGTCAACGATATTCTGATGGACCTGACGCGCCGTGAGACCCAGGCCTTCTCCATTTCGCTGGCGCAGGATGTACTGTCGTCATTCAACGGGCAGATCTCCATGATCAATAACCCGCATCGTCACGCCGGTTTTCAGGTTCTGACGGCGCCGGATGTGCCCTCGATTCTGCTCGAGCTCGGCTTTCTCTCCAACAAGGAGGATGAGAAGCTGCTGCTCGATGCCGACTGGCGGCAGAAGGTCGCCGACCGGCTGACGGAGGCGGTGAAGCAATATCGCATATCAATTATCGCAAACGGCGGCTGACGGCGCTGGATAGGGCGATCCGCCGTGGCTTCCATGTAACAGCGATGCACTTTAGAATTGGATGAAATTGGAATACCGACGGCGAGCCCTATTTTGCTCACATTCCCGCCGTTACAGCGAAGTATCATTTGCTCGCGTATGAAGCTGGCTTTGTCCCATTGCCGTCTTGCATTCACGCCGCGAGCGTGCAAAACGCCCGTGACTATGCGATGATCTCGCGCACGTGCCGCATGAAGAACAAGCACCGGTAGTATCAGATGATCAGACTGATTGGATATTTCTTTGGCCTCGGCTGCCTCCTGTTTCTGGGTGCAGCGGCTGCGGCTGCAATCTATCTGAGCGTGGTCTCGAAGGAACTGCCCGACTACGAGGTGCTTGCCAAATATGCGCCGCCGGTAACGACGCGCATTCACGCCGGCAACGGCGCGCTGATGAAGGAATATTCGCGCGAGAACCGGCTTTTCGTGCCGATCCAAGCGATTCCCGATCGCGTCAAGGCGGCTTTCCTTTCGGCGGAAGACAAGAATTTCTACAACCATCCCGGCGTTGACGTCGGCGGTCTCATCCGCGCCGTCGCCGTGAACCTGCAGAATATCGGTTCCGGTCGCCGCTTCGTCGGTGCGTCCACCATCACGCAGCAGGTCGCGAAGAACTTCCTGCTCTCGGCCGACCAGACGTTCGACCGTAAGATCAAGGAAGCGATTCTCTCCTTCCGCATCGAGCAGGCCTACAGCAAGGACAAGATCCTCGAGCTCTACCTGAACGAAATCTATTTCGGCCTCAATTCCTACGGTATCGCTGGCGCCGCGCTCACCTATTTCGACAAGTCGGTCAACGAGCTGACCATTGCCGAATCGGCCTACCTGGCATCGCTCCCGAAAGGCCCGTCGAACTATAATCCGTTCCGCCGTGCCGAGGCAGCGCTGACCCGCCGCAACTGGGTGATCGATCGCATGGTCGAGAATGGCTATGTCAGCCAGAGCGACGGCGAAGAGGCAAAGAAGCAGCCGCTCGGCGTCGTGCCGCCGAAAAGTGGCCCGTCGCTCTTTGCGTCCGACTATTTCTCCGAGGAAGTTCGCCGCCAGCTGATCGACCAGTATGGCGAGAAGACCCTTTATGAAGGTGGCCTTTCTGTTCGTACGTCGCTCGATCCGCAGATGCAGCTGGAAGCTCGCAAGGCGCTGCAGGATGGTCTGGTCGATTATGACGAGCGTCGCGGCTATCGCGGCCCGCTCAAGCAGATTGCCACCTCGCAGGATTGGGGCGTCGAGCTCGCCAAGGTTCCAAGCCTTAGTGATGTGCCGGAATGGCAGGTCGCTGTCGTCCTTTCCGTATCGGATCAGGGTGTCGATATCGGCTTGCAGCCGCGCGTCGATGCCGCCGGCAAGGTATCTACGGAGCGGACGCGCGGCACGATCGCTCCCGCCGACATGCGCTGGGCCTATCGGTCGGCCAGTGGAAAATCGGTCAAATCGCCGAGCGGCGTTTTGAGCCCCGGCGACGTGATTTACGTGCAGAAGACTGGCAATGCCGATTCGAGCAGCTATCGCCTGCGCCAGCCGCCGAAGGTGCAGGGCGGTCTCGTTGCCATGGACCCGCATACCGGGCGCGTGCTCGCCATGGTCGGCGGCTTCTCCTATGCGCAATCGGAATTCAACCGTGCGACGCAGGCCAAGCGTCAGCCGGGTTCCTCGTTCAAGCCGTTCGTCTACGCTGCCGCCATGGATAATGGCTATACGCCGGCCTCGGTCATTCTCGATGACCCGCTGCAGATCACGCTCAGCAATGGCGATGTGTGGAAGCCGACGAACTACGAAGGCGAGGGCGGTGGCGTCCATACGCTTCGCTTTGCGATCGAACATTCGCGCAACCTGATGACGGTCCGTCTCGCTTCCGATATGGGCATGCCGCTGGTTGCCGAATATGCCGAGCGCTTCGGCATCTATGACCACATGAACCCGGTGCTCGCCATGTCGCTCGGTGCCGGCGAAACGACGGTACTGCGCATGGTTTCGGCCTATTCGGTGATCGCCAATGGCGGCAAGCAGATCAAGCCGACCCTGATCGACCGTATCCAGGACCGTTACGGCAAGACCATCTTCAAGCATGAGGAACGCGTCTGCGATAATTGCAACGTCAACGCCTGGCAGAACCAGGACGAGCCTGTCATCGCCGACAATCGCGAACAGGTGCTCGATCCGATGACGGCCTATCAGGTCACGTCGATGATGCAGGGCGTCATCATCCGCGGCACCGCCGCCGGCAAGATCAAGCTCAACACCGATGTCGCCGGCAAGACCGGTACCACCAATGATGAGAAGGATGCCTGGTTCGTCGGCTTCACGCCGAGCCTCGTCGCCGGCCTCTATATCGGCTATGACACGCCGGCCACGCTCGGCCGCGGCGGCACGGGCGGCGCGCTCGCGGCGCCGATCTTCAACGAATTCATGCAGGCAGCTACCAAGGACGAGGCGCCCGAGAAATTCCAGGTTCCGGCCGGTATGACGATGGTCGCCGTCAACCGCGCGACCGGCATGGCCGCACAGCCCGGCGAGCCGAATGCCATCATGGAAGCCTTCAAGCCCGGCACCGGCCCGGCCACCAGCCTGCAGGTCATTGGCGGCGGCGATGCAGCGGCACAGGTTGCGCCTGAGGAAATTCTGCGTACCTCGCCGCAGGCGAACCAGGCTGTCACTTCCGGATCGGGCGGCCTGTTCTGATCCTTTCCAATTTGTCCGATCCCCATGCCGCAGGGCTTTACACCAGCGGCATGTATATCTATGTCACCAGCACTCTTGAAATTGAATGCCGCTCGTCCTGGGCGGCGAATTGAAGAAGCAGGATCATGAGAGCCGAAATCGAGAAAATAGTCGACGAAACCAAGCAGGCTATCACCCTGCTGAGGAGGCATCTTTGACTGGGATCAGGCGGTAAGACGACTGGACTGGTTGAATAACAAGGCAGAGGATCCGACCCTCTGGAACGATGCTTCCGAAGCGCAGAAGCTGATGCGCGAACGCCAGCAGCTTGATGATGGTATCGGCGGCGTGCGTACCCTCGAACAGCAGCTTGCTGACAATATCGAGCTGATCGAACTTGGCGAGGAAGAGGGCGATGCCGATGTCGTGCGCGACGCCGAAGACGCCCTGAAAGGCCTGAAGGCGGAAGCAGCACGCCGGCAGGTGGAAGCCATGCTGTCGGGCGAGGCCGACTCGAACGATACCTACCTCGAAGTCCACTCCGGCGCCGGCGGCACCGAGAGCCAGGACTGGGCGAACATGCTGTTGCGCATGTACACCCGCTGGGCCGAACGCCAGCGCTTCAAGGTGGAGCTGCTCGAAGTTCATGACGGCGAAGAAGCCGGCATCAAGTCTGCGACGCTGCTCGTCAAGGGTCACAATGCCTATGGCTGGCTTAAGACCGAATCGGGCGTGCATCGCCTCGTTCGCATTTCGCCCTATGACAGCAATGCGCGTCGTCACACGTCGTTCTCGTCTATCTGGGTCTATCCGGTCGTCGACGATTCGATCCAGATCGAGATCAATGAAAGCGATTGCCGCATCGACACCTACCGCTCGTCAGGCGCCGGCGGCCAGCACGTCAATACGACCGACTCGGCCGTGCGAATCACGCATATTCCGACCGGTATCGTCGTGCAGTGCCAGCAGGAGCGTTCCCAGCACAAGAACCGCGCCAAGGCGTGGGACATGCTGCGTGCCCGCATGTACGAGGCCGAATTGATGAAGCGGGAAGAGGCTGCCAATGCCGAAGCCGCTTCGAAGACGGACATCGGCTGGGGTCACCAGATCCGCTCTTACGTGCTGCAGCCCTACCAGCTGGTCAAGGATCTGCGCACCGGCGTTGCCAGCACGGCGCCCGGCGACGTTCTGGACGGCGATCTCAACGAGTTCATGGAAGCAGCTCTTGCACACCGCATTAGCGGTGCTGCCGATGCCGTTGTCGACGACGTCGAATAAGGTCGCATCCGTTCGAGCATGGAAAAGCCCCGGAGACGGGGCTTTTTTATGGTGCATTGTGCCTGGCTGCCTCTGGCCTTTTGGGCCTCGCGCAGATGTCCCGCTTAATCCGAAAATTGTTCCGCCAGAATCCTGTCCGACCATGACCTGTCCGGATCGGACAGGATGCGAGCCGTCGTGTCTTCGCTCTGGCGGATCTGAATGCCGAGGACCGATTTGACTTCGGTATTGTCGGCCGCGGCGTTGACCGGACGCTTTTCCGCTTCGAGGACCGTGATGTCGACCGTCACCTTGTTCGGAAGAAGGGCACCACGCCAGCGGCGCGGGCGGAAGGCGCTGACGGGCGTCATGGCGAGCAGCGGCGCTTCCAGCGGCAGGATGGGGCCATGGGCGGAAAGATTGTAAGCGGTAGAGCCTGCCGGCGTCGTCACCATTAGCCCGTCGCAGATCAGCTCCGGCAGGCGGACCCTCCCGTCGATCTCCACCTTCAGCTTTGCGGTCTGATAGGACTGGCGAAACAGCGAGACTTCGTTGATGGCGAGCGCGACGCAGGAGCTGCCATCGGCATTGCGCGTGGTCATCTGCAGGGGGTGAAACGCGTTTTCGACAGCCGCCTCGATACGCTCAGCCAGGCCATCCGTGCGGTAGTCGTTCATCAGGAAGCCGATGGACCCCCGGTTCATGCCATAGACGCGTTTGCCCGTATTCATCGTCTTGTGCAGCGTCTGCAGCATGAAACCGTCGCCGCCGAGAGCTACGACGATATCTGCATCTTCCTGCGATGTCTGGCCATAGAGGCGAATGAGCTCCTGCCGCGCCGCTTGAGCCTCTGGCGCGGTGGAGGCGAGAAAACAAACGGATTGAAGATTGCGCGACATGCAAAGTCCTTTGAATGGCGATTCTACGTAATGTTATTCCCTTGCCGCGACAAGACGTTTCGCTCGAACTGGTGAATCGCCGATCCCCAGCTTTGACGTGGATCGACCGATTTTCCCTTTACAGGATTTCAAAATCTGTTACTTGGCATGCCGATACGCCCTTGTAGCTCAGTTGGTAGAGCACCTGATTTGTAATCAGGGGGTCGCGGGTTCGAACCCTGCCGGGGGCACCAGATTTTTTTCCTGAAAATCGTCGATCGTTTCATCTCCGGTATGGAAAACCGACGATGGTGACATAATATGTCGTTGCCAACGAGTTCCAAACGCTCGTAGCAGTGATCAATATTATATCCGTGTGCCTGGAACCATATGCCGAGCAAGCCCAAGAAGCCTAAACTCGAACACTCCGAGCTTTCGGGTGAATTCACCGACGATGGCGTGACCGTCCTGGTCGATATCTTTCGCCCGGCCGGCACCAATGCCGACTGGAGGATGGAGGTCATCACTCCGGAAGAGGATTTGATCGAATGGGAAGAGCCCTTCGCGACCGATCGCGAGGCGTTCGATGAGTTCCTGGCGACGATCGCTCGCGATGGGATCAGGTCGTTCTTCGACGAAGCTGATCCTGCGATTCACTGATCTCGCCACCTTGTTTTGAGCTGCCTTGCCATGCAGAAGCTTGCGGTGGAACGGAGGCCTGCGATCGGCTGAAATGCCGGAGCTTTTCCAACGCCGGAATTAGGCATAGACTTCGCTCGTCAATGGCGGGTGAGGATACGTTCATGCACAAGATATCGAGGCATGTCGTCTTGGGATTGCCGCTTGTCGTGATCGCGGTGATTGCAGGCGCGCCGGTATTTGCCGGTGAAAATTGCTACTGCAAAAATACGGATGGAAAGCAGCATGCGGTCGGCGAGATCGCCTGCATGACCGTGGGCGACAAGAGCTATCTTGCGCAATGCGAGATGAATCTTAATGTCACCTCCTGGGCCAAGCTGCAGGATGGATGCCCGGTCACCGAGAGATCGCCTGTGCGGCAATCGGCCTGGCATCCGGCACCGATGGTAGTCAGATGAGCGCCGCTGCCTAGTCTATTGGCAACGATAGGCTCGCTCGGAGAGCGCACCCATGCCTGAGCGCGTCATAAGCTCGTAGAGGAGGCGCCGGCTGAAGGGATTGTGCAGGCGTATGGCATCGCATCCCAGGAAATGAGTTTCGGCCAATTCGAATGCTCCGAGATGTGGAGCCTGCTCTATGGCCGCGCGATAGAAGTCATGAAATTCGCGACGGCAGACGTAGGTTTTGTACTTCGTCATGCAGAAGGTCGAAAAAGCATCGTCGTTGTCGCGGATGAAATCCGCCATGCCAACGGTCACCTCAGGCCAGGCCGGATTGAATGTATCGTCGAAGACGATGATGCCATGATCTGCAACCGTGTCCCGGGCCAGGTGGCTGTCGGAGACGAGATTGGGCAGGCTGTGCCCGCCATCGACACTGAAGAAACGCACCGTGCCGACCCTATCGGTAATCTCCTCCGCAGAAAAAGTCCTGCTGTCACCGACAAGCAGCATATCTTCATCGACGGGCAGACCGAGGCGATCCCCATGTTCTAGAAACAGACGATATTGGTCCGATATGCCATCCGACATGTTACCGATGTCGAAGAGATCGATGCCGAGAACATCTTCGTTGGGGGCGGCGATCTTCTTCAACAAAAAATAGGATCGTCCGAAATAGATGCCGATTTCGGCGAGGCCGCCATGAAGGCCGTGTTGTCTCTGGGATTCGAGGAGCGAAAGAAAAACGAGTGCGTCCGGTGGATCGATATATCCCTCCACGCTGCGAAGGTCGTGGAAAATGAACTTTCGGATATTCGATGGTACCATGCGCGCCGCACCTGTCCGCTTATGTGACACTCTTTGCCGGCCTCATGCCGGTTTCAGAAAACATAGTCACATTTCTGATACGTCAAGCCGTAGCGCGCTTCGGTATGGCTCAATCACCTTATTTGCGGACCAGCAGCAGCGGTTCGCCTTCCTCTTCTTCGGACTTCTGGAAGCTGCCGTCGGGCTTCATATCGAAGGAGAGAGAGGAGCCGTCATTGCCCAGCATGACAAGCCCGAATCCCTCGGTCGCCCAAAGGGAGAGCTTGAGGTCGCCGACTTCGCTGGCGCAGTCGCTGCCCGGTGACATCTTGGCGGTGCCGTCCTGATCCTTGTCGGTGGTGAGCGTGATATCGCAGATAGGCTTGCCGTCCGGTGTCTGGATGCGCCAGGCGCCGGCAAGGCTCGCGGCGGTCGGCACGTGATCGACGTCGCCGAGCGCCGGCAGCAGCCAGGTCGGGTCGCCGCCTTCGCTTTCCCACGGCGAGCCTTCCTCCTGCTGGAAGCGCATGAGCGATTTGCCCTCGGCATCGGCGATGGCAAGCGAACCGTCGTCGGTGAAATTCCAGATCTTGGCCTTGACGAGAGCGGGCACGGGCGTCGCGCAGGCATCCGCCCCGGTAATTTCGTAGCCGCCGGAAGCAGTGTTCGTTCCAAAGGTCAGGCGGCAGCCCTTGGCACCGCTTTCAGGTGCGACCAGCCATTGACCGGCCTGCGCCTGAACCATTTCGTCATCGGCCGCGCGCGCCGGCTGGACCGCTGTCAAAGCAAAGGCGGCGGAAACCGCCGCTAGACCGAGAAGACGGATCAAGGCAAATTCTCCCAACGTGCTGCGACCGCCAACGGCGCCGCTATGATTTGAGATAGGACCGCGTCGCATATAGCGCGATCGCGGCTGCATTCGAGACATTGAGCGATTTGATCGCGCCCGGCATGTCGAGCCGGGCAAGCGCACTCACTGTTTCCCGCGTCTTCTGGCGCAGGCCCTTGCCCTCGGAACCGAGCACGAGCGCTATCTTGTCGCCGCTGAAGGTACCTTCGAGCGGCGCGGGGCCTTCCGAATCAAGCCCGATCGTCGTGAAGCCGAGCCGGTGCAGCTCAGCGAGCGCATCAGCGAGATTGGTGATCTGTATATAGGGTATGAGTTCGAGTGCGCCCGAGGCCGATTTTGCCATGACACCTGATTCGGTCGGGCTGTGGCGCTGCGTGGTGATGACGGCACCCGCATCGAAAGCGACGGCCGAGCGCATGATGGCGCCGACATTATGCGGGTCCGTCACCTGATCGAGAACCAGCAGCAGCGGACTGTCCTTCAATGCCTCGAGACGGCGCACGGGCAGGGGGCGCGTTTCCAGCATCACGCCTTGGTGAATCGCTTCGGGGCCAAGCACCTTGTCGATATCCTGCGGCGAGACGATCTCGACCGGGATACCGAGTTGATCGGCCGGGCCGACTTCCAGCCGCACCAGCGCATTCTGCGTCGTGGACAGCTTGATGTTCTTGCGCTCTGGATTGCTCAGCGCCGCGCGAACCGTGTGCAGGCCATAGAGAAAGACCTGATCGGGCGCGAGCGCCGGCGGCTTCCAGTCATCGGCGCCAGCCTTCTTGCGCTTCTGTGGCGCCGGCGTCGGGATCTCGCCGCGCTCGCGCTTGGCATCGCGATGGGCGCGCCGCAGCGTTGCATAATGAGTGTCCTTGGCCGAGCGGTCGTCGGCGGTGCTGTCTTGGCCCTGACGGCCGGATGATTTGTCTTTGCTCATGCGGCTTTATAACCAGCGCCATCTTGAGCGCCTAGTCCTCTTTCAGTGCCGGGCTTTTCCCACAGGCTGAAATTTTTTCGTCATTTTTGGCAATTCCTTGTGTTGACAGACGGAAGTGGTCCGGTCATATACGCGGCGCAGATGACGGCGGCGACGCCAACATCTAGCAAGCTTGGTCGCAAGATCCAGTCGGAAAACTGGAGGGATGCCCGAGTGGTTAAAGGGGACGGACTGTAAATCCGTTGGCTCAGCCTACGTTGGTTCAAATCCAACTCCCTCCACCATTCCGTGCCGGATCTTGACCATCCCGCGGGTATAGCTCAATGGTAGAGCAGCAGCCTTCCAAGCTGAATACGCGGGTTCGATTCCCGCTACCCGCTCCAAGATTTCAATTTGTTAGCTTCTCGACCCTTCTTCGCGGTGACGAAGAGAGTGTTGTGTCGGCATGCTTATCGCGCTGCGTGTACCCGCCCACCTTTGCATATTTGACACGAAGGGTTGCTTATATCCCCGCGAGCGATAGATATTGCTCAGGCAACCGAAACGGGAGAGCGCAAATGGGTATCTTCGACAAGATCAAGGGTGCAATCTGGGGAGAAGCCAAGGCTGCCGAGGCAGCTCCGGCACCTTCGCAGAGCACGGCGGCAACAACCAATCCGGAACCTGCGGCTCCGTCCGCGACGACGGCAGCAACTTCGCCTGCCACCAGCGCGCCGTCCGCTCCGGTGGATATCGCCTCGATCCTCGACGCCGCCGTCAAGAAGAGCGGCCAGAAGCTGGATTGGAAACATTCGATCGTCGACCTGATGAAGGCGCTCGGCATGGATGCGAGCCTTTCGGAGCGCAAGGAACTGGCACAGGAACTCGGCTATACGGGCGATGCTGGCGATTCCGCCAAGATGAATATGTTCCTCCACAAGGCTCTTCTGCAGAAGCTTGCGGACAATGGCGGCAAGGTGCCGGCCGATCTTCTCGATTGATAGCCTTTCGCCCTCGGCGGTCGGCCATTGCGGGCGCCGCCGGATGGCAATGCTGGCTGCGGCAATGAGCGATCATTGTCGGTTGACGATTGCGCGCTCCCGCCGATGGGCGAGGGCGTGTTTTATTATGCGGCAATCAGATGTTCGGTCGGGTTTCGGGCGCCGGAGATCTGGAATTCCTTCCTGAACGCTCCTATCTAACCGACTGAACCGGCGAACGCTTTTATGTTTTGCCGGAAAGGCTGGCGAACCTTGTGCGGCGAAGGAATGTCGAAGGCTGCGGATCATGCGCCATCGGCCGGGCTTTGTCGAAAATAGGGCCTGCAATTAAGTCTTGCGCAAACGCGACGAAAGCCTTAAACGGCGGCACTAAACCGGTTCGCCGGGGTCACTCATTACGTTCATAGGAAGCATTCAAATGGCAAAGAGTAAGTTTGAGCGCAATAAGCCGCACGTTAACATTGGTACGATCGGTCACGTTGACCACGGCAAGACGTCCTTGACGGCAGCGATCACGAAGTACTTCGGCGAGTTCAAGGCGTACGACCAGATCGACGCTGCTCCGGAAGAGAAGGCTCGTGGCATCACGATCTCGACGGCCCACGTTGAATACGAGACGCCGAACCGTCACTATGCGCACGTTGACTGCCCCGGCCACGCCGACTACGTCAAGAACATGATCACGGGTGCCGCCCAGATGGACGGCGCGATCCTGGTTTGCTCTGCCGCTGACGGCCCGATGCCGCAGACGCGCGAGCACATCCTGCTTGCTCGCCAGGTTGGCGTTCCGGCGATCGTCGTATTCCTGAACAAGGTCGACCAGGTTGACGACGCCGAACTTCTCGAGCTGGTCGAGCTTGAAGTTCGCGAACTTCTGTCGTCCTACGACTTCCCGGGCGACGACATCCCGGTTGTCAAGGGTTCGGCGCTTGCTGCTCTTGAAGATTCGGACAAGAAGATCGGCGAAGACGCGATCCGCGAGCTGATGGCTCAGGTTGACGCCTACATCCCGACGCCTGAGCGTCCGATCGACCAGCCGTTCCTGATGCCGATCGAAGACGTGTTCTCGATCTCTGGCCGTGGTACGGTTGTGACGGGCCGCGTCGAGCGCGGTATCGTCAAGGTTGGTGAAGAAGTCGAAATCGTCGGTATTCGTCCGACGTCGAAGACGACGGTTACCGGCGTTGAAATGTTCCGCAAGCTGCTCGACCAGGGCCAGGCCGGCGACAACATCGGCGCGCTGATCCGCGGTGTTAACCGTGACGGCGTCGAGCGTGGTCAGATCCTGTGCAAGCCGGGCTCTGTGAAGCCGCACAAGAAGTTCATGGCCGAAGCCTACATCCTGACGAAGGAAGAAGGCGGCCGTCATACGCCGTTCTTCACGAACTACCGTCCGCAGTTCTACTTCCGTACGACTGACGTGACCGGCATCGTGACGCTTCCGGAAGGCACGGAAATGGTTATGCCTGGCGACAACGTCACCGTTGCCGTTGAGCTGATCGTTCCGATCGCGATGGAAGAAAAGCTTCGCTTCGCGATCCGCGAAGGCGGCCGTACCGTCGGCGCAGGCATCGTTGCCTCCATCGTCGAGTAATTCGAAGTCGGCCGCTCCATCCGAGTGGCCGATTCGATGACAATATTATGATGCAAGCGGCTGTAGCCGCTTGCTTATGACATAGAAATGTTGCAAATGGCGCGCGAGCGCGATTTGCGTGCTGCTTCGGATGACGAAGCGGCCAATGAAATTAACAATAAGGTGGGCCGAAAGGCCTAAAGAGTGGATGGGGATGCCGTCGCTGGCGTCCCTCTCGATCTTTGAAACCGGTGGTCCGCCTTAGGAAACAGAACAATCCGTGCCCTTTTCGAGAGGCACGCGAGATAACAAACACAAGGATAACGTCGAATGAACGGCCAAAATATCCGCATTCGCCTGAAGGCGTTCGATCACCGGATTCTCGATGCTTCCACGCGCGAGATCGTGTCGACGGCGAAGCGCACCGGTGCTAGCGTCCGGGGCCCCGTTCCGCTTCCGACTCGTATCGAGAAGTTTACGGTAAACCGGTCCCCGCACATCGACAAGAAGAGCCGCGAGCAGTTCGAGATGCGCACGCACAAGCGCCTTCTCGACATCGTTGACCCGACCCCGCAGACGGTAGACGCGCTGATGAAGCTCGATCTCGCCGCCGGTGTCGATGTTGAGATCAAGCTCTGAGACCTCTGGTTCTCGAGCTGAGTGAGAAGGATTGAACCGATGCGTTCAGGTGTGATTGCACAGAAGGTGGGAATGACCCGCGTCTATAACGACGCCGGCGAGCATGTCCCGGTTACCGTATTGCGTATGGAAGGCTGCCAGGTCGTGGCCCAGCGCACAGTTGAAAAGAATGGCTACACCGCAGTTCAGCTCGGTGCCGGCCAGGCTAAGGTTAAGAACACGACGAAGGCTCTTCGCGGCCATTTCGCCGTTGCAAGCGTAGAGCCGAAGGCCAAGCTCGCAGAATTCCGTGTCACGGAAGACAATCTGCTCGCAGTTGGCACCGAGCTCAACGCAGGTCACTTCACGGCGGGTCAGCTCGTCGATGTGACCGGCACGACGATCGGTAAGGGCTTTGCCGGCGCCATCAAGCGCCACGGCTTCGGCGGTCTGCGCGCCACGCACGGTGTGTCGGTTTCGCACCGCTCGCACGGTTCGACCGGTTCGCGCCAGGACCCGGGCAAGGTGTTCAAGAACAAGAAGATGGCTGGTCACATGGGCCAGACCCGCGTTACGACGCAGAACCTTGAAGTGGTATCGACCGACGAAGATCGTGGTCTGATCCTGGTCAAGGGTGCGGTTCCCGGCTCCAAGGGTGCCTGGATCATCGTGCGCGACGCCGTCAAGTCGGCAGCGAAGTAAGGGAGCCGGATCAATGGAATTCAACGTCAAGACTCTTGAGGGCAAAGACGCCGGGAAGGTTTCCCTTTCTGATGCGATTTTCGGCCTCGAGCCGCGTGAAGACATTCTCGCTCGCGTCGTTCGCTGGCAGCTTGCCAAGAAGCAGCAGGGCACGCATCAGGCCAAGGGCCGCGCTGACGTAGCGCGCACCGGTGCCAAGATGTACAAGCAGAAGGGTACGGGCCGCGCTCGTCACCATTCGGCTCGCGCTCCGCAGTTCCGCGGCGGTGGTAAGGCTCACGGCCCGGTCGCTCGCAGCCACGAGCACGATCTGCCGAAGAAGGTTCGCGCCCTCGGCCTGCGTCACGCTCTCTCGGCCAAGTTCAAGGCTGAAGACGTGATCGTCATCGACAATCTCGTCGCAACCGAAGCCAAGACCAAGGCACTCGCTGGCGCTTTCGAGACGCTCGGCCTGACGAACGCTCTGTTCATCGGCGGCGCTGAGCTCGACAGCAACTTCAAGCTCGCAGCCAAGAACATCCCGAACATCGATGTTCTGCCGGTTCAGGGCATCAACGTTTACGACATCCTGCGCCGCGGCAAGCTCGTGCTGTCCAAGGCTGCAGTTGAAGCTCTAGAGGAGCGATTCAAGTGACGGATCTTCGCCATTACGATGTGATCGTTTCTCCTGCGATCACCGAAAAGTCCACGCTGGTTTCGGATAATAACCAGGTTGTTTTCAACGTTGCCAAGACCGCGACGAAGCCTGAAATCAAGGCTGCCGTCGAGGCGCTGTTCGGCGTCAAGGTTACGGCCGTCAACACTCTGCTGCGCAAGGGCAAGACCAAGCGGTTCAAAGGTCTCGTCGGCAAGCAGAAGGACGTGAAGAAGGCTGTTGTGACGCTCGCCGAAGGCCAGTCGATCGACGTCTCCACCGGTCTCTGAGGAATAAGAAAATGGCATTGAAAACATTCAATCCGACGACCCCGAGCCAGCGTCAGCTGGTCATCGTCGATCGCTCCTCGCTCTACAAGGGCAAGCCGGTCAAGACGCTGACGGAAGGCCTCACCTCCAAGGGTGGCCGTAACAACACCGGCCGTATCACCGTTCGCTTCCAGGGCGGTGGTCACAAGCGCAGCTATCGTCTGGTCGACTTCAAGCGTCGCAAGTTCGACGTTGAAGCATCGGTCGAGCGCATCGAATACGATCCGAACCGTACCGCTTACATCGCTCTGGTGAAGTACACGGATGGCGAACTGGCCTACATCCTCGCTCCGCAGCGCCTCGCTGCCGGCGACAAGGTCATCGCTTCGGAAAAGGCAGTGGACGTGAAGCCGGGCAACACCATGCCGCTTCAGTTCATCCCGGTCGGCTCCATCATCCACAATGTGGAGATGAAGCCGGGCAAGGGTGGCCAGATCGCTCGCTCCGCCGGCTCCTACGCGCAGCTCGTCGGTCGCGACCAGGGCATGGCGATCCTTCGCCTGAACTCTGGCGAACAGCGCCTCGTGCATGGCACTTGCCTGGCAACGATCGGTGCGGTTTCGAACCCGGATCATGCCAACATCAACGACGGTAAGGCCGGTCGTTCGCGTTGGCGTGGCAAGAAGCCGCATAACCGCGGTGTTGTCATGAACCCGGTCGACCATCCGCACGGCGGTGGTGAAGGCCGCACCTCCGGTGGTCGCCATCCGGTGACCCCATGGGGCAAGCCAACCAAGGGCAAGCGTACGCGGTCGAACAAGTCGACCGACAAGATGATTATGCGCTCGCGCCATCAGCGCAAGAAGTAAGAGAGGAAGTCTCAAGTGGCTCGTTCAGTATGGAAAGGTCCGTTTGTTGACGGCTATCTTCTCAAGAAGGCTGAGAAGGTGCGTGAAGGCGGACGTAACGAAGTAATCAAGATGTGGAGCCGTCGCTCCACCATCATGCCGCAGTTCGTCGGTCTTACCTTCGGCGTCTACAACGGCAGCAAGCACATTCCGGTCAGTGTCAATGAAGACATGGTCGGACACAAGTTCGGCGAGTTCGCCCCGACCCGTACCTATTATGGTCACGGTGCGGACAAGAAGGCGAAGAGGAAGTAACAATGGGCAAGGCAAAAACCGAACGCCGGCTGAAGGACAATGAAGCGCAGGCAGTTGCGCGCACGCTCCGTGTCAGCCCGCAGAAGCTCAACCTGGTCGCGGCTTCGATCCGCGGCAAGAAGGTTGATCGCGCGCTCGCAGAGCTGGAATTCTCGCGCAAGCGTATCGCTGGCGCCGTGAAGAAGACGCTCGAATCTGCGATCGCCAATGCAGAAAACAACCACGATCTCGACGTTGACTCGCTGGTCGTAGCGGAAGCTTACGTCGGCAAGTCCATCGTCATGAAGCGTTTCCACGCTCGTGGCCGTGGCCGTGCGTCTCGTATCGAGCGTCCGTTCGCGCACCTGACGATCGTCGTTCGTGAAGTGGAAGCTCAAGGGGAGGCCGCATAATGGGTCAGAAAATCAATCCGATCGGCTTTCGTCTTGGCATCAACCGTACCTGGGATAGCCGCTGGTTTGCGGACAATGCCGAGTACGGCCAGCTCCTCCACGAAGACCTGAAGATGCGTAAGTTCGTCATGAACGAACTGAAGCAGGCTGGTATCTCCAAGGTGGTCATCGAGCGTCCGCACAAGAAGTGCCGCGTCACGATCCACTCGGCTCGTCCGGGCCTGATCATCGGCAAGAAGGGCGCAGACATCGACAAGCTCCGCAAGAAGCTGTCGGACATGACGAATTCCGAAACGCACCTCAACATCGTTGAAGTTCGCAAGCCGGAAATCGACGCGACGCTGGTTGCCCAGTCGATCGCTCAGCAGCTGGAACGCCGTGTTGCTTTCCGTCGCGCCATGAAGCGCGCCGTTCAGTCCGCGATGCGTCTTGGCGCCGAAGGCATCAAGATCACCTGCGCCGGCCGTCTCGGCGGTGCTGAAATCGCTCGTACGGAATGGTACCGCGAAGGTCGCGTGCCGCTGCACACGCTGCGCGCCGACATCGACTACGGTACGGCTGAAGCAGAAACCGCTTTCGGTATCTGCGGCATCAAGGTCTGGATCTTCAAGGGCGAAATCCTTGAGCATGATCCGATGGCCTCCGAACGCCGCGCGCTCGAAGGCGACGCCCAGGGTCCGGCTAGCCGCGATCGCGATAGAGACCGTCGCCGCGACAACGCTTGATAGCGTACGTGGCAGATAAGTTCGGAGAATAAGAAAATGTTGCAGCCAAAGCGTACGAAGTACCGCAAGCAATTCAAGGGCCGCATCAAGGGCGTTGCCAAGGGTGGTTCTGATCTGGCGTTCGGCGAATTCGGCCTGAAGTCGCAGGAGCCCAACCGCGTCAACGCTCGTGAGATCGAAGCGGCTCGCCGCGCGATCACGCGCTATATGAAGCGCGCCGGCCGTGTATGGATCCGCGTGTTCCCGGATGTTCCGGTAACCGCAAAGCCGACCGAAGTCCGTATGGGTAAAGGTAAGGGCTCTGTCGAATACTGGGCATGCAAGGTCAAGCCCGGCCGTATGATGTTCGAGATCGACGGTGTGAGCGAAGAAATCGCTCGTGAGGCTCTGCGCCTCGGCGCTGCCAAGCTCTCGGTCAAGACGCGCTTCGTTCAGCGCATTGCAGAGTAAGGAAGAAGCTCATGAAAGCCGCAGATGTTCGCGCCCTGAGCGCCGACCAACTCAAGGACGAGCTTGCCAAGCTGAAGAAGGAGCAGTTCAACCTGCGCTTTCAGAAGGCGACCGGCCAGCTCGAGAAGTCCTCGCGCATCAACGAAGTCCGTAAGGACATCGCTCGCGTAAAAACCATTGCCCGCCAGAAGGCGGCAGAAGCAAAGGCCTAAAGGAAAAATAACATGCCGAAGCGCATTCTGCAGGGCGTCGTGGTCAGCGACAAGAACGAGAAGACGGTAGTTGTCCGCGTTGAGCGTCGTTTCGCTCACCCGCTGCTCCAGAAGACCGTTCGTCGTTCCAAGAAGTACAAGGCTCACGACGAAAACAATCAGTACAAGACCGGCGACGTCGTTTCCATCGAGGAATGCGCGCCGATCTCCAAGGATAAGACCTGGACGGTCGTTTCCGCCCAGTCCAAGTAACAGAATTTCGCTCAGGCCCTTGCGTCTGGGCGAAATATCTGTATGAAGCACGAGCTTGGAAGCAGGACGCTCGAGAACGGGCGTTCTTTTGCTTTATTGATGGCCGGCAGAGACGATCCTTGAGGTCCCGAAGCCAGGCATAATCAGACAAGACACTAGTCCATAAGCCGGGGTAGGGGGTCACTTGGCCCAACCATTCCGGTAACAACAAGAAGGCGACCTGACATGATTCAGATGCAAACAAACCTCGACGTGGCGGATAATTCCGGCGCACGTCGTGTCATGTGCATCAAGGTGCTGGGCGGCTCGAAGCGCAAGTATGCCTCGATCGGCGACGTTATCGTCGTTTCGATCAAGGAAGCTATTCCGCGCGGCCGTGTGAAGAAGGGTGACGTGATGAAGGCGGTCGTCGTTCGTACCGCCAAGGACATCCGTCGTCCGGATGGCAGCGTCATCCGCTTCGATACCAACGCAGCAGTCCTCATCGACAACAAGAAAGAGCCGATCGGCACCCGTATCTTCGGACCGGTTCCGCGCGAACTTCGCGCCAAGAACCACATGAAGATCATCTCGCTGGCTCCAGAAGTACTGTAAGGAGCGGAGCGATGCAGAAGATCCGTAAAGGCGACAAGGTTGTCGTATTGACCGGTAAGGACAAGGGCCGTACCGGCGAAGTCATTCAAGTGCTGCCGAAGGAAGACCGTGCGGTCGTTCGTGGCGTCAACGTCATCAAGCGCCATCAGCGCCAGACGCAGAACCAGGAAGCCGGCATCATCAGCAAGGAAGCCTCGCTTCACCTGTCCAACCTGGCAATCGTCGACAAGGACGGTAAGCCGACCCGCGTCGGTTTCAAGGTTGTGGATGGCAAGAAGGTCCGCGTGGCCAAGACCTCGGGAGAAGTGATCGATGGCTGAGGTAAAGTACGAGCCGCGGCTCAAGAAGGAATACGTTGCTCGCATCCGCGCGGCGATGCAGGAGAAGTTCTCCTACGCTAACGAGATGCAGATCCCGAAGCTGGACAAGATCGTGATCAACATGGGTGTTGGCGAAGCGACGGCTGATTCGAAGAAGCCAACCGTTGCTGCTGCAGACCTCGCGGCCATCGCAGGCCAGAAGCCGGTCATCACCCGCGCACGCAACTCCATCGCTGGCTTCAAGGTCCGCGAAAATATGCCGATCGGCGCGAAGGTCACCCTGCGCGGCGCCCGCATGTATGAGTTCCTGGATCGTCTGGTCAACATCGCGCTTCCGCGCGTTCGCGACTTCCGCGGCCTGAACCCGAAGAGCTTTGACGGTCGTGGCAATTTTGCCATGGGCATCAAGGAGCACATTGTGTTCCCTGAGATCAACTACGATAAGGTTGATCAGATGTGGGGCATGGACATCATCGTTTGCACGACGGCGACGACCGACGACGAAGCACGGGCTCTTCTGAAAGAGTTCAACTTCCCGTTCCGTCAATAACCGTAACGACGAGCGTAGAAAAGGAACCCTGATATGGCGAAGACAAGCGCAGTTGAAAAGAACAAGCGCCGCCGCAATACGGTTGCCAACCAGGCCGCAAAGCGGGCTGCTCTCAAGGCAATCATCATGAACCAGTCTCTTTCGATCGAAGACCGGTTCAAGGCCACTCTGAAGCTGGCATCGCTGCCGCGCGATGGATCGAAGACCCGTATTCGCAACCGTTGCGAAGTATCTGGCCGTCCGCGCGCCTACTACCGCAAACTGCGCATGTCGCGTATCGCGCTGCGTGAACTCGGCAATCTCGGCAAGGTGCCGGGTATCGTCAAGTCCAGCTGGTAAGGAGCAGATTAGATGTCTATGACTGATCCTTTGGGCGATATGCTCACCCGCATCCGCAATGGCGCTTCGCGCCGCAAGTCGTCGGTTTCGACGCCTGCGTCCAAGCTCCGTGCACGCGTTCTCGATGTGCTCCAGGCTGAAGGCTACATCCGTGGCTATTCCGTCGTCGATTTCGGCAATGGCAAGTCTGAGCTCAACATCGAACTCAAGTACTACGAAGGCGCATCGGTGATCCGCGAGATCGGCCGTGTGTCTAAGCCGGGCCGCCGGGTTTATGTCTCGGTCAAGTCCATTCCGCAGGTCGCGAACGGCCTCGGCATCACCATCCTTTCGACTCCGAAGGGCGTGATGGCCGATCACCAGGCTCGCGAACAGAATGTTGGTGGCGAGGTTCTCTGCTCGGTCTTCTAAGATCGAACAGAGATATCTCCCTCGAAACAGACAGGTTTGAAAAATGTCTCGTATCGGTAAGAAGCCCGTTCAGGTACCTGCAGGGATCACGGCCACGGTTGATGGCCAGAAGGTGACTGCCAAGGGCCCCAAGGGCGAGCTGTTTTTCGTCGCTAACGACGAAATCGGTCTCAAGCTGGAAAACAACGCAATCGTCGTGACGCCGCTCAACGACTCCAAGGATGCTCGCGCAAAGTGGGGCATGTCCCGCACGATGATCGAGAACATCCTGAAGGGTGTTAAGGACGGCTACGAGCGTAAGCTCGAAATCAACGGCGTCGGCTATCGCGCGTCCATGCAGGGCAAGAACCTGCAGCTGGCGCTCGGCTTCAGCCACGACGTGGTTTATGAGCCGCCGCAGGGCATCACGATCGCTGTGCCGAAGCCGACGGAAATCGTCGTCACCGGCATCAACAAGCAGCAGGTCGGCCAAGTTGCAGCTGAAATCCGCGAATACCGCGGCCCCGAGCCCTACAAGGGCAAGGGTGTTAAGTATGCCGAAGAGCGGATCATCCGCAAAGAAGGCAAGAAGAAGTAAGGAACACGCGAAATGGCTAGCAGGAAAGAAGCACTTGCGCGTCGCGCCAACCGCGTGCGCCGTCAAATCAAGTCGGTGGCCAATGGCCGTCCGCGCCTGTCGGTTCATCGCTCGTCGAAGAACATCTACGCCCAGGTCATCGATGACGTGGCTGGCAAGACCCTCGCGGCTGCCTCCACCCTCGACAAGGATCTGCGCGGTTCTCTGAAGACCGGTGCCGATACCGCAGCCGCAGCCCTCGTTGGCAAGCTCGTTGCCGAGCGCGCCTCCAAGGCCGGCGTGAAGGAAGTCGTGTTCGATCGCGGCGCTTTCATCTACCACGGCCGCATCAAGGCCCTGGCTGAAGCAGCCCGCGAAGGCGGCCTGACCTTCTAATCAGATTTCCGGCCGGTGATCCCAAGGACGCCGGCCGGATATTCACCGGGCCGCAGGTTTCCCGCAAGGGAAGGCATGCGGTCTTCGTTTTGTTTGCCGATTGCACCCGGAAAAGAAAAAGGAAGAGGACAATGGCACAGGAAAAGAGGGCTCCGCGGGAAGACCGTCAGAGCCGTGAAGAGCGCGATAGCGAATTCGTCGACAAGCTGGTCGCGATCAACCGCGTCGCCAAGGTTGTCAAGGGTGGCCGTCGCTTCGGCTTCGCCGCTCTCGTCGTCGTTGGCGACCAGAAGGGCCGCGTAGGCTTCGGCCATGGCAAGGCACGCGAAGTGCCGGAAGCCATCCGCAAGGCAACCGAAAGCGCCAAGCGCGACATGATCTTCGTACCGCTGCGCGACGGCCGTACGCTGCATCACGACGTTCATGGCCGTCACGGCGCTGGCAAGGTTCTGCTGCGCTCGGCCAAGGTCGGTACCGGTATCATCGCCGGCGGCCCGATGCGCGCCGTTTTCGAAACGCTCGGCGTTCACGACGTCGTTGCCAAGTCGACCGGTTCGTCGAACCCGTACAACATGGTTCGCGCCACGTTCGACGCCCTGAAGCACCAGGTTCACCCGAAGGACATCGCAGCTCAGCGCGGCATCAAGTATGCCACCCTGCAGGCTCGCCGCGCCGCTTCGGGCAACGCCTCCGAAGAATAAGGGAGTTTGACCTATGGCCAAGACGACCAAGAAGGCTGAAGCTAAGGCGACCGTTACGGTCGAGCAGATTGGCAGCCCGATCCGCCGTCCGGATGTTCAGCAGAAGACGCTGATCGGTCTCGGACTGAACAAGATGCACCGTCGCCGCACGCTGGAAGATACTCCGGCTGTTCGTGGCATGATCCGTGCTGTCCAGCATCTCGTTCGCGTTGTCGACGAGAAGTGAGCCGGAGGTAATTCGCTATGAAACTGAATGAAATCAAGGATAACGAAGGCTCGACCCACAGCCGCAAGCGCCTCGGCCGCGGCATCGGCTCCGGCTCCGGCAAGACCGGCGGCCGTGGTGTAAAGGGTCAGAAGTCTCGTTCGGGCGTTGCGATCAACGGCTTCGAAGGCGGTCAGATGCCCATCTACCGTCGTCTGCCGAAGCGCGGCTTCAACAACATCTTCGCAGCCGACTATGTTGTCGTGTCGCTGGCACGCATCCAGGCTGCCGTCGATGCCGGCAAGCTCGATGCCAAGAACACGGTTGATGCAGCCGCTCTCAAGGCCGCTGGCGTCATTCGCCGCGTCAAGGACGGCGTTCGCGTTCTCTCTGACGGCGAACTGAAGACGAAGCTCGCTCTCGAAGTTGCAGGCGCTTCCAAGACCGCAGTCGAGAAGATCGAAAAGGCTGGCGGTTCCGTCAAGCTGCTCGCTGTCGCTGCTGCAGAATAATATTATCAATAATCGCCCGAAGTGACTTCACTTCGGGCGATTTTGCTCCCATATGTGAGCCTCACGAATCTGATCGATGCGGCACGTGTCTTTCCGATCGATAACGGGAACCAAGGGTGAGGCGCCCGATTGCTGCGCAATCCGTCCGAAGCCCGGCTTTTGAACAATTTACAGACTGATTCCGGGCTCGGCCGACTATGCCGGAATTGGTGATGCGGAGATTTGCATGGCTTCTGCAGCGGAACAATTGGCGTCCAACCTCAATTTTTCGACCTTTGCCAAAGCCGAGGATCTCAAGAAGCGCCTGTGGTTTACCCTCGGCGCTCTCCTCGTTTACCGGCTCGGCACCCACATTCCGCTTCCTGGCCTCAATCCTGCCGCCTACGCTCAGGCTTTCCAGAATCAGTCGGGCGGCATTCTTGGCCTCTTCAACATGTTCTCGGGCGGCGCTGTGCAGCGCATGGCGATCTTCGCGCTCGGCATCATGCCGTACATTTCGGCCTCGATCATCGTTCAGCTGATGACCTCGGTCGTTCCGTCGCTCGAAAACCTGAAGAAGGAAGGCGAGCAGGGCCGCAAGATCATCAACCAGTACACCCGCTACGGCACGGTGCTGCTCGGCGCCTTGCAGGCTTATGGCATTGCGATCGGCCTTGAGCATGGCAACGGCGTCGTCGTCGATCCCGGCTGGTTCTTCCGCATATCCACCGTCATCACGCTGCTCGGCGGCACGATGTTCCTGATGTGGCTCGGCGAGCAGGTGACGTCGCGCGGTATCGGCAACGGTATCTCGCTGATCATCTTCGCGGGCATTGCTGCCGGTCTCCCGACCGCTCTTGCCGGCACGCTCGAACTCGGCCGCACCGGTGCGCTTTCCACGCCCCTTATTCTCGCCGTGCTGGTCGTTGCCATTCTGGTCATTGCGCTTATCGTCTTCGTCGAGCGCGCCCAGCGTCGCCTTCTGATCCAGTATCCGAAGCGCCAGGTCGGCACGCGCATGTTCCAGGGCGATACGTCGCACCTGCCGCTGAAGCTCAATACCTCGGGTGTTATTCCGGCGATCTTTGCCTCCTCGCTGCTGCTGTTGCCTGCAACGGCAGCCGGACTTGGGAACAACACGGCGCTTCCGACCTGGGTCACGTCAATCGTCGCCGCGCTTGGTCACGGACAGCCGGTCTACATGGTGCTTTACGCCGCGCTGATCGCCTTCTTCGCCTTCTTCTACACGGCGCTGGTCTTCAATCCGAAGGACACGGCCGACAATCTGAAGAAGCATGGCGGCTTCATTCCGGGCATCCGTCCCGGCGAGCGTACTGCCGAATATATCGATTACGTGCTGACCCGTATCACGGTCATCGGCGCGATCTATCTCGTCTTCGTCTGCATCCTGCCCGAAATTCTCGTATCCCAGACAGGTATTCCCTTGTCTCTGGGTGGCACTTCGCTTCTGATCGTGGTTAGCGTAACGCTGGATACGGTGGCGCAGATTCAGGGTCACCTGATCGCACAGCAATATGAAGGCCTGATCAAGAAATCGAAGTTGCGTGGAGGAAAGAGGGGGCGATGAGACTCATACTTTTAGGGCCGCCGGGAGCAGGTAAGGGGACCCAGGCCCAGCGCATTGTGGAAAAGCATGGCATTCCGCAGCTTTCCACAGGCGATATGCTGCGCGCGGCCGTCCAGGCCGGCACGGAAGTCGGCAAGCGCGCCGACGCCCTGATGAAGGCTGGCAAGCTCGTTCCGGATGAGGTGGTCAACGCCATCGTTTCCGAGCGTATCGATCAGCCGGATTGCGCCAGGGGTTTCATCCTCGACGGGTTCCCGCGGACGCTGGTTCAGGCGGATGCAACCGAAAAGATGCTCAATGCGAAGGGCCTCGAGCTCTCCATCGTGATCGAGCTGAAGGTCGACGACGCTGAACTGATTCGCCGTGTTTCGGGCCGTTATTCATGCTCGAACTGCGGCAGCGTCTATCACGACACTGACAAGCTTCCGGCAACGGCTGGCGTTTGCGACAAATGCGGTTCGACGCATTTCAAGCGCCGTCCGGACGATAATGCCGAAACCATGGCGACCCGTCTCCAGGTCTATTACAAGGAGACCTCGCCCTTGATCGGTTACTACTATGCAAAAGGCAAGTTGCAGAGCATCGACGGCATGGCCGATATCGAGCATGTGACCGACAGCATAGAGGCTATCCTGGCTAAGCTTTAGATAGCCTAAAATAAACTTGCCGGAGCGGTTGCTTTTTTGCGCTGATTCCGCTAAACACCGCGCCAACTCGCGACATGCTATGCGATCGGCGCGGATTTCCAACGGGAAGTCCGAGCACGGTCGTTTTGACATGTGGCGGACACACATCGAACAAGCAGCTCCCGGGCTGCATAACAAGACCCTTTGCCAAGGCAAAAGGAATGCAAGGAGAACAGGCGTGGCTCGTATCGCTGGCGTCAACATCCCGACTGCAAAGCGCGTAGTTATTGCGCTTCGTTACATTCACGGGATCGGACCGAAGTTTGCACAGGAAATCTGCGAGAAGGTTGGTATTCCGGCCGAGCGTCGCGTCAACCAGTTGACGGATGCTGAAGTTCTGCAGATCCGCGAAACCATCGATCGTGACTATCAGGTCGAAGGTGACCTGCGTCGCGAAACCGCGATGAACATCAAGCGTCTTATGGACCTTGGTTCTTATCGTGGCCTGCGTCATCGTCGTGGCCTGCCGGTTCGCGGCCAGCGCACGCACACCAATGCCCGCACCCGCAAGGGTCCGGCAAAGGCGATCGCCGGTAAGAAGAAGTAATTTCCGGGCAACCGGATTTGGGAGGCTGGCGGTCCGCCGGCCTCTTTTGAGTTTGAAGCGGTGCTCCACGGGTGCTGCTTCGGTGTAGCCGCTGGGATTACGGCGGTGCAGAGATCCAAGAAAGGAATAACATGGCCAAGGAAGCCGTCCGTGTTCGTCGTCGCGAGCGCAAGAATATCACGTCGGGCGTCGCACACGTCAACTCGACCTTCAACAACACGATGATCACCATCACCGACGCACAGGGCAACGCTATTGCCTGGTCGTCCGCTGGTGCCAAGGGCTTCAAGGGTTCGCGTAAGTCGACCCCGTTCGCTGCCCAGATCGCTGCTGAAGACTGCGCCAAGAAGGCTCAGGAACACGGCATGAAGTCGCTGGAAGTTGAAGTTTGCGGTCCGGGCTCCGGTCGTGAATCCGCTCTGCGCGCCCTCCAGGCTGCTGGTTTCATGATCACGTCCATCCGCGACGTGACCCCGATTCCGCACAATGGTTGCCGCCCGCGCAAGAAGCGTCGCGTCTGATCATCGCCACTCACGACACCGGCCGGGGTAGATGCGCCCGACTTGGTGTTACTCAAGCTCGGTTGCCACGATTGGATGGTGGCAACGAACGGAAGGCAAAAACATGATTCAGAAAAACTGGCAGGAACTGATCAAGCCCAACAAGGTCGAGTTCACCTCGAGCGGCCGTACCAAGGCAACGCTCGTGGCCGAACCGCTGGAGCGTGGCTTTGGTCTCACCCTCGGCAACGCGCTGCGTCGCGTTCTGCTGTCCTCTCTGCGCGGCGCCGCTGTGACGGCCGTGCAGATCGACGGCGTGCTGCATGAGTTCTCCTCTATCCCGGGCGTCCGGGAAGACGTGACGGACATCGTGCTGAACATCAAGGAAATCGCCATCAAGATGGACGGCGATGACAGCAAGCGCATGGTTGTCCGCAAGCAGGGCCCAGGCGTTGTAACGGCTGGCGACATCCAGACGGTCGGCGATATCGAAATCCTCAACCCCGAGCATGTCATCTGCACGCTCGACGAGGGCGCCGAAATCCGCATGGAATTCACCGTCAACAACGGCAAGGGCTATGTCCCGGCCGAGCGCAATCGTGCGGAAGATGCTCCGATCGGCCTCATCCCGGTCGACAGCCTCTATTCGCCGGTCAAGAAGGTGTCCTACAAGGTTGAAAATACCCGTGAAGGACAGGTTCTCGACTACGACAAGCTGAGCATGTCGATCGAAACCGACGGTTCGATCAGCGGTGAAGATGCCGTCGCTTTCGCGGCTCGCATCCTTCAGGATCAGCTTGGCGTGTTCGTCAACTTCGACGAGCCGCAGAAGGAAGCCGAAGAAGAAGCAGTCACCGAACTCGCTTTCAACCCGGCGCTCCTCAAGAAGGTAGACGAACTCGAACTGTCCGTTCGTTCGGCAAATTGCCTGAAGAACGACAACATCGTCTATATCGGCGACCTCATTCAGAAGACCGAAGCAGAAATGCTCCGCACGCCGAATTTTGGTCGCAAGTCGCTGAACGAAATCAAGGAAGTTCTCGCTTCCATGGGCCTGCACCTCGGCATGGAAGTGCCGGCATGGCCGCCTGAGAACATCGAAGATCTCGCCAAGCGATACGAAGACCAGTACTAACGTTTCAAACGGCAGGCGCATGATGCCTGCAAGTGAAGGAGAATAGCAATGCGCCACGGTAAAGCCGGCCGCAAGCTGAATAGAACCGCTAGCCACCGTAAGGCGATGTTCGCCAACATGGCGGCTTCGCTCATCACCCATGAGCAGATTGTCACCACGCTCCCGAAGGCGAAGGAAATTCGCCCGATCGTCGAGAAGCTGGTAACCCTCGGCAAGCGCGGCGACCTGCACGCTCGTCGTCAGGCCATCTCGCAGATCCGCGACGCTGCTGTCGTTTCGAAGCTGTTCGATGCGATTGCAACCCGCTACGCCACGCGCAACGGCGGCTACCTGCGTATCATGAAGGCTGGCTTCCGCCAGGGCGACAATGCCGCTCTCGCCGTTGTCGAATTCGTCGATCGCGACGTCAATGCCAAGGGCGCAGCCGACAAGGCTCGCGTTGCCGCTGAGGAAGAAGCCGCAGCCGCTTAAGGCCAAGCTTCGGATACAATTTGAAGGGCCGGATGAGCGATCATCCGGCCTTTTGGCGTTTAGGCTCGCGGGAGTGGCCTTTCAATTTTCCGGATTGCTTCGGAGTATCGCAACAGCTTGATGAGTCGCATCCGGCTCAAGAGCATCAGATAACTGGGAGCGTCGCAGAACATGCAGCAAAGATTGATACGCGGAAGACTGCTTCCGCTCCTTGCGCTGCTGTTGACTATCGCCGGCGGTCTTGCGCTGCGGCGGTATGGTTACGCGATTGATCTGCCCTTTGTGGTCGTCAAATATGGCGGCTCGTTGTTGTGGGGAGCGATGGTCTATTGGCTCCTGGCAACGATATTCCTGTTATCAGGGCGTTTCAGAATTGCCGTGGCGGCGCTAGTCATTGCGGTCGCCGTGGAGCTCTTCAGGCTGTGGCATACGCCGGGTCTCGATGCCTTTCGATTGACCACAGCCGGTGCCCTGTTGCTCGGAAGAGTGTTCTCGCCCTGGAATATTCTGGCCTATGCCATGGGTATCGTGGCGGCGCTGGCGATTGATCGGGTCCTGTCACGGACCACGCCAGTAGCTTGATGCTTTTTTCCGAATTTCACAGCCAGGCGCTGCGGAATGGCGGCTGAACGGGCATTGTTCGGCTTGCCGCATTGCTGTCGCTAGGGTAGCGGAGATGGTGCCTTTGCAGGGTAGGGTGGAATTGGCAGGGGCGTATGCGGCATGTTAGCGAGAAGGGCGCGTAAGGATGGAGAACCAGGAGGAGACAACGGTGCCGTCGCGCACGGCACGATTGGTGCTGGTGACACCTGATGGCACCGTGGTCGGTTGTCTCGCGCCGATTCCAGTCGAGATTCCCTGGTGGCAGGAAGTGGAATCTGTCGTGCGCGCCGCGCGTGACCGTCATGGCATCGATGTGACGATCCTGCGCCTGCTCGAGGCCGCTCGCGACCGGGCACCGGGTGGCGAGGTCACCTATCTCGCCGAGATTGCGCAACCCGTGCCGGCGGACGCCTGGGCAGGAAAGCTCGAGGCTCACCCCTTGCGCCAAGCCTATGCCGAACCCGGCGGTCCTGACGCCGATCTCGATTGGGCGGCGCGAGTGCTCGCCGGACATGGCTTGGCACCCACGGCAAAGCCTATCCAGGTTCGCACCTGGAACCTTTCCAGCGTCTGGCGCATACCACTCGGTGCGCAATCGGCCTGGCTGAAGGTCGTGCCGCCGGTTCTGGCGCATGAGGGTCGCGTCATCAACGCCTTGTCCGGTCATCATGTCCCAACATTGTATGGTCACGACGAATACGGGCGCGTTCTGATTGCGGAGATCCCCGGCGACGACTTGTATGAGGCGACATTGCTGCAATTGCTCGCCATGGTGACACTGCTCGTCGAAATACAGGCTTCGTGGATCGAGCGCGTCGAGGAATTGCGCATGATGGGCTTGCCTGATTGGTGTGGCCAGAGCCTGTGCTTTGAAATCGCCGAGGTTGTGCGGCGGACAAGCGAAGAGCTGTCGGAGGACGAACGCGTGACGCTACAGCGCTTTGTGCAAGGTCTTCCGGCCTTGTTTGCCGAAATACACGCCTGCGGCTTGCCGGATACACTCGTTCATGGCGACTGCCATCCCGGCAATTTTCGCGGCACGGAAGGGGCGCTCACGCTGCTGGATTGGGGCGACAGCGGTATCGGTCACCCCTTGCTCGATCAGTCCGCCTTTCTCGACGGGATGGCACAGGAATACGTCGAGACGATCAAGGATCATTGGAATCGCGAGTGGCTGGCCCGGGTATCCGGCAGTAACCCCGCGCGCGCCGCCGAGCTGCTCGCGCCGATTGCCATGGCAAGGCGCGCCGTGATCTATCGGCGTTTCCTCGACAATATCGAGCCGTCGGAGCGAATCTATCACCGCGACGATCCGGCCGGCTGGTTACGCGATACCGCGGCTCTGCTCAAAAAAATCCGGTTGAATGCAAGGTAGAGCTCATATTACTCCGCCGCCATCGCCATCCGGCGCGAGGGTTCGCTGCGGTGAAGATGGACCGCGAGCGTATCCCAGGGCGGCGTGATGGAGAGCTGCGCCAGCAGGCGGCCGATTTCGCCTCGGTGGTAGCCTCCATGCGTGGCGACGTGAAGAAGCATCTCCTCGCGTGTCATGCGGCCGCGGTCGCCATCCGTGAAGATGAAGGGTACGGCTTCGGACAGAAGCTCTGTACTGATGGTTTCGAGGTAGTTCAGATACCAGTAATCGGATGCCGTAAGCGCCGCGCGAAGCTCGGGCAGGGCGGGTGTCTCGGGTGTATTGTCGTCCGTATAGCCATGGGCCTGTCCAGTGAGGTGCGCCGCAAATATGCGGCCGACGACCAGCGAGTGATTCATCAGCCGTATGCAGAGATGGCGCTCCTTGTCATGGCGGTCCGGATCGAGGCGGCCGATGGCGTCGAGCAGCTCCTCGTTCGCCCAGGCTTGATAGCGGAAAAGCGTTCGCAGCAATGACATTTCGCTCATGATGAGTTTGGCCTTTCATCGGATGGAAGAAAGCGAGTAATCTGCTCACATTTTCATGAAGGACTGAGCGCATGTCTACTCGCATTCAAAAGCAGCGTCCGCCGATGCGGAAGGAGCCGACGCAGGCGCGTTCCCGGGCGACGGTGGATGCCATCGTCGAAGCGGGTGCTCGCGTTTTGGGTGACCGTGGATGGGCTGGCTTCACGACGAATATCGTCGCGGCCGTCGCCGGCATCAGCATCGGGTCGCTCTACCAGTATTTTCCGGACAAGCTCTCCCTGGTCGAAGCGATAAGGCGCCGCCATTTCGACGAAGTCCTCGCCGTCCTGCGTCAGGTGGCTGTAGCCGACCTGCCGCTGAAGCAGGGCGCGGATGCATTGGTTCAGGGCATGATCGACGCTCATGGCCTTAATCCAGAACTTCACCGGGTGCTTCTGGATGAGGTGCCAGGATTTGAGGGCTCCAGGTCGGCCCATGATACGTTCCTGGCCGACTATCAACGGTACTACAGAGATTTTGTCGCTATCCATCGCCGCGTTGGCTCGGGTCCTTCCAATGACGTCCTCGCGCAGGTTCTATCCGGCATGGTCGAAGGCGTGATCCACAACGGAGCGCGGAAAGGCACGCTCGATTCGCCCGATCTGAAGCAGGAGCTGGTCAGGATGATCTGCTCCTATCTCGGCGGTATCGATCGACAAGCGAGGATTTGAACGATCCGCCAGGCTGTCCATTGCTGGCTATTCCCGACATATCCACCTGTCGCTCATCAATATTCGCATAGCTGCATTTCGCATTTCATATGGCGCTTTGGGTCATAATAATTTGAATCCTAATTAGTTTAGTGCTAATAGAATCCTATGAAATCGTTAAACGCCATACAGCGCATATTCACCGCCAATCTGCTCACGACCGGCCGCCAGTGGCGCCGGGTCGTCGACATCACGCTGAGCTCTCATGGCATATCCGAGGCCGTGGCCGCGCCGCTGCTGTGGATCGGTCGTCTGGGAGGAGGTGTGCGGCAGGTGGTTCTCGCCACCTATGTTGGCATCGAAGGCCCGTCCCTGGTTCGCCTGCTCGATCAGCTCGAAAGCATGGATCTTGTCATCCGCAAGGACGATCCGACGGATCGGCGCGCGAAAGGCCTGTGGCTGACGCCGGAGGGCGAAAAGCTGGCCTCCCGCATGGAGGACGCCCTGGACGAGCTGCGCGGCAAGATCCTCGCCAATGTCGCCCAGGCGGATATCGAAGCCGCCATCCGCGTACTGAAGGCGTTCGAGGAGTTCGAGGCGCCAACGGCAGCTGATGCAGAGCCGGAGCGGGAGAAAGTCTTATGAGCATCCCATCCTGGCGCGACTGGCTATTTTCGGTCAAAGCCTTCATTGCTGCGATCATGGCGCTGTTCATCGCGCTGTCGCTGGACCTGCCGCGCCCTTACTGGGCGATGGCCGCCGTCTATGTGGTCGCCAATCCTCTTGCCGGGGCAACGAGTTCCAAGGGGCTTTATCGTGCGTTGGGCACGCTCATCGGCGCCACCGCATCGGTGATCCTCGTTCCGCTGTTCGTCAACGCGCCGGAACTGCTCTCCGTCGTCGTCGCGCTGTGGACCGGTACCTTGCTGTTCATCTCGATGCTCGATCGCACCTCGCGCAGCTATGTGTTCATGCTGGCCGGATATTCGCTGCCGCTGATCGCGCTGCCGGCCGTCGGCTCACCGGAAACCATATTCGATGTGGCGCTCGCTCGCTCCGAGGAAATCATCATCGGCATCGTCTGCGCGAGCGTCGTCAGCGCCATTGTCTTTCCGAGCAGTGTCGGCACCGTACTTGGCCAGCGCATCGGCTCCTGGCTCGATGATGCCGGCACCTGGGCCGATGAGATCCTGCGCGGCGAGGGCGCTTCTCCCGCGACGCCTTTGAAGCGCCAGAAGCTTGCTGCGGATGTCTCCGGCCTCGATCTCGTCATCAGCCAGCTCAAATATGATGCCGGCAGCCGCGATATTGTCCGCCATTCGCGCGAGCTGCGCGGTCGTCTCTTGATGCTGCTGCCGCTCTTCTCGTCCCTTGCCGACCGTCTGCATGCGCTGAAGGCCGGCGGAAAGCCATTGCCGCAGGAACTGGTCACTGTGCTGAACGATGTGGCCGACTGGCTGGGGCAGGGTGGTCGTTGCAAGGTTGACGAAACCGCAGACACCCTGTCGAAGAAGATTGAGGAGCTGCAGGACAACGATCTTGATCTCGGTTGGGATGATCTCGTCCGGTCGAGCGCTCTGGCGCGCCTGAAGGAAATCGTCGACCTCTGGCAGGATTGCCTCACGCTGCGCGATCAGATCATGTCCGGTCAGCAGATCGGCACTTGGCGTCCGGCCTTCCGCCACCGCAATGTCGTCGCCCATATCAGGCACTATGACTATGCGCTGCTGGCCTTCTCGGCTGGCGCTGTCGTCGTCGGCATCACGATTGCATGCTTCTTCTGGATCTATTCCGGATGGGAGGACGGCGCAGGCTTTATTACGATGGCGGCTGTAGCCTGTTCGTTTTTTGCCTCGCTTGATCGGCCGGCGCCCTTCATCACCTCGATGTTCATCTGGAGCGCCGTAAGCCTCGTTATCGCGTGCGTCTACATTTTCGGCATATTGCCGTCGATCTCCGGTTTCGAAATGCTGGTGCTGGTGTTCGCACCGCCCTTCCTGGTGATGGGCTTGTTGATTCCGCGTCCGCAGACGAACATGCTCGCCATGCTGCTGGCGGTAAACGGCGCCTCCTTCATCGCCTTGCAGGATCGCTATGCCGCTGATTTCGCGAGCTTTGCCAATAGCTCGATCGCCGCACTGGCAGGCATCGGCTTTGCTCTCGTTTGGACTTTGCTCACCCGCCCATTCGGTTCCGAGCTTGCTGCGTGGCGGCTGGTGCGGGCCGGCTGGAGAGATCTGGCCGAAACCGCAGCCGGCATCCGCCGTGCCGATCATGAGCGCCTATCCGGCCGAATCCTCGACCGCCTCGGCCAGCTTGTGCCGCGCCTTGCAGGCATCGAGGATCGCGAGCTGAAGAAGGTCGACGGCTATGCCGATGTCCGCCTCGGCTTCAACGTGCTGATGCTGCAGAAGGAGCGTGGCCAGCTGAAGCCGGCCGCCGCCACATCGGTCAGCGAAGTCCTGATCGGCGTATCGGATTTCTATCGTTCGCGGCTTAAGGCCAAGCGTGCGGTGGACCCCTCCGACGAGCTGCGCGTGTCGATCGACCATAGTCTCGAGGCGGTCGCACAGGAAAGGCGTCACTCCGGCCGGGCGAGCCTCGATGCGCTCGTCGGCCTTCGCCGCGCGCTCTTCCCGCATGCCGAGTCGCCAGCGAGCTGGCAGCCGCCCGTATCGGATATCGCCCATCACCTTCCCATTGCCGCCGAGTAATACCATGCCCGCAGAATTCGATCTTTATGGCGTCTACATCCCGCGCCTTCTTGTTCTCATGCTGGTGACGCTGTTTGCCGTCATCATCCTTCGACGCCTGCTGGCATGGATCGGAGTCTACACTCTGGTCTGGCATCGCGGTCTTTTCGATCTCGCGCTTTACGTCCTGCTGCTCGGCGCCGTTTCCTCCGTCTCTCGTTGGTACTTCATATGAACGCGTTAAAACTCATCGGCCGTGTGGCCGTCACACTCATCTTTGTCGTTGCCGCCGTCTATGTCGGTCGCCAGCTCTGGGGCCACTACATGGACGAGCCCTGGACGCGCGATGCGCGCCTCAGAGCCGATGTCGTCGGCATCGCGCCTGACGTCTCCGGTCTCGTCAGCGAGGTCCTCGTCAAGGATAACCAGGCGGTCAAGAAGGGCGATGTCCTCTTCCGTGTCGATCGCGACCGCTTCGCCATCGCCCTTGAACAGGCGGATGCAGCCCTTGCAAGCAGTCAGGCGGCTCTCGATCAGGCCCGCCGCGAAAGCCAGCGCCAGGCGCGCCTCGGCGATGCCGCCTCTCTCCAGCAGAAGGAGCAGGCGCAGACCACCGAGCAGCAGGATGAAGCCGCCGTTCGTCAGGCGACAGCCAACCGCGAGCTTACCCAGCTGAACCTCGACCGCTCCGAGGTCCGCGCCACCGTCAATGGCACGATTTCGAACCTCAGCCTGCGTCCGGGCGATTATGTCTCTGCCGGCACCGCCAAGGTTGCGCTGATCGACAGCGATTCCCTTCGTGTCGAGGGCTATTTCGAGGAAACCAAGCTGCCGCGCATCCATGTCGGCGACGAAGTCCATATTCACCTGATGGGTCAGGCCGAGAAGCTGACGGGCCATGTCGAAAGCATCGCCTACGGCATCGAGGACCGCGAACGCACCTCCGGCAGCCTGCTTGCCAATATCACCCCTACCTTCAGCTGGGTGCGGCTGGCGCAGCGCGTACCGGTGCGTATCGCCCTCGACAAGGTGCCCGATGGCACGAAGCTGATCGCCGGCCTGACGGCGACCGTCGAGGTGCAGGAGCAGGGCCAGGCGAAGATCGCCAGCGCTGCGGAATGACAATCGCTTGAAAAGGACAGGGCGGTCGTCTTCAGGCCGCTCTGGAACTTGAGGCTGGAGCGGGCCTGCGCGCCGCTCGACGTCTTTCCATCATGATCGGCCTGTAGGATCTGTAGAGGATCATGGCGATCAGCAGGCCGATATAGATGAACTGCTCCAGCGACAGGACCTTGGTCGACAGGGCGAAGTGCAAGGCGCCGCAGGCGGCGACGATATAGACGAGGCGGTGCAGCCAGATCCACTTTTTGCCGAGACGCTTGATCGAGAAGTTGTTCGAAGTCACGGCGAGCGCCAGCAGCATGACGAGGCCCGCCATGCCGAACATGATGAAGGGCCGCTTCAGCACGTCATCGATGACGGCTTGCACGTCCAGCGCCTGATCAAGCACCATGTAGACGGTCAGGTGCATCAGCGCATAGTAGAAACAGAGCAGGCCGAGCGCGCGGCGATAGCGCAGATAGTTCCAGCCGAAGAGATCGCGCAGCGGCGTGACCGCAAGCGTCAGCAGCAGAAAGCGGATCGCCCATAGCCCCAGGAAAAGCTCGAAGGTCTTGACCGCATCGGCACCAAGCTGGTCGGTCGCGCCGAGATAGAATTCCCAGGTGGCAGGCAGAAGCCCGACGACATAGAGCGCCCAGACGGAGGCAGGCTGCCAGCGTTTGGGCAGGGCGAAGGAAAGAGCCATTAGAAATTCACCCTGAGGTCCATGCCGCTATAGAGGCTGGCGACCTGATCGGCATAGCCGTTGAAGGGCAGGGTGGGGTGGCGGTTTGAGCCGAAAAAGCCGCCTTCGCCGATGCGCCGTTCCGTTGCCTGGCTCCAGCGCGGATGGTCGACGGCCGGATTGACGTTGGCGTAGAAGCCATATTCCTGGCTGTTCGTTGCCTGCCACGTATTCACCGGCTGCTTGTCGGTGAGCGTGATACGAACGATCGACTTGATGCCCTTGAAGCCATATTTCCATGGCACGACGAGCCGGATCGGTGCGCCGTTCTGGTTGGGCAGGGTCTCGCCATAAAGGCCGACGGCAAGCAGCGTGAGGGGATTGCGGGCTTCGTCCAGGCGTAGGCCCTCGACATAGGGCCAGTCCAGCGATTGGAAGACGCCCGACTGCCCCGGCATTTCCTCCGGCCGCACGACGGTCTCAAAGGCTACGAATTTGGCGCTGCTCTGCGGCTCCACCTTGTCGAGCAGGGCGGAGAGCTGGAAACCGTCCCAGGGGATGACCATCGACCAGGCTTCGACACAGCGCATGCGATAGACGCGCTCTTCCGGCGGAAATTCCTTGATCAGCGCATCGACATCGAAGGTGCCGGGCTTGTTGACCATGCCGTCGACCTTGATGGTCCACGGCCGTGGTTTGAACTTGCCGGAAAGATTGGCCGGGTCGGCCTTGTCGAGGCCGAATTCGTAGAAGTTGTTGTAGGTGGTGACGTCCTTGATCGGTGTCAGCTTCTCGTTGACCGTATAGTTGCTCTTGGTCGCCGTCAGCGCGTCGGCCATCGCTGCCTTGCCGCCGATCGCCGCCATGCCGATACCGGCTGCCGCCACCGTCAGGAAGTCGCGGCGCTTCAGATAGATCGAGCGGGGCGTGATCTCGGAGGATGTGATTTTCGGTGGGCGGAAGGAGGCCATGGAGCAATTCCTCTATGCGGTAACAGCGTCGATATCAGCCATACGCAGTGGACGCGGATTTTGTTACACTCTTAGGCAGGCATTTCTTTGGAAGTGAAAGCAACTTTTTGTGTGTGCTTGTGAACAGGCTGCTTCGTTCCCAATTGTGGTCTTGACGCTTGTTTGCCCGGACGCGGTGCTTGTCCCGCAGCGTACCGGATTCGCTTGAGTTGATAGTGACAGTATTGCACGATTGGATTAGGACAATTCCAAAAAGCGGAGTTGCCGGCGTCCCCTTCGGCTCGAGCCTCGAGCCCTGCCGACGCCGCACAAATTCCAGGATGACGAGGAAGACACCATGCCAGCTTATCGTTCCAGAACCACCACCCACGGCCGCAACATGGCCGGCGCGCGCGGCCTTTGGCGTGCGACGGGTATGAAGGACAGCGATTTCGGCAAGCCTATTATTGCAGTGGTCAACTCCTTCACTCAGTTCGTGCCCGGCCACGTTCATCTCAAGGATCTCGGCCAGCTCGTCGCCCGCGAAATCGAAGCGGCCGGCGGCGTAGCCAAGGAATTCAACACCATCGCCGTCGATGACGGTATCGCCATGGGCCATGACGGCATGCTCTATTCGCTGCCGTCGCGCGAGCTGATCGCCGACAGCGTCGAATACATGGTCAATGCCCATTGCGCCGACGCCATGGTCTGCATTTCGAACTGCGACAAGATCACCCCCGGCATGCTGATGGCCTCGCTGCGCCTCAATATCCCGACGGTCTTCGTGTCCGGCGGCCCGATGGAAGCCGGCAAGGTCGTTCTGCATGGCAAGAAGGTCGCCCTCGACCTGGTCGATGCCATGGTCGCCGCGGCTGACGACAAGATCAGCGACGAAGACGTCCAGGTCATCGAGCGCTCCGCCTGTCCGACCTGCGGCTCGTGCTCGGGCATGTTCACCGCCAATTCCATGAACTGCCTGACCGAGGCGCTGGGCCTGTCGCTGCCGGGCAACGGCTCGACGCTCGCAACCCACGCCGACCGCAAGCGTCTCTTCGTCGAAGCCGGCCACCTGGTCGTCGATCTCGCTCGCCGCTACTACGAGCAGGACGATGCGACGATCCTGCCGCGCAACGTGGCCTCGAAGCAGGCATTCGAAAACGCCATGTCGCTCGATATCGCCATGGGCGGCTCGACCAACACCGTGCTGCACATCCTGGCGGCCGCGCATGAGGGCGAGATCGACTTTACCATGGCCGACATCGATGCGCTGTCGCGTCGCGTGCCGTGCCTCTCCAAGGTCGCACCCGCCAAGAGCGACGTTCACATGGAAGACGTGCATCGCGCCGGCGGCATTATGTCGATCCTCGGCGAGCTCGATAAGGGCGGCCTGATCAATCGTGATTGCCCGACCGTTCATGCCGAAACGCTCGGCGACGCCATCGACCGCTGGGATATCACCCGCACCAACAGCGAAAGCGTGCGCGAATTCTTCCGCGCGGCTCCGGGCGGCGTTCCGACGCAGGTTGCATTCAGCCAGAGCTCCCGCTGGGATGAGCTCGACACGGACCGCGAGAAGGGCGTCATCCGTTCCGTCGAGCATCCTTTCTCCAAGGATGGCGGTCTGGCCGTTCTCAAGGGCAATCTGGCGCTCGATGGCTGCATCGTGAAGACGGCCGGCGTTGATGAATCGATCCTGAAATTCTCCGGTCCTGCTAGGGTCTTCGAGAGCCAGGACGCGTCCGTCAAGGCCATCCTCAGCAACGAGATCAAGGCCGGCGACGTAGTCGTCATCCGCTATGAAGGCCCGAAGGGCGGCCCCGGCATGCAGGAAATGCTCTATCCGACGAGCTACCTGAAGTCTAAGGGCCTCGGCAAGGCGTGCGCGCTGATCACCGACGGCCGCTTCTCCGGCGGCACCTCGGGTCTCTCGATCGGCCATGCTTCACCGGAAGCGGCCAATGGCGGTACGATCGGCCTGGTGCGCGAAGGCGACATGATCGACATCGACATTCCGAACCGCACGATCAGCCTGCGCGTCGATGACAAGGAACTTGCCGCTCGCCGCGAAGCCCAGAATGCCAAGGGCTGGCATCCGACAGAACCGCGCAAGCGCAACGTCACCACGGCCTTGAAGGCTTACGCCGCTTTTGCCACGAGCGCGGATCGTGGTGCAGTTCGCGATTTGGGTGGAAAATAACCAAGCCCCTTCGCCCTGCGCAGCGGGGAGAAGGTGGACTCGAACGGACGAGCGGAGCTCGGCCGCGAGAGGACGGATGAGGGGCTTTCGAGCTTTATCGCAACGGCAGAACTTATCTGTCCCTGCGCTTGCCCCTCACTCTAGCCCTCTCCCCGCAGGCGGGGAGAGGGGACTTATGTGGCAACCTTTTAAACCCAAAGCGTACTACGAATTTACAGCGGTCGATTGATCTGCTTGTACGCGTCGTTCAGCTCTTTCTGACGCTCCTGATAGGACGTAGTCAGGCAAGCGACATCGGCCCCGCAGGCCTGCCGCTTCTTCAGCCATTCGGTCTGCTGGTCCTGCATCGTGCCGCGCGCGCCCATTGCCAGAAGGCCGGAGAGCAGGTCGAAGGTCGTCACCATCCTCACGTCGGCGTCGTTAAGGGCACGCACATCGCAGATCGTCTTTTCGTCCGGCTTCAGGTTCTGCGCCTCGCAATCGAAACTGGCGGCATGGGAGGTGCCGGCCATACCCAGCGAAATGAAGAAAGTGGCGGCGGCAAGATGGTTCAATCGCATATCCGGTTCCCTTTTGACGATTCCCAACGCGAAAGGCATGACAGCATGTTTTTGTTCAGCGAGCCTGTTTTTTATCGCCGCAAACTTCCATTTATGCTTCATGGTTCCGCCCTCTTTTCTTTCTAGCGTCGGGCGCTACAACGTTGTTTAAAGAGAATTAAAAAGGGAAATTTCCATGCATGTCCTCCTGAAGCGCACTGCCGTTTCGATGATTGCCCTCGTCGTGGCGATGCCGCTTTCCGCTGGGGCTCAGACGGCAAAGACGCTGCCGGAAAGCCAGACGCAGATGCAGCTTTCCTTCGCTCCGCTGGTCAAGCAGACCTCCGGCGCCGTGGTGAACGTCTATGCCGAGCGCGTCGTACAGCGTCAGTCGCCCTTCGCCGGCGACCCCTTCTTCGAGCAGTTTTTCGGCCAGCGCATGCCGAATCGCACCGAGAAGCAATCGTCGCTGGGCTCAGGCGTCATCGTGGAGGCGAATGGCACCGTCATCACCAACAACCACGTCGTCGATGGTGCCGATGACATCAAGATCGCGCTTTCGGATGGCCGCGAATTTCCCTGTAAGGTCATTCTGAAGGATGATCGCGTCGACCTGGCCGTCTTGAAGATCCAGTCGAAGAACGAGACCTTCCCGGTTCTGCCGCTCGGCAATTCCGATGGCATCGAGGTCGGCGATCTCGTGCTGGCGATCGGCAATCCCTTCGGCGTGGGACAGACGGTTACGAGCGGTATCGTCTCCGCACTTGCCCGCAATCAGGTGAAGAACGAAGTCGGCTTCTTCATCCAGACCGATGCTTCGATCAATCCCGGCAACTCGGGCGGCGCGCTCGTCAACATGACCGGCGAGCTGATCGGGCTCAACACGGCGATCTTCTCCCAGGGCGGCGGCTCCAACGGTATCGGTTTTGCCATTCCCGCCAATCTGGTCAAGGTCTTCCTCGCGGCTGCCGATCGCGGCGACAAGGCGTTCGAGCGCCCCTATATCGGCGCCTCCTTCGAGCCTGTCACATCGGATGTCGCCGAAGCGCTCGGCCTTGATAAGGTGCGCGGTGCGCTGGTGACGAAGGTGGTCGACGGCGGCCCAGCGGCCAAGGCGGGCCTCAAGCCCGGTGAAGTGATCACGGCCTTGAACAATATCTCGATCGAACATCCAGACGCGCTCGGCTACCGCCTGACCACGGCAGGTCTCGGCGCTACCGTGTCGTTGACGGTGCTCGACAACGGCAAGGAGCATCAGGCCACGATGACGCTTGCCGCAGCTCCGGAATCGACGCCGCGCGACGAGCGGGTGATCGAGGGCAACAATCCCTTCTCCGGCGCGACCGTTGCCAACCTCTCGCCACGTGTCGCCGATGATCTGCATATGCCGCCGGATTCCACCGGCGTCGTCATTGAGAGCCTGAAGCAGAATTCGCCGGCTGACCGCCTTGGATTTGCCGCCCGCGATATCGTTATCTCCATCAATGGTGTCGCGATCAACACCACGGAAATCCTTCAGAAGACCGTCACGTCAAACCCAAGCTTCTGGCGCGTCGAGATCGAGCGTGACGGGCAACGTATCAGGCAGTTCTTTCGATGAGCGATGATCTGTTTGCACCGCGGATACCGGAGGAGGTCGCCAACAAGCGGCCTCTCGCCGATCGCCTGCGGCCGCAAACATTGGCCGAAGTCACCGGCCAGGAACATCTGACCGGCGAGGACGGTGTGTTGCGCCGGATGATCGAGGCGGGTTCTCTGGGATCGATGATCTTCTGGGGGCCGCCGGGTACCGGCAAGACGACGGTGGCCAGGCTGCTTTCGGGCGAGGCGGGTCTCGCCTTCGAGCAGATTTCGGCGATCTTCTCCGGTGTTGCCGATCTGAAGAAGGTCTTCGAGGCGGCGAGGCTGCGGCGCATGGATGGCCGTCAGACCCTGCTGTTCGTCGACGAGATCCATCGCTTCAATCGCGCCCAGCAGGATAGCTTCCTGCCGGTCATGGAAGACGGCACCGTCATTCTCGTTGGGGCTACGACGGAAAATCCGTCCTTCGAGCTTAACGCCGCTCTTCTCTCCCGCGCCCGTGTCCTGACGTTTCGCTCGCATGATGAGGAAAGCCTGGAAGAACTGCTGCGCCGGGCCGAGACGGTGGAAGGCAAGCCGCTGCCGTTGACGGAGGATGCCCGCGCCAGCCTGATCCGCATGGCCGATGGCGATGGCCGTTCGGTGCTGACGTTGGCGGAAGAGGTCTGGCGCGCCGCGCGCAAGGACGAGCTTTTCGATCCCGACATGCTGGTCAAGATCGTCCAGCGCCGCGCCCCGGTCTATGACAAGGCGCAGGACGGCCATTACAATTTGATTTCGGCGCTGCATAAATCCGTTCGTGGTTCCGACCCCGATGCCGCACTTTATTATCTCGCTCGCATGTTCGATGCCGGCGAGGATCCGCTCTATCTCGGGCGCCGGCTGGTGCGTATGGCGGTGGAGGATATCGGGCTTGCCGATCCGCAGGCCCTGGTGATCTGCAATGCTGCCAAGGACGCCTATGATTATCTCGGCTCGCCGGAAGGCGAATTGGCGCTGGCACAGGCCTGCGTCTATCTCGCGACCGCGCCTAAATCGAATGCCGTCTACACGGCTTTCAAGGCTGCGACACAGGCAGCCAAGCAGAATGGCTCGCTGCTGCCGCCGAAGCATATCCTCAATGCGCCGACGAAACTCATGCGCACCGAAGGCTATGGCGACGGCTATCGCTACGACCATGACGAGCCGGATGCGTTTTCAGGTCAGAATTATTTTCCGGAAAAAATGGGCCGCCAGACCTTCTACGATCCGCCGGAGCGCGGTTTCGAGCGGGAGATCCGCAAGCGACTGGATTGGTGGTCGAAGCTGCGCAAGGAGCGCGGCGAGCGCTAAAGTCCCGAATCACCGACCGGCGCTGGTTTCCTGTGGTGCCTTCTGCATGCGGGGAGCCGGTGCCGCATCGACGATCTTCACGCTCGACTCGGCCTGTCCATTATGGCCTTCCATATCGACGACGAGATGCCAGTGGCCGGATTCGGGGATGGTGAGCCGGATCGGCGATTTCTTGGCGACGCCGCCGAGAAACTGATGCTTAAGCGTTTCCGTGAAGCGCTCGAAATTCGAGCCGTTCATCAGCCTGACATTGGCGATCGCCGAAAGCGTGATCTCGATCACCGTTCCGGCGCGCTGTTCCTTGAGGTCGTAGTGGCTGTAGCGGAAGGCAGGCTTCGACATTGTCTTCTGTTCTATGGATATCCGGCCGGAAGCTTAACTTAGGGCGGTTAAGGAAGCGTTCGGCGGGATATTGTCGAAGCCTGCCAAGGGCAAGTTCAGTGCAGATTGGACGAGGCGGGGGTGAAGCCGTCCAGATCGAGGATCGCGCCTTCAGGCGCCAGGCAGATGTCGGCCGGATTGTGGTTGCATTCTTCAGCGGCGAAATGCAGGGCGGCTGCTTCGTTGCGGAACAGGCCGCCGACCAGACCTTCTCGGTCCTGAACGATCCAGCTGCCGCGGCGGTCGCGACCGATGATGAAGCGTGCCGGAGCCGGCGAGAGCAGGCTGTGGGCCGAGCGGCGCTGAAGATGCTGTACGTTTGCCATGTGTATGTTTCCTCTTCGATCTCTTCGATTGCACTCAGTGTCCGGTCAGATGCAGCACCATTTGCAGGGCGGCGGAGATCAGGAGGACAAGTCCGAGGCGCGGAGCGACGGAGCGAATTCCGTCCAGCAATGCGTCCGAAGAGAAGTGCCGCTCGTTACGCGCAACAGCGACGGCACGAGGGCGTTGGAGAGGGTCGGCGGATAGGCCGGCATGCCTGTAGCGTGACATCATAGTTCCTTTCAGTGTCACCAGCATCATGGGTCCGATAAGACCATTTTCGATGCTACGCACTTGAATCTATGGGGGAGTTGCTAGGTTTTCCATTTGTCCGGAATGGCAAAAATATAAAAATCTCATAGGGATGGAGCAGTTTCACAATCCCAGGCGATGGGCATGCCGTGAGGCGAAGCGGCCGCTGCCATCGAGTTGAAACGGGGTGATTGCCGCCTGGATCGCGGCGGCCGTTTCTGTCCCGACGCCGACCAATGGCAGGCGAACATCCGCCTCGATGTCTCTCGCCAGTGACAAGGCATGCTTGACTGTTGCCGGCTCGCATTCGCGGACTAGTGCGCCGAACAATGGTTGCAGCCGCTCATCGATGGATTGGGCTGCACCGACATTGCCGCACGTGGCCGAATGCTGCATGGATTGAAAGAGCCGAGGAACGATGTTGGCAACACTCGAAAAGCAGCCATGACCGCCCGCAGCCGTGAAGCCGAGCGCGATTGCATCGTTCGATGTGAACAGGCCGAACCGTTCCGGCAAAAAGGGGCGCCATAGATCGATGCGCGAGATGTCGCAGACGTCGTCGGCGATTCCGATGATCCCTCGGATTTCAGCAAGCCGCGCGACCGTTGCCGGAGCGAGGTCGACGGCTGTATGCGATGGCTGATTGTGGACGATGATCGGCAGCTCGGTCTGCGACGCCAGCTGCTCGAAATGGTGGATGATCCCCTTCTGCGTCGGCTTGGAATAATAGGGCACCGTCACAAAGGCGGCGTCGGCGCCAAGGCGCTGTGCCTGTATCGTTTGCTCCAGGGTCGTCTTCGTGTCGTTGGTCCCGGTCGCGACGATGACGGGCACCTTGTCTTCGGAAAGCTCGATGCAGATTTCGATGGCGCGGATGCGCTCGGCCTCGGTCAGCGTCGGGCCTTCGCCGGTCAGCGAGCAGACCAGAAGCCCGTCGATCCCGCTCAGCAGCTGCCACTCGATATGGGCCATCATGTCGACGCCATCGAAAATGCCGTCGCGAAAAGGCGTGATGAGGGCTGTGATCGCACCGCCGATGCGCCTTTGAAAAGTCGGTCTGCTCATGCTTGTGAAATCTCAGAGGTAGTGCAGTACGATGAACAGCTCGAGAGCGCCGAGCAGCAGCCCGAAGGCGAACATGGCCTGAAAGGTGCGTCTTTCCCGAATCTGATGCGAGCGGAGCTGGCGCTTGCGCGGATTTTTCGTTGTTGCAGCCGATGCCGGAATGCGACGATGCTTCTCGTCGCTGTCATGTACAAGGACACGGATGGATTCCGTGAGATTCGGTGCGTGCGTGTCGAGCATGGGATCTATCTCCATATTCCATCGCAAGCGTAACGCCGGCCCCCATAGGAAATCCATTCGGAGTGGAAGACGAAGAAGTAAGTGAGATATAAAGAGCCCACGCGCCCTGATTTCCTTCGGCAACTGGCCGCAAGGCCGCAAGCTGAAGGATCGAAAATCTATCTGGCGTATTCGACCGTCGCCTAGTCGGCGACTTGCTGGTTCTTACGGTCGAGCTGCGTCACCAGTGCTAGAATGGTCGCCGAGACCGGCGTCGGCACATTCGCGAGCTTTCCGAGCGAGACGACGACGCCGACGAGAGGCGTGATTTCCAACGCCTTGCCGGCAAGCAGATCCTGAAGCATTGAGGTGCGTACGGGTCCGATCTGGCGCGAGCGCTCGAGGCGCTCTTCGACGAGCATGGCGATTTGCGACCCGAGGGCCTCGGCGACGGCCTTCACTTCGCTCATTACCTGACCGACCATCGCTGAAAGCGCCGGATCGTCCATGATGTCGGACATCAATCCGCGGGTAAGCGCACTGATTGGATTGAAGGCGGCATTGCCCATCAGCTTGCTCCAGATATCGTCGCGTATGCGCGAGGATATGGAAACGTTGACGCCGGCCTGTCGGAGTAGCGTTGCGACAGCCTCGATATCAGCCGTCGTCTCGCCGGATGGCTCGCCCAGGATGAAATGACCGTTGTTGGCGAGCTTGACTTCGCCGGGTGCGACGACTTCCGCACCCTGATAGGCGACGCAGCCGATGACGCGCTCCGGACCGATCAGGCGCCAGAGATCGCCGTTCGGATCGAGTTCTGCCATCTGATGTTCGGCATGGCCGCTTTGGCGGTCCCGATGGAAATACCACCATGGCACGCCGTTGAGGATCATGACGACGCGGGTTCCCGGATGCAGCAATTTCGCGATGCCGGGGACGGCTGCGGCAAGCTGATGACCCTTGAGGCCGGTGATGACGAGATCCTGCGGCGGCAGTTCGCCGGCGTCGGCCGTTGCCGTCATCTGCGCAACGAGGGGACTATGCGCGCCCGCTTCCCACAGGCTTATGCCGCCAGCGCGGATGGCCTCCAAATGAGCTCCGCGCGCAACGACCGAAATCTGTGTCCGCGTCCCTTCGGAGGAAGCCAGTTTTGTGGCGATCGCACCACCCAGTGCGCCGGCGCCGTAGACACAGATGTTCTTGAAGGGGGAGGGCGTCATGATTTGATGCTCCGAATGGGGTCGCGTGCTCTAAAAACATATGTCGAGCCGGTGATTTAGCGAGTGGTTTATCAGATTGTCGGCAATTGGAATTGAAAATCGCCAAACCTTCCGACACACTACAGCCTTATCGAAATTTCACCATACTCGTCTGAGCGCGAATGGGGTTAACGGGTAAAGGAAATACCTTCTCAGCCGCCGCTGCTTCACCCGGATTTTGTGAACAGGATTATGTTTTCACTGCATACATTTGGCGGCTTGAAGCTTTTGGACGGCGATGGGCGCGAGGCCGCCTTTCCCGAAAAGGGTCTGCTGATCCTGGTCTATCTGATGCTGGAACCGACAGCACGCGCGTCGCGCAGTATGATCGCCCGGCTTTTGTGGGGAGACGACAATGGCAGCGCGCAGGTCAATCTGCGCAAGCTGGTTTCGCGTATCAGGCTCCGTCAGGAAGCGCTCGGGAGATCATTTCTTCGTTTCAGCGAAACAGCCGTAGAACTCGACGCACCTCCAACGATCTCCGATCTCTGGTTCGCCCGTTCGCACGACGGCGGCCCAATCTTCGCAAGATTGAAATCGTTGGTGAAAACGCTCGAGGTGGAATTCCTGCAGGGTATCGATTGCCAGAGCGCGGTTTTCTTTCATTGGCGAGAGGTTCAAAGCGGTAGGCATCTGTCTGCGTTGAAGGAGGCGTTGAATGCCGCGGCCGCCGAAGCCAATGGGATGGACGATATCGCTCTGGTGCGAGAGGCGGCACTCCTGGTCTTTGGTATAGACCCTGAAGACCGGGATATTCATCGCGTCCTGTTGCGGATATTCGATGCGGAAGGTGAGGTGGAGCATTTCAGGCAGATTTTCAAGCAGCGTGCCGCGTTGCTGACCTCATGGTCGGCGCAGCAGGAATATGCTTCGGAAATTCGAGCCGGGGATGCCATTTTCCATCGCGAAAGGACTTTGGGTACTCGAACGAGAGTGAAGATACCCCTCCTTCTCCTGCCGTCCACGGGGGGGCAAGGGAAGGACTATGATACCTCATCCCTCGTGAACGATATTACAATCGGCTTCTGCGCGCTGGACAGTCTCCAGATTGCGGATCGCTACACTGCTGTCCGGGTTGGCAGGGCTGGGGAACGCGCCGCCGCAACGTTCGATCAATGGGATCGCTCCTACATTCTCGAGATGCGGCTTAGCCTTCGCGACAACGGACCGCTGCTGTTTTCGCAGCTGGTCGATGCCGCAAGCGATGAAATCATCTGGGCCGAGCGCATCAGCCTAGGACAGTCCTCGTCAGAAGAACAGAGACAGGCCGTCGCACGCCGTATCGTGCTGTCACTTGCAGGGCAGATCGAACGCAGGGAGATGATGAGGTCTCAATTCGAGGAGAACCCGGCCGCCTATCAGCGCTATCTCGCCGGCAAGCGGTACATCGAGCGCCTCTCCGTACCGGACCTGCAGAGGGCGCGTGGGGAGCTTCAGATGGCGTTGCGCACCGGCGGCCATTTCGCGCCCGCCTTGAGCTCGATGGCCCGCACCTATTCCAAGGAATGGGTGTTGACCTTCGGTGCTGATGCAGCTTTGCTGGCCGAGGCGGAAAGCTACGCGATGCGGGCCATCGCGGCGCGGCGCGATATTGCCGACGGCTATCGCGAGCTTGGCATGACGAAGGTCTTCCGGAAGGCGAGTGACGAGAGCATTGAGACATTGAAACTGGCTGAAGCCCTTAGTCCGGGCCATGCCGGCATCATTGCCGACCATGCCGAAGCATTGCTTCATGCGTCCCGGCCGGATCTGGCGCTGACGAAGATTGAAAGCGCCATCGCGCTCAATCCGGTAAGCCCCGATACGTATCTTTGGACCGCTTCCGTGGCGAGCTATACGCTCGGTCGCTTCGAAGCTGCCCTCGATTATATCGATCGAATGGCGAATGCACGTCTGGCGGACAGGATTTCCGCGGCGAGCTGGGCGATGCTCGGGCATCAGGAAAAAGCGGGCTTTTTCGTTCGGCGCGTCCAAAGAACCAGTCCGGATTTCGATGTCGATCGATGGCTTTCCGTTGTGCCGTTTAAGGAGCAATGGCAGCGTGACATCTATCGGGAAGGGCTGCGCCGGGCAGGTTTCTGGAAGGCAACCCCGAACGTGACCCTCGCATAGCGGCAGTTTGCCATCAGGCCGAAGCGTCGCTCTCGCTCAAGCAACTGTTTTCGGATCACCGCAGGCTCGGGCTAGTCTTTACCACAATCGCATCCTAACCTCTGCTAGATCGCTCTGGACCGTGGACAACCAGTGCGGTATCGATTTCTCAATTGTCCTTTCTAAGTTGATGAATTCGCCGGGGAAGATCGTTGCGTTTCGAAGCCCTCAACCGTCTCTGGGACAGCGTTCGGGAGACTAGTCATGATTTCCGCGCCTCGACGGACGTGTTTCCCGTCGTCGATATCGAAAAGCTGGGCACGACCCTCGACCTGAAGGAAAAAGGCGCCGCTGCCGGTCGGCAGAACCGGCCGCCGCCGGATGCGCAATCGCATGACGAGACGGAACAGCGCGTGATTGCCTGGGTCGAGGCGGAGAAGAAGAGCTCCTACCAGATCCTCGAAGACCAGTTCCAGACCTTCGACAGCCGCTTGCGCAACCTCGATTTCGAGGGGCAGTTCGGGATGATCCGCCAGGCAAACGCGTCAAGCGTCTCGGATTTCAAGGCGGAGGTGGCAAGCGGCGTCGATGAGCTTCACGGTCTGCGCCGCAAGCTGAAAACGGCCGAGGATGAAATGGTGGGTTTCAAGGCCAGGCATAAGCTGCAGCGTGCAGCAAAGGTTTCCAGCAGGGCCGCATGGGGCTTCAAGGTTTCGCTGATCGTCTTCCTCGTGCTGATTGAAATGGTGATGAACGGCAGCTTCCTCGCCAAGGGAAGCGAGCAGGGCATCGTCGGCGGTGTGACGGAGGCGGCCGCCTTCGCCTTCCTGAATATCGGCATGGCACTGATATTTTCCTTCTTCTGCGTCCGCTTCCTGGTGCACCGCTCCTACGCGCTGAAGCTGCTCGGCCTTCTCGGGCTCGTCGCCTATGTCGCCGTGGCCCTCGGGATCAACATCGCGCTTGCGCATTATCGCGAGGTTTCGGCGACGATTTTGAGCGGAGCCGGTGCCGAGGTGATCCAGCGGCTGAAGGCTGCACCGCTCGGCCTACAGGAGCTGAATTCCTGGATGCTCTTTGCCATCGGCCTGATGTTCTCGCTCGTCGCCTTCATCGACGGCTGCTATCTGACGGACCCCTATCCGGGCTTTGCCGGCGTGCAGAAGCGTCTCGATGCGGCGAGGGACAATTATATCGACCGCAAGCTTGATCTCATCGAAGACCTTCGCGAAATCCGCGACGATCACAACAGCAAGATCGAGGAGATCATCCGCGATCTCTCGCTGCGCCGGCAGGAAACATCAGCCATCATTGCGCATCGTGCCAGGACGGCGGGCCTTTTTGCCGAGCATCAGAACCATCTCGAGCGCGCCGCCAATGTGTTGCTGACCTCCTATCGCGATGCCAACCAGAATGTTCGCACCGAGCCAGAACCATCCTACTTCAAGGTCGCCTACAAGATGGAGCGCCTGACGCCTGTGATCCGAACCGAAGAGGAATGGGACGACAAGGTGCTGGGCTCGCGCATCCAGAGCGCCCAGGCGGAGCTTTCGGATCAGATTAAGCGGATCGGCGACGAATTCGAGCGAGCCATCGAGAAATACCATCAGCTCGACAATCTTTTCCCGGAGAGCATCCTTGGCGCGACGCAAGCGGCGTAGCCGGCGCGGCGGGTCCGCCGGTCTCATCATCGCAACGATCTGCCTTGCGGTCTTGTCGCTCGGGATCGTCGGCGCCTATGGCTGGCTGCGCTACAAGGCGAGCGGCAATGTCGCCGTCGACCAGGCGTCCCTCTGCCCGGTGGATGGGCCGAAGGCGGAAACGGCCATCCTGCTTGATGTCACCGATCCGATCGCCGATGCGACGGCGCTTGATCTGCGCAACCAGTTCCAGAAGATCGTGGCCGGGGTGCCGATCGGCGGCGCGATCGACATCTACGCGCTGACCGAGAAGGAGGGCGAGCTGATCCAGACCTTCCACGGCTGCAATCCGGGAAGCGGCGCAAATGTCGACGAATGGACCAGCAATCCTCGGCTCGCGCAGGCACGCTGGGAGAAGGGGTTCCAGAAGCCGCTTACCGATATCGCCGGCAAGTTGACTGCAGGTGGGGCCGGCACGCTGTCTCCGATCATGGCGGCGATCCAGAAGATCAATCTGGAAGTCTTTGCCAACGCGCCGGTCGGCATCCCGAAGCGCCTCTATGTTGCTTCCGACATGCTTGAGCACACAGCTGCCTTCTCCAATTACCGTGATGGCGTCTCCTATCAGAAATATCAAAACAGTCCGGCGAACGATCGCTTTCGCACGTCACTGAGCGGTGTCACGGTCAAGATTCTTGCCTTTCAAAGGCCGAACATGAAGTTCAGCATGGAGGATCTTGCGAACTTCTGGGCGCAGTGGATCAAGAACAACAAAGGTGATTTCGACGGCTTCGTGCGCCTGGAGGGGATACGCTGATGGCTAACACTGACGCCAGATATCTCATCCGGGACTATGGGCCGATGGTGCTTTTCGCCTCCATCACCATCGGCGGGATGATCTTCATCTGGTCGTCGAAGCTCATGGGGTGGTCGCTGCCTGTCGTGACCGGCGTGCCGCTGGTGCTGATGGGGATCTACTTCATCGTGTCGCTGGCCGTTGCCGGGTTCCGGCTGCACAACGAGCAGGCGGGCGACAACCTTTATTACATGGGGTTTCTCTTCACCCTCTCGAGCCTTGGCGTGTCGCTCTACCTCTTTGCCGGCGAAACATCGATCGAGACCATTGTCCGCAATTTCGGCATCGCCGTTACTTCGACCATTGCCGGCGTGACGTTGCGCATCCTCTTCAACCAGATGCGGCGAGATCCGATCGACATCGAGCGCAGCGTGCGCCACGAGCTTGCGGAAATGACGCGGCGCGTGCGCACCGAGCTCGACTCCTCGTCGCGCGAATTCTCGCACTACCGGCGCGTCAGCAACCAGATGCTGTCGGAAGGTTTCGAGGAGATCGCGCGTCAGGCCGAGCGCAACGGCCAGGAGATCAACAAGATCCTCGAAATGCTGGCGAAGCAGGCGGTGACCCCGATCAACGACGCCGCCGCACAGCTGACGGCGACGACCTCGCAGCTTTCGGAGATCATCGGAACATTCGGCACCGCCGTCGAGAGTGTTGGCAGGAAGCTGGAAGAGATCCGCTCGCCGGAAGACGTCGTGCGCGCCGAGCTGGCGCCGGCGATTACGGCCATCAAGGAGATGTCGGAGGCGCAATTGCAGCCATTGCGCAACATCGAGCTGGCGCTCGGTCGCATGGCCGAAGCGATGGGGCAGGCACCCTTGCTCGCGACCGATGGCAAGATCGTCGCCGAGCCCGAGGCCGCGCCACGAAAACGTTGGTGGCATCTATGGTGACGGACGCCTCGGACAGCACGCCGAAACTGGAGCACAAGGGCTACAATCGCGGCCTAATCCTCGGCCTGACGATGGCCGAATCCATGCTGCTCCTGGTCTTCTGCCTGCTGCTGGTGGCCGCTGCTCTGATTTCCGCCGAGAGACACAAACGGTACGAGGTCGAGCGCAAGCTTGAGAAGGCCGAACAGCAGGTCGCCTTGCTGGAGAAGAAGCGGGCCGAGCAGGCGGCCGAGATCGTCCTGTTACAGTCGAAGGTCGTCTCCGGCGATCTCTCCGCCGCCGACAAGGCCGTGGTGGACAAGCAATGGCGGGAACTGGTGCTGGCGAAGGAAGCGCTCGACACCATGGCGGATCAGGGTGCGACATCGGCCGATCTGCAATCGCTTTCCAAGATTGCCGCCGTTTTGAAGGAGCATGGCGTTTCGCTGGCGGCGGCACCCGATGAGGTCAACAAGCTTTTGGCTGGCAACGCGGGTGGGAAGGGCATGCATGACTGGCCGCCCATCATCAATCTCGACGATGCCAAGAAGAACTATTTCCAATCGGGAAGCGCCCAGTTGACCGGCACTTTCGCCGACCTGCTCAGCACGACGATCACGGATGAAATCGCCAGCAATCTGAGCCTCTACGGCGCCAATATCGTTGAGGTGATCGGTCACACGGACGAGCAGCCGGTGGCGCGAGAAAAATCCAATCTCGACGATACGATCATCAGCGCGATGGATGGCAAGCTGCCGGTCTCGGCTTTGCTTCCGGCCGACAATGCCGGTCTCGGCCTTGCCCGCGCCATTGCGGTTGCCAATGTGCTGAGGGCCAATCCCAAGCTGAAGGACGCCACGATCCTGCCGATGTCGGCCGCACAGCTGATCCTGCCCGGCGATACCGTCACATCGGGTCAGAGCGGCGCCGTTGAGTCACGCCGCCGCATCGAAATCCGTGTCCGCGGCCGAACGGCGCCTGTTGCCGTGATCAATGCCGGCGCCGCGTCCTCAATCAACACGCAATAACGGCGATTGCGCAGTTATCAGCTGTGCAGGCCCGGCGCCTCGTAGCCGGTGCGCTCGACATATTCCGTGTAGCCGCCTGTATATTGATGGACGCCATCCGGCGTCAGCTCCAGCACGCGGTTGGAGAGTGCTGCCAGGAAATGCCGGTCGTGCGAAACGAAGAGCATCGTGCCCTCATATTGCGACAAGGCCTGGATGAGCATTTCCTTGGTGTCGAGGTCGAGGTGGTTGGTCGGCTCGTCCAGCACCAAGAGGTTCGGCGGGTCAAAGAGCATGATCGCCATGACGAGCCGCGCCTTCTCGCCGCCCGACAGCACCCGGCACTTCTTTTCCACATCGTCGCCGGAGAAGCCGAAGCAGCCGGCAAGCGCTCGAAGGGGGCCTTGGCCCGCTTGCGGGAAATCGTGTTCGAGCTGCTGGAATACGGTGCGCTCTCCATCCAGCAGATCCATGGCGTGCTGGGCGAAATAGCCCATCTTGACGCTGGCGCCGAGCGCGACGCTGCCTTCATCCGGCTGCGTGGAACCCGCGACGAGCTTCAGGAGCGTGGATTTGCCGGCGCCGTTGATGCCCATGATGCACCAGCGCTCGCGGCGTCGTACCATGAAATCAAGCCCTTCATAGATGCTGCGGCTGCCATACTTCTTGTGAACGTTCTTCAGCACGGCCACGTCTTCGCCCGAGCGCGGCGCCGGCTGGAACTCGAAGGCAACGGTCTGGCGGCGCTTCGGCGGCTCGACGCGGTCGATCTTTTCCAGCTTCTTCACGCGGCTCTGCACCTGCGAGGCATGCGACGCACGCGCCTTGAAGCGCTCGATGAATTTGATTTCCTTGGCGAGCATGGCCTGCTGGCGCTCGAATTGCGCCTGCTGCTGTTTTTCGTTCTGCGCCCGCTGCTGCTCGTAGAATTCGTAGTCGCCCGAATAGCTGGTCAGGCTGCCGGCATCGATTTCGATGATCTTGGTGACGATGCGGTTCATGAACTCGCGGTCGTGCGAGGTCATCAAAAGCGCGCCCTCGTAGCCCTTCAGGAAGGATTCGAGCCAGATCAGGCTTTCGAGATCCAGATGGTTGCTCGGCTCGTCGAGCAGCATGACGTCGGGGCGCATCAGCAGAATGCGGGCAAGTGCCACACGCATCTTCCATCCGCCGGAAAGCGCGCCGACATCGCCATCCATCATCTCCTGGGTAAAGCTCAGGCCCGCCAGCACTTCGCGGGCACGGCCCTCGAGCGCATAGCCATCGAGCTCCTCATAGCGTGCCTGCACCTCGCCGTAACGCTCGATGATCTCGTCCATCCGGTCGGCCTGATCCGGATCGCTCATGGCCGCTTCAAGCTCGCGCAGCTCGGCAGCGACAGCGCTCACTGGACCGGCACCCTCCATGACTTCGGAGACGGCGCTACGGCCTTCCATCTCGCCGACATCCTGGTTGAAATAGCCGATGCTGACGCCTTTATCGACGGAAACTTGCCCTTCATCCGGCAGCTCCTGTCCGGTGATCATGCGGAAAAGCGTCGTCTTGCCGGCACCGTTAGGGCCGACAAGCCCAACGCTCTCGCCTCTGTTAAGCGCCGCGGATGCCTCGATGAAGAGGATGCGATGGCTGTTCTGCTTGCTGATATTCTCGATACGAATCATGATTACGCGTGGCCCGAAGAAAGTTTTTCGGGGGCCTTATGCCACGGGTTATCGTCTCTGTCGCAGCTTTTCGAGCAGAGAATTGAGATCGATGGCGAACTGACGTTCAGAGGCGACAACTTCTGGGAGGCCCACTTGCCATGCGGAAGAGAAACTTTTGCCGGGACGACGGATTCTTGTCCACGCGCTCGTTCAAGCAGCATATCTTCCAGCAGGGTCGGCTCTTGATCGGATCGCCGGCTGTCTTCCGCCTGATTGGAAGTCGCTATATTCATTGTTATCCGTCCCAGCCGAGTTCTTACAGATGAAGATTATGAGAAGCATTCAGCGTCGGGTTTGTACCCGACTGACGATCGCAGCGTTGATCGCCATCGGCATGTCAGGCGAAGCCCAGTCGGCCAATGCGGCTTCCCAACACGCGCGGCTCGAAGAACCCGTCAAGGAAGTTGCAGATCAGCGCCTGCTCCTCGATACGCCCGAGGGGAAGGGGGAGCTGCCGGTCTACGCGGATCACGCGATCGAGGCGGCGTCGCCTGACGTGACCAAGGTGTTGATCATAGTCCATGGCACGCTCCGAAACGCCGATGCCTATTACGCAACTGGGCAGGAACTGCTCGCAAAGGCAGGCGATCTTGCCGACGGTACGATGGTTGTCGCGCCGCAATTCCTGATAAGACCAGATGTCAATGCTTTCTCTCTGTCCGCGCAGACGCTGGCCTGGACGCAGAACGGTTGGAAAGGCGGAGAAGCCGCGGTCCAGCCGGCGCCGATCAGTTCCTTCGCCGCGCTCGATGCCCTGCTGCAGCATTTTGTCGATCGTCGCCTTTATCCTTCGCTGAAGACCATTGTCGTGATGGGGCACTCGGCGGGAGCACAATTGGTCCAGCGCTATGCCGTCGTCGGACGGGAGGCGGAGAATCTGACGAGCGCCGGCATCGCCGTTCGTTATCTCGTCGCCAACCCGTCGAGCTATGTCTATTTCGACGATGAGCGGCCGGCCTTGCAGGATCAGCAAGCGGGGCTGGCTTCATGCCCGAAGGCGACCCAATGGCGATACGGGCTCGCCGGCGCACCACCATACGTATCTTCGCAGGATCCGAGGCTTCTCGAAACAAGATATGCCGCGCGCAAGGTGGTCTATCTGCTGGGCCAGGCGGACACAAATCCCTACACCCATTTCATTGACCGCTCCTGCGGAGCAATGGCGCAGGGGCCGTATCGGCTTGCACGCGGGCTGACCTATTTCGACTATATGAAGAAGCGGCATCCTTCCGATCTCGATCAGAAGGTCGTCGAAGTGCCTGGCGTGGGGCATGACAATGAAGGGATGTTTACCTCGGATTGCGGCATCGCCGTTCTGTTCGATCGACCGGTGCCGCCATCCTGCCCGGTTATCGACGGGACCGCAAAAGTATCCGGAGCGGTGCCGTAAGGTCTCTCCAGCGTCTCGTTCCCTTTGACGACCGCGCGCAATCGTAACCTGAGGCGTTTCGGTCCACCGATATCTGGCCGCCCACTCTGGCGCGTCAGCTGCGATAGGCCGGCCGCGGACGCGACAAGCGCATTTTTCGCTGTAGCGGGCGTTCGATGCACAAGTAGCAGACGATGGCAAAGGCCAGCGAACCCAATGCGATGGGCACAGGCTGCATGTTGTGCGGCATCCCGACGCGCAAAAGCAGCGCGGTGACCAGGATGCCGGTGAGGACGTGCCAAACATAGATGGAATAGGAGGCGTTCCCCAGGAAATGCAGGAATGCCAACTGGGGCACGCCTCGTTCCCGCTCCGCGAAAACAGCGCCTGACACTAGCAACACTGCCGGTATGCCCCAGCGGATAGCCCGTTCCAAATGGATCAGCGGGTCGCTCGCCACAAGCAGCACGACTCCGATGACCATCAAGCCGATGGCCGCAGGAAAAGGTAGCCGAAAGCCCTGTTTCCACAGGCGCCCGATGACAATGCCGGCCGCAAATTCCAGAATGACCGGCTGGGTGAAAACACTGAGATAGCCGAGGGGCAACAGGTAATGCGCCATCACGACAGTCACCAGAGCCGCCATCAGGAAGCATAGCCGCCTGAACTCAGGCAGAAGCAGTGAAATCGAAAAGATGAGATAGAAGAACATCTCATAGGAGAGCGTCCATCCCTGCTCGACGACGGGCTGCAATGCCTCACCCTTCATGAAGGGCACGAAAAACAGCGAGCCGATCAAATTCTCGATGCTCGAATTCGCGTCGAAGAAGAACTGTGGCTTCAGTACGGCGATGACGAAAGTTGCTGCCGTCGCAATCCAGTAAAGCGGCACGATCCTGATGAGCCGGCGCCACATGAATTCCTGCGGGCCGAGCGACCTTCCGTCGGTCGTAACCCACATGATGAAGCCGCTGATGACAAAGAATATATCGACCCCCGCTGCTCCGCTCTTGAAGTCCAGGCCATATGTTTCGCAGACATGGAAGCAAAGAACGGAAATTGCGGCGATGGCCCGCAGATATTGAATGCTCGTGATATCACTGCCGATTTTCAAGACGGTGCCTCGCGCGACTGAACTGCTATCGCCGACGCCCTAAAGGCCGGATTTAGCGATAAAATGCGTCGAAAGGCCGGGCACCGTGCATGACGGGTTTGAGGCTCGGCGGACCGAATATTGCTGCATATTGCTGCAGCAACAATTTCAATGAAAATGGATCATTTCCCGCCGGTTTCGTGGCCGAAATCGGGCAATTGGGATGCTTTGGCGTGAACGGTGATAAAGCCAAGGGCTTCCGTCATGCCGCCGAAATCGCTCAGACCGCGCGAACTTCGGCAAGCCGCTTGATCGCGTATTCGTCGCGCCAACAGACAGCAGCCTCCCAAGCGGCAGACGCCTGCGAGGCGATGTCATAGGCACTATCGTCAAGGTCGGCAGCGTTGTCGGGCAACACGAGGTCAAGATCTGGAACATCGACATGTGACTCATCCCAGTCGATCAGCGCAACGCGATCTGCGGTCATGCGGATATTACTGGGGTTGCTTGGGTTGCCGTGGACAACGCATGTCTGACGCCCGACGAGCCGCGCCCACGCTGCTCGGCATCGAATAACGCCCTCGCGCGGCATCGCGGCAAGATTGACCCTCGTTCCGGTCTCGACATGCAGGAGATCGGTCGACGATTTCCAGCCGGGACGCTGCGGCCAGCCCTGCGTCAGCCGATGCAGTTCGCGAAGCGTGTCGGCAACGCGACGCCAATCGGATTCCGTCTCGGGCGGTCTGCCTTCCATATATTTCATCACCACCAGACCATCCACGAACAGCCGGCCATCCGTCGTCGGGATTGGCACCGGAACGGTCATACCTGCACGATCGAGGTGCCGGAGTAGCTCGGTTTCCCATGAGAGATCAGCGTCGGGCCTGGAGCCGAGACGACCGACCGCAATCTGCCCGCGGATGCGAATGCTCCACACGTCGTTGGCTACTCCACCGGTGAGTGGTTCGACGCGAACTACATCTTCACCCCATTGCCAGAGTGCTTCCCATCCCATTGGTGATACCCTCAGCGCATCATCAGTGCTGAACTTGCTTGGCCGCAGGCGCGGACAAGCCAATTAACTCGAGTTCAGCAAGCTCGGCAAGTTGACGTTGTCACATATGCTCTAGGGACATCCAGGAGTTTGCAGCGCCCCTCAAGGCTACGATTCCTCGCTATCGAGTCGAACGTTTCCTGACAAGGTGCCTACTCGAAGGTATGCAGGCATGCGTGCGAGGCAATCGGCCATGATGATTGTTCCGAGAGGCGACAGGGCTATGTATATTGATAGAGGGCCTTTGCTTTGTCGAAACGACCGGCGAGCATGTCCTCCCGATGCATCATTAGATGCATTACTCCGTCGCCACTGAGATCGGAATGCATTAGGCGCGTACCAGCGAAATATTCGCCGCCCCATGAAAACAAAAGACGAATTTCGTCGTTTCCCGGCAAGAAAGAACGTGAGCGATCATCCCTGAACTTCGGCTCTGGATCGTGCTGAATGGGTACGGGCCATCCTCCCAGACGATCGCCGAATGGGTTGACGTTCTCGCCATCGGTAGCCTCTATAACCGGACAATAATCCGTGCTCGGCTTCTCGAGGAAGTCATACATCCGGGAATAAAATGAGCCTGACGATTGGAGCCAGTGAAACGGCACTGTCAGGATCGAACAGGGTTCGAGCACTTCTGCCATCTGCTGATCGGAAAATGGTAGAGTAGGATCCTTCGCATCAGACAGGAGAACCAATTCCTCGGGAGGTGTATGTCTCTCCAGTCGTCCCAGATTTTCTTCAATTCGAAAAACGCGATACGCCTCATGCTCGTCGTAGTCGGTTATATCTTCGAAAATATACAGTATTCCGCTGTCGGGGAGATCCAGATCGAAGCCGGCTTCAAGCGAGAGCGTATTCAAGTTCAGTTGCGCGAAGAACGCCAGCGAGAACTCCCTTCGGCGCGCCTCTTCTCGCATCTGATCATAGATGTCACGGGAGGTCGTGGGCTCGTTGCCGGTTTCGTGGGCGAGAGCGGTTCGGGTCGGCCAACGAAATCCTGTCGGCAGATCCGGAAGGCCTCCCATCTTGCTGATACCTATCGGGAGATCCTTATCTTTTCTCTGTCGACGAACGAAATCGATGGCAGGTTTCACGGTAGCGAGGACACGATCTTCAAATTGCGACAGATTTTCATCTGCCAAGGCGCGCCTAATATCTTCCTTGGTCAGAAACGCGGCCATCAAGTCCTCTTCGTTCGCGCAGCTTTTTGATGGGGATTTAGGTCGGTTTTTTTAGCTTTAAAGCGCCAGGTAGCCTGTTTACCACCCGCGTAAGGAAGGGGGTAAGCGCTGCTTTCCTAGCACCTTGACCAAGAATGTTGGCCCGTTTCGGACGCTGCGGTTGTGATAGAGGTGGCAAGAATGCGCCGGAGGCGGTCACCAGCTTGTTAGGTTAAACAACCTGTCCGGAAACATGGGGCGAGCCCACTCATGCCATGTGATGGGAATGTTATGATCTCATCTGCGTCAACATGGCTGATGTTGTATGCTGCAGTTTTGAGGTAGTGCTCCCCCACGATAGAGTGTCAAGTAATAGCCTGGAAATATCCGAAATGTGGGATTGGTTCCCTATAGTCTTCTTTCCGCTCAAGCTTCTCGTGTTAGGCACGGGCATGTTCTTCGCCATCAAGTGGCATCGCGATCAAGAGAAGAAGAAATAACGAAACCAGCGGACCGGAAGCGCGCTTCCTCACATGGGGGCGATGGGCGGCTTTTTCGCGGTTCTCTGAGTCTCGAAGGCCGCAGTGGACGTTGCGGCCTTCGTTTTACTGCGTCATTCTAGTGGCTGCCGGTCAAAATCACTGGCTGCCTACACCTGGGCGATCAGTCGAACGCTCAGCTGCAGCCGCTCGTCGCGCCGCAGGTGTCGCACTTCTCGCAGGTGCCGTTGCGGACCATCGTGAAGTTCTGGCACTCGGTGCACATGTTGCCGGTATAGCCCTGCATGATGGAGCGGGCGCGGCGCTCGGATTCCAGCTTCTTGGCGTCCGTTTTCGCGGCTGCTGCGTCGCTCGCGGCCTTGTCGCTGAAGAGGCCGGTGGTCTCCGCGGTTTCGCTTGCCAATTCCTCGGCGATCTCTTCGGCCAGTTCCTTGGCACGCTCCTCATAATCGCGCTTGAAGGCGACGACTTCGGAAGTGGAGACGGCGCCTGCCGGCTCCAGCTTGCGCACCGTGTTGCCGGCAAAGGCTGTCACGGTCGAAAGCGAGGCAGCGCGGGCAGGGGCGGCGGTTGCCGACCCCTTGACTTCGGCGGCCGGACGCTCGCCGGATGTCGGAACCAGCGTCGGCTTGTAGCCGCGGGTGAGGCCCTTGGAGACGACATCGGCCTTGCCTTCGGAAACACCGCGGCCGAGCGCCGTGTTGTTGAAGTCGGACGTGTCGACATGGGCGAGATCGTGACGGCCGAGATAGGAGATCGCCAGTTCGCGGAACACGTAGTCGAGGATCGACGTGGCATTCTTGATGGCGTCATTGCCAGTCACAATGCCGGCCGGCTCGAACTTGGTGAAGGTGAAGGCGTCGACATACTCTTCGAGCGGCACGCCATACTGCAGGCCGAGCGAGACGGAGATCGCGAAGTTGTTGATGAAGGCGCGAAGCGCTGAGCCTTCCTTGTTCATATCAAGGAAGATTTCGCCGAGACGGCCGTCGTCGTATTCGCCGGTGCGCAGGAAGATCGTGTGCCCGCCGATCTTGGCCTTCTGGGTGTAACCCTTGCGACGGCTCGGCAGCTTTTCCTGCGTGCGGATGACCTTTTCGATCACGCGCTCGACGATCTTTTCCGTGATGGTGACAGCCTGTGCGGCCGCCGGAGCCTGCAGGAACTCCTCCAGCGCATCCTCGTCGCTGTCGTCCTCGATCAGCGAGGCGTTCAGCGGCTGGCTGAGCTTGGAGCCATCGCGATAGAGAGCGTTCGCCTTAAGGCCAAGCTTCCAGGAGAGCATGTAGGCGGTCTTGCAATCCTCGACGGTCGCCTCGTTCGGCATGTTGATCGTCTTGGAAATTGCACCCGAGATGAAGGGCTGGGCGGCAGCCATCATACGGATATGGCTTTCGACCGAGAGGTAACGCTTGCCGATCTTGCCGCAAGGATTGGCGCAATCGAAGACGGCGAGATGTTCGTTCTTGAGGAACGGAGCGCCTTCCAGCGTCATCGCACCGCAAACGTGGATGTTCGCAGCCTCGATGTCCTTCTTGGAGAAGCCGAGATGGTCGAGCAGGTTGAAGCTCATATCGGCCATCTGCTCGTCGGAAACCTTCAGCGTGCCCTTCAGGAAGTCGGCGCCGAGCGTCCACTGGTTGAAGACGAACTTGATGTCGAAGGCGCTCTTCAGAGCGGCGTTGACGGCGTCGACCTTCTCGGTCGTGAAGCCCTTGGCCTTCAGCGTCGAGGGGTTGATGGCCGGAGCCTGGTTCAGGTTGCCATGGCCGACGGCATAGGCTTCGATCTCGGCGATCTGGCTTTCGGAATAGCCGAGCGTGCGCAGCGCTTCCGGAACGGCGCGGTTGATGATCTTGAAGTAGCCGCCGCCTGCGAGCTTCTTGAACTTCACCAGGGCGAAGTCCGGCTCGATACCGGTCGTGTCGCAATCCATGACGAGACCGATCGTGCCGGTCGGCGCGATAACGGTTGCCTGTGCGTTGCGGTAGCCGTGCTTTTCGCCGAGGTCCAACGCCTTGTCCCAGGCAGCCTTGGCATGGGCAACGAGATCCTGGTCCGGATTGTCGGAATGGATCAGCGCCACCGGATTGACCGACAGGCTCTCATAGCCCGAAGTCTCGCCGTAAGCGGCGCGGCGATGGTTGCGGATGACGCGCAGCATGTTTTCGCGGTTCGGCTTGAACATCGGGAAGGTCCCGAGCTCGGAGGCCATTTCCGCCGAGGTCGCATAGGCGATGCCGGTCATGATCGCGGTCAGCGAGCCGGCGATGGCGCGGGCTTCGTCGCTGTCATAGGGAATGCCCGACGACATCAGCAGACCGCCGATATTGGCGTAGCCGAGGCCGAGCGTGCGGTATTCGTAGGAAAGCTCGGCGATACGGCGCGAGGGGAACTGCGCCATCATCACGGAGACTTCGAGAACGACGGTCCAGAGGCGGACGGCATGCTCATAGTCGGCAATGTTGATGCGCTTCGTCGCTGCGTCCTTGAAGGTCATCAGGTTCAGCGAGGCGAGATTGCAGGCCGTGTCGTCGAGGAACATGTATTCCGAGCACGGGTTGGATGCGCGGATCGGGCCGGCAGCCGGGCTGGTGTGCCAGTCGTTCATCGTCGTGTTGAAGTGCAGGCCCGGATCGGCCGATGCCCAGGCGGCGTAGGAGATCGATTCCCAGAGGTCGCGGGCCTTCAGCGTCTTGACGACCTTGCCGTCCTTGCGGGCGGTCAGGTTCCAGTCGCCATCATTCTCGACAGCGCGCAGGAAGTCGTCCTTGATGGAAACGGAGTTGTTGGAGTTCTGGCCGGATACGGTGAGGTAGGCCTCCGAATCCCAGTCCGTGTCGTAGGTCTTGAATTCGAGATCCTTGTAGCCCTGGCGGGCAAACTGGATGACGCGCTGGACGTAGTTTTCCGGAACCTGGTCCTTCTTGGCAGCGCGGATCTCGCGCTTCAGGGCAGGGTTCTTGGCCGGGTCGAAGCAATCGTCATTGTCGCCTTCGCAATTGACGGTCGCCTTCATGATCGCCTTCAGGTGCTTGGCGACGATCTTGGAGCCGGTGACGAGGGCGGCAACCTTCTGTTCTTCCTTGACCTTCCAGTTGATGTAGTCCTCGATATCCGGATGGTCGATGTCGACGACCACCATCTTGGCGGCGCGGCGGGTCGTGCCGCCCGACTTGATGGCGCCGGCAGCGCGGTCACCGATCTTGAGGAAGCTCATCAGACCGGAAGAACGGCCGCCGCCGGAAAGCTTTTCGCCTTCGGCGCGCAGCATCGAGAAGTTCGAGCCGGTGCCGGAACCGTATTTGAACAGACGGGCTTCGCGAACCCACAGATCCATGATGCCGCCCTCGTTGACGAGGTCGTCCTCGACCGACTGGATGAAGCAGGCATGCGGCTGCGGATGCTCATAGGCCGATTTGGACTTGGTGAGCTTGCCGGTGAACGGGTCGACATAATAGTGGCCCTGGCCGGGACCGTCGATGCCGTAGGCCCAGTGCATGCCGGTGTTGAACCACTGCGGCGAATTCGGTGCGACCCGCTGGGTGGCGAGCATGTAGGCAAGCTCGTCGCGGAAGGCGGAGGCATCTTCTTCGGACGAGAAGTAGCCGCCCTTCCAGCCCCAGTAGGTCCAGGTGCCGGCGAGGCGATCGAAGACCTGGCGTGCATCGGTTTCCGAACCGCTCTGCTGATCCTTGGCCAGATCCTTCATGGCGGCATCGTCGGGAACCGAACGCCACAGGAAGGAAGGAACGTCGTTTTCCTCAACCTTCTTGAGCTTGGCGGGAACGCCGGCCTTGCGGAAGTATTTCTGCGCGAGAATGTCGGCGGCAACCTGCGAGAACTGCGCGGGCACGTCGATATTTTCGAGGCGGAACACGATCGAACCGTCAGGATTCTTGATCTCGCTCGTCGCCTTGCGGAACTCTATCTCCGCATAAGGTGACTGGCCGGCCTTCGTAAAACGACGTTCGATGCGCATGGTCCCAATCCTTCATTCGTTGGTGCGCGCCCGCATGAAAACTGGGCGCAGATATTCTCATTCCGGCATCGCGAATTCAACGCGCAGCCAGTCTCTGATCCGCTTTCTGACAGGAGGTGTCACCCGGAGATGTCTTTCCTGTATCTTGTGGTGATGGTGGCTGCAAACACTAAATATAGTATTAACAGCTTATTGCCGCCAGTCCCCGCATGTATTTTTTGGCAGCTTCGACATCGACACGAAAACCCTCACGGCGACCACCGCAGAAGGGTCAATCGCCTTGAATCCAAATTCGATTTCGAATTGAGAACCAGCCCTCGTAAACCCGCCTGGTCCAGTCGCCGCCGCAACGTCGTCCATTAACTTTGAAAGACCCGATTCCGTCAAGGGGTGGTTTGCTAGGGATTGTTAACCACAATATCTTGTGGGCTTGCCTGTGGAAATTGGGGAAACGCCAGTAGGGCAAGAGATTCAAGAGCTTGGGGAGAGATGCTCGCCCTTCGCGCGACCGTTGACGCAACAAGTATCATCACTGCCGGAGTCGAAAGCGACAAAATTGTGACCGTGACCTCGATGCCATTGGCAGCGCAGCAAATTCATGCCGTGGAGCATCATGATTCGCACCGAAAGCCTTGAATCTCACGCTTTCTCGCCTTTGTGACGCCCACTAAATCTAGTGGGCGCCGCAGCGCCCACCTCTATTACCGTCATCCGAATCATATTTCGCCAAGGCGCACGGATCGTGACTGATTCGCGCTGCCGTCAGCTGGAGATCAGCCGCGATGGCCCTTGGCGATCGGCTCCTGATAGGTGAAGCCCATGTCCCACGGGAAGTAGATCCAGGTATCCTGGCTGACTTCGGTGATGAAGGTGTCGATGGTTGGCACACCGGTCGGCTTTGCATAGACGCAGGCGAAATGCGCATTCGGCAACATGGCCCGGACTTCGAGGGCCGTCTTGCCGGTATCGGTAAGGTCGTCGACGACGAGGACGCCTTCGCCGCCATTGACCGAGAGTTCGGGTGCGATGCCCTTCAGCAGGTTCATTTCACCCTGGCTGGAATAGTCGTGATAGGAGGCGACGCAGACCGTTTCGATCAGGCGGATATTGAGCTCGCGTGAGATGATGGCAGCCGGCACCAGGCCGCCGCGGGTGATACAGACGATCGCCTTGAATTCGCGGTTGAGGCCGGCAAGCCGCCAGGCAAGCGCGCGCGCATCGCGATGGAACTGATCCCAGGATACGGGGAAGGCTTTATCGGGCAGGGACATGGCAGAAGGCTCCGGGGCATGGAATAATAACACACCGGTAGCACCGGCGACCCTGAGCAGACCCCGCGGCGGGCGCGGACCAAGAACCAAATCCGGAACGCGATTCGCTTGCCATCTGCTTGAACAGGATCTCGTCCAGGAAAAGCCATATGCTTTTCGGGATCATGCTCCTTCGACCGCGCGAACGGTTCCCTGGCGGGAATTCTGTCATCGGTCGCTGCTTTCTGCTGGATTTGCGGGCAAAAGGCAATAGCTGCGAAGCGGCCAGCCGATGCACATTTGCACCGGTTGCCACAGGATTTGAGCTTTCAGCCGCTCAGCGGGCCAGCAACGTCATTGCCGTCATCGATTGCAGCAGGGTGCGCGTCGTGCCGCCGAAGATCATCTGCCATAGCCAGGAATGCGTATAGGCGCCCATGACCAGCAGGTCGATGCTGTCGTCGGCCAGCCGGTTTTCGATGACCTGCGATGGCGTCGATTTGCCGGCGCAGGTGGCCGTTTCGAACTTGGCACGAACGCCGTGACGCGTCAGCGCCGCCGCGATCTGGACGCCGGTTTCCTGTGAGGGATGGGGATCCTTGTCGGATGTGCTGACCGAGAGGATCTCAACCGAATCCGCAGCCTTGAGGAAAGGCATTGCATCGAAAGTGGCGCGCGCCACCTCCTTGGAGCCGTTCCAGGCGATCAGCACGCGGCGGATGGGCTTCGGCTCCTTGAGAATATAGGGGATCAACAGGACCGGCCTGCCGCTGTCGAACAGGAAGGTCTCGACATCGACCTGCGAGTCCGCATATTTCGCCGGGTCCGGCTGCACGGCCACAAGCAGGTCGGCGCTGCGGGCACTTTCGATTAGCGGCTCGGTGCCGTAGCCGACGGTGCTGGTAAAGCTGTGCCATTCGTAGTCGAGACCGGCCCGTTCCATTCCCGTGCGGAACAAGCGTTCGATTTCAATCGCCTGATTATGAGCGACATCCTGCAGCGCCTGAACTGCGACTGGATCTGGAATTTCCATTGGCGCCACCAGCGGTACGGTCGAGACGATCTCCGCATGAAGGCCGACGACATGGGCGCCATGCTCTTTCGCGAGCGCTGCCGAAAACGCGGCGGCGACGCGCGTATTGTCGGGATTATCGAGAACGGTCACTATCGTTTTGTAGGACATGAAGAGATCTCCCATGCGGAAGGGTTGGATCGGATCATGATATCAGCATTCCGCTATGAGATAACGTCCTAAACGCGCTGAGAGTTCCCGGCCGGTTGCACGCCGTCGTTGAGAATCAGGCTTCAGCCGACTGATTTTCCTTGGCTTTTGACTGGCGGATGGTTTCGATCATGGCGCGCACTTCGGCCGCGACATTTTCAACCAGCTCTGCCGAGCGGCCCCTGACGACGATCTCCGTCGAGAAGAATTGGCCGACATAGCGCGGGTAGGAGCCGATGCTGGTATCAGGATGCGCCTTCTGGATGAGGCCGAGCGGCGTGCCGATCTCGCCTTCGCCATAGGGGCAGGAAATCGCGGTCGACAGGATGCGCGCGCCGGTTCTGAGCGTCGGGATGACATTGTCGAGCATCGCCTGGAAAACCTGCGGCACGCCGGCCATCACATAGACATTGCCGATGTTGAAGCCGGGAGCGGTCGAGACAGGATTGGCGATATGCTTCGATCCCACCGGCATGCGCGCCATGCGCTGGCGTGCCTCGGTGAACTCCATCTCGCGCCGGGCATACATTTCACCCATGATCCGCATGGCTTCGGCATCGTGCTCGCAGGGCACGCCGAAAGCCTTGGCGATGGCATCGGCGGTAATATCGTCATGGGTCGGACCGATGCCGCCCGACGTGAAGACGTAATCATATTGGCCGCGCAGGGCGTTCAGCGCCGAGACGATCGCGTCCTCGTCGTCGGCCACGATGCGGACTTCCTTCAGGTCGATGCCAGCCAGCAGCAGCACATCGGCGAGATGGCCGATGTTCTTGTCCTTCGTCCGGCCGGAGAGCAGTTCGTCGCCGATGGCGAGCATGGCGGCTGTGACAATGGTTTCGTTCGACATGAAGACATCCAGGAAAATGCGCAATCCGCGCGTTCGCAAAAGGTCCGAAATAGGTAGCGTTGTTTACGGCGAATGCAAACGCTCCTTTTGCCGGACCGCCGGTCATCACAAGATGTTGCAAGTGAATTTCCGTCTACGCTGGATGAACAGTGCGTTCTGAGCGTGGGGGCTGTGCCCCTGTCGCATCGCTGATACAACATTCCTCGACATTCAATGCGTCCAACAAACGGGAGACGTTCTTATGGCTAAGGTTCTGGTTCTCTATTATTCCGCTTACGGTCACATCGAGAAGATGGCCTATGCCGTCGCAGAAGGTGCGAAGTCCGCCGGCGCAGACGTCACCGTCAAGCGCGTGCCCGAACTCGTTCCCGAAGAAGTCGCCAAGGCTTCCTACTTCAAGCTCGATCAGGAAGCCCCGATCGCAACGCCGGACGAACTGGCAGACTATGACGCCATCATTGTCGGCGCCGGCACCCGCTTCGGCACGGTCGCCTCGCAGATGCGCAATTTCTGGGATCAGACCGGCGGCCTCTGGTTCGGCGGCAAGCTCGTCGGCAAGGTCGGCTCGGTCTTCACCTCGTCGGCAACGCAGCACGGCGGCCAGGAATCCACCATCCTCGGCTTCATCCCGACACTCCTGCACCACGGCATGGCCGTCGTCGGCCTTCCCTATGCCTTCCAGGGCCAGATGGGCACCGAAGAAGTCAAGGGTGGCTCGCCCTACGGCGCTTCCACCATCACCAACGGCGACGGCTCCCGCCAGCCTTCCGAAATCGAGCTGGAAGCGGCAAAGTACCAAGGCGCCCACGTCGCCAAGATCGCTGCCAAGATCACGGCCTAATTCGATTTTTGCATGTGAATTAAGAGAGGCGCGGCGAAAGTTGCGCCTTTTTCGTTTGGACTTTGATGAAGTTTGATTTTTGGTGCGGACGACGGGGGTCGAACCCGTACAACCAAAGGTCGAGGGATTTTAAGTCCCTTGCGTCTACCAGTTTCGCCACGTCCGCGTGCCTTTCCCCATCAAGCACTTGAGCGATTCAGTCAAGGAAATGTTTTGCGGGAAAGGGGTCGACAGGTGCCAGCGCTGCGCGTGGCTCAGTGACCCTTGAGAACGCTGACAAGCGCGGGCGTCACTTTCTTCTGCCGGAACATGGCCTTGAAATCCGCATAGCTGATCTTTCCAGATGCCAAGCCGTTCGTCAGCCGCTGACAAAAGAGCCGCTTTGCTTCGCTCCTCTGAGATTTGACGTAGAAAGCGATTTCATCCAGCGTTTCGGGGGGCAGGTGCTGTGACATGCACTTGTCGATGACCTGTACTCGCGCTGTCGGGCTTTCCTTCAAGATGGGGATGATCTTTTCGAAGCCCTTTTCCTGCGAAGTGCAGGAAGCGAGCACAGTGAGACTGAACGCAATGATAGCTGGGCGTATAAGGCGCATGATGATGTTCTCCCCTCGAATAAAACTGGGATAAGCATCCTTCACGCGATTCTCAATCCCGGGCACAAGTATAAGTTTGCGCTCAGAAATAGGCGAAGCCCGCCGGAGCCGACGGATCGGATTTAGGGCGGGCCTCTAACCATCATCATGATGGCTGTGTCATATTGGACGCAGAGGGAGCTTGGCTGTCAATTCACAGATTTAGGGGTTTCGGCGGTCAGGGGCATAAATGGTTAATGACCCGTTCGGTGTGGCCAGTCTCGCTATTGCAGGACCGAAAGCGCGATAAAGAGGCTTTCTTTGCTCATGTTTCCTGTGTCATAGCGGGGGTGGATTGAAGAAGGACGGATAGACCGTGGACAAACAGACTGTTCTCGAAGCCACAGAGGCCATGCGTGGCCTTTTTCCCGCAACGCCGCTGCAGCTGAACGAGCATCTTTCTGCCCGCTATGGTGCCGATATCTGGCTGAAGCGCGAGGATTTGACACCGGTCCGTTCCTATAAGATCCGTGGCGCCTTCAATTTCTTCCGCAAGGTGATTGCCGAGGGTGGTACGGGAAAGACCTTCGTCTGCGCATCCGCCGGCAATCATGCCCAGGGCTTTGCCTTCGACTGCCGGCATTTCGGTGTGCCGGGTGTGGTCTACATGCCCGTGACGACGCCGCAGCAGAAAATCGACAAGACCCGCATCTTCGGTGGTGAGTTCATCACCATCAAGCTTTTCGGCGATTTCTTTGATCAGTGCTATCAGGCCGCGCGCGAGCATGTCGAAAAGATCGATGGCGTCATGGTGCCGCCTTTCGATCATGCCGATATCATCGAAGGGCAGGCGACGGTTGCGGCCGAGATCGCCGAGCAACTGCCTGAGGGCGTCATTCCCGATCACATCCTTCTTCCCGTCGGCGGCGGCGGTCTTGCCGCGGGGATCACCGGCTATTTCGCCGATACGCTCCCTCGCGAAGCTTTTACCTTTGCCGAGCCGGCGGGAGCGCCGAGCTTGCGCCGCAGCATCGAGGCGGGGCAGGTGGTGACGCTTGCCAAGGTCGACAATTTCGTCGATGGCGCCGCCGTCGGGCGCATCGGCGAGCTGAACTTTTCCGCGCTCAAGGGCTTTGCTGCCGAACAGGTCAAGCTTATCGAGGAAAACGCCATCTGCGTCACCATCACCGATATGCTGAATGTCGAAGGCGTCGTGCTGGAACCCGCGGGGGCTTTGGCGATCACCGCTCTGGAAAAGCTCGATCGCGACAGCATCCGCGGCAAGACCATCGTTGCCGTCGTCTCCGGCGGCAACTTCGACTTCGAGCGCCTGCCCGATGTCAAGGAGCGCGCCATGCGCTACGCCGGGCTGAAGAAATACTTCATCCTGCGCCTTGCGCAGCGCCCCGGCGCGCTTCGGGATTTCCTCAACATGCTCGGGCCGGAGGACGATATCGCCCGCTTCGAATATCTGAAGAAGAGCGCCCGCAATTTCGGCTCCATCCTGATCGGCATCGAGACGAAGAATCCCGATAATTTCAAGCAGCTTATCGCCAATTTCGAAAGTTCCGGCATGGGCTACGAGGACATCACCGAAAACGAGATCCTGGCAAACCTGATCATTTGACTTTGCGACCTTGCAACCTTCATGCTAAAGGCGATCCATGGCTTCGTTTTTTTCAAATATCATCTCGATCTTCACCGGTGGCGCGTCGCAGGCGGGCACTGAAAAGTCCGGCGGTTCGACGGTCAGCGTCGAACCCCAGGTCCATGCCGGCTGCACGATCCACGCGACGCCGCAGCGCGAGGGCAATCAGTTCCGCCTCATGGGCCGGATCGAGAAGGATGTGAACGGCGAGATCCTCGTGCGCAATTTCATCCGCGCCGACGTCTTCACTTCGTCGGACGACGCCGTCGAGTCGACCTTCCGCAAGGGCCAGCAGATCATCGACCAGAACGGCCCAGGCCTCTTCGGTGATGGCGAAAAGGTCCGTCAGGTCTGATCTTTCAGGCGAGCGTTCTCTCATACGCGTCTGAACGCTGGGCCGCCTTTAACTCGCTTCCGGCGGCCCGTAAAGTCTATTGAAATCGCTGGATAATTATTGGCGGGGCCTCAAGCCGTGCGGAACATCTTCGCGCCGGACGGAGCGTTGATGGCGCCGCCGTCGACTGTGATTTCGATCGCCGTGACATTGGCGGAATCGTCTGAGGCGAAATAGAGCGCGGCCTTGGCGATTTCATCGGCTTCGCTCATGCGGCCGAGCGGGCTCAGGCTGCCGAAACGGGCCTGTAGCGCATCCAGGGCCTCCGGCGTTGTGGCGCGCGGTTCCCAGATCGGCGTCTTGGTGGCGCCCGGCGTGACCTGATTGACGCGGATGCCGCGGGGCGCAAGCTCTGAAGCGAGATTGCGCGTCATGGCGCGGACGGCGCCCTTCGTGCCGGCATAGGCCGAAGCGCCGGGAATGCCGAGAACGGCATGTACGGAGCCGTTCAGGATGACGGAGCCGCCATCATTCAGATATGGCAGGGCGGCCTGCACGGTGAAGAATACGCCGGTGAAATTAATGCGGACGATGGTTTCGAACTGCTCAAGCGTGGTCTTGCCGAGCGGGGTGTCGCCGGCAATGCCGGCATTGGCAAAGACCACATCGAATTTTCCAAGCTTCTCCGCAGCCTCGGCAAACGCCCTTTCCATGGCTGGGATGTCGGTGGTGTCAGCCTGCAATGCCAGCACGTCGCCGCCGAGTTGTTCCGCTGCCGCGGCCAATGTCTTCGCGTTGCGGCCGGTAATGGCGACCTTGGCACCTTCGGCGAGGAAGAGGCGGGCTGTGGCAAGGCCAATGCCGCTGTTTCCGCCGGTGATGACGGCGACCTTATTCTTGAGACGCATGTTCGTAGCTCCTGTTGGCTTTTGTCACGATCTGGATTATGATCGCTATCTATAAGGATTATGGTCGTAATCCGTTTTGTCAAGCCGGGCATGAAAGGATTTTCGATGGGCCGCTCACAACTGGAAAAGCAGAAGACGCACGAGCGCATCGTGACGCTCGCAGCCAGGCGTCTGCGCGAAGAAGGATTGCAAGGGATCGGCGTCGCCGATCTGATGAAGGAGGCGGGGCTCACGGTCGGAGGCTTCTACAAGCATTTTGCCTCCCGCGACGAGCTCGTGGCGGAAGCCGTGGAATCGGCGATTGGATCATGGCGACGACAGCAGGAGGAAAAGGGGATCGATCCGACTAGCATCTCGCTCGACGAGTATGTCGATACTTATCTCAGCGAACGTCACCGAGATCATTGCGGCGAAGGCTGCGCCTATGCGGCGCTGACGGCAGATATGGCGCGCAGCAGCGATATGGTCCGTTCCGTCGCGACGGAGGGCTTGCAGAGGAATTTCGAGGCCATGACGGCGCGTATGCCAAAGCCGGAGACAGCCGAAGCCAGACGGAAGGCGATTATTGCCTCCTGCCTTATGACGGGAGCACTCGGCCTTGCACGCGTGGCAAACGACGAGGCGCTTTCCGATGAAATTCTGGAAACCGTCAAGCAGTTCGTGAAAGAATTGCCGCAGGCAGAATAGCAAAGCGGCCGGTTGAAACCGGCCGCCTGTCAGTATCCGAATACGGCAGCCGATTAAGCGGCAAGCGCCAGTTCGGAGGCGCGGGCCTGAGCGGCACCGATAGCCTTCTCGGCAGCTTCCGGACCGAATGCGACGCCTTCGATATAAACGGTCTCGACATCGGTGATGCCGATGAAGGCGAGAACCGACTTCAGGTAGGGAACGGCATGGTTCAGCGGGGCAGCCGGGCCTTCGGAGTAGACGCCACCGGAGGCGAGCACGATGTAGGCCTTCTTGCCGGTGACCAAGCCCTTCGGGCCGGTTTCCGTGTAGGTGAAGGTGCGGCCGGCGCGAGCGATGTTGTCAATCCAGGTCTTCAGCGACGAATAGATGTTGAAATTGATGAGGCCGGTGCCGATGACCACGGTGTCGGCTGCGAGCAGCTCGTCGACGAGTGCGTCGGAAACCTTGACCAGTTCCTGCTGCTCGGGCGTACGGGCGTCGGCCGGCGTGCGGATGGCAGCCGTGAACGGGCCATCGATATGCGGAAGGTTGTCGGCAGCGAGGTCGCGATGAACGAGCGTCTTGCCCGGATTGTTGGTCTTGATCTTCTCGGCAAGCTCGGTTGCGATCTTGGTGGAGAGCGAGTCCGGGCGCGGGCTGGAAGTCAAAAGCAGAATGGAGGACATATCCGTTTTCCTTTTCAATGGGTTGCGAAAATCGGCTGGGAGAGTCCGATCACGTTCGCTTCAATAAATAAGTCGTCAGTGCTATCGAGAAAAACTGTGATAATATGGATCGGAATTATCGATAGAATGGATGGCAGATGCTCCCCAATCCCACCCTCGACCAATTGCAGGTCTTTCTGACCGTCGCCGAGTCAGGCAGTTTTTCTGCCGCTTCGCGTATGCTCAACCGCGCGCAGTCGGTCATCAGCTATACGATCGCCAATCTGGAGGCGCAGCTTGAAATGCCGCTGTTCGAGCGCTCCGGCTCGCGCCAGCCGAAACTGACGGATGCGGGCAGGGTGATGCTCGAGGATGCCCGCCGCATTCTTTCCGATCTGCAGGTGATGCGCGCGCGAGTTAAGGGCTTGAAGAGCGGGCTTGAAGCGGAAGTGGCTGTTGCCATTAGCGTCATGGTGCCGGTACACGCGACCGTCGATGTGCTGCGCGAATTCCGCGACCGCTTCCCTTACGTTGCCTTGCGTCTCGACACCGGCGAACTCGGCTCGATGCTGGAGCTGGTTGCCAGTGGCAAGTCGACGATCGGTATCGGCGGCTCGGTGCTGAAGCAGGATGATTCCCTGGTCATCGAGCGTATCGGCCATTCCTTCATGCTGCCGGTTGCAGCGCCCACGCATCCGCTTGCTCAATTGGGACGACCGCTGACGCTCACAGACGTGCGCGAGGAAGTGCAGCTGGTTGTCACCGATGCCTCCAGCCTCACGAACGGCAAGGATTTCAACGTCCTGTCCTACAAGATCTGGCATGTCAGCGATATCGCCACCAAGCACCAGCTGATCCGCGGCGGGCTCGGTTGGGGTGGGCTGCCGGCATCGTTCATCATGGAGGATCTGCAGAAGGGCCGACTGGTACCTCTGGCTCTTGATGCCTACGATCAGAGTGAATACCCGATCTACGCCGTCCGCAAGGTCGACAATCCCCCAGGTCCGGCTGCGGCCTGGATGATCGAAGCCTTCAGCTCGCGCCTTTCACGCTGCCCGAATCAGGCGGACTTCAAGGCGGCCGTCGAGATGTTCCATCCGGATGAAAAGCGGCTGGCCGCTGAATGAAGGCCCTCTCCCCGCAAGGAGGAGAGGACCAACTTGTTGACGGTCAGAGCACCAGTCGGTAGTTGCGGAAGCCGTCCGCGCCTTCGCCGGCGTCTTCGATCTTCACGCTCTTGACCTGATCGAGGAAATCCTTGGCCTTCGGCGAGCTCTGGAACTGCACGGTGGTACCCGGCAGTGGCTTGAAGGTCCAGTTGCCGTCGGCGGTCGGATTGATCGTGCCCTGATCATGGACATAGCGCACGATGACGTCGCGGTTGGTGTCGGGCGCCTGGTAGACGACCTTGTCCGCCGCGATTTCCGGGAAGTTGCCGCCGCCGCCGGCGCGATAGTTATTGGTGACGACCAGGAACTTCTGTGTGGGGTCGATCGGCTTGCCGTTGAATTGCAGGTTCTGGATGCGGTTCGAATCGGCATTCAGAACCTTGCCGTCATCGCCGAAGCGGCGCGGCTGCGAGACGTCGATCTGGTAGGTGACGCCGTCGATGACGTCGAAATTGTAGGATGGGAAGCTGTTGTTGATCAGATCCGCATCCTTGGCACCGGGCTTGACCTGATTGAACATGGCAGCCGACATTTCCAGCCAGTTCTTGACCTGTGCGCCGTTGATGACGACGGCCTGAACCGTATTCGGATAGAGGTAGAGGTCGGCGACGTTCTTGATGGCGATATTGCCGGCCGGAACGTCCGTGTAGTAGTCGGCGCCGTTGCGTCCGCCGCATTTGAAGGGAGCCGCTGCCGAAAGAACCGGCAGGTCCTTGTACTGCGTTTCCTTCAGCATGTCCTTGATGTACCAGACCTGAGCCTGGCTGACGATCTGAACCGACGGATCATCGGCGACCAGCGCGAAGTAGGAGTAAAGCGGCGCAGACGTCTTGCCGACGGGCGTGCGCACATAGGTCAGCGTCGCCTCGTGTTCGGCCTTTGCGGCTTCGACGACTTCCTTCTTGTCGGCGACATCCGCGATGACCTTCTTCTTGTCGTCGCGGTGGTAGATCGGGCGCGCTTCGGAGGTGAAGTCGACGATCTTCCAGCTCTTGCCGTCTTTTTCGAGCAAGAGGTCGATGAGGCCGAGATGCGAGCCCCAGAAGCCGGCCATGACGGCGGGCTTGCCATGCAACGTGCCCTTGACCGGATCGGCATCCTTGATGCCGTCCCAGGTCTTCGGGCCGGGGAAGACGAGATGCTGGTGGCCGGTGAACACGGCGTCGATACCATCGACCGCCGCGACATAGAGCGAGGCGTTTTCCATCTTCTCGCCCGGGCCGCTGCCGTCGATGCCGGAATGCGAGAGGGCGATGATGATGTCGGCGCCTTCGGCCTTCATGACCGGCACCCAGGCCTTGGCAGCCTGGACGATATCGCGCGTCTGCGCCTTGCCTTCGAGGTTCTTGATGTCCCAGAGCATGATCTGGGGCGGCACGAAACCGATGAAGCCGATCTTGATCGGGCTTTCATTGCCGGCACCATCCTTGATCTTCTTTTCAAGGATCAGATAGGGCTTGAAGAACAGGTCGTCCTTCGTCGGATCGGAGGCAAGCTGGCCTTTGGTCAGGTTGGCGCAGACGAACGGGAAGTTCGCGCCACCGAGCACCTTGAACATGAAGTCGAGGCCATAGTTGAATTCGTGGTTGCCGAGCGTGCCGACGGAATAGCCGAGCGTGTTCATCGCCTTGATGACGGGATGGACGTCGCCGTCCTTCATGCCGTGCTGATAGGCCATGTAATCGCCCATCGGATTGCCCTGCAGCACGTCGCCATTGTCAATGAGGAGCGAGTTGGTGGCTTCGGCGCGGATATTGTCGATGATCGTTGCGGTGCGCGTCAGGCCCATCGTGTCGTTCGGCTTGTCGGCATAGTAGTCATAGGGGAACACGTTGACGTGGATGTCAGTCGTTTCCATGAGGCGCAGATGCGCCTGGTTGCCGGCGGCACGGGCGGCGAAAGGATGCAGCACGATCAGCGCTGCCGTGGCGCTCAGGCCTTGCAGCAGGGAACGGCGCGACATGCTGGGCAAATCCAGAATGGAAGACATAAGACACTCCTTCAACGATGGGGCTATAAGTCCGTCGATCATCTCTCGGGCGAGGGAGATTAGGACGATTTTCGAAGGTGTGCACCAGTAATGTGACAGGCTTATTGTGGATCGTAGCCGGCTTGTGCCTGCATTCGATCAACGTTTGAGAACCGGCTTTATGTCCTTGTGGAAAAAGCGGAAATAGGAAGCGACTTTCGCCGACGCATTGGACGAGCGATCGAACTCGATGCCGATGCGACCGTTGTGAGCCCAGCGCACGAAACCATCCAAAAGGCCGATATCGTCGCATTCGACGCGAACCTTGCTGCCGGCGGCCGCATAAAGAGGTGCTTGCAGGTCGAGAGCGATACCGCTGGTGGAAATATTGACGACACGACCGGCGACCAGCTTGGTGAAGTATCGTACCTGACCCGTCAGTCGCGCGTAATGGCGGGGCGAACCTCGCGTCTTGATTTTCAGATTGTCTTGGACGAGAGATTTCGAAGAGAACTGCATGATGTTATCCCGGCTCGTGCGACTTTTCGGCTTCTGGATAGCAGGCCTGCATTGAAGGATGCTTAGCATAACCGTTAAAATTGCAGTCGCCCGTTCCGAATCGGTACGAGAAGCAGCTGGCAGATTCCCTGTGGGGCGGAGAAGGGGGAAACGTTGCGCATTGTTTCTTTGAATGCATGGGGCGGTCGGCTGCATGAGCCGCTGATGCCTTATCTCGTCGATGTCGATGCGGATCTCCTGTGCCTACAGGAAGTGGTTCGCACGAAGGATGCAGAACCAGGATGGTTGGTCTATCGCGACCATGGCGTCGAGCTTCCGCAGCGCGCCAATCTCTTCGAGGAGTTGAAGGCTGCTTTGCCGGCTCACGATGCCTTCTTCCTCCCCGTGGCACGAGGCGACCTTTTCGATGGGGACAAGCGGTTCGATTCAGAATTCGGGCTGGCAACTTTCGTGCGCAGGAGCCATCCGATCATCGGCCAGGCAGCCGGCTTCGTTCATGGTGAATTCTCGGCCGACGGCTATGGGCCGCATCCGCGTTCGCGCAATGCTCATTGCATCCGCCTTTTTGATTATGAGCGCGGTTATCCTATCACCATTGCCCATATGCACGGTCTGCGGGATTTGGAAGGCAAGGGCGACACGTCAGCGCGCCGCCATCAGGCGGCTGCGTTTGTCGAACTGATCCGGCAGGTGAAACATGACGGCGACCGGCTGGTCGTCTGCGGCGATTTCAACGTGCTGCCGGATAGCGAGACCTTCGAGATCCTTGGCGGTCTGGGGCTTGTCGATCTCGTCATCTCGCGCGGACACGACGACACACGCACCTCTCATTACAAGAAGCAGCCCCGCTTTGCCGACTACATGCTGGTGACGCAGGACATCGAGGTTATCAGCTTCGATCCGGTCGCCGAACCCGAGGTTTCGGACCATCGCGCCTTGCTGCTCGACCTGCGCTGACGCTCAGAGGCCGACATTCGGCCGGTCGATGATTTCGCGCAGCGCGAAGCTGGAATTGATCTTCACGACATGCGGCAGGGCCGAGAGCCAGTCGCGGTGGATGCGTTCGTAGTCCTCGAGGTCCCGTGCCGCGACCCGTAAGATGTAATCATATTCCCCGGACATGAGGTAGCAGGAGAGCACGTTGGGGCAACGTTTCACCGCAGTCTCGAATTCCGACAGCGTCTTGGCGAATTGTCCCGACAGGGAGATGTGCACGAAGGCAATCATCTTGTAGTCCAGCGCCTTGTGCGAGAGATGAGCGTGATAGCCGTCGATGACGCCGCTCTTTTCGAGGATGTCGAGCCGGCGCGAACACGCCGAGGGCGACAGGCCGACCTTTTCGGCCAGTTCCGCGTTTGTGATCCGCGCATTCTGCTGCAGCATCCGCAGAATCGAATGATCTATGGCGTCGAGGTCAGACATTCGAAGAACTTTCGAAAAAACTACTGTCTACGCAATAAATCACGAAAAATGACCGCGGCGCAAATCGTCTTTGCAAGGACATTGCGGGGCGGAGGTGGTCTGATCTTCGCAGGAGAAAAATGCAGACGAGCAAGCATTCGAGGAGGAGTGAAATGCGCGTTGGTTGTCCCAAGGAAATCAAGAACCACGAATATCGCGTCGGTCTGACGCCGGCATCCGTTCGTGAATATGTTGCCCATGGCCATGAGGTATGGGTCGAAACGAAAGCCGGTGCCGGCATCGGAGCCGACGATCACGCCTACATTGCCGCCGGCGCCAAGATCGCCGCAAGCGCCAAGGATATTTTCGAGAAGTGCGACATGATCGTGAAGGTCAAGGAGCCGCAGCCCTCCGAGTGGGCGCAGCTTCGCGAAGGCCAGCTTCTCTACACCTATCTGCATCTCGCGCCCGATCCGGAACAGACCAAGGGCCTGCTTGCATCAGGCGTAACGGCCGTTGCCTACGAGACTGTCACTGACGAGCGCGGCGGCCTGCCGCTGCTGGCGCCGATGTCCGAAGTTGCCGGCCGCTTGTCGATCCAGGCTGGTGCAACGGCCCTGCAGAAGGCCAATGGCGGCCTCGGCATCCTGCTCGGCGGCGTACCGGGTGTACTGCCGGCCAAGGTGACGATCATCGGCGGTGGCGTCGTCGGCCTGCATGCGGCGAAGATGGCGGCAGGCCTCGGTGCCGATGTCAGCATCCTCGACCGCTCGCTGCCGCGCCTGCGCCAGCTCGACGACATCTTCAACGGTCGCGTCCATACCCGCTATTCCAGCATCCAGGCGCTCGAAGAGGAAGTCTTCTCCGCCGATCTCGTCATCGGTGCCGTCCTGATCCCCGGTGCTGCCGCGCCGAAGCTGGTGACCCGCGAAATGCTGTCGGGCATGAAGCAGGGCTCCGTCATCGTCGATGTCGCCATCGACCAGGGCGGCTGCTTCGAGACCTCGCACGCGACAACCCATTCCGATCCGACCTATGTGGTCGAAGGCGTCGTGCATTATTGCGTCGCCAACATGCCGGGCGCGGTTCCCGTCACCTCGGCCCATGCCTTGAACAACGCCACGATCTATCACGGCCTCGCGCTCGCCGATCGCGGCCTGCGCGCCATCGCGGAAGACAAGCACCTCCGCAATGGCCTCAATGTCCATAAGGGCCGCATCACAAACCGGCCGGTGGCCGAAGCGCTCGGCTATGAGGCCGTTGCACCCGAAAGCATTCTGAACGTCGCGTAAAGCCCATCGCGCGCACGTCAGATGGAGGCGCCGGCATCCGCGTATGCTGGCGCTCCTGTTTTATCGATCCGGCATTGATAGCAATTGTTACGCGCTGACCGGACGTGGACATAGGCAATGTCGGGACGCTCAAGCAGCGAGGCCGCATAAACCGCGATGTCGCCCGTCGGCGTCACGGCGCCGGTTCCGTAGACGATGCGGTCGTTCCTGCCATAGCCACGCACGATGAAATCCCGGCTGCTCGCCAGCACAGGCGGCAGGATTTCTTCCGCCTCGTAGCGTTGGCACGGTGTCTTGTGCAGGAAGATCGGTCCCGTCTCCGCATAGGGCTGCAATTCCGGGAAGGGGCGGTAGGCAAAGACGAATAGCTCCTGGCCGGCATCGATATTGCGCAGGCAATGGCGGCAGGGATTGCCCGGACCATCAGAAATCATGGTCTCCGGCTGGTGACCGTAGGCATCCGCACCGCCGTTCCACAAAGCTTCGGCGTCGGAGGTGGGCATGGCTGCGAAGGCGATGGAAGGCATGGCAAAGCTCCTTTCGAGATTTGCCATGTGATGCGCCGGATCAAGGCGCGAAGCCACCCGATTCCTGTCGCTGTGAAAATGCTAGCCCTTCTTGGCGAGCTCGAGCAATTCCTTGTCGCTCAGCGGCCGGACGATGCCTTCTCCAGTCGAGATCGGCGAAAAGCCGAACATCTGGTAGAGCTGCAACGCCCGCGGATGATCGAGATTGTTCGTCGTCGTGATGATCCGTTGTGGGTTCAACGTCCATATGGCGTAGAGCGATTGCAGCAGGAACCATTTGCCGATGCCGAGGCCGAGCGCGTTTTCGATGAGGCCGAAATGGCTGAGCTCGATCGTCTCCTCGTCCTGGCGGAAATATTCGAAGAATCCGCCCGGCGCGCCATTGACGTAAAGCACGCTGATATCGTTGCGCTGGTCGTGAAGGACTGCGGTCAATTGCTCGTCGGAGAGACGCAGGCGCTCCACCCAATGCCAGCGGGCACCGACCTGACGATAGAGGTAGCGATAGAAGGGCAGCGGAATACCGGGTGCACGCATGATCGCGGTCTGGATATTGACCGGCACAGGCAGGCTTGCCTTGGGCGGCGCGGTCATTTCCAGGCGAGTGATGTGGACTTTGATCGACGAGGGCGTCTTCACGGCGGCGATGCTCAATCTTGACCGGTAACGATGGGCGTATCCGCCCGGCTGCCCCATTCCGACCAGGAGCCGTCGTAGAGCTTGTTGTTGCCATGGCCGAGGGATTCGAGCGCCAGCGTGATGATGGCTGCGGTAATGCCGGACCCGCAGGTCGTCACCACGGGCTTGTCGAGATCGATGCCGGCCTTCTCGATCGTCTCGCGCAATTCCGGCAGCGACTTGAACTTGCCGTTCGTGGCGAAGACGCCCGATGGCAGGCTTTTTGCGCCCGGCATATGCCCGGAGCGCATGCCTTCGCGTGGTTCCGGCTCCGTTGCTGCAAAACGGCCGCCACTGCGGGCATCGGCGATCTGCAGGGAATGGCTGTCGACGATGTCACGCATCGCATCGAGCGAAACCACGCGGCTGCCGTTGAAATTCGGCCTGAACGTCGCGGGCGCAAAGGCAGGCAGTGCCTGCTCCAGCGGCCGCCCTTCGGCCTTCCAGCCATCCAGACCACCGTCGAGCACGAAGACGTTCGGCGCGCCCATGACGATATGGAACAGCCACCAGACGCGTGGGGAGGCGAACAGGCCGGGGCCGTCGTAGATGACGATGCGATCGGTCTCGCCGATGCCGAGTTTGCCGACCTCGGCCGCGAAGAATTCGGGCGAGGGGACCATATGCGGCAGGCCGGTGGAGTGATCCGATATCTTGTCCTGATCGAAGCGGATCGCACCCGGAATATGGCCGCTGGCATATTCCGCATCGGCATCACGCTTCTGCGCCGGCAGATAGAAGGATGCGTCGAGAATGCGCAGGTCCTTGGCGCCCAGCTCGCCTTGCAGCCAGTCGGCGGATACGACGAAACGGCTCTTGTCCGCTGTCATGATGATCACTCCCTGCTATGGTTTATTGATCTTGATATCGAGATATAGGCGCTTGCCCAGTCAATTCTCGTCGGTCGGTGCGCCGAAACGAATGCGGAAGCGGCGGTTTTCCTTGCCCTTCTTCTCGATCTTGGCGATATGGATCGCGCCGACTTCCTGCGTCTCCGAGACATGCGTGCCGCCGCAAGGCTGGCTGTCGACGGACGATTCCTCGCCGATGCAGACAAGGCTGACGCGGCCGAGCCCCATCGGCGGGCGCACATTCTTGGATTTGACGATGCCGGGATTGGCGATCAGCTCCTCATCGGTGATCCAGCGGAGGAAAACGGGATGATTCTCGCTGACGAGCGCCATCATCCTTGCCGTCACTTCGTCCTTGTCGATCGTTTCGCTCATGTCGAAATCGACGCGGCTTTCTTCCTCGCCGACTGCCGCACCCGTGATCGGATATGGGCAAACCACCGAGAGGAGATGGCAGGCCGTGTGCATGCGCATCAGCTTGTAACGCCGCGCCCAGTCGATATGCAGCACCAGTTTCTCGCCAACGATCGGCAGAGGTTCACCCTCAATCGGCACATGGATGATGATGTCCTTGATCGGACCATGCTTCGTCTGGCCGAGCATGATCCTGGAGCCGTCACCGCGCTCCAGGAAACCCGTGTCGCCCGGCTGGCCGCCCGATGTGGCGTAAAAACAGGTCTGATCGAGCTCTATGCCCCCGTCTTCGTGAATTGCGGTGACGACCGCTTCGGCCGTCGAGAGATAGAAATCGTCACGATAGAGGGCATTGACGGTCATATGATCACGCTGTTGTTTCGTATGGGACGGCGATATCCGCCCGCTTTTCTAGATAGGCCGGCAGCGGCAGTCCCTTCGACTTCAGAAAGTCCGGATTGAAGAGCTTGGACTGATAGCGATTGCCGTAATCGCACAGGATGGTCACGATCGTATGTCCGGGGCCGAGATCCCTCGCGAGGCGAACCGCGCCGGCAATGTTGATGGCTGTCGAGCCGCCGAGGCACAGGCCTTCATATTCGACGAGGTCGAAGACATAGGGAAGCGCTTCCGCATCGGTGATCTGATAGGCGAAATCGGGCGTGAAGCCCTCCAGGTTCGCCGTGATGCGGCCCTGGCCGATGCCCTCGGTGATGGATGAGCCGGAGGATTTCAGCTCGCCGTTCTTATAGAACTCGTATAGGGCGGCGCCTTCCGGATCGGCAATGCCGATCTTGATGTCCTTGTTGAAGGCATGCAGGCCCATGGCCACACCCGCGAGCGTACCGCCGGAACCAACCGAGCAGATGAAACCGTCGACCTTGCCATTGGTGTCGGCCCAGATCTCCTTGGCCGTCGTCTCGATATGCGCCTGGCGGTTGGCGACATTGTCGAACTGGTTCGCCCAGATCGCGCCGTTCGGCTCGGTCTTTGCCAGCTGTTCGGCAAGACGGCCGGAAACCTTCACGTAGTTGTTCGGGTTCTTGTAGGGAACGGCCGGAACCTCGACCAGTTCGGCGCCGAGCAGCTTCAGCGCGTCCTTCTTTTCCTGGCTCTGTGTCTCAGGAATGACGATGACCGTGCGGTAGCCGAGCGCCTTGGCAACCAGCGTCAGGCCAATGCCCGTATTGCCGGCCGTACCTTCGACGATGACGCCGCCGGGCCTCAGCAGACCTTTCTTCTCGGCGTCGCGGATGATGTAGAGCGCTGCGCGGTCCTTGACCGATTGGCCCGGATTCAAAAACTCAGCCTTGCCGAGAATGGTCGAGCCCGTCGCCTCGGAGGCGCCCTTGAGCTTGATCAACGGCGTATTGCCAATTGCTTCGAGGACGGACGGATGGACGGTCATTGGAATCTGCCTTCTGTTCGCAACTACTGTAAGAACGGTCTTTTCCCTTCACAAGGCTGCATAGGCAAGAAATTCTGTTCCTTGCTCTTTGTTCGCGCCGCAAAATTCCACTTGCCTGTGTTTATTTGCGGAAGTCTTTTCCAGTGAGGCGACTGTCTCCGTTTGGTGACATTGTTTTCCGTATCCAGCCGCCAAACAGGCCGAAAGCGGCCACAATGATGCGCTATCTCTAAAATGCTACGGATGGCCGCGGTTTGAGCGTTTGATGTAGGCGGCCATCAGCCAAGGAGAAGAGCCATGAGCCCGTTCATCGCACGTCCTGAACATGGAGTGGTTTGGATCACCGGTGCCAGTTCCGGTATCGGCCGCGCGCTCGCGCTGAAGCTGGCGGAAGAGGGCTATAAGGTGGCTGTGACGGCCCGCAGCCACGACAAGCTTCTGGCTCTGCAGGCCGAAGCAAGCACGCTTGCCGGCAGCATCGTCGTGCTCGATGGCGACGTGACCGATGCCGAGGATATGGAGCACACGGTCGCCGCAATCGAATATCAGCACGGTCCGGTCGCGTTGGTGGTTCTGAACGCAGGCATTTATCTGCCGGCGCGCGGCGAAGACCTTAATCACGAGGTGTTCGAGCGCAGTTTTGCCGTCAATCTTCATGGAGTCGTCAATTGTCTTGTTCCAGCGGTGCGGCATATGCGGGCGAGGGGATATGGTCAGGTTGCCCTCGTATCCTCTGTAGCCGGTTATGGCGGTCTGCCCGGCGGCGCGGCTTACGGAGCCAGTAAGGCCGCGCTCATCAACATGGCCGAAAGCCTGAACTTCGAGCTCGACCGCATGGGTATCCATATCCAGCTCGTCACGCCCGGATACGTCGAAACACCGCTGACGGCGCAGAACAAGTTCGAGATGCCTGACATCGTCTCGGCACAACAGGCGGCCGACGCAATCGCCGCCGGGCTGAAATCACCAGTCTTCGACATCAGCTTCCCGAAGAGCATGGTCTTGCGTGCAAAGCTCTTGAAGCTCCTGCCTTACAGCCTCTATTTCCGTGTGCTGAGATATTTTCTCGGAAGTGGCCGGAAACGTCAGTCGGTCGGCCCTCGCGTGACCGCGCATCCGGCCGAATAGCGCCTATCCATCGTTTTTGAGCGACGCGTGCGCAGCGAGCGCACGCTGACGCGCCACGGCATGATCGACGATCGGCCGGGGATAATGCTTGCCAAGCTCTATGCCCGCGCGCCTAAGCACATCATCGGGCGCCTCGAACGGTCGATGGATATATTTGCTGTCGAGCTTGGAGAGCTCTGGCACGAAGGTTCGGACGTAACCGCCATCCGGATCGAATTTCTCGCCTTGCAGCACCGGATTGAAGATGCGGAAGAAGGGTGAAGCGTCGGCGCCGGAGCCCGCTACCCATTGCCAGTTTGCCGTATTGGCCGCCGGATCGGCATCGACGAGGGTATCCCGAAACCAGGCTTCGCCTTCGCGCCAATCGATCAGCAGATCCTTGATCAGGAAGGAGGCCGCGATCATACGGACGCGATTGTGCATCCAGCCGTGGCGCCAAAGCTGCCGCATGCCGGCATCGACGATCGGATAGCCCGTTTGTCCGCGCTGCCAGCTCTTCAGCCGCCTGGCATCGGAAAGCCAGGGAAAATCGTCGTAACGGTCGTTCCAATTGGCCGTCCTGAGCTTCGGAAAATGGAAAAGCTGATGGTAGCAGAACTCCCGCCATACAAGCTCCTTACGAAAGCGAATGATATCGTCCGTCGGGATCTTGCCGGACAATCCGCGCGTCGCATGCCAGATGCGGGCAGGTGAAATCTCTCCGAGCGCCAGATGCGGCGAGAGCAGGGAGGTTGCCGGCGTGTCCGGGAAATCGCGGCCGACTGCATAATCATCAAGCGCGCCGTCGATGAAGTCTTTCAGCTTCTCAAGGGCTGCGGCTTCGCCTGGCGTCCACGTATCGGGGAATTCTGACGCCCAGTTCGGCCTGATGGGCAGCAGCGACCAAGAGGCGAGTGTGTCCGATTTCGGCCAATGGTTGGGGGCGAGGAGCTTTTCGGGCGCCTCGATCGGAAATGGCGGCTCGCCGGATTGTTCGAATGCGCGCCAGAACGGCGTGTAGGTCTTGTAATGGCCACCCGCGCCGGTGCGCAGGCGCGTCGGTTCATGCAGCAGCTGGCCGGCAAAGCTGTTGGCCTCGATGCCGTTGTCCCGCAGTATCTTCTTGACCTGTGTGTCCACTGCTATGCCGGCCGGATCGTAACGCCGGTTCCAGACGATTGTCTCGGCGCCAGTCTCTGCAATAAGTTTTTCGAGTACGGCCAGCGGATCGCCTTGTCGAAGGATTAGTCCGCTGTTGAGCGTGCCGAGAGCCTTTTGCAGCGCAGCCAGCGAATGATGCAGCCACCATTCCTGAGCGGCGCCCAGCGGGCCGTTGCCATCCACTTCCGGCTCGCGAATATAGATCGGAACGACCGGACGACCTGATGTCGCGGCGGCTTGCAGGGCGTGATTGTCGTCGAGGCGCAGGTCCTTGCGAAACCACAGCAGGACGGGGTTCTGCCCCTTCTTCGATGTCGTCATGGTCATCGCCGATTGCTCTACCTTTCAGTTTCGCGCATGTCGTGTCGCCACCGGAACCAGCATATGACGCGGCCGGCGAAGTGGTTCCACTACCAGGCGTTTCATAAGCGAATCTTGCGCGCAACTCCCATTGGCGAATCTTGATTCCACTTGTGATATAAGGGATGCTTGTCACTGTTCTGTAATGCAAATTCGCTAGCAGTCCACCCGATTGACAGGCCCAGAATTGACAGGCGGGGAAGATTAAAATGGCGGAAATCCGGATCGAACAAGTTCGCAAGGCCTATGGGCGCAATCCGGTCGTTCATGGCGTCGACCTGAATTTCCGATCGGGCGAATTTGTCGTCATCCTCGGCCCGTCCGGCTGTGGCAAGTCCACGTTGCTGCGAATGATCGCAGGACTTGAGGACATCACCTCAGGCGAGATCATCATCGACGGCAAGGTGGTCAACCAGCTCGAGCCGCGCGAGCGTGGCTGCGCCATGGTTTTCCAGAATTATGCGCTCTATCCGCACATGGATGTCGCCGCCAACATGGGCTATGCGCTCAAGGTCGCCGGCGTGCCGCGCGAGGAGCGCGATCGCCGTATCAAGGAAACCGCCAAGATCGTCGGCCTCGAAGATTTCCTCGCCCGCAAGCCGGCCGAACTTTCCGGCGGTCAGCGCCAGCGCGTCGCCATGGGCCGCGCCATCATCCGCGAACCGAAGGTCTTCCTGTTCGACGAGCCGCTCTCCAACCTCGATGCCAAGCTGCGCGTGCAGATGCGCGTGGAAATCCGCCGCCTGCACAAGCGCCTGTCGGCCACTTCCGTTTTCGTGACGCACGACCAGGTCGAGGCCATGACGCTCGCCGACAAGCTCGTCGTCATGTACAAGGGCAATGTCGAGCAGGTCGGCACGCCGCTCGAAGTCTACAACACGCCGCGCACCCGCTTCGTCGGCTCCTTCATCGGCTCGCCGGCCATGAACTTCCTGGAAGGCACCTTCGCGGCCAACGGCGAGCAATTCATCTTCGACGGCATTCCGATTGCCATCGACGCCAATATCGGCAAGCGCCACGCCGGCCAGCCGGTCGCTCTCGGCCTCCGCCCTGAGCACGCACGTCTCGTTCCTGCCGGTACGCCCGGCGCCATCCCGGCAACGGTGGATTTCGTCGAAGAACTCGGTGCCGGCCGTGTCATCCATTGCGATATCAATGGTTCGAGCTTCGCCGTTGCCGTTGCCGATCATACCACAGGCCAGACCGGCCAGTCCGTTGCGCTGGAACTGCCGCAGCAGCACACGCATCTCTTCGCTCAGGATACCGGGCTGCGGCTGGATGCCGTCGCCTCCGTCACGCCTCTCAAGGTGCTGGCAAGCTGATTTCAAACATAACTTTTCAGTAGGTGTTGCCCGGAAGTTTTCCCGACTTCCGGGCTTTTTTGTACGCACCATCCAACGAATGCAGGCAAGCCGGTTTAGATCCGCCCACAGATCATTTCGAGCATTCGAAATTCTCAGCCTTGTTGGGATCGATCGCGCCGGTTTTGTACTTCGGATAGGACGGATATTCGCACATGGGTCGTGCACGGCCGCTACCATCCTTGCCGGCATCGCTGACGACCAGGTTCTCCGGAGCTTTCCCTTTTTCGGCCCAGTTCTCCAGCGCTGTCAGCGGATCCCAGGCGGCGATGAACTTGCCGCTGCCATGGCCGAAGCCGGGCACGAGGTAGAAGCGCATGAAGCTGTGGACGTTGTTTGCCCCCATCGTTTTGACGAGACGCTCATAATAGGACACCGTGTTGTAGGACGAGATCGCGAAATCGATGGTGCCGTGCATCAGCAGCATCTTGCCGCCGCGTTTCTCGAAGGCGGAGAGGTCGGCGCTGTTTGCATCGATCAGCTTGGAAACCTGTGCAATCCGCTTGGCATATTTCGTCGGATCGAACGTTATCGAGGCGAATTTCGGATCCTGCACGACCGCATAACGGATCATTGGATCGGCAAGGACGGCCAGTCCGAAATTGGCGAAGGGTGTCGGTGGTGTCGTCAGATCAGGCGACGAGCCGAAACTCCAAAGGCCGTAGAGATCGCCGCCCTGAAAAATCGGCCAGCGCGGGAAGCCATCGACACCATCCTCCAGCCTGACCGGAGACTTGTAAGGCGTGTTGATGGTCTTCAGTACGGCGATCTGTGGATCCGAAAGGCAGGTATCGCCTTCATCCTTGCCGCTTGCGCAACGAAGATCTTCGACCTTGAAGGTCGCATCGCACGCTGCCGTATTCGAAATGAGACCGTCTTCGATACCGTCGAGCTTGTCGCACGCCTTGGTGACGGTGGTGTTGAGCAGCTCCACTTTCGCCGGGTTCAGATAGGCGCCGTTCTTGTAGAAAGCCTTTGCAAGATAATTGCCGGAAAGCTGCAGGGCGGAGAAGGGATTGGCGGGGTGGGTGATGATGGCGCCGTCATAGTCGGCCGGCCAGCGCTGGATCGCGATCAGGGATTCATGCCCGCCTTGGGAATTGCCCTGAATATAGCTCTTCTGTGGCTTCCGGCCGTAATAGCTGCCGACCACGACCATTGTGACGTCATGGGTCTTCTTGATCTGCAGACCGCCGAAATTGGCCAGCGCCTCGTCGTTCAGAAGGAATTTGCCGTCAAGCACCGAAGGAGACTGGTGGCCACTGTCGCTGCCGAAGGTGACATAGCCGCGCTGCAGCGGCGTCTTGACGGCGTCCGATCCAAAGGAGATGTTCTTGACCGCCTCGATCAGAATTCCGTCATATCCGCCACCGCCATATTGGATGATCTTGTCGTTCCAGGAGAGCGGTAGGTTGATTTGGAAGTTGATGTTCGGTGCCTTGGGATCAATAGGCTCGATCCCGCCCAGCACCTTGCAGAAACCACCACCTGCGGCTTGTTCGCCTTTGGCAAGATCGGCGGAATAGATAACAGCACGGCGAGCCGGCTCACCGATCTTCTCGGGTGAAATCAACATCCCGCGCAGAGCCATGCAATGCGCCTCTTCCGGCGTCGGCATGGTTTGAGCGTTACTGATGCCAGCACTCAAGAAAAGCACCGTATTCGCCGTGATCAATTGCCAAAGTCTCATTGCATCCTCCTCTTTGCAATTTCGAAACGCTCACGCGGTTGGACTTGTCACCCCGAAGAATTCTTCGGTTCGCTCCGGAAATTCTGCGCGTGCGACATCGCTTCGTCACGGATACCGGCCGCACCTCAGCGATGCGGAACGAGATCACGACGAACAAGATGCGGCTAGCGGAAGCTTGACGACTCCTCCAATCGGCCTCTCCATCCGATTGCGTCAGTGAAAAATGCCGGGAACGACGGAGCGTCACAATGCATTTTTCAAGCAATAAATTGCACTAATCGAACATCTGTAGGTGGGCCAAGCTTTGCCCCGGAGCGGGATGCCGAAGCCTTTATGATGTTGCGGTCAGATCATTCGGTGGGGAAGTTCGGCCGCGGTAAATGCTTGCGGCAGGTGCGTTCGCGCGGGTGCGAGCAATCGAGGTGGCAATCGGCCGGCTCGGAGCAGCGGCATTGCTTGGAGGATCGGGTGAGGGCGATAACCCCAGCGCCGAGACGGCTCGTCGGCGGCTCCCCTGTCAGAAACTGTCGCGCCCGCAGGCGGGCGCGACAGATGATCATATCACTTCTCGGTCGCGATCAGGCCGCGAACGAACCAGCGCTGCATCAACACGACGACCAGTAGCGGCGGCAGCATGACGATCAGCGTGCCGGCCATGGCGATATGCCATTCCGGAAGGCCGCCGACGTTCGGGATGAGCGATTTGAGTTCGTGTACGGCCGTCACATGCGCGGGATCTGTGGTGACGAGCAGCGGCCATAGATACTGATTCCAGGCCCAGAGGAACATGATGGTGCCGAGTGCCGCCATATTGGTGCGCGACAGCGGCAGCAGGATGTCGATGAAGAAGCGCAGTGCTCCGGCGCCGTCCATGCGGGCGGCCTCGGTTAACTCGTCCGGGATCGTCAGGAAGAACTGACGATAGAGGAAGGTGCCTGTCGCTGTCGCGATCAGTGGCAGGATCAAGCCGAGCGAGGAGTTGAGCAGTCCGAAATTCAGCGCGACCTCAACGCCTGTAAGCCTTCCGATAAGCCAGGTGATACCGGTAATGTCGAGAATCCCCTGGAAGGGTGACAAGACGTTTGCTGCGACCGCATAGGTCGGCACGATACGCACTTCGAGCGGCAGCATCAGCGTTATGAAAATCAGCCAGAAGATGAAGTGACGGCCGGGATAGCGGAAGTAGACCAGCGAAAACGCGGTGATCGCTGAAATGATCACCTTTCCTGCCGCCACGCCGCTGGCAAAGATCAGGCTGTTCAGCAGCTTGGGGCCAAGATTGGCGGTTGTCCAGGCCGTCTGCATATTGGCCCAGAAATCCGAGCCGGGGATCAGCGACATCGGCACTTTGTTGACGTCGGCGATGTTGTGGGATGCCGCGATGGCAACGATGGCTATCGGACCCACTGCCACCAAGAAGCCGATAAACAGGATTAGATGAGTGAAGAAATTGAGAATGGGTGTGCGCTCGACCATGTCAGCCTCAACGGTAATGCACGCGCTTCTCGATGAAGCGGAACTGGAAGACGGTGAGCACGATGATCAGCAGCATCAGAATGATGCTCTGCGCCGCCGCGCCGGAAAAATCGAGTCCTTTGAAGCCATCGGAATAAATCTTGTAGACCATGAGATTGGTCGAGTTGTGCGGGCCGCCTGATGTCATGATGTCGACGATGCCGAAAGAATCCTGGAAGCTCTCGGTGATGTTGATGACGAGCAGGAAGAAGATGGTGGGTGTGATCAACGGGAACTGGACATCCCAGAAGCGACGGAGGACGCTCGAACCGTCCATGGCAGCCGCTTCAATCAGCGAACGAGGAATTGCCTGGAAAGCGGCCAAGAAAAAGATAAAGCTGTAAGCGATATATTTCCAAGAGAAGGCGGCGATGATGCAGGCCATCGCGGCGTTGCCGTCGAGGCCCGGATCCCAGATGCCCGGCCACCACTGATTGACGACGGCGATAAGACCTGCCTCCGGCGCGAGGATGAAGCGGAAGGCCATTGCCGATGCGGGGGCTGCGATGCCGTAGGGCCAGATCAGTACCACGCGGTAGATTTTCGAACCGCGCATTTGCCGATCGGTCAACGCTGCGAGTATGAGCCCGCCCACCATGGAAATGCCAGTGCTGATCACCGCGAAGGTGATGCTGATCGTGACCGAGTTCCAGTAGTCCGCATTGGCAATAATGGATTTGAAATTATCGAGGCCGACCCAGATATTGCCGCCGCCCCAGGGCTGCTGCAGCGTTACCGACCAGAAGACCGCCTGACCGGCCGGCCAATAGAAGAAGGTGAAAATGAGGAGCAACTGCGGCACTGCGAACAGGATGCCGACGCTCCATTTGCTGAAAGTTATGCGCTTTTCCATTGTCTCTTCCGGCTGGGGATCCCGATACCACGCTTGCTCTCATAACGAACGTCCGCCGGGAAACCCGGCGGACGCTGCTGTTTCATGAGCTGTGCGGCTTACGGCAGCTGCTTGCCCTTGTAGGTGGCTTCGAAACGCTCGAGGACAGCGTCGCCGTTCTTGACGAGATTGTCGATGCCTTCCTGGGCGCTGACCTTGTTGGCGAAGATGGCCTGCATCTGGTTGCCGAATTCAGCGCGGATCTGCGTGAAGCTGCCGAGGCGGACGCCGCGGGTGATCGGGGTCGGCTCGGAAGCGGTCAAGCTGGCGATGGCGACTTCGCGGCCCTTATAAGGAGCCTTGTCGTAGAAGCCGGAGGACTTCATGAATTCGAAGCCGGACTTCGTAACCGGGATGTAGCCGGTGTTGGTCGACCAGAAGAGAGCGGTTTCCGGCTTGGCGATGAAGTTCAGGAACGCAGCAGCGCCCTTGTACTCGTCAGAGGACTTGCCCGAGAGAACCCAGAGCGAAGCGCCGCCGACGAGCGAATTCTTGCGCTCGGTGCCAGCGTAGACCGGGAGTTCGGCAACATCCCAGTTCATGCCAGCCTTCTGGGTCTTGGTGACAGTGCCATGGTCGCCGACCGAGGTCATGATCATTTGGCAATCGCCCGAAGCGAAGGCCTGAACCATGTCCTGACCGAGGTCCTTGGACTTGATCTTGATGAGGCCCTGGTCGTACCAGCTCTTGAGGTCGGTGACGTACTTGACGAACTTGGTCTTGTTGACGGTCAGACGAGCGTCGAGGCCGTCATAGCCGTTGTTCTTCGTGGCAACCGGCTGGTCGTGGATAGCAGAGAACTGCTCCATCAGCTGCCAGCTTTCGTTGCCGGAGATGTTGATTGCCATCGGGCAATCATAGCCGGCGCCCTTCAGCGCCTTCATGTCTTCGGCAGCTTCTTCCCAGGTCTTCGGAGCGGCAGTCTTGCCAATCTTCGCGAAGGCGTCCTTGTTCCAGTAGAGCAGGGCGGTCGAAGAGTTGAAGGGGAAGGAAAGCAGTTCGCCCTTTGATGTGGCGTAGTAGCGGGCAATACCCGGGAAATAGTTGTTCCAGTCGACCTTGTAGCCGTTCTCTGCCATCAGCTTGTTGACCGGATAGTAGGCGCCCGAAAGCATCATCGTTGCCGTACCGACGTCATAGACCTGAACGATCGTCGGCTGCTTGCCGGCGCGGAAGGCGGCAATCGTGTTCTGCAGAGCGGCGTCGTAGTTGCCCTGGCTGACGCAGGAAACTTCGTAATCCTTCTGGGAATCGTTGAAGTTCTTGCACATGGTCTCAACGACGCGCTGCAGGTCGCCCGACAGGCCAAACCAGAAATCGAACTTGACCGGAGCAGCGGCAGCCGGCATCGCCAAAGCGACGCTCATGACGCCAGCAGCGGCGGCAGAAATGTAACTTTTAAGTTTCGACATAATCTTATTTCCTTTTGAAAGCTTGGAACCGGTGGTCTTGCGCAAGTCCGCGGTAGCGCGGGTTATAGACAAGCTGTGTGACAGTTTGTTGAGGGCAAGAATCCCGCATTGACGGGCTTTTTCACAAGGCTAGCGGCTTTGCAGAGGAGCGCTCCTTGCAGGATCGTACATTTGAGATTTTGCTAGTCAAGAGATGTGGGTCGAACAGGTTCGCCCATAGATTGTTGATCGGCTAAAAAGACATGATGCGCCTTCCTTGCCTGTGCCCGGAGCGATGTTGCAAGATTGTCGGCGGGACGTTCGGACGGCATTGGAGGGAATGAAAATATGGGTCTCAGCGAGCGGCAGAAAATGGCGGCGGGGGAGTGGTACTGCTGTTTCGATCCGGAACTCGACGCCTTGCGCTGGCAGGCGCGCGAGGCTGTGCATGCACATAATACAATGCCGCCCTCCCAACGCGGCAATCTCGCGCCAGCTTTGTCTGCGCTCTTTGCTGACATCGGCGAGAGCGTCTTCATCGAGGCGCCGTTTCACTGCTCCTATGGTATCAATATTTCGCTCGGCCGCCGGGTCTACATGAACGCCGGCTGTACGATCCTCGATAGCGCAAGCGTCCGTATCGGCGATGGCAGCATGCTCGGGCCGGGCGTCCATATCTATTGTGCTGAGCACCATAAGGATGCCGAATTGCGCGGAGCGGGTCTGGAAGTCGCCCGGCCAGTGACGATCGGCAAAAGCGTGTGGATCGGTGGAGGGGTGATCCTCGTCGGAGGCGTCACGATCGGCGATGGCGCGATCATCGGCGCCGGCACGGTCGTGACCAGAGATGTCGCGCCCGGTGCGACCGTTGTCGGCAATCCGGCTCGCCCTGTTCGCGCGGGATAAGAGGGAAGCTCAGTTTGCCGGGCGGCGTTTTCGCGTCCACCATACGGCGAAGCGGCGGCGCCAGCGGCGAACCATCGGCATGTCGTGCGAGAGCACGATGAAGCCCAGTGGCAGCATCCAGAAGCCGAGCACCGGCAGAAAGCCGAGCAGGCCACCGAAAATGAGCGCTACACCCACGCCGACGCGGGCAAGACGTGATCGGGGCAGGGGAATTCTCACCGAGCCGAAAACCAGCTCGCGCGTGGAGGGATCAATGCCAAAACGGCGGGTTTTCCGGCCATTTCGATCGGCATTTGCTGTCGTTTCGCTTTGATCGGTCATCCACAGGAAATGGTGGCGCGAGGAAATAATGCAAGAGAATGCGATTTTTTTGAAAAAACCGCTTGGCAAATCGGGAAAGCATTTGTATTACCCCGCTCACACCGCGCCAAGCGCATTCCCTGGTAGCTCAGCGGTAGAGCATTCGACTGTTAATCGACAGGTCGCCGGTTCGAATCCGGCCCGGGGAGCCACTCTTCTTATACAGAACATTTGCAGCAGGTGTCGGCGCTTACGCGCCAGATGACCCGATCCAATGTCGGCTGTTCTGAAGCTCGATGAATGTCGGCGGGCTTATACCAGCGCATTTTTGCAGTTTTATTGCACATGCCTCGGGATATTGATTCCGGCGGGAGTCCGCTCTGTTCGATGACCGTATCTTCGTTGACCTCGCTTTCTCGTTCGTGCCAGATTGCCGCCGCTTGTCAGCCAGGCACGAAAGTCCGTTGGGCGATTGGGGATCTGGGCCAGATTCGGCGCATTGGGGGATAAGATGGCTGAGAATACGAACTTTCGTCGAGGAGTGGCGTTGGGATGGGTTCTGAGCGCAATCGTGATTCTTGCGTTGGCGACCGATGCGGCCGTTAATCTGTTTGCACCATCATTGGTTAGCGCACAGATGGAGGAGACGGGCTTTCCCGCCGGTCTGGCAACGCCGGTTGGCCTAATCATCCTCGTCTGCGTCGTTCTTTATGCAATTCCGCGCACCGCAGTCCTTGGAGCGATCCTTGCGACCGGTTTCTTCGGCGGCGCTATTTGCGCCCATTTCCGCCTCGGAGAAATTGGGTCTCCTCCACAACTTATAAGTTTGTTTCTCGGCGTCCTCACATGGGGTGGTCTCTATCTTCGCGACGAACGGGTTCGACGCCTGCTGCCCCTTCGTTCGGTGAACGGCTAAAAATTGAAGCATAGCTCGTTCAGGATTTTTGCGATGCAATAACAATATCTTGCGCCGCACATCGTCTCGATCGTCATCGCGGTTGGTAGCGGGCTAATGAGAGTGTGCCAACGCGACACATCCGTGGTTTTCGAGGGCTCGCGGCGACGGCTCTCGGGCGGATATATGTGGTATTTCTGAGAAAATTAGTTCAAGGTATGGTTGCTCTCACGAATGTGAGAAGATGTTCATGTGTCGTTAATGCGACGCGGCGCATGAACATAGATGCGCGATCCGCGCAGCATAGTCCCCCAATGCTTTAGAGGTTCGACATGAAAAATCTGATTCTTGCTTCTGCAGTTGCCGTGGCATCGGTTTTTGCCGTCAGCGCGCCGTCCGAGGCCGCTCCGATGCATCATCGTCATCACCATCATCATCACTGCTACATGAAGAAGGTAAAACACCGGGTTCACGGCCGCTGGGTCGTTCGTCGGGTACGCGTCTGTCGCTAATCGGTAGGCGCACGGAACTGGCGCAAGTTCCGTTCTAAGCTTAGTCGGCCGCTGCCGGGGTTCCGGCAGCGGCCGTATCATTTCAGGGCTGCTCTTAGCGGCCGATCCTTTCGTTGAGCATCAAGTGCTTGCGGGGAGGTGCGGCGCCTTGATCGCTGACAAAGCGGAGTTATGGACGAATCTCGAATATGACGCCGCCGTGGCGACGATGATGATAGCGACGGTCATCCCGCCATCTGTCATCCCAATGACGACGCTCCCAGCGGCGCTCGCGCCAATGACGGTGATCACGATCGCGATCGCGCCAATAGGCTCGGCGATCGTCGTTCGGATATCTGCGCGTTCCCTGCTCCTGCACCAGAATAACGTTGGAAGCTGTCGATGATGACGGGCCGCCAAGTGGCGCGGAGGCTGCGGGCAGGGTGGCGCACAATACCGCACCCACGGCCAGCGCAGCGCTCAAAGCGAATGAAGCGAAGTGTTTCAAGGTGGTAACTCCTATATTCAGTCGCGTCCCTTTCATGGCTAAACGCCACGGTGACGACTAGGTTCCCCTTTTCGTCGATTGGAGATCCTTGCCGCTCGTGCGTTGATCGCAGGGGAAACTGATAATTTCAGGAGTTGCCGACAAAAAAAGGGGGCCGGCAGGGAAAGCCGGCCCCCTTCCTTCTCTGATCGGAGGTCAAGTCTGATCAGGTTAGAAGTTGCGTTCGAAACGCAGGATGCCCGAAACGGTGTCGTCGTGGGCATAGTCGTAGTGAACGTAAGTCAGTTCCGGCTCGACCAGGAGGTTCTTGACCGGGTTGAACTTCAGGTTCGTGGTGGCTTCGAAGATCTTCGAGTCGGAGTAGGCGAGCTGGAGGTTCCACTTCAGCTTGTCGTTGAACGGAACGCCAACGCCGCCCCAAACAGCCCAGTCACCCCAGCCGCACTTCGAAGCATTGACGGTACCGTTCGGTGCCGTGCAAGCAGAGACGTCCTGGTTGGTGCCTGCGTACTTGTTGAGCTTGTCGCCGTCGGTGTTCCAGCCGCCCATCAAGAAGGCCGTGAATGCGCCGAAGTCAGCATCGACGCGAGCCTTGATGGCGCCTTCTTCGACGATCGAGTCGTAGCCGCCGACAACCTTGAAGCCCCATGCGCCAGACTTGAAGCCAGCACCGGCAACAACGTCAGGAGCGTAGTGATTGGTCTTGTCGTCCGTCCACCAGCTTGCACCGTAGGATGCCGAGCCCGTCGTGGCAGAGTTGGAATCTTCGAGCGAGATCACAGCCGAGAAGCCGTTGCCGCCGTCATATTCATAGGTCAACTGGTTGAGTTCGTACGGGCCGTCATAGATCACGTCGTCGTTGATGACGTCGCCGGCATAACCCATGTACAGGTTGTACTGCGAGTCCTTCTTACCAACGGTGAAGCCACCGAGGCTGATGTAGGACCACAGCAGGTTGGTGGAAGTGGAGCCGCCGTCGTTCCAGTCCCAACGAACGATGGTTTCGGTCTTCAGCGGGCCGTATTCGGTGTCGGTCGCGGTGTCGACGTTCAGCTCAGCACGAGTGTGCCACAGCGTGCCCTGATGGCTGTCGCGATTGTAAGCGTTGTACCATTCACCTTCCGTACGAACCTTGCCGCCGATCTTGAGGCAGGTTTCGGTACCCGGGATGAAGAAGTAGCCAGCGCCGTATGCGTCGCAGATACGGACGTATTCCAGCGGCTCCGGCTCAGCTGCTACGATAGCGTCAGCCGCGTGAGCACCGGATACTGCTGCAAGCGCAGCAGCGGAGCCGAGAAGAAGGCTCTTGATGTTCATAATAACTCCAATCTTTCTTGATTGGGCATGAGATATCGCGCCGAGAAACGACGTGCCCAACCCCATCCCGTTCATGTTCCCTATCAGTAGGTGTGAAGTAATAAGCTCCACGAACTATTTCCTGAACCTGCTTCGGTGATTTGGCAAGATACTAAGGGTATGGAACTATATGTGCACTACTTGAAAACCGACGTTGTTGCAAAAATGACGCAATTTGCGGGGGTGGCTGATCCCGGCTTCCCTTTCATCCCCCTTGGATGGCTTCCGTTCTGTGAACCTGGAAAACATTAAGTCTCCGGGTGTTAAAGGCAATGCGCGTGCTGAGGTGGGTGGGCAAGGATGGGAAGCCGCAGCGACATGACTATGGTCAATCCTGTGACCGGGCACGGACGATCATCGCGTAATAGGGATGGCAGCACCGAGGCACGGCTCTTTTGGGTCGCGAATATTGAAACGATTCTCGGACAGAGAAACCCATAGGGGACGCGCATCGCGCTATGGAAGAGAAGGTGAGAGCCTGTCAGGCAATCGCGTTTAGTTGCGATGAAGCTGCCGGGCGCTTGGCCATGGTGCGTCCGACGACATTACTGGGGGCGTAGTCTCGTCGGACGCGGCACTGTCCGGTCCGTGGGTGGCGTACAAACCGGTAGTACTAATTCTAGCATCTACCATAGGTTTCTATAACCTACCTGAATGGGCTGGCAGTTCCTGCCTCCGAACGGGAGGCCGCGCCTCGATCCGGCAGTGATCTTTTAGTCCTCAATTCCCGCCGGTTCGCCAAAATCCAAGATGATCGGCAGAGCATCCGAATGGAACCTCATTGGCAGTTGCATCTCATGGCGCAGTCGGTCTTTGCCATCGCAAATGAAGAATCGGGTAGGGACGGCCCTGATCGTCGACATCGACGCGTCCTGTCACCCTGAATCCGAGTCGCTCGTAAAAGCCGACAGCGCCGGCATTCTGCTCGTTCACGTCGACGGTCACGACATCCTTTCCGGCACGGAAGCCGTCGAAAAGCAGACGTCCCAAGCCTGTGCCTCTGCTGTCGGCATGTACGAAGAGCGAATCGATATGGTTCCCGGTCGCTCCCAGGAAGCCATGCGGCAAATTGTTGGCATCCGCCGCCACCGTGAACTCTGCGTTCGGCAGATAGTCTTCCAGGACCATCCTCGCAATCGCTTCCCGGTCCGATGCATCGAGAAAGTCATGGGTGGCTTCGACGGAGGTTCGCCATATCGCATAATTGCGCGGGATGTCTGCAGGCGTTGCGGACCGCAGCAGGAACATGTCTGAATTCTCATTGTGCTGTTCGAAATTTCAGCATGGCTATTAATGTTCCCGCGCCGCCGCGTAAAGGCTGTGCGGCCTCGAGCCGTACAACCATTCCCTGCGCCACCCTGGAGCCGCCGATGTAACTCGCATCCGCGACGTACCTGCCGCCCTGCACGCAATGTGTTTGATCACCGGCATTGATGGCCTCGACAAGAGCGGCAGGCAATTATCTTTTCGGAATGAAAAAAGGACAGAATTCAGAATAAGCCTCTTGCGGTTTTCTTTGGATCATTCTAAATCCGCGCCACCACAACGCAAATTGCTTTCGGATGGCCTCGTGGCGGAGTGGTTACGCAGAGGACTGCAAATCCTTGCACCCCGGTTCGATTCCGGGCGAGGCCTCCACCGACTTTCCCCAATGATATCAATTGTTTACGTAACAGATTGGCCGGCAAAACAGCCGGCTTGATGTTGCGTCTTGTTGCATCCTGATTCCCTTGGTTTTCAGGCATTTCCGAGAGATGACGGCGAATCCATGCAACATGCGATGCGACATGTTGCAGGCCGCCATGCCGTCATTTCGGGATCGACCTAGCTTAGGAGAGCACCGTGTCAGACGGACCCCGCTTGCCAGAACACGTAGCCGCGGAGCGGATTGAGCAATATTTGGACCGCGTGGCGATCGCTATGGCTCACTCGAAAAAACCGGAGGTAATCCTTCCCTGGTACCAGTTTTTAGAACGGGAATTGGAGCGGAAGCGTCGGAGTCAATCCTCCCTCCGTTCCGCCCTCGATCGGGCAAAGCGATTGGCGAGTCGAACTCCAGGGAACGGCTAATCTTTCAGCCATCTTGATAAAATCGGGCTTCGCAAGCGTGCAGCGTTTTCCAGATAGTTGGCGGGAAAACCGTGAATCAATAAAAATTAATTCGTGCATTTCATTCCGGCCAATATCCCTTTTAGGATGTGGCTTTTGTGATGGTTTGCATCAGAGTGAACGAAAGTTAATTGCAGCCATATCGTTGACGACACTGAAATTCTCGACTCAGATGATCGCCGAATCTGATGGTTCCGTTGAGGACCGAATCAACCAAGCTACCCAGACATCGAGAGAAATGAGGCGTCGGCGGCTCCTGGGGCGAGCCGAGCAGTAGTGCCGCAATCGACCCTTCCTATTCGGGAATTCGAACACCGGGTGACCGGGCGCGGCTATGGAATTAAAGCTGGGGGTGGGCAGATTGGGCGCGTGGGGAGAGCTGCGGTCGAAGATAAACCTTCGCCGGACGTTTCAGTCAGGTTGCGCTATAGCAGCAGCATTAGGAGGATAAGTTGGTGAATGATTCGAGCGGCGTCAGGACAAATGCGACGACAGCCGGCCGCGCGCAGTTCGTTCACATGGGCGTCATTGAGCTGATCACTGGTTGAGACGCGAACATAAAGCCCAAAAATGGTCCTTGACCGTGTTGAAGTACGCGAGTTATCGCTACCACTATGTTATTAATAGTATTAAGCACTTTTTTTAATTTCCTTTAACTTTTGATGCCAAAATAAGGACAAAAATTGCCATCTTGGTTAACTTTATCTGAGACATACCGCCGTTTTTCACGATGCTTTGACCCGCTTTTCCATTTGACGTTGATCCGCTCAGTCACGGAGAAGCGACCGCTGAATTTGCTATAGCAGTATCAATGTACGGGCACGACGAAATGCCAAACTGGGTAAGCGCACGATTCAAATGGACATTGAGGCGTTGATGAACCAGAAGCCAGCCGTGCTTTGGTTTACGGGCCTTTCAGGGGCAGGCAAGTCAACAATTGCCAACCATCTGAAAAAGCTTTTGAACGACGACGGCCGTCATGCGATTTTGCTCGACGGCGACAATATTCGGCGTGGGCTAAATAGCGATCTCGGTTTTGCTGAAGCCGACCGCGTGGAGAACATTCGCCGCGTAGCTGAGGTCGCCAAGCTCATGAAGGAAGCCGGGCTGATCGTTATCGTTGCGTGCATTTCCCCATTTCGGTCCGGGCGCCAGTTCGCTCGAGATTTAATGGAACCTGGTGAGCTTATAGAGATCTTCGTCGACACTCCTCTTGAGGAGTGCATCCAGCGCGACCCAAAGGGCCTGTACAAGCTGGCCCTTTCTGGCGAACTTCATCATTTTACTGGAATCGATTCGCCATACGAACCGCCGGAGCGCCCGGAACTGCATTTGCGCACCGTAGGCGCGGATCCCGCTCAGTCAGCGCAAATAGTCGAGACATTCCTGAGGGGGAAATTCTATTGAGATTTGCTCGGTGGTACTGGAGTAAGAGGGCGTCAATCGTGCCTCTTCGGTATCACCGTTAACAGTCAGCAGCGGTGATCCAGGCAAAAAGCGGCTCCGGCAAACGGACGAAAGTGCACGGCTTCCATCGACGAAAAAACAAGAAAATGGTGGGAATGTCCAGTATCAACGTTTTAACTCCAGCCGAGCATTGCGAGCCTCAGCCGACCCATACGAAGGGGCGCATCGGACTGGTTGTGCTCGGAATGCATCGGTCTGGTACCAGTGCGTTAACTCGTGTTCTAAGTCTCTTGGGAGCCGATTTGCCCCTCCGACTGATGGGATCTAATCGAGGTAATGAGACGGGACATTGGGAACCTCAACATCTTGCTGATTTAAATGACCAATTGTTATCCGCAGGTGGCAGCAGTTGGAATGATTGGAGAAAATTCGATTGTAGCTCATTGGATGAAGGATATCTTCATTTCAGGGACGCTATTGCTGTTTGCCTCCAGCAGGACTTTGGCAGTTCGCAACTGTTCGTCTTGAAGGATCCAAGAATCTGCCGGCTGGTGCCTTTATTCAAAGATGCCTCGCATCAGCTCGATGTGGAGCTCCGGTACATTATCCCGTACCGGAATTCGACCGAGGTTGCCGCCTCACTCAGTGCTCGCGATGGGATTACTGCCGATTACGCAAAGTTGATGTGGGCGCGACACGTACTTGATGCAGAAGCGGAAACCCGTGGTCTTGCCCGGGTTTTTGTGCCTTATGACGCACTGCTTAGCGATTTCGAGGGCGTGTCTAATCGGATTGGCGCGTGTTTGAACGTTGAGTGGCCGATCTCCGTAACCGAGGCGCGAATGAACATTGCTGCCTTTTTGAGACCTGACCTACGGCACCATCAGACGTACGGAGAGAGCTTGCAAAGCGAGGGAGAGATCGCGGGTTTTGTCGATCAAATACTGGCGAATGTTGTCAAGCTTGATCGAAATCCCCACGACGAAGAGGCCATGAGAGACCTTTCTTCGTTGAAAGAGGAACTCGATAATAATCCTCGCATGCCTTTTGTGGACGCGACTTTTCGTGAGTTTGTCGCTAGGCAGAGGAGCGACGCCGAGCGTTTCCGCTTGCAGTTGGAGAAAATGCAGCACGATGCAGATGTGCAATCGGATCATCTGCATGCGGCACAAAAGGCCACCGAGGCGAAGCTGGAGCAGATCCAGCAGCAGATGGCTACAGCGCAGGAGATTGCTGATGCGAAGGAAGAGCAGCTTCGGCGGCACAAGAATCAATTGCAAAGTGATCTCGCTGACGCCGAGGCTCGTGTACAGACACTTGAGAGAAGCTTAAACGAGACTTTCAGCAGCTACTCGTGGAGAGCTACACGCCCGTTGCGTAGATTGGCTAGCCTTCTAGGTGAGGTGGCGCCAGGGGGAGGCCCTCGCTCAGGCGCGAAATGAAGGTTGGGGCGCTGCTAGGCATCGTCGTTTCGAACTTATGGGTAAGTTTCTGAATCCATGATCGATCCAGTATGCTCCGGTATAGGTCGTATTCGAAGGGATGGCCGAGTAGCGCCTGCAGCTCATGAGGAGTGGCAGCGCTGTGGAACGGCACATCTTTCCATAGCTTGCTCAGCCTGAGCTGCGAGAGCACGACAGCTTCAAACAAATAGTGGAACATGAAGTAGTCGCCGGGCTTTTCAGCGCGAAGCCAATAGTCCTGGTAGGCGGCATTTATCGCGACCACTAGGGGCGTCTCTGATCTCGCATGCATAAACCAAGTGGCCAGTATGCGCGGATCATAGGGCCATCGAAATACAAAAAAATCGCGCTCTTCAATCCAAGTTGGAATGGCACGGTCAATTAGAACGGTAGCGTCTATCCAGGTTCCGCCGTGCCGCGCAAGCAACATCAATCGCAATAAATTTGAGAACTTTGTCCAACCCCAGAAGGGGATTCTGTCCATAACTCTACCAGGTAGATCAAGGTAGTCGCCCACGGTGTCAGTGGTGAGGACGATGCGTTTCCTGCCACAGGCGTTCATTTCGACCGAACGAAGGCACGTCTGCACGAGCGGCGGAGCCTTTTCCACTCCCTGAGCCCAGAATTGCCAAATTGGGCCAAGTTGCCCTTGGCGTTGGGGCGGTCTTTCAACTGCCATGCAATAATCAATGGCGGCATAACGCGCTTCCAAGTGTTGGGCGCTGGCGGTCTTCATGTGTGACGCTATTGCCTTACGCCGCAAGTCCCACGGCAGGAATGGTGCTACTGCGACCTGCTTTGCGAGCATGCGTCGCGCACTGTCGGCGCTGCGACGCATGCTCTGAACCCAATAGCGCTGCATTGAACTATTCCTTATACGCAACCGATGCCTAAGTTGAGTGCTCAATATATACTTGATTTTACTCAAGCTGGTCCTTCATCTGGAAGTGAGATCGTGAACTGCCACCTCATTTCAAACGGGGACTCAGGCGAGATGTTTTTCCCATCTGGCACCAATATTTCGTGTATGCAGTATTTCGGCCTTACTTGATATAGCCCGAAGTGTGAAAACGCCTCGGGCTTTTTGATTCGCCGAAAGGCAACGAGATCGGGAAGAGGTGACATCTATCCGCCCATGCTACGGCATGGCTTCTCGTGACTTTTTTGGCTTGTGGTCGTATCATTGCCCTCATGAGCAAACATGATGAACTGATCGCAATTTACGAAGAACGCAAGCGCGGCAAAAACCATGTGCGTAAGCCGGGGTATTGGGTAGGCAAGATAAAAGTCGCCAGCCGCCCAATCAGAAAGCTTCGCAAGCTGCCGGCATAGGTCAAATTGTCCAGACGAATTCTTCACCAGAGGACGGACGGCGGATAGTGATTCGTGAAGGTTGGGGTTCGTGCCCGGCCGTTCCGAGAAACATTACAGAATAGCGTTGTTCGGTGGGGAAATGTTATCCCATCGTTCTGCAATGCCCGCGCAGGCGGCATCCATGTTCTTGAGTCGCGTAATGGCATTTGAAGGTGCTGCAAAGCACGCTCCACTATGCCCGTCGATGGTAATGCAGAGTTTCTTGTCTGGCTCGGCACCTTCCTCTTCGTCAAGGAAGCCTATGTAGCCAAAGAGAAAGGCTGATTGCCATTCTGCTATATCTTGCTTCAGCGGTTTGCCTTTCGCATACCTGATGGAGGCAACGCCCACTCGTACCTTGTTAGACGACGTCAGGCGACGAAGCCTGAATAAGATGTCGGGGGTAATCTTTACGCCTTCACGGGAAATTGCTGCACACTGTCCTGGAGCTAGGCGCTCTGCCACCGGTAAATCGAGTATTCCAGATACTTTTGCAAAGCGGTCCAAATAGTCCGCGTTGTGGTCAAAGAGGTCTCTTTCGAAATCGTCGCTGGCCATTCTGCCACGTAATTTCGCGGCTTCGGCATGTAACAGATTCGGGTCACTGGTACCTTCGCGTAGATACTTGCCAATCTGCAGTTTAGCCTCGTTATGTTGGATGACCCGTGCGATCGCAGGATACTTACATGACTGGAGAATTGTCTTGCGCCGTACATCCGAGGCCGCCATGTAGTCAGCGAGAAACCGGGCGGAAATTTGCGGTTCCTTAACTAGGCGGTGGGTCTTCTTAGGTTCAGCCATGATTCGCTCTCGCGTGGAAACAACCTAAGATGGACGAACTTTATCTATCCGTAAATCTCGCTGATAACCGAACTATTTTTCTAGCGCCGCTTACACAGCGGCAAATTGATGCCTCAGGGGACGAGGTGGATGATGACAGCGGCTATTTCCTTTTCGAGCGCATAGGCAGCGGCGAGGCTGCATCCATCAATATTCTCGCCCGACTTGCTTCGGATGAGGCCGTTGAGAGACTGCGCCATGTCCTTGGATTGTCCTGACATGGCACCGGGGCTAATTGGTCTAATTCAGCAGCCCGATCGGCATAACTGCTGTACCGGCGAGCTTGAATGTTCAGTCTCGAATACGTCCGACGACATCAACTCGCTGACACGTGCCGGTAGCGGGAACGACGTCGAGCTTCTGCCCGATGGCGAAATTGTCCTTCGGTCCGCCCAACTCAATGGTCATTTCGCATGGATATGACTTCCCGGCATGTGTGCGAGTAAACGAGATTCGACCTTCCGTGATGGTTTTACGCCCAGTCTCAAAGCCCAACCGGTCCTTTATGATGACCTCGCGATTCCACACTTCGGCGATCGTCGCGACTGCGTGCGGGAAGTGACTGATACGCCATGACCAGATCCCAAAGACGAGAATGCCGAAGATCAGGCAGCTTCCGACAACCACAGCAAGCAGCCACAGTTGCCCAGTGGACTCGTCACGTGGAGTGTCTTCAATCGCTTCTCTCATCTCTATGAAATCGATGTTGGGATCGGAAGGATGATCCATATCTGACGTCTAGCGCCTTTCCGCCTCTTGAGAGGTGCACGGCATGAGAGTGGCTGAACTTTTAATATCAATCAATTGAATTCCCACCAGCCGATCAGAAGGCCGAAACATGACAGGTAGACCCTCGGACTTCACGCCGGTGGTAGCAGACGCCATATGCGAGCGCCTGGCAGATGGTGAAAGCCTCAAATCGATTTGCACCTCCGATGGCATGCCACATCGAGCGACTGTGTTTCGTTGGTTGGGTGCACATGCAGACTTTCGCGACTCATACGCGCGCGCTCGCGAAGCTCAGGCCGATGCCCTCTTTGATGAAATCCTTGATATCGCCAACACGCCGATCACAGGCGAGAAGACGAAGGTCGACAAGAATGGCAACGTCATCGAGATGACCAAAGCCGATATGATCGATCACCGCCGGCTGCAGATCGATGCCCGCAAATGGATTGCCGCCAAGCTCCGCCCCAAGGTCTATGGCGACAAGCTGGATGTTGATGTGACCGGCGCGCTGGACTTCGTTGTCAGCGCCAAGCCGGTGACCGACGAGCAATGGCTCAAAGAACATGGTAGATCTGACACGTAGGGTTATCTGGGCTCCTCAGGAGGGGCCGCAGAAAGCTCTCGTCGATTGTCCGTTCCGCGAAATCTTTTTCGGGGGAGCGCGCGGTGGTGGCAAGACTGATGGTGTGCTCGGCAAATATGCCATCAAGGCCGCTATGTACGGCTCGGCTTTCAATGCGCTGTTCTGTCGGCGCGAGCTGCCTATGCTTGATGACGCGATCGAGCGCAGCAAAGAGATTTACGGGAAGATCGGCGCCGGTTGGAACGATCAGAAGAAAACGTGGGTCTTCCCCGGCGGCGGCCGCCTTCGCTTCAGACCGTTGGAGCGAGTGCAGGATGCCGACAAATATCAAGGGCAGAACGTCAGTGACGCATGCGTTGAGGAGGCTGGCCTTTATCCGGATTCCAAGCCAATAGACCGCTTATTCGCTGTGCTGCGTTCTGCTCGAGGGGTCCCAACACAGTTGATCCTGACCGGCAATCCCGGCGGTGCTGGTCAGCATTGGCTCAAGCAACGGTACGTCGACCCAGCGCCAAACGGCATGAAGCTGCTCACACGCAAGCTGCCGAATGGGAAAGAACATCGCTACGTATTCATCCCGAGCCGGATCGAGGACAACAAGCTCCTGCTGGAGAATGACCCGGACTATATCAACAACCTTTATCTGGTCGGTTCCGATCAGCTCGTGAAGGCGTGGCTCTCCGGCGACTGGAATGCGATCGAAGGGGCGTTCTTTGACTGCTGGGATACTCGAAAGCACATCGTTCGTCCTTTCACCGTCCCGCGTGATTGGACGCGGTTCAGATCAATGGATTGGGGATCTGCCAAGCCGTTCTCCGTCGGATGGTGGGCGATCGCTGGTGATGATTACCCGACCGAAACCGGGATTATTCCGCGCGGTGCGATCGTCCGATATCGCGAGTGGTACGGTTGCAAGGCTGGCGAAGCCAATGTTGGGCTGAAGCTGACTGCTGAGGAGGTTGGCCGCGGGATTGCCGAGCGCGAGGGCGCGAAGTTCGATCCCGACACTAAGAAGATGATCGAGAACCCAACAGAGAAAGTCTCCTATGGCGTTCTTGATCCCGCAGCCTTTGCCGAGGACGGCGGCCCATCGATCGCCAGCCGCATGATGCGAGAGACGAAGTTCAAGGTGATGTTCCGTGGTGCCGATAATGCCCGCGTGTCTCAGCGCGGCGCCATGGGCGGCTGGGATCAGATGCGCTCCAGGCTGAAAGGCGATGGCGAGCGGCCGGGATTGTTCGTGTTCTCGACCTGTACGGATTTCATTCGCACAGTGCCGCTCCTGCAACATGACAAGGACAGGCCGGAAGACTTGGATACCGACGCCGAAGATCACGTTGCCGACGAAGCGCGGTATGGCTGCATGTCGCGTCCATATCTGCCGCCAAAGCGAGATGAGCATGCGCAGAAGCGCCAGGATTACAAACCACGTTCCGACAATGCCGGTGCCGGCGATTGGGTGACATACTGATGGCTCAGACTTACTACGCCGGTTCGGTCACGTCACAGACGATAGACTATGACGATCCGTCCACGCCTCAACAGATGGCAGATCATGGCGTCCTGAAGCGCCAGTATCTCGACTATCTGAGCATGAAGAACCTCGAGATTTTGGAGCAGCAGAACTCTCGCCGGTATTACCATGGTGTCCAGTACACCAAGGATCAGATCAAGGTTCTCAACAAGCGCAAGCAGCCGGTCGTCACGTACAATCGCATCGGCCGCAAGATCAATGCACTGATCGGCCTGCTTGAGCGCCAGAAGCAAGACCCACGCGCCTTCCCAAGGACACCGAACAGCGAAGATGGCGCCGAGATCGCAACGGCCGTCCTGCGCTATATCTGCGATGAGCAGAACTGGAGCACGAAATCCCCGATCTGTGGATCATTCGGCGCCGTCGATGGCCTTGGCGGTGTCGAGATCATCCTGACGCAGGGTGATACCGGCGATGTCGATATCGGCATTGAACCGGTCGATCCGTCGTCGTTCTTTTATGATCCGCGCTCGCTCAAGCCCGATTTCTCGGACGCCAGGTACATGGGCATCGGCAAGTGGTCGGACGTGGACGCAGCGATTACGCTGTTCCCCGACAAGGAAGCGGAAATCCAGGCGGCAACCGAGACCGGCGCCGAGCTGACCAGCAACCCCGATAGCGATATCAAGTGGGTGACCGGCGGCGATGGCTCGCGGCGCATCCGCATCATCGACCATTGGTACATCAAGAATGGTGAGTGGTACTGGTGCATCTATACCGGCTCGCTGATCCTTCGTGAGGGCAAATCCTACCTGAAGGACGAAAAGGGCCGCACGATGTGTAAATACATCATGTATTCGGCCAACATCGACCAGGACGGCGATCGCTACGGCTTCGTGCGCAATATGCGGTCCAGCCAGGACGAGGTGAACCAGCGGCGCTCAAAGGCACTCCATACGCTGAACTCCCGCCGCGTCATTGTCGAAAAGGGCTCCGTTGACGATGTCGAGCAGGTTCGCCGCGAGGCTGCGCGTCCTGATGGCGTGATCGAGGTTTCTCCGGGCACAACGCCGCCGACGTTCGATGATGCTGCCCGTGGTCAGGAGCTGCAAGGCCATCTGGCATTCCTTGAGGATGCAAAGAACGAGATTGAAAACTACGGTTTCAACCCGGCGCTGATCGGGCAGGGCGTGCAGGATATGTCCGGCCGCGCCATTCAGCTCCAGCAGCAGGCCGGCATTGCCGAGCTCGGGCCGTATATGCTCGCCTTCAAGGGCTTCAAGATCCGCACCTATCGCGCAATCTGGTGCGCCGCGCAGGAGCATTGGACATCGGAGCGCTGGATTCGCGTCACGGATGATCAGAAGATGGCGCAGTTCTTCACCATCAATAAGCTCTCGGTCGATCCTGCCACAGGCCTGCCGACACTGGTGAATGCCCTTGGCGCTCTCGACGTGGATATTATCATCGATGAAGGTCCAGACGAGATCAACATGCAGGGTGACGCCTACGACACGCTGACGGCCATGGCTCGTAGCGGTCAGCCGGTGCCGCCGGAAGTCCTGATAGAACTTTCGCCGCTTGTCGGCTCGGTCAAGCAGCGCGTCTTGAGCATGATCGACCAGGCAAAGCAGCAGGCCGCACAACCAAATCCGCTGCAGGTCGCGCAGGCACAGGAGCAGCTCAAGGTGACGACCGCAACCGCGACGCTTCGCAATGCTCAGGCACAGAAGGCTCTTTCTGAAGCAGCGAACCCGCGTCAACAGGGCGCGCCGAGCGACTTGGACGTTGTTCGCAGCGTCGCCGAGATCAGGAACACCAACGCGCAGACCGCGAAGACGCTGGCAGATGCGCGCAAATCAGATGTCGAGGCTCAACTGAAGCCGATCCAGGCCGCCAATGAGGCAGCGCGGACTCGGCAGCAGGCACAATCGAACCTCACGTAGGAGTCGCCATCCTCAAAGGGCGATTTCGGCCGCCGGTCCGCATCCGGCAGAGTGCCGCCGACTTCATGGGCGATCAGCCGCCGCCAGGCTTAAGGGCGATCCGTGAAACCTCCCACGACATTGGAGAAATTTCGAAATGACCGAACAATCGGACATGGACGTATTCGATTCCGTGATCTCTGGCGCATCCGCTCCGGAAAGCACGGAGATACAGACACCAGTCGTTGAACAGACACAGACTACGCAGCCGCGTTCTGACGATGGCCGTTTCTCAGCCAAGCAGCCCGACAAGGCTCCGACCGCTGACACGACCTCGCAGCCGGTGACCGGTACCGAGACGCAGCCTGTAAATGGCGGCGTACCCGTCAGAGCCGTGCAGGATGAGCGGGAAAAGCGCCAGGCAGCCCAGCAGGAAAACGAGACCTTGCGTCGCGAGCTTGCCGAGATGCGTGGACAGTTGCAGGTGCTGACAACCCAGCGCCAGCCGCAATCGGCTCAACCGCAGGAGAAGCAGCCTGTCACCCTTTGGGATGATCCGGATGCATTCCTCAAGTCGCAGATGTCGCCTTTCCAGAGTGAAATCCAGCAGATGCGGGAAGAACTGTGGGAATCGCGTGCGATCGCTGCGCACGGTGCCGACAAGGTCGAAGCTGCCAAGAAGGCCGCTGAAGCTTTGTTCAATACGCCGCAGGGCGCCAGTCTGCATCAGCAGATCACGACTTCCGGCAACCCGTTCGACAACCTCGTGAAGTGGCATCAACAGCAAGAGACGCTTGCCCGCGTGGGTGGCGATCCCGAAGCATGGCTAAATGCCGAACTCGAAAAGAAGATGAACGATCCCGCTTTCCTGGCTCAGGCCATTGAGCGCGCTCGTGCGTCTGCAGCGTCCAACACCTCTCGGTCAGCGCCCCGAACCGAATTTGCGCCTTCGCTCAGTTCTCTTCCCTCCGGCGGTAACGCGCCGGCCGGCGATCAGGACACCAGCGACCAAGCGCTATTTGCCCAGACCACTTCCTCCCGGCGACGGTAATCAAGCCCGGGATCAATCCTTGGAGCGAGCCAAATGGCACTCACACCGAACCATCCGAATAATGAACTCGTCAAGTTTCGCACGAAAGTCGCCTATGACTTTCTGCGCTCCTCGCGGTTCGATCCCTACATGGGCAATGACAGCACTTCCATCATCGTCCGCATGGCCGATCTGGAAGCCGACGGCAAGGAAATCCGCGTTCCTCTCGTCACCCAGCTTTCCGGCGACGGCGTCGGCGCTGGCACGCTGCGCGGCAATGAAGAGCAGATCGACAGCTACGGCATGCCGCTCTGGGCAGACTGGGCACGTAATGCCGTCGCCAACAACCGCGCGCAGAACAAGGAATCGTCCTTCAGCGTTCGCTCGACCGCCCGCAGCCTTCTCAGCGGTTGGTCGAAGCGCATCGTTCGTGACGACCTTGTCGACGCCCTGCTGTCGATCCCGACATCCTCGATCCAGGCCGGCCGTTTCGGCACCCCCGGCAACCGTGTGAACGGCATCAAGTGGTCGGCGGCTTCCGCCGGCAACAAGAACTCGTGGGTCACCGCGAACTATGACCGTGTCGTCTTCGGCTCGGCCTTGGCAAACTACTCGACGACCTTTGCCACCGCCGTCGCCAACGTGGATTCCACAAGCGACAAGATGACGGCGGCTGTGGGCTCGCTGATGAAGGATCAGGCCAAACAGACCGGCGTCGATCCGAATAACCCGGGCGTCTACAATGGCCGGCCGAAGATCAATCCGTGGATGATTGAGGACACCGACCAGGAATGGTATGTGATGTTCCTCGGCTCCCGTGCCTTCCGCGACCTCAAGGCTGACCCGGTCATGTATCAGGCCAACCGTGATGCTCGCGAGCGTGAAAAGAACCCCACGGACAACAACCCGATCTTTACCGGTGGCGAGCTCGTCTACGACGGCATCATCTACAAGGAAATCCCGGAAATCACTCAGCGCCTTCTCCTGAAGGGCGTCGGTGCTGCCTCGATCGACGTCGAGCCGGTTTTCCTCTGCGGCCAGGGTGCGCTTGCCTATGCCATGGGCCAGATGCCCCGAGCGACGCAGCTCGAAGATGGCGACTACGACTTCGTGACCGGTCTCGGTATCGAAGCGCAATACGGTACGGCCAAGATCGCCAAGGCTCCGCTCGCCGCAGGCGCTGGTGCAACGGTCGGCTCTCTGGTCGACTGGGGCATGGTGACCGGCTTCGTCTCCGGCGTCGCCAACCAGTAAGGCGCAAAGCCAGGAGCCGACATCGTTCGGCTCCTTTCCCTTCCATCCATCGATAAAGGAGATCGGCCATGGCTGATCGTATCGCATTCCGCCAGCCTCAGACTGGCAACCAGGGCTTTGCGCGCACCATGAAGACGCTCGGTGGTCCTGTCGCTATCGTGGCTGCGGATCAGGTCACCGGTAATACGGTGCAGCTCCTGCAGGTTCCGAAAGGTTTCGTGCTGACCGGCGTCTATCTCGCGCTGACGGACATCGATACCAATGGCACCCCGACCGTTGCCGTCACGCTGGGTGATGCCGGCAACGCCGCGCGGTTCGTTGCATCCTCGACTATCGGCCAGGCAGGCGGCTCGACAACGACGCTTGCCGCAACCGGCCTCTATTACGAGTTCACCGCCGATACCAACATCGCCTTGGCGTTCGGTACCGGTTCCGCAACTGCCGTCGATGGCACGGCAACGTGCTACCTAACCGGCTTCATGAAGTGAGGTGACGGATATGGCAAAGATCTCCGTTACCTATCGTGCCCCCAAGGGGGATGAAAAGGTCGTCGAGATGGGCGGTCACACTTTCTTTGACGGCAAGGTCGAGAAGGTCGACAGTGAGAGCGAAGCCTTCCTGCTGGCGAAGCTCCGCACCAACCGGCATTTCGAGGTTTCCGAAAAGGATGCGCCGAAAGAGCCGCCGAAGACGACGGCGCCGACCGCCAAGATTGCTGCCGTGGTTCTCCTGGCATCTGAACAGGCTGATGGCACGTTCGCCATCATGAACGGCGCCGACCTCATCAAGGAAGGCCTCACCAAAGAAGACGCCGACGCATTCAACGCCCTGTCCGATGAGGACAAGGCCGAATACGTCACGGCATAATCGGCAACGGAGCGTGGCGAGATGAAGACGAGACAAGACCTGATTCTTGCCACGCTCAAACTGCTGCAGGCTGACGGCGGGGTAGGCCAGAACCCCCCGCCGGAGAACGTCGAGGATATCGACGGTATCATCGACGGCAAGCTTGCGGAACTAAGCCAGCGAGAGATCTACGGCGCGAACGATCCTCAGGAATTTGAGGACGAGATAATCGAGCCACTGTCGACCATCCTCGCGAATTCCGTAGCCCCCAGCTATGGGCAGCCCCGCAATGACGCCTCAAAGCAGGCCGCCGAAAACGTCCTTCGGCAGCTCAAGCCCTCCACCTATGTTCGCGGCTCTGTGCTGCCTGTGGAATACTTCTGATGGCTGACATCATTTTTCCCACGAGCACGGCGCCGGGTGCACGTCCCGGCGAAGGTTCCGGCCGGCTGATCAACTGCTATGCTGAACCGCTTGAGCAAGGAGCACGCAATAGCTTCGCACGTCGGCGCGCTCCCGGCCTGTCTCCTGTCGCGACCACAACACATAACGGCTGTCGCGGCTTCCACTTTTATAACGGCGACCTGTTCGTCGCGCAGGCCGATCGACTTTCTCGTGTCAACATCGTGTCTGGCGCCTTTGTGGTGACAGATATTGGCGCGCTCACAGGTACGAAGCGCGTTACATTCGCTCGCAACAACAAGGCGCCGATCCCCGATATCGTTTGTGTGACAGAGAACGGCGCCTTCATCGTCAAGCGCGATGTGCCGCCGGTGGCCTATCCAGACGGCGATCTGCCGCAGCCGATCAGCGTGACGTTCATTGACGGCTACTTCGTCTTTCCGATCCGTGATGGACGCTATTTCGTTTCCGCGCTCAATGATACGGCGGTCAGCGCGCTTGACTTCGGCAAAGCCGAAAGCCATCCAGGCGGCCTTCTGAACGCCTTCGGCTTTGGTGAGCAACTGGTTCTCTTCGGGCCTTCCGGCATGGAGTTCTGGCAGAATGCCGGTAACGCCACCGGAACGCCGTTTTCCCGCGCCGCGGTATTTTCGAAGGGTCTGGCCGACACCTATGCCGTTGCCGGCATTGAGGAGGGCTTCTCGAGCCTGATATTCGTCGCCGACGACAACGGCGTCTATCGGCTCGACGGCGGATATCAGCCGTCCAAGATATCCGGATCTGATCTCGACCGCCTAATTGAAGCGGTGACAGACAAGTCGACGATCGATGTCACGGTTGCTGTCACGTCGGGCCATATGTGGGCGACGGTGACCGGTCCCACGTTCTCGTGGACCTACGAGCTTGCAACGGGCTTCTGGCATGAGCGCGCAAGCTATCTCGACAATCATTGGCGCGGCGTCTGTTCGATCAAGGCCTTCAGCGGCTGGATGATCGGCGATCGCACTACGGCCGATGTTTGGAAGCTCGATCCGAACTATCCGAAGGAAGGCAGCAATCCGCTTGTCCAGAGCGTGATTTCCCTTCCGACGGTCAATTTCCCCGATCGCATCGCCATACCACGCGCTGATTTCGACATGATTGTGGGCCAGGGCCTTGTGACGGGCGACGAGCCGATCGAGACAGATCCTGTATGCCTGATCTCGTGGTCAGATGATGGCGGCAACTCGTTCGGGACACCGTTGATGCGCCCGATCGGACGCCTGGCAACGCACCGCACGCCGGTCGTGGTCAATCGCACTGGCATGTCGACGCGCTACGGCCGCGTCTGGCGCATCGACATATCCGACCCGGTCTATGTGTCGATCTTGGGCGGCTCGCAGCAGGCAACACCGGTTTCGAACTGATGGCTTCCACACTCGCACCCCTTCCGCAACTGCCGGTCCCCATCGAGCGGATTGCAGACCCGCAGACCGGCCGCGTCAATCAGAACTGGTACCAGTACCTGAAGGCGCTCGACCAACATATCCGCGAAGCTGAAAAGCGCATCGCTGCCTTAGGAGGCTGACTATGGGATTTCTCGACAGCCTGACGGGCAGTAACATCGGTAAGGCGACGACGAAGGCGATCGGGCAGAACAACGTCCTGCTCAACAACATGCAGAACGCTGGTAACAGCATCATCGATACAGGTGAGGCCAAGTCGGCCGGCGCGCTCAATCAGGCGGTTGACAATTATTCGCCATATCTTGCCGCCGGCAAGAGCGCCACCAACATGTATTCCGATGCGCTGGGTTTGAATGGCGCAGACGGCAATTCGACGGCGACGTCGGCCTTCCAGACAAGTCCAGGATATCAGTTCTCCCTTGATCAAGGCACACAGGCAGCGCTCCGCGGTGCATCGGCTGCTGGGATGCTGAATTCAGGCAATACCCTGACGGCGCTTTCTCAGTACGGGACCGGCCTCGCCAATCAGGAATATGGTAGCTGGCTCGACCGGTTGAATGGCCTATCCGGTCAGGGTCTCAACGCAGCCAATGGTGCCTCCGGCTCTTTTGGCAATCTCGCCAGTCTCTACCAGAACACCGCCAATGATCGCCTTGGGCTCACAAGCTCCGTCACCCAAGGGCAAATGGGTCTCAACAATGATCTGGCGGCCGTCAAGGAACAGCAGGCGCAGAATAGCGGCGGCTTCCTCGGCAAGTTGCTCGGAACCGGCGTCAGTCTCGGCACGAAAGCACTAACCGGAGGATTGTTCTGATGTCGGTCACTCTTCCGAAACCCGATTTCTCCTGGCTTGGTCAGCTCTCGAGCGCGCTCGCTCCGCAACAGCAAGTGGCAGGTCAGATGACGGCGAACGGCTATTTTCCGCCGGCGCCCGGATCTGGCCAGACACAACAATCGGGCGGTTTCCTGAGCCAGTTGATTGGCAAACTTCCGCAAAATCAGTTCTCGGTCAATCCGATGATGAACACCAACTTCCGCCTTGGAGGCTGACAGATGGCGATTGCCAACCTTCGCGTTTCAATCACGCCTCTGCCGACCCCCGATCGCTCTTGGCTGGACACCCTGTCGAACTCTCTTGGGAGCGCCATCGATACCGCCGCGCAGAACAAGGCGTTCGAGCAGAACGTCATTCCGGCGATCACCGGCACGCCTGCGCCGCAGCAGCAACCGGGCTTCCTTGGTCGGCTGTTTGGTGGCAACCGCATTCCCGCGCCGGCCGCACAGCAGCAGGTCGCTGCCACCAATCCGGTCCCGGCACAGGGAAGCGTTGCGGTCGGAACGCCGAACGATATCCAAACCCAGTTTATCGACACGGCGCGGGCCGGCGGACTGACGAACCCATACGGTTTGGCCGCGCTCGCCGCCACCGGTCGCGCGGAAAGTTCATGGGACCCGTCGAAGGTGAATGCTGCTTGGCCTGATCCGTCGCAGAGCGGTGCACCCGGAACGGCCGGCGGTATCCTGTCATGGCGTAACGAACGGCTTGCCAATCTGCGTAACTTTGCGCAGTCGCAGGGCGCTGACCCGTCGAACATCAGCCCCGAGCTACAGGCGAAATTCTTCCTTCAGGAAGATCCGACGCTTATCCAGCGCCTCAATGCCGCGAAGAGCCCACAGGAAGCCGCTGGCATCATGGCGAATGCCTGGAAGTTCGCCGGTTATGATCAAGCCGGCGGCGAGGCCGCGCGCCGCGCTGCCATGACACAGAACTATTATTCGCAGTTTGCCAATGCCCAGCCGCCGGCGGCCACGCCTGCAGGCCCGACACAGGTTGCAAGTCTTGACCCTTCGATAGGACTGCCCATGCCAGGTGCGGCCGACGAGATGCGCGCTACCAATCCGGCTCCCGCGGCTTCCGGCTTTGATCCGGCTACGGCGACGCCTTCGCAGTTGAATGCAGCCCTTGGCCCCAACCCACAGCCCGGTTATGTCGATCCCGTCGTGACGACGGCATATCGCCAAACTCCGCCGGCCGCAGGATCTTCGCCGGTCAATCCTCCGGTGCAATCCGCTCAGGCTGCTCCAGCTGCTGCAGCTCCTGTCGCGAGCGCTGGTCCTGACACGATTGCCGCTGCCCAACCGGCCACTCGTCAAAACGTCACGAATGACCAGATCGCCGCCATGGTGCGCAATCCCTACACGCGCCAGGTCGGGTTGCAGCTGTGGCAGCAGGTCTTGACCGGGAAGACGGCACAGCCTTGGTCATTCGTGAAGCTCGATGACGGCACGCTCGCCCGCGCCAACCAATCGACTGGCGAAGTTCAGAGCCTTGGCAAGTTCGCGAGCTCCAAGAAGGAAATCTTGAGCAACGGGAAGGGTGCCTTCTACGACGCCGGTAGCGGGCAGTGGATCACTCCCCCTGAAGGAATGGCCGGAGCGACGGAATATGGCCTCGCGCCGATCTATGGCACTGATGCCAACGGCAACACCGTCATCGGTCAGCTTGCCAAGGATGGGACATTCCAGCAGACGAGATTGCCGGCGGGGTTTGTCCCGACTCCGGGTGTCAGCAATACCGATCTTGGAACGTCGGTTATCACCCGGAATAACAAGACTGGTCAAATCATCGATACCCAGGCAAAAGATGTTCGCGGGGAGGCACGGGATAAAGCTGGCGGCACAGCTCAGGCAGCGGCACAAACCGCGTTGCCAGCAGTCGAAGGCGCTGCAAATCAGATCCTCTCATCGATCGATAGCCTCGCGAACGACCCGTATCTCCCGAAGATGCTTGGCAAGAGCAGCTATCTGCCGAACGTCACGACAGATTCGCAGCGCGTCCAGTCGAAGATGGACCAGATCACGGGTCAAACGTTCCTGCAGGCCTATAACACATTGCGTGGCGCCGGTCAGATTACCGAAGTCGAAGGTCAGAAGGCGACTGCCGCCATGGGGCGTCTCAATACAGCTCAGAGCGAAAAAGACTATCGAGACGCTCTCGGCGATCTGCGGACGGTTGTCCAGAATGCCGTCCAGCGCGCGCGTCAGCAGGCGGGACAGTTGGCCGCACCGCAACCATCCGAGCCTGTTGGCAACACGACGTCTTCGGGCGTTAAATGGAGCATCGAGCAATGACCGTTCTGAACATCGCCGGTCATCGAGTAACGGTCGACGATAGCTTTCAGCAGCTCTCGCCCGACGAGCAGAATGCGACCGTCGCTGAGATTGCCAAAACGCTCGGCAGTCAACCGGCCCCGCAGCCCGACAATAGCTCAGTTGTGCCAGGCAAGACCGACACTGGAGTCGGCCGATTGATCAGTGGTCAGCCGGCCGATCCTCGCGATAGCATCGCCGGCCGTGTAGATGCTTTTGGGCGTGGTGTTGCCGATACTCTTTCGTTCGGGCTCGCCGACGAAATTGCCGCTCAGGCGAAGAGCGGGCCGTTGTCGGTCCAGCGGCCGCCGGACGAGTATTACAACAGCGGGATTTATGCCGGCGAATACAATCCACTTGGCGCCGTTGCTCGATTTCTGAACGCTCCCTTTGCCTCCGACACGAAGGACGCGGACTACAACAAGGCTCTCGCCGATGAGCGTGCCGTCAATGCCTCCGACGAGCAGAACCGTGGCGGCTATCGTCTTGCTGGTCAGATCACTGGCGGCGTGGCGGGCGGAGCCGGTCTTGCGAAAAGTGGCCTGTCACTGACTGCAAATGCCGTTAATCGCGGGGCTAGTCTTGGGCGTGTCGCGGCTGCTGGCGCGGGTGAGGGTGCCATCCTTGGCGGAGCGCAGGGCTTCGGAAGCGGCGAGGGCGGCTTTCTGAATCGACTGCAGAGCGGGGCGGCCGGGGGCGCTATAGGTTTAGCTGCAGGAGCTGCGGCTCCATACGTGGCGGCAGGCGCCGGCTCATTCCTTCGTTCGCTCCTTGCGCCGATCACATCCCGTCTGAACCCAGCGCCCGCTGCGAACCGCGCGCTGGGGACCGCGATGCAGCGAGCAGGCGTGACGGCGGATGATGTTGCCAACTCGATCCAGTCCGCGATCAACGATGGACAGCAGGGCTATGCTGTTGCCGATGCCATTGGTAACGCCGGTCAGAGAATGCTCTCGTCTGTAGCCCGTACGCCGAATGATGCGCGTCAGGAAGTCGTGAACCAGCTCCTGACGCGTCAGGCAGGGCAGGGAGAACGTCTTTCGAATGCTATTGCGGAAGGCTTTGCAGCTCCCGATACGGCTGCGCAGCGTGCGGCTACGTTGACCGGTGCGCGGGATGCGGAAGCGAACCAGCTTTACGGCGCGGCTCGTCGTGATGCCGGCGCCGTCAACGTCTCGCCTGTCCTCGATACGATCGACCAGACCCTTTCGCCCGGCGTCAATCAGGTCGTGAACCCTCGCGATAACATTGGCTATGATACGATCGAAGGAGCCTTGGCTCGCGTCAGGAACATGCTGTCTGATGGTAATTCGCAGGTTACGGACTTCAACACCTTGTTCCGTGCCAAGATGGACGTTGACGACATGATCCAGCGGGCCACGAACCAGGGCGCAAACTGGCGCGCGAATGCCCTTGGGCAGGTTCAGCGTGAGATCAACAATGCACTTGCCGCTGCGTCTCCATCGTATCGGCAAGCGGCCGCCAACTATGCCGAACGGAGCGGCGTCATCGATGCAGTCGATGCCGGTACCGCTGCAGCATCTGGCCGAACTCGTGCCGCCGATAATATCGGCGGGTTCAATGTGATGACGCCCGATCAGCAGCAGGCATTCCGCGCTGGTTATGCGGATCCGCTTGTGACGCGCGTCGAGGCGGCCGCATCGTCGCCGACGACAAACAAGGCGCGGATGCTTGTGACGCCAAAATATGAGAGTGAGTTTCAGGCGTTTGCCGCGCCGGGAATGGGCGATCAGCTTGGCAATCGCGTAGCTCGTGAGCAGCGCATGTTCGAAACGATGAACCAGGCGATCGGCGGCTCGCGCACAGCGGACAATCTTGCTGATATGTCCGACATTGCGAACTTCGACCCGGCCGTGCTGACGAACCTTTTCAGCGGAAACCTTAAGACGGCCGCGGTTCAGGCTGCTGTTCGTGTCCTGAATGAAGGAAAAGGCATGCCGCCGCGTGTCATCGATCGTATCGGACGTGGGCTGATGGAAACCGATCCACAGGCTGCCCAAAACCTGCTCACTGTCGCGTCGAGCAAGGTGACATCTGACACAGCGAAGAGAGGGCTCGCGACGGCGATATTGAATAATCTTGTTTCTGCTGCGCCAGGTCGTATCGCGGCTTCAAACTAACCGCGGCCGCCGTGCGGCTTGGTCTTCCAACTGTCTGGAACCCTGTTGCCGGTAGCTTCGATCGCCCAACCGGCAAGTGTGCAACCGAGCCCAAGACCCAAGCACAACGATATCCAATCGATCTGCCGCGTCAGCAGATTCGCCAAGAATAAAACGCCGATAACCGGAAACACCCAGCGCCACGGGCCTGGTGTCCGGTCAATCTTCGGCTCTTGCGGATCGTGATCGATGGTTTGCATGCCGGCACATTACACGAAAGAGGTGAGAAATGAAGATCTCGACTGACGGACTAGCATATCGTTTTGAACCGCAGACCGACCGTGAAGACGCAGCAATCAAGGAGTTTATCGCGGCGTTTTCATCATCGGATATATCCGTGCCTAAAGATTCTGTTTTAGCCAGTCAGAGATCTCCTGATTGTGGCCGAACCACGCAGCCTCACCTGTAAGGCCGGCGACGATCAGTTTGTCATTTGCGTCTAAGCAGCTCTGCAAATTGTCGCGAACTTGAGTTGCGGTGCTGTTGGTTACAATGAACCACACCGATTCTTGTACATGCGCCCAGGTGCCATACTGCTTTATCTTCGCGATGATGCATTCGTAATTTTGGCCTTGCTTCATTAGGTCATATGCAACGACGTATTTTGCCATTTCCCCCTCCATTAGTCGCGCGAACTAGTGAAGCAGCAACACAAGCAAAAGTCGAGTCATCGAGGCGGTTCTTCTGAGCCGCCTTTTTCTATGGAGAAACGAATGGCCGGTTTCTGGAACCAGTCGAATACCCAGATCCATGACGCGAACGGAAAGCCGTTCATCGGAGCGCGAGCCTATTTCTATAAGGGTGGCACGACGACCCCGATCACCGTCTACAAGTCGTATTCGCTCGGCTCGATCAACGCGCATCCAAACCCGGTGCAGACGGACGGAAATGGTTATTTCCCGCCGGTATTCTTCGACGAGGCTGATGGTTTCTATCGTGAGCGTCTGACAAGCGCGCAGGGTGTCATCATCTATGATGTGGACGGGCTGCCGATCATTGGCCCTTCGACGGGCGGTGGCGGTGGCGGCGATACGCCGGTCGATCCGAGTTCCGTGCTGATAACCGGCGATATGATCATGGGCTACGGCACAGGCACGCGAACAGGTTTCGTCCGCGCCAACGCTCGCACGATCGGCAATGCCATCTCCGGAGCATCGGAGCGTGCAAATTCTGACGCTCAGGCTCTATTCTCCTGGCTGTGGAATGCCGACCCAAATCTGACTGTAGTCGGCGGCCGCGGCGCAAATGCTCTGGCAGATTGGAACGCCAACAAGCAAATGACGCTGCCCGATTGGCGTGGCCGAGCGCTTATCGGCACTGATGTCATGGGCAACACCGCAGCTAATGTCATTCCTGGTGCTGGACTTGGTTGGGCCGGGGGCGAATCCGCACATACGCTCTCTGTAGGCGAGATGCCAAGCCATGCGCACGGACTTTCAGATCCGGGTCACCTTCATGATTGGGGCAATCGCGCACAAGGTTTCGGTATCACGCCCGGCAATTTCGGTGCGTTTGCTCAAGGCGGCTCAGATCCAAGTGGCTTGAAAGTCCAGACGGCTTTCACTGGCATTACCATGTCGCCAACAGGCGGCGGACAAGCTCACAATAACGTCCAGCCGTCCCGCGCTCTCACCATCTACATCAGGCTCTAAGCATGTACGAAGCGAATTTTGCTCCGGTGTCGAATCGCGCTGATTGGCTGGGCACGATCGAGCTCATCAACGACGATACGAATGAAATCCTGACCGATTTCGATGGACTTTCGGTGCTGTTGGAGCTGCGTTCTCGCTCTCCGCAGTGTCGCATTTTGTCTGCTTCGACCGATGACGGCCATATCGAGTTTACCGATACCGGCATCATCCAATGGCATTTCACGGCCGATGAGATGCGGCGCCTTGCGCCTGGCACCTACGAAATCGGCATCACCATCACACGCGAAGATTTTACGGAACAGGAGCTAGTCGGCTTTGTTCCGGTCATTGACGGGATTGTCAGATCATGAGCCAGACTGCTTTGAAGATCCGGGTTGTCCCGCGCTACCCCGCAAAGGTATCGGCAACCGATGGCCTGACGGCCGTTCGCAGCGGCATCGACCTCGTCATCAAGTCCGATTATGGCGATCTCGTTCAAGTCCCAACGGTCACCAATCCGGACCGGACATTTATGTTGGCGTGGGACGCGGACATCGACAATTATCAGTCGGTTTCGTTCACCAACATCATCAACAATATCCAAGATGCGGTCATTGGCCCTCCGCTTGCCGCGATCGATGCTGTGAATCCGGGCGCCGATCAGGTGATCTATTTCACGGTGCCAGGAGTAGCGGCAACCTTCACAGCTTCGGAATATGTGCGAGGGGTCTCCAACGCCGTCGATCAGCCGTCCTATCTGTTAGCAATTGGGGCTGCGGCGAACACGGCCCTTCAGCCCATCGCTACGCGCGCTGCGATGGCCGCGCTCGTCACACCAACCTTCAAGAACGTCTATCTCAATGAGACGGATAGGGAAGGCGAATTCGCTTGGACGAGCGCCAATGTCTCGGCTTTCGTTTCGACGGACCCGACGCAAGCGCTCTATGTCCCGCCGGCATCAGATCCGACCGGCGCAAGCGGCGCGTGGGTGAGAAAATATAGCGGCACCTTCCTCGCTCGCTGGTGCGGCAGCAACCAAGCTGCGATCGAAGCGGCCCACGCGCTTGCCGATGAGATCCGCCTCGATCGAACCTTCAACATCACGTCCACATCGACTTGGCCGAATGGCAAGATCTACAGATTCGCCAACGGTGCGGGCCTCGTGGTATCCACCGGCGTCACCCTGACTATCAAGGGCACGATCGATGCAGGCGCTATGCGCGGCATTCCGGGCGTCGGCCCCAACAAGATCTTCAATTGCCTCGGCACGGGCAAGGTCATCGGTATTGCCAGAACTTGCGGCGAGTGGTGGGGTGCCGTTGGTGACTACACATCCGCCGACGATCAGCCGGCCTTACAAGCGGCACACGACAGCGTCGAAAATAGCTACGGTTCCGATTGCCTTGGAAGGCCTACTCTGCTCCTAAGAGCTGGAGGGCAATACGGTATCGACAGCACATTGGTGCTGAGGCCTAAGCACATTGTCAACCTCAGCGTCGAAGGCGGTGGTTCCGTTCTCGGGACTCGAATTTGGGTGCGTTCAACGTTCTCCGGCGTGATCGGCATTCTCGTTGACGGCCAGACAGATGGGAGCGCCGCGATTGCGGATTTTCACATCAAGGGTTTCAGCCTCTACAAAGTTTCCGGAGCTTCCGCGATTGCCGGCATTCAGGTCGGCAACAGTGGCAAGAGCCTGATCGGATATAAATGCAGCGTATTTGAAAATATCCATGTCAACGGTTTCACTTGGAACTGGAATGTTACCGGCCTGTTGACGCGACTTATTAAATGGGACCGCTGTGACGGGTGGTCGGACACCGTCTCGGGCAGCATTGGCATGCGCATCAAGGACGGCGGCACCGGATCATTCGTGGGCGATCTGATCGTCGATTCATGCCAGTTTGTCGTGCCCGTTGATAGCGGCTCTTCGGTGCAGGTTGTGTCAAGCACAAGCGGGGCACAGATCAAGGGGCTGCGCTTCCCGAACTGCACCAACTACAAAGGAAGCGAATATTTCTCGATCCAGGCCAGCGCTGGCGGCATTATTGGCGATATCTGGCTTCCTCCCGGTGTCCAGTTCGACGGTTTCGGCCAAACGATGCTGCGCATCAACGCGTCTGGCTCTGGAACGACCGTCGACGACATCCATGCGGAAGGCGTCTATTTCCGCGGTGTCAACAGCGGCTACTTCCCAGTCAATATTTCTGGCGATGGCACGGCAATCCTGAAGAATCTCTTCATCCGCGGCTGCTGGTTTGCCAACACGGCGGGTCTGGTCATCAACATATCGAAGGCGACGGCGGTCACGGTGTGCGACAATCAGCTGACGGACATCGATTCCGCTGGCAACAGCGGCATGTATTTCACGTCCTGCACGCGCGTTAGGGCAAGCGGGAACATCCTGAATCGGACCGGAACGCAACAGCTCGGCTATTTCATCACCTTCGACAGCTGCGACTATTACACATGCGATGAAAACATCGCCGGCGGTATAGTTGCCACGTCGGTCATTCGCGAAGTTTCGCCTGGCGCTCATAAATATGTAGGCGCCGGGAACATCTGAAACCGTCGCTTCCCCAATTCAAGGAAATCCCATGAAGCCGAAACTCGTCCCGAATGCGGGCCGTGTGCTCAGGCGTTCGCTCAGTCTGCGGATGATCGAGGCCTTCCTCGTGATCACGCTGCTGGACTTAGTGTCTGCGCTTGCACCCTCGCTTGCGGCTTACCTTCCCTTCAATCCGGTCTGGCTCCTCGCCGCAGCATCCGTCTGCGGTTCACTGGCCTGGGTCTTCCGGTTCGTCCTTCAATCCAAAATCTCAGGAGATCGCGATGCCGATCAGTAAGCTCCGCGCCACGCCGCGGGCAAAGGCCCTCATTGCTTCTACGGCCGCCGCTTCCGTTGCGGGATATGTCGCGATCTTTCCGGGGCAGCCGAAAGTCCACGATGACACAGCCCTCGCAATCAAGACCGCAATGCCTTGGGAAGGACGACAGCTCATCGCCTATCTCGATCGCATCGCCAAGCCGCCTGTCTGGACCGGCTGTGACGGGGACACCGATGATGTGAAGCCCAATCAGGTTTTCACGCCGGCAGAGTGCGATCAGCGGACGGCGATGAAGATGGAAAAGCGGTATCGGCCGGCGCTGGTCTCGTGCATCGCCAAGTGGGATAGCCAGCCGCTGTCCTGGCGCGGCATGATGCTTTCGCTCTCATGGAACATCGGAACCGGCGGAGCGTGTGGTTCGACTGCCTCCAGGATCGTCAATGACGCGACGCGCGCCGGCAAGAGGCCGGATTTCGTCGCCAGTTGCAACGCCGCGACCGCCTTCAATAAGGCCGGCGGTCGGATGATCATTGGCCTCACCAAACGTCGCGAGATGGGGGACGCCACCCGGATCGGCGAAGGCGAGCTTTGCGTGTCGGGGATCTGACCATGTTTGGCTTCGGTATTCTCGACTATCTCAAAATCAGCGCTGGTTTCGTGCTCGGCGCCGCTCTCGTCTTTTACCCGGCGCGCTGGATAGGCCAGGGCGAAGGAAAGCAGATGGCCGCGACGGCCGCCCTCACCAAATCCGTAACCCTTCTTCGCGATAGGAACGTTGTCAATGATCAGGTCTCTACTTCTGATGCTGCCTCTCTGTGCGCTGATTTCGGGCTGTCAGACGCCGACGCCGCAGAATGCGTGCGACGGATGGCAGAAACTAACGCCCAGCCTGGCAACGTCAGTAGCGATCCTCCAAACGGATCGGCCGTTTGCCAACCAAGTTGCGGCTCACAATAAATTCGGTCAACAGCAAAAGTGCTGGTGATGTCGGCGCGCGTGAGCCTCGTCCTCTTCCTTCTGTCGACCGGCGCTTTCCTTTGTGTGATCGCTGCCGGCCTGATCTCCCTCCTGCAGTGAAAGTTCCCATCGCATGGCGCCACCCGATGACAATTATATCCATCAGCAGATCGGCACACTTACGGCGAAGGTCGATATGCTGATTGAGGCTACGCGCCGGCAAGAAGAGAAATCCGATGCCAGCCGGGCATCGGTTCATCGGCGAGTCGACGAGATTGTTGATCGACTTGCAAAGGTCGAGAGCACCGCATCAGCCGTCCAGGAAGACGTTTCCGAGATGCGGCCTGTCACCGATGACGTGAAACGATGGAAGCTCATGGGGCTTGGAGCGCTGGGCATGATCGGAATCGCTGGCATGGCGCTTGGCGTGTCGTTTGCCGATGCGTTGAAGCGAATCGCTCTGGCGATAATCGGTAGATAGGTGGATTGCTCCGAAGGTGCCCCGCCTAGTGGCAGACGGGCAACTTAGGAAACGCCTCAATCTGAGTTGAAAACTGGATATAGCCCATTCAAACGATACGAGATCACGGCGCAAGCATGATTCGATCGCGAGTTTCCGTGACGGTGGCATCAAAAGTGACAAACTGCTGGGTATTCCCTTGGCCGGCCTCGCACGAGAGGTGCGTTTTGAAGCTTTGAGTGCTGATCTCGATACTAGGTGCGAAACGTGCAATTCCTGTATTGCCCGTTGGGGTCAAATTCGCATCCTTGGCGAAGCTGTAGCCCGCTTTAGGCGTGAGCATGACGTCTTGGACGTTCTGGCAACCGGTGGTACTGCCATGACACCCTGCTCCGCAATGAGCAGCGGCGTGCACGACCTCTTCGTCCCTCACCAGCTTAAGATTGAGCGGCATTGCCAGTTCAACGGTTGTTCCGACATAGGGAGTATTCCCCGAAGTTTTCAACTGAAGCGCAACGAGAAAATCATCATTGTTTGGCCGATTGAACACGAGTTCCTGCTCACCTGTGCCCTGAAACGGCACCACCGCATTGATAGGAGTTGCACCACTGACTTCAAGGTTTGCCGTGAAGGCGTTCGGGAGATATGATTTAACCTTGATGACGATCAGGCTTTTATTCGATTTCTCAACCCATGCGCTCAGGGGGCTATTAGACGTCTGTCGAAGGCACTCTGCGTATGCTTGAAATCCCACATCGGTTAATCCGTTAAAAGTGTAATTGGCTTTGATCTGCTGCCTTGCATTCATATCGTACTTTGAGAAGAAATCGGATCTGGCGCTATCAAACTGGTCGTAGCTTGCCGTTGCAGGAATATCCAAGATTTGGGCACCCGCATTTCCATTCTTTTTATGCTCTTCGTAATTCGATGAAGTAATTGTCTTTAGTAATGAATATTCGAATGCATAATCAACACTCTGGCTAATCTGTGTTGGCGTTAGAGCGGCGATACAATCAGCGTGAGCATTGGAAAAGATCAAAAGTGAAGGGAATATAAAAAAGAAACTGCCTAGAAGTGGCTTCATGTGCGCCGTCCGTAAGCTTAGATAATTCGGAATCTATTCATCCAAGTTCCTTGAGAGAAGTCAACTGCTTCAAGAGGTAATCGCGTGTTATAACTGGGAACGACCCAACGATCCGGCCATTTTGGAATCCAAAAGGCGGGTCGTGCTACTCAAACAAAATTGCCCCGCCGGGTGGGGCCAGGCAGGGCAGCAACAGGAACTCTGTTGAATGCGCGAGTGGGGGTAAACTGGAGTTTAGTAACTTGCGTATCTTCAATCTATCATTGTGTGGCAGTTTTGTGAATGCCGCGGATCCACGATCCGGCGACGGGCATTAGACGATCAATAATTACGTTCTAAGCACGAACTATTCACAAACGGTCTCGCGCACTACCACCCGATGATGATGGCGGTAAGCGTAGCGCCTCTCTGTCCAGCATCGGCGATGATACCTATAGCGCGGGCCGTCATAATAGCCATCATATGCGTAAGCTGGCGGGTAGCGATAATACCGCGGCGGCGGCCGATCATAGTCGTAGCGAGGTCCGACCCCGTACTCGAAGTAAACCTGAGAGAATGCCGGCGATGCGGCCAAAGTCGTTGCGAGCGCCAGCGCCGCGATTACGATATTTTTCATTTCTTCGTCCCATCCGATCTGGACAAATTCATTGGCAGCGATGTGTCTCCCGCCTCGGATGTTCATACGGCATGAGAGATGTCTGTGAATATGGACCAAAGTCCTGGTTAAATGCGGACTTAGGCCTGATGCCTAGCGACGACATGGCATGATGCAACATCCTTCAGCCGCGGGGTGATCGACGACATCAACAAGGTCGGGGCGCAGGCTCAGGTTCTTAGCTCGAGGATATACAGGGAAAGGCAGACGAAACGCTCTTCGGGACGCCGATCGTCAGGCCCTGGTGGCCCGCCGTCGCCGCTGGGGATATCGGTTGGCGCCATCATCACATGGGCGAGCGATACCGCCTCAGCTATCGTTCGTCACTGGCTGAGGCTTTAATGTCGCCTTCGACGGCGCACTTAAATTTGATTTCAGGGCGAAGGATTGTTAGGGCGTGGTCGTGTGGATTGTATCAACTGGTCGAGCTTTCCATTCAGACCGTCGATTTGCGGTTTGTTTTTATCGAGGGCGGCTTGCGCAGCGCGCTCCGAAACTTGCTGAGCATCCATACCTAGGCCAAACCATTGAGATCCAAAAGCCATAATGGCTACAGTAAGTCCGAGCGCTGCAATCGCAGTTACGATTATCGTGGTTTTAGTGCCAGCAGTTGAGCGCTCGATACTATCCATTCGCTGGTTGATGAGCTTCAGCTCTCCAAGCAACTTTTCGAATTTCGTATCTGTTCGGGCTTCCGCAGCCTCAATTTTAGCATCGATCTCACTCATGCCATCAAATGTGCCACCTCCGCCGCCACCATGCAATGGTCCAGTGTTCATAGACATCTTTGCGGCAGAAACTCTACCTGACGGAAGGTGATCAGCATCGGAAATATTGAGACGAATGACGTTTGTCATCTCGGCTCCCAGTTTTGAAGATTAAGCATTCCTTTGACGACCAGTTCGGCGCCGCCGGCGCCGCCGTTTGCAATTGCAGCCATAAAATGCACCGTGTTTAGAGCTGGTCCCTCGAAAATGAATTCACATTCGATAAAATCACAATTTATCAACGAGGGTGGTCGGCCACCCTCGTAAATCATTTTACAGTGCTCAAATATGGTGTCTCGGTGATCTGCGTAGTCGAGTTTAATTATCTGGTCAGCGACGCGTTTCTTTTCACTCATGCGGATACCTTTTAATTACGCATCGATCTTTGCTTGACGCTAGTTGCCGACAAATATCAAAAAACGAAGGAATGTCGACGGTTTCCCGTATGTCTTGGATCATGGCCACAGCCCGTCGAGCGCGCATTTTTCGATGCGGTTGATCTGATCATGTCCCTCTCCGCGCGCTCGATTTCCTCGAGAAAGTCATTGACGGTACTCATCTCCTGCATTCCATTTTCGATCGGCTGATGGACCCATTTTTGCAAAGAAACTTGCCGTCCGATGTGCACGAGACGATGCCGCCTTTCTTCCCAGAACACGGGGTATTTCGCGCGTCCACCAATGTGGGAACGGCCACAATTGCGATTGTTAAAAAAAGAAATGTGAGACGCGGGATTGATTTCGACATTGCATCCTCCGATGCATGCCACATTTCATCGAAATCGCGCAAAAGTCGAGCCGCTTCCAGCAAGCGTTCCCCACAGCTTCACATCTTTCCAAATCGGCTTGCGGATAGTCCCGATCTGAACGAGCTGGCACATGTTCATGCCAATGAGCTCTTTCGGTGGAGGGCTCACCAGATCGGCGGTTAGGCTTAAACCCATCTCGTCGGCGCTGGTCAAAAAACCTCGCAAAGCAGTCTGGTAGGTTTCAGTTTTCCATAAGTTGTCGTCGGAAAAGCTTTTCTATCGCGAGTCCGATGAATAGGGCGCAGGTTCCAAACCAAAGGACATAGGGAATATCCACGAGACGATCACTGTAATTTCCATAGTAGGCCGTCCTCATCCACTCCACACAGACCAAAACTGGATTGTATGCCAAAATATCTCCGATATAGAACGGCAACTCTGATGGAACGAAAACAGCTCCAGAGCCGATGTATACGAGGATCATCAGCAGGACATAGACGGTCAAGAAAAGTGGTTGGATGAGTGACAAAAGTCCAGCGATCGTTCCGCAGCCCACCGCAAGATAAAGTGTCGCGAGAAAGCAGAGTACCGCTTTTTCCAGATCTTCCGGGAATGGATCCTGACCCGTAACCCAAAGAATAAATATCAAAAGAGCGATCATGATGAACGCGGAGACGATTTCCAGTGCTGCTCGTCCCCATAGCACATCCAAAATTTTAACCTGCTGAAAAGCGAGCATTGGTCGATTTGTGACTGCGGAATATGCCATGAATCGCGATAGATACATAAAAGTAAGAGTGGGCATCAAACCTGTGGCTGTAAACGTAGCCACGCTGTCGCCGTACGGCGGAGCTCCATGCACGACGAACATTCTGATAAGCAACAAGACCACCATATGCACCAGCGGCCAAAGCGGAACGACAATAAAACCTAAGCCGTGATTGAAGAACCTGGTCCTCATATCTCTTAACATAACAGCCCAAATCGCGTTCCCGTTTGAGCGGATCGAATCTTGAAAAGCGCCAAATTTTCCGGGACCGTTTCGTTTGGTCTTATTGAACATATTTTAGGTATCCTGCGGCGCGCAACGCATAGAGAACTATGAAAAACAACAGCGTAGCGATCATAAGATCGACGTTGAATTTGTTGAACAGAGCTAGATAGCTCTGTTTTGGCGCCTCTTTAAGCAACCTCTTTTTGCTGTGCGTCATTCTGTGGTTGCCTGGACAAGAGAGTCGATCGATAGAGTGCCTATCGTGAATCGACTATAAACTGACGATCACCCATAGCAAGATCATCATCGCAATCGATAATCGCCTGACCAGCGGGGGATCATACTGAGTTTCCTTCACGGTTTCAGGGAACTCTAAGAATAGACGAAAGCCGTCATTTCACATGCTCACTTGGCCACGTTTTTCCGAGAGTGAAGAGATTCTCTGGAGAAGATATTAGCGAACGCAGAAAGTGTTTTCGGCCCAATTGCGCCAGGGCGTTGGCGTGAGCAGTCAATTCGTTTGGCTTCGCATCTCTCTTCAAGATTTCCTGAAAGGCGTTAGCGACAAAGGTTTGTGCATCTTCGGATGGGGGAACCCTCTCTTCCCAATTAGATGTTTTCACCGCCTCGCAACCTATCAACCAAAGTTTCTCGATGGTGAATTTGGGCACTGTGAACCCCGCTGCGGTCAGATAAGTCCAGAGAGTTGCCTGCGTGAATCCGTTAAAATGGAAGTCGCCTGGATGTTTCTGATTGCCGAACATGCAGCGCATCCAGTTGAACTCTATTTCGAAACCGGGATCAGAGCGCATCCTGTCAATGATGCCATAGACATAGCTTGTCTGGATTTTGAGAACGCCGCCGACTTCAAGAAGATTGGCCCAATCGAGCAGGGCGTTCATGGTGTGTGCGTGAGGGATATGTTCCAATACATCCCAAGCCAAGATTTCATTGAAGTGGCCTTGGGGGAGTGGTGTCAGATCGTTATTTTTGACAAGAAAGTCTGGTTTGCAGGCTTCATCAACATCAATGGCTAGATAGCCGGGATAGCGCTTATAGCCAGCGCCCATGTTGATCTTCTTGATGCTCATATCCATTTCGAACATAGAACTTCCTTCAGATATGGCCGCCAAGAGATCTCCCAAGTTTTAACTTGCTCACTGTGGAGCCGTAGTCTTCGATAGCGATCCGTTATTCTTATCTGTAGAGCGTGAATTGTTAATGAGTATTGCTACAAGATGGCAAGCGGCAAACTCGGACACAAAGATTAAAAAATTGCTGAATAGGTGCATCTTGTGAGCGCTCGTTATGTGACGCTGTCATCGCGTCCGGGCCTACGGCTTCGCATCGCTTCCGATCATCCATGTGCTACAGCGAGCCGCGGGTAGGGGCGTCGAGGTTCTCGCGATCCTCGACAAGACGAACGAGCGGAAATATTCGGGCGCCACGCTACTCGAAGTCGCCTGCGTTCCGGTCTGGATCGATTTCGAGCCGGCCATCGCCCACAACAAGGTCATGGTGGTCATCGGCAAGTAGCCGCGCAGCGGTAGCCATACTGATTGCGCGAGTTAGCATCATGGCTTCGGCCGTTACAATTTTATGTCCTTACGGAAGGGATTATCGCGCGACATGCTGGCTATCTATCCTTAGAGCTTCGAACGTATTTTCTGGCTTCGGCTCGGGGGTAAGTATGTATCCAGTCGTCGATTTTTTTGCCGAGAAATAGGCGATTTCGATATCCTCGTAGCCGATCAAGGGCCAGGAATAATGCGCTTCCACCTTCAGCATGGCGCCGTCGACGTCGGAACGAGAAAAACACCCCCTTGATGCTATCGCCTTTTTCGGGAAGTTTTTTATCGCAAGCAGGTCATTGCTGCTCGATAGTGCGTTCACTCCGACAGAGCTGCCAACTAAAACGCAGCTAAACCAAACGTCATATACCGGGAAATTGCCAGTATTCGACACTAAGAACTGCGTCGCAAATATTTGGCTTCCATCAAGATTCGCGCCAGAAGTAATCGAGACTGATGGCGCAAAAATCTGCCAAAGCGTAAATATGGTAACGATTATACCGGCGTAATCCCAGAATCCTCTCCAACCACGGCGGAACTTGGTCCACCATCCTTCTTTTCCCTTTTGGCTCGTCGCATTTTTTTTCTTTTGATGTGTATTATACGGACGTTTTCCCACTCATCGATCTCCATAGCCTGATCGAACCGCTCGCTCAAAAAGCAAATTTCGCTGGCGTCCATTGGCCTGTTTGTAAGTCCGGATAATACATGTCCTCGGGAGCAAAACGCGGTCGCGATTCCATTGAAAGCATTCGCTCATGATCGTACGTGAAGACCCTGGGATCGAACTGTGCCTCGAGCAGAATGGCGATTGCTGAGACTGCTGATATGCAATGCGAAAGCGTTGCTTTGTCATAGTTTTTATATCGGTCATGCTTGACCTCATTATATGCCTGATACCAGAGAAGGCTTTTCGTCGGATTGTCTTTTACCCAGTCAGCGAAGGGGCGGACTGGATCGAGCCACGGATAAGGTGCCAATCGAACCGAATATTCTTTGAGCTTTAGAACATCGCACGTTTTGAAGTAGTCCTTGGTGCTGCTTCCCTCATACTCGTTAGCGCGCAGGACCGACTTCCATTGCGCCTCAACTTCCGTACAGCACACAATCAACAGGTTCATTATGGCCGGGCCGTAGACGTTCGCGTTTGAGCCACCCGGCTCAATTACTCTGAAGATCTCAGAAAGTTGGCCAAGAATTGCCGACAAATGATCTCGTGCGCGAGCAATGAATTCTTGATCGCTTTGCGAACGAGGTATCCAATAACTCGGTCCACCGTGGTTTTGCCTGTAGATGCGTGAATGATAATAGCCAGGAGGGAACAGCAGCTCTCTAACTTCACGCTCGACGCCTTCGGTAGTGAGTTCGGAGGGATAGGGCGGTCCGTTTAAGAACCTCTCAACCAGATTTTCGCTAGGGGCTGCGGTGATTTCCTGCTTGAGGCTGCTGATAGCTCGTGTGCTGGTTACCATCCAGCAGGGGGCAATGACCTCTAACTGAGGCCCGTATGCCACGAAATAGCGAGGAGTTTCGTCAGGACTCGAAGCTTGCTGATCATCTGTCATGTTCGCCTCCCGCTTTAGCTGGTGAAGGTGACACGAGGCGTGCTCGAGTCAAGCGCTCCATGCTGGCTCGGGTCCAGGCAGCGTGGGTCAAAGCGGCGATTGAAAGGGCCATCAAGTCCAAACAGCGCGTTTAATCCTTCGTAATCTTCATCCAGAGCCAGTCCGCATATTTGTCGCCTTTCTTCCGGATGTGCGTGTAGCGCTTCAGGCTGTTCCATGACCGATGGCCTGAGACGGTTGCGACGCGTGGGATCTCCCAACCGAGCTCAAACAGGCGGGAAATCCCCTCGTGCCGCATGTCGTGGAAGTGAAGATCGTCGATGCCGAGCATCTTACATGTGTTCGTAAAGTTGCTCGAGATGGTCCCAGGGTTAAAGGGGAAAATCCGTGGCCCAACCTTCGGCATGGCGTCGATTATGATGAGAGCCTCTGGGGTGAGGGAGCATCGCACATCATTGCCGATCTTTTGGTCGGGGTGCTTCATATCTCGTACGAGAATCTCCATGTTTTCGCGGTCAAGGTCGTCCCATCGTAATGTGGTGATCTCCTCTTGTCGCCGCGTTGAGAAGATTCCAAACAGGATGATCTTGTGCATCGGGGAGGCTTCGACCGTGCGCTGGCTTCTTTCAAAAAAATAGGTAAGCAGGAGCTTGAGCTCCGCAAGCGTCGGGCGTCTCTTGCGTTCGCCGCTACGACTGATGATCCCGAGCCACTTCAGCACCTTCGTGGCATCACGAAAGGCCTGTTCGCTTAGCTCATAACCCCACATCGGCCTAGCGATCGCGAAGATTGAAGCGAGATGCGACATATAGTTGCCAACGGTCTGAGGCTTACGTGCGATGCTCTCCTCCCTGCCATTCGTATCGGGATTCCAGCCAACTGCGAGATCCTTCGCGAAGCGCGTCAAATCGGTGCTGGCTATTTCGCCGCACCGCATGAAGGCAAGTTCGTGTTTCTTGATCACGTTGAGAACTTGGGTTTTGGTGCGCCCGATGTCTTTGACCGAATCCTTGAGATACTGATCGATCGCATCGGCAAGCGTAACGTCAGGTCTGAGCAGTCGCTGAAGAGCCCCTGGCTCATCTAGGGCCGCCTCCCGTTTATTAAGCCATGCCTTTGCTGCCGGCTTTCGGTCGAAGGTCTGAGCTTCGGTGTGCACAAGCTTGCCGCCTCGCTTCATCCGGATCTGGGCGGTGTAAGCCTTGGTCCCGTTTCGGCGGGTTCGTTCGGATATGGTGCCCATTTCACGCTGCCCCCGCGACAAGCGAGGGGGCGTCCGACGGCAATGTTTGAGGGCAACCCTCGGATGCTGCCGTTTCCATGGCTTTGCGGCGTCCGATCACGGACAGTTCGTCGGCGCGCTCATTGCCTTCGATTCCGACGTGGCCTTTGACCCATGCCACTGTCAGCTCTGAGCATTTGTTCAGCGCCTCATCGATCGCCTGCCACAGTTCTAGATTCTTCACCACACCGGTCTCTGGCTTAGTGGCGGCAGGTCCTTTTCGGCTCCAGCCGTTCTTCTTCCAATTGTGCCGCCAGATGTTGCAGCCATTCACGACATACTGGCTGTCGCACCAGATCGTAGCCGCCTGATCCTTCAAGAAATGGTCGATGAGCCATTGGACCGCCTCGAGCATGCCCGTCATTTCCATGACATTGTTCGTGGTCTCGCCAAGGCCACCGGACAGCGCCGCAACTTCCAGGCCGTCCCTGTAGACGACAACGCCCCAGCCACCGCTTCCCGGGTTCGGCTCGCAGGCACCGTCGCAGAAGATGTGTACGCCGAAAGAGGTATCTGGAACTTGGTTGACCTTGTCGACGCGAGCGACATGTTTGCCTCGCTTTGAGCGTTTTGCGGCGGACGGAGCCGGAGCGGCCGACGACGACATTTCCCTGTTGGCCGTTCCGTTACGATTGTGAGGAGTGCTGAGCGCGTCGGTATCCTTTTCAGGAACAGCTTTCTGGATCTCCCGCAATGTCATGTAGAGATCTTCTTGGAACTTAATCCGGGTTTTCAATAATTTCTGTGCGATCCATGCCGCTTGACGCGCTGTTTTGAACGCATGGATATCGACCTGTCGCTTTCGAAGATATGCTGCAAGTCGCTCGAGCCCTTCTGGCCATATGTACATTTCTCTGTCTCATCGTGGTTTCCGTTAATCGGAGCCGCTCCCAGGAATTCCGGAAGCGGCGGTTCGATCGATCTCCAGAAGTGCCACGATTGGCAAAACTTATAGCCAGCCTACCGCTGAGGCGCATGGAGCCTGGCGAGACCGTAGGTTGAGCGGGCCGAAGGCTGGCGCGAAGCGCCTCAGGCTTGGTCCGGTCTCCTCACGCCGCGGTCGATTTCACGATATCTAATCTGTGTCTTGATCCGACTGATCAAGTCGTCGGCGATCTTCTCCGCCCGCTCCTTGCCGAATATCAGTTCCATTTGCTTCCGAGTCTGTACGCGGATGCTGTTCAACCTACCGGTACGTGCCGGTTTGTCGAGGTCGATAATCGCCTTCGCAGCTCCAGCGGTCGCTCCATGACTTCGATGAAGTGGAAATGGAACGATCTCCGCAGGCGGCTTCCATGAGAGAAGGTCGAGTTGTTCTTCAGTCATCGCGGCTTGCTCCCATATCAGGACCGCCAACGCATAAGGGATACGTTGGCGAGACCTCTCCCTTACTTAGCCCGGGGATACGTTGGCGAGACCTACCGTCAGATGGCACAGAGATTCGAAGCACTCTGACACGCTCTTGCACGCTATCGCCATCCTGATATTCGACCATGAGGTACCCCAAGTTCTTCAGCCGGCTTATGTCTCTATGAGTTGATCGAAGCGATCGACCGGAGCGACATGAAAGCGCCTTATCGGTAAGGCGACATGTTCCATCCCGTCGCGACACGTGGGACGATATACAGTCCAGCGTCGATCTGCATAGCCTCAACCCGGCCAAATCACCCGCGGCTCGCACTTGCCAGTCTTGGATATACTCTCCCGCAACAACGGGACGTGTCGGCCATAGGTACGGAATGGCCGGAACCGGGGCTATCTTCCGCGGTTGCCCGGAGAAGACGAATTCCTCTTCCAATCCGGATGGAAGGAGGGAACGACGTTGATGTTTCATGACAGCCAAGCAGCGTCCTCGTACCAACGCACGGCCGTCTCGAGCCGGCGCTGCGCATTGCGGTACAGGCGCTTGGCATTTGCAAGCTCAGCGTAGTCGTCGCTGAGAGCGCTGAGCATAGCCTCCCACTGGTCGCTACCTCGCTCGACAAACTCAATGCCTCGTGTAGCTTTCCAGTCGGCGAACGAAATGCTCAAATGGCCTTTGAGATGCTTGACGTCGCTAAGTAGGCGTTGAGCTTCGATCGCTCTGTCGCCGACGGTTTCCTTTAGATTTGTCAGCGTTTTCCGGCTGTTAACGGGTTTTGCCAATGTTTTGTTCTCCGGGTTTTGATGAGGTAAGACGGGGTGAGGACCGACTTACACCGCGATTTCCGACGCTTTGGTGCCCGCAAGAGCAGCGATGAAGCCGTTGAGCTGCTCGAGAATGCCATCGATGAAATCGCCGCGCGAATGCTCAAGCTCGGCTTCCATCTTCCGCAGCAACGCTGTTGCCTCTTGAGGCGAACGGATTGGAAAGCGGCCGGAGTGGATCGCCTCCCAGTTTTCAAGGTAGCGCTCAACGGCCGCCTCGTCGTCGACATCGTGGGTAGCTGCGAGGTGGGCGTCCAGCGCCAGAGCCTCAGTCAAGGTTTTCGGCATAGCTTCGCCAGCCGCGGTCAATGCGGTGTGCATCATAGACTCCTGATTTTGATGAGCTTTTTGTTTTACTACCGGAAAATCCGGTAGATATGCCGTCAGATTAACTTCGGAAATTCCGAGCTTAGGCGACGTCGTCCATGAAAAAAGCGATCAGCTTGCTCCGCTCTGCTACCCAGCGTCCGCCCACCTTCTTCGCTGGAAGTTGACCGCTGGAGAGAAGGTGAAAGGTCTGCCTTTCGGTTCGCCCAATGAGTTTCGCGATTTCCTCAACTTCCCAAATGAGGTCGAGTGGCTTCTTTTCTGATGTCATGTTGCCCGTCCATTTTGCATCATAGGTGTAAAATTATCGACTTATTTACACTATATAGACCTAAATGAAATTAGGTGTCAACAATTCAATTTTCTTACATTATAAGGGTAAATTCAGGAGAATTTTAGGAGCCGCTATGATTAGTGCAGAACAGTTGCGAGCAGCCAGAGCTATGTTGCGCCTTGAGCAGGGAGCTCTCGCGGAAAAAGCAGGAGTTTCGATCGAAACGATCAAACGCTTCGAGGCTATGCAAGGAGCGTTGAAGGGCAGAGACGATACGGTTCGCAGTATTGTGAAGTCATTGGAGTTCGCCGGGATTGAGTTTCTGGATGGGGAAGGAGCAAACGGCTATGGCGGAGCCGGAGTAAGGTTCGCAATCGATAGAAGTGCAAGATTGCGCAACCACATAGCCGATACGGTAGCGGAAATGACCAGAGGACTTCTGTCATCTGCGTTTGTCGCTGATACCGAATTATTCGATCGCGGATCCGACTATTTGTCCTACCTCATAAACAGTTCACTCCCTGACATGATCCGGGACAATATGCCAAAAATTCTGGACCCTAAAACGGTCGACGATGCCGACGGTATCCATACAGGGGAGAAATGAGATGTCCGTTCGCAAGCGCACATGGACCACGCCAAAAGGTGAAGAAAAATCCGCTTGGGTGGCCGATTACACAGACCAGCAGGGTAAGCGTCGGCTGAAGACCTTCGCCAAGAAGAAGGAAGCCGACCAGTTTGCAGCCACCGCTACCGTTGAAGTGAGGGAAGGCGTCCACGTTGCCGACTCTGCTAGCGTCACGGTTGAGAAGGCTGGGCAGTTCTGGATTAGCTCGGGTGAAGCGGCCGGCCTCGAGCGATCGACAATCAATCAGCGGAAGAGCCATCTGGAACACCACATTGTGCCGATGATCGGACAGGTCCTCTTGTCAAAGCTCACCGTGCCGGCTGTGCGCGACTTCGAGGACCGTATGCGGAAGGAAGGCCGATCGGCGGCTATGGTCAAGAAAGTGCTGACATCGCTCGGATCTGTCTTGGCTGATGCTGGCGAACGCGGCCTGGCAATGCGCAATCCTGTCCGTGATATCCGCGGCAGCCGCAAGGGACGCGATAGACGTCAGGAGAAGCGCCAGAAAGGCCGTCTTGAGGTTGGGGTAGACATTCCGACCCGCGAAGAGATCAAGGCGCTTGTCGCGGCTCTTGATGATCACTGGCGCCCTTTGCTTGTGACTGCGATCTTCACGGGAATGCGATCATCTGAATTGCGTGGTCTGCGTTGGCAGGACGTTGACCTTAAGCGGGGCCAGATAAGCGTCAATCAGCGTGCGGACCAGTTCAAAGAGATCGGTCCCACCAAGTCGGAGGCCGGCGTCCGGACTATCCCGGTGCCGCCGCCCGTCATCAATGCGCTGAAGACGCACCGGCTAAAGCAGCCGAATAAAACGGGGCTGGTCTTTGCCAACCCCGATGGCGAGCCACGGTCACACACAAACATCGTGAACAAGGGTCTTATCCCGGCGATGCTTCGCGCCAGCGTCGTTGTTGAGGTTGGCAAGGATAAGGATGGCGCTCCGATCCTAAAGGCGAAGTATACCGGAATGCATGCGTTGCGCCATTTCTATGCGAGCTGGTTGATCAACAGGAAGGAAGAGGGCGGTCTCGGTTTGCCTGCGAAAATGGTCCAGGAGCGGCTTGGCCACGCCTCGATCGTGATGACCATGGACGTCTACGGACACCTGTTCCCGAGGTCTGATGATGGGACAGAACTAGCACATGCGGCGAACATCTTGCTCAGCTGATTGCAACACGGGCGCAACACGACGCCAGATTTCGCTGTAAAAACAATTACAGGTAAAAGCCTGCAAATCCTTGCACCCCGGTTCGATTCCGGGCGAGGCCTCCATCCTTCTCTTCTTGCCGTTGCAAGCATTTATCTTTCCTATTGAATCTTTCAGATGTGGCAATTTGGACCTGAACCGTTCCGCCACACCCAAACGGAGTGCGGCAATCCGTTCCGCTTTCAGCTTTCCGTCTCATCAATCGCCAGCAATAATTTGGTGCCTATCCATGGCTCGGAATGAGAGATGAGGTGCGGCATTCTCGTGTCGCATCGCTGATCTGAGAGTGGCAGCGTTTGATCTTCGAAACTCTTTGTTAGGTAAACAATATAAGCAACACGCTGCCGAGCAGCGCCAAAGCGCCGAGGATTGGCAGCAGCAGAATCATAATCTGGCGAGCAAGCTTTTTGCGCTCCCCCATTGTCAGCGCAAGCCACCGTGACTTTGGTAACGACATTGATACTCCCCATCCCCATCCTAGCGTCGCATTTGAAACTGAACTGGCGCTTAAGGTACTGAGGAAGCTGCAGGAGTAGGGGATGGCGGGTGCGAATGCTTCAGTTTCGGCATCGCACCTAAGTGGCAAATCCAATCGGACGCTGATCCGGTATCCGTCACTTTTCTCTTCAATTGCACATTGGACGTAGCTGCTGCGGAGGAGGTCGGCGCAAGGGCACGAGTGTCCTCGTGGTTCCCACGTATTTGGTGGCCGGGGCATCGATGGTAAAGCCGATGGGACAGCGGGAAAATACCGCACCTAGATTGCGGACTGGTTGCTTCTCATCCTGGCGACAACGTCCGTTGCTCGATCGGATCTATCGGCGTCGGACGTGTGTTAAGCAAATGGATTGGAGAACTGGCGCTCCATAAAAGCAAAAGCGGTCCAGTCTAGGGAAAAAACTGGGCCGCCTTTTGCTGGACTAGAGGTCAATCAAATTCAGCATCCTAATTATAAGGCATGCTTAGTAGTTGTCAACGCAAATGAGATGTGACGTTTTGCGGTTCAAGCGTCGCGCTCCTAGGCCTGGCTGCGATCGTTGCTTGAGGTGCCGGTTTCCGTTGCGTATTTGGTCCGCAATATCGACGGGCAGGGGCCTCGTCGGTTTGGATGATTCTCAATCCTGCGCGAAAGCTTCAGCTGTCTCGCATCGGTTCTTAACCGCCGTTGCGGGAGAATGACTATTCCTCAAGGCAGGGAAAGGCGAATTTGTAGGCGCGTGCGATCAGCGAGCTGGCTGGCCGCTCGAGCTGCCAGGAGTGCTCCGCCATCCATTTGCAGGCGGTTGCTGTCGCCTTTGCATTGTTGAGATCGGGTGGCAGACAGAAAGCGCCGACGAACTGTTGAAGATAGCGCTCGTAGCGCGACGAATTTTTCGGCGTCTGCTTGGTGGCTCGGATCGTAAGGTTCTTCGTTCGCTGGGCCTCATCGAGAATGCCCTGGATATAGACAGAGGCGAGCGCTCGGTCCTCTTCGCACCATTCGTCGAGCTGCTTTCCTGTAACGACATGTCCGATGATCGGGGCTGTCTCTTTCGGCTCGTCCTCGCTTGACGTTTCCTCGCTCAACGCGACCTGGGGTAAGAGAAGGAGAAGCGCTGCGACGAAGAGCGAAAGCCTCATTCGGAAAACCTACATCATCGAGGAAAGACTCGCGGCCAGAAAAACCACCAGCGGCAGCGACGTTACGACGAAAAGAACAAGAGAAACAGGCATCCCAGCCACCTTCTAGTCAAATTTAATGTTTGGGCCGAATGGCTTCGGGCCGGAAGGTTGATTGGTCACCACACCCGGGCGGGTCCAATGCCCTGAAGCGTGGTCGCGCGAAGTTAACATTTTGCTAACGGGCATCCCGATCTGAGGCATGGCGGATTCGCAAGGCGTCGCAGATCCAGGATGCCGGAAGTCGCCGGCCCACGTTTAGGGGCACCGATTGTTGTTCGTCGGCGACGTTTGGTCATGAATCTCGGCGCCTGTTGCCGCAATGCCTTGAAAGCGTAGCGTCAGGCGATTAAGACACGCGTAACAGAAAGTAGAGCCAGCCCGTTCGGGCACCAAGGGCGCAAGAGGATAAGATGGATTTCGAAGCAGCGCGCGTGAAGATGGTCGAGAACCAGATCCGGACGACGGATGTCACCTCCCATTCTGTGTTGAATGCGTTTTTTGCCGTACCGCGCGAAAATTTCGTACCGGAGAAGTCGAAGCTCCTGGCCTATGTCGATTGCGATATCGAGGTTGCTCCCGGGCGCTTCCTCATGGAAGCCTCGCCGCTCGCAAAGTTGCTGCAGCTCGGCGCCGTTACCAGGGACGACAAGGTTCTCGATGTCGGCTGTGGCACGGGCTATGTCTCCGCCGTCCTGTCCTTGGTCGCCGGCGAAGTCATCGCGCTTGAATCCAACGAGGAGCTCGCCGCTCAGGCGAAGACCAATCTTGCCGCGCTTGGCTACGACAACGTGACCGTCGTTGGAGGCGATCTTGAAAAGGGTCATGCCGGCAGCGCACCCTATGATGTGATTTTCCTCAATGGCTCGATCGAGCAGCTGCCGCAGGGCCTGCTTGACCAGCTCGGCGAAGATGGCCGTCTGATCACCGTCATCGGCTATGGCCACGCCGCCCGCGCGACTGTTTTCATGCGCGAACGCGGCGCCTTTTCGGAAAACGTCTTCTTCAACGCGTCGATCAAGCCGCTCCCGGGCTTCGCCAAGGCCAAGGAATTCGTCTTCTGATTTCCTGAACGACCTGCTTATTGAGCTTGAGACAGGCGCCTTTTGGCGCCTGTTTTTTATTGTCGCTGCCTGTGGCAGAATCGTGCTTAGCAGAGCGATTCGTCGTGATCGTAACAAAACTGTGCATCACCGGGTTTAGTGCTTTCCAGGTGATTTTTTTCCCGAAGACAGTCATCTAGGGTGACCCTGATTCGGGCGCCGCCTGGCGAGTTTCTGGTGCGGGTTTCCGGTCGACGAATATGGGAAAACGGGGATGAATATGGCTCAGCCAAATGTAGTGCGTGAACCGTCCATGGAAGAGATCCTGGCGTCGATCCGCAGGATCATCGAAAGCAACGAACCCGTAGGCTCCAAGCCGATCCCCGCCACGCATTTTGCCGGCCATGGCATGCGTGACGATGATATTCAATTGACTGTCGATGAAGAGTTTGCGGCTGCTGACCGCGCCCGTGCTGCCGAACAGGAGCCACGTTTCGTCGCTGCAAATTCCCAGATGCCCGTTGCCGAGCCGGAGGCTGCCGGTCGCGGCCTGTCGCTGGCCGATGTCGCCGCGCGTGTCCGTGCTGCTTCCGAGCGCAATACCGCCGCATTGCTGGCCGCCGGGCGCGAACCCCAGCAGCCGCGCGAGCTGCCGCCGGCCATGGCCGCGCGCCTTGCCGAGGTGCATGTCGAACCGGTCGCCGATGCCCCGTTGAGGCAGGCCGTTACAGATGTTGTCGCACCGGTCGCTCGGCCTGCTATGCAGGCGGTGGCCGAGGTTGAACCTGAGGTGGAAGAACAGAAGCCGATGGCTGCCGCTGTGACGCCTCAGGCCGTAGCGTCCGTCGAGGCGCCGATCTTTGGGGCGCCGGAACTTACCCTTAATGTGGAGGCGGAGGCATCCTTGCCATCGGCCCAGGCCGTGTCCGCATCGCCGCTGATGTCGGAGGCTGCCGGTGCGCAGGTCAGCCGCTCGTTTGAAGAACTGGCCGCCATTGTCGATGGCGGCCCACGCCGTTCCCTCGATGAGCTGGCGCAGGAGATGCTGCGCCCCATGCTGCAGGAATGGCTCGACGACAACTTGCCCACCCTTGTCGAGCGTCTCGTGCGTGAAGAAATCGAACGAGTGGCCCGCGGCCCGCGCCGCTGACAAGCCTGAGCTTCGGCTAGACGATATGCCGCTCCGGGCTCCGGGGCGGCTTTTTTATTGACTTGCCCACGGCCATCCTATTTACAACCCGCATCATCCAGTCCTCTAGATCCGGTCATAAAATGCTCGACAAAACATATGATTCCGCCACCGTCGAACCGAAGATCGCCCAAAAATGGGATGAGGCCGACGCCTTTCGCGCCGGCGCGAACGCCAAGCCCGGCGCGGAAACCTTCACCATCGTCATCCCGCCGCCGAACGTGACCGGTTCGCTGCACATGGGTCATGCGCTGAACAACACGCTGCAGGATATCATGGTGCGGTTCGAGCGCATGCGCGGCAAGGACGTTCTCTGGCAGCCGGGCATGGACCATGCCGGCATCGCCACGCAGATGGTCGTCGAGCGTCGTCTTGCCGAGCGCCAGCAGCCGGATCGCCGCAAGATGGGCCGCGAGGCCTTCATCGAGAAGATCTGGGAATGGAAAGCTGAATCGGGCGGCTTGATCTTCAATCAGCTGAAGCGCCTCGGCGCCTCCTGCGACTGGTCGCGCGAGCGCTTCACGATGGATGAGGGCCTGTCCAAAGCCGTTCTCGAAGTCTTCGTCACACTCTACAAGGAAGGCCTGATCTACAAGGACAAGCGCCTCGTCAATTGGGATCCGAAGCTGCTGACGGCAATCTCCGACATGGAGGTCGAGCAGCATGAGGTGAAGGGCAATCTCTGGCACCTGCGCTATCCGTTGGAGCCCGGCGTTACCTATCAATATCCGGTCGCTTTCGATGAGGAAGGCAAGCCGACCGAATTCGAGACGCGCGATTACATCGTTGTCGCGACGACGCGACCGGAAACGATGCTCGGCGATACCGGCATTGCTGTCAATCCGGAAGACGAACGCTATCGTGGCATCGTCGGCAAGCATGTCATTTTGCCGATCGTCGGTCGTCGCATTCCGATCGTCGCCGATTCCTATGCCGATCCGACCGCCGGCACTGGCGCGGTGAAGATCACCCCTGCGCATGATTTCAACGACTTCGAAGTCGGCAAGCGAACGGGACTGCGTGCCATCAACGTCATGAACGTCGATGCCTCCATCAATATCAAGGAGAACGAGGATTTCCTCGAGGGCCTCGATAATCCCGCGGCGCTGCATGGCGCCTGGGACGAGCTGGAAGGCAAGGACCGCTCGGAGGCGCGCAAGATCATCGTGCGCATCTTCGAAGAGGCGGGCCTGCTCGACAAGATCGAGCCGCATACGCATGCCGTACCGCATGGCGACCGCGGCGGCGTGCCGATCGAGCCACGCCTGACCGAGCAGTGGTTCGTCGACAACAAGACCTTGGGACAACCCGCGCTGGAATCCGTCCGCGAAGGAAGAACCAAGTTCGTCCCCAGGAACTGGGAAAACACCTATTTCAACTGGCTTGAAAACATCGAGCCGTGGTGCATTTCCCGCCAGCTTTGGTGGGGCCATCAGATCCCGGCGTGGTATGGACCGGATGGTCAGGTCTTTGTCGAAAAGACCGAGGAAGAGGCACTGCAGGCGGCGATCCAGCATTATCTTTCGCATGAAGGGCCGATGAAGGCCTACGTCGAAGATCTGCTGGAGAACTTCAAGCCCGGCGAAATTCTGACGCGCGACGAAGACGTGCTGGACACCTGGTTCTCGTCCGCACTCTGGCCGTTCTCGACGCTCGGCTGGCCGGATGAGACGCCGGAACTGGCGCGCTACTATCCGACGAATCTCCTCGTTACCGGCTTCGACATCATCCCGTTCTGGGTCGTTCGCATGATGCAGATGGGCCTGCACTTCATGAAGGATGAGAACGGCAATCCCGTCGAACCGTTCAGCACGGTCTATATTCACGCCCTGGTGCGCGACAAGAACGGGCAGAAGATGTCGAAGTCCAAGGGCAACGTCATCGACCCGCTCGAGCTGATCGACCAATACGGTGCCGACTCGCTCCGCTTCACGCTGGCGATCATGGCGGCGCAGGGTCGCGACGTGAAGCTCGATCCCGCCCGCATCGCCGGCTATCGCAACTTCGGCACCAAGCTTTGGAACGCCACGCGATTTGCCGAGATGAACGGCGCCAAGAGCGATCCGCATTTCGTGCCAGAAGCCGCCGAGCTTACCGTCAACCGCTGGATCCTGACGGAGCTGGCACGTGCGGAGCGCGACGTCACCGAAGCGCTGGAAAGCTTCCGCTTCAATGATGCGGCAGGCGCTCTCTACCGCTTCATCTGGAACCAGTTCTGCGACTGGTATCTTGAGCTGCTGAAGCCGATCTTCGGCGGCGAAGACGAGAATGCTAAGGCAGAAGCTCAGTCCTGTGCGGCCTATGTTCTCGAAGAGACCTACAAGCTCCTGCATCCGTTCATGCCCTTCATGACCGAGGAGCTTTGGGCGCACACGGCAGGCGAGGGCCAGGAGCGCGAAGGCCTGATCTGCCACGCGGATTGGCCGGCGCCGTCCTATGCCGACAATGTCGCCGCCGATGAAATCAATTGGTTGATCGATCTGGTCTCCGGCATTCGCTCCGTTCGCTCTGAAATGAACGTGCCGCCGGCCGCAACGGCGCCATTGGTCGTTGTCGATGCCAATAGCCTGACGCGCGAGCGCCTGTTCCGTCATGACGCCGCCATCAAGCGGCTGGCGCGTGTGGAAGCGATTTCGCTTGCGGATACTGCACCGAAGGGTGCCGCTCAGATCGTCGTCGGCGAGGCGACCGTCTGCCTGCCGCTTGGCAGCCTCATCGATCTCTCCGCCGAGAAAGCGCGTCTCGAAAAGGCGATTGTCAAGAACGATCAGGAGATCGCCCGCATTGCCGGCAAGCTTTCGAACGAGAAGTTCGTTGCCAATGCCAATCCGGACGTGGTCGCTGCCGAGCGCGAGCGCCTCGGCGAGCTCGAGGGGCAGCAGTCGAGCCTCAAGGTTGCACTGGCCCGGGTGAGTGAAGCCGGCTAAGGCATATCGCGCAAAACCATGCCGTGGTTCAGCGGCCGCGGCATGTGCGCGATCAAAGGTGAAAAGCCCAAGAAGCGAAGCTGAGAAATCGCGATTCGCTTTAGAAAAGTAGAGATCTGGGATCGAAAAAGGCACGCGGTATCCGCCGCGTGCCTTTTTGTTTATTCCTCGATTCGAGGGGGATTGGCTGGATCTAACGCCCCAGATCCGCCGCCAGTTTCGCACAGGCGAAACAGATTACCCCTAAAGCTGTTGGACACGCTCGAAAAGCAAAACTGTTGTCATATTGTAACAGAATTGTTGCTGTGAAGAATGAGAATCTATCAGGGGCCGAAAATGCTATTTCGAAAGAAAAAATTACCTACACTGATAGATTTTCAGAGGCGGGGTTCGTTTTCTTACGTAAATCAATCACTCTCTTACATGACCTGTGCTCTTATGCGCCACATTGCCAATTCACGTGATCATCGCAACAATCAAACCAATGAATGCACCTGTGGGGGAGATACAATGGCATTTTCTGTTGCGCTGAGGGGCGCACTTACACTCGTTATCAGCTCGTCTTTCGCCAGCGCTGCCTTTGCGGGCGGCCTTGATCGTGGCGGCTATGATATCGATCTGCTCTTCGACAAGGGCCGTTACGTTTTCGAGTCAGGCGTCACCTATGTCATGCCGGATCGCAAGCTGAAGAACGCCAAGGACATCAATCCCGCTGACGGCAATCTCAATAACCGCAGCCGTTCGACGGACGCATCGGAAAATTACGCTATTCCTTATGCCGCCTTCAAGATCGGCATCACCGACGACCTTGACTGCATGGCCGATTATTCGCAGCCGTTCGGCGGTCACCTCAACGAAGGTTCAAACTGGGCGGGCGCCAATAACGAAACTGAAGTCAAGGTGCGCACGAACAACTATTCGGCCACTTGCTCGTACAAGTTCGATGCGGGTCCGGGGCAGCTGCGCCTGATCGGTGGCGGCTTCTATCAGGAAGTCAGCGGTTACAAGTCACGTCTCGTTTACGCCACTCCAGCTCCGATTTCTGCCATTTACAACGGCATGGGTTCGCTTGACATCGATGGTCACGGCTGGGGCTGGCGCGCCGGTATCGCCTATGAAATTCCGGAATATGCCTTCCGCACGAGCCTCGTCTACAACAGCCGGGTCAAATACGACAACCTGAAGGGTAGCGTCGACCTGACCGAAGTGCCGCCGCCTGTTGTCCCCGGCTTCGGTGGCAAGGTAACGTCTGTTTTCGGCTCGGCCGATGCTCCTGATTCCCTGGAGTGGAAGGTGCAGACCGGTATTGCGCCGGACTGGCTCGCCTTCGGTTCGGTCAAGTGGACGAACTGGAGCATCCTGCAGAGCATCGCTCTCTGCCCGAGCTCCACCCGCAGCATATCCTGCCGGGCCAACGGCCCCACCGAGCTCACCTCGCTTGACTTGCTGTACAGGGACGGCTGGACGATCACCGGCGGTGTCGGACACAAGTTCAATGACAAATGGAGCGGCGCCGTCAGCCTGACCTGGGATCGCGGTACGAGTGATGGCTATGGCATGAATTCCGATACATGGACCCTCGGCGCGGGCGTGGCCTACAAGGCGACAGAGCATGTTCAGTTCAATTTCGGCGGCGCTCTCGGCCTCATGACATCGGGCAAATCCGGCCCGGTCACACGCGGCGGTGTCGTCTATGGCAATGATGCGACCTATAGCTTCGGTAACGATTTGGTCGCTGCTCTTCAGACATCGGTAAAAGTCAGCTTCTGACGATAAGCCATTGAATTGAAGGAGCTTATTGACTGTTCCTTCACCTTGTCATCAACGTCGCGGGCTCTTCCAAGTCTCGCGACGTTTCTTTGTCTGATCGGCAAAAAGCGAAGCGCAAACCGCGTCTTTTGCCTGATTTATGGTTAAAGAAATCTCAAGTCCGATAAAATCTTTGTGACGAATTAGCAACACTCCATTTCAAGACATTGCAGCCACGTGATCAGATTACAATTTGTCCATTTCCCGCCACAAATGGGGAGCAGCGATTACGTGGGTACAGGGGCAAGCTTTGTAGAAAGTGCGTAAGCGGTCGATGGGTGAACTTCCACTTTGGCATAAGCAACAATTCGGGGTCGGAGCCGTGATGCTTCTGATGCCGCCGAAAACTCGTTGTCTGCCAAGGGAAGTGGTCAGCCGACCGATCTTTGGGCTCCATCATCGGAAGGCGGGTGAGAGCGCTCCTTCGATGGTGGGATGCGATAGCGGCCGCACAAATGCTGGTTTGGACATAATTGCAAGCTATGCTCGCAATTGTGGCAAACAGCATCGGTTGGATGCCACAGGAACCGCCTTCTCGAAGGACGATCCAGTCTCGTGCGCCATCAGGGAAAACATTCGTGAAACTGACGGCGTTTGTGCCAGTGCCGTGACAGGTCCGAATGGAGCGAAAGAAATCGACTGTTATGTTTAAGTCCGAGTTCATATCAGCGAGAGTCATGATGCTCAGCCTGTCCCTTGCCACTGCGGTGGTGCTGGCGGGTCAAGCCAGGGCATTCGATATCAATGCCGGTGTCACCAAGGAATCGGGTCCGTTCGATCTCTTCAAGTTCGGCTTCAAGGCCTACAAGAACGGGCAGAAGGAAGAGGCGGTCGAAGCCTATCGCTACGCCGCCGAAAAGGGTCATACTGGCTCACGCTGGGCCTTGGCCAATATGTATGCCGATGGCGACGGCGTTGCGCAGAATGATTTCGAGGCCTTCAAGATCTATAGCGAGATCGCCCAGCAGGGTGTGGAGCCAGGTTCGGAAGATACCGGCTTCTTCATCAATGCGCTTCTGGCGCTCGCGAGCTACTACAAGACCGGCATCCCCAACAGCCCGGTGAAGATTGACCTCAACCAGGCCCGTCAGCTCTATTTCCAGGTGGCATCGACCTTCGGCGTTCCAGAAGCGCAGTTCCAGCTGGCGCAGATGATGCTATCCGGCGAGGGCGGTGCCGCCAATGTTCAGCAGGCCAAGAAGTGGCTGAATCAGGCGCGCAAGAGCGGCCATCCGGGCGCCATGGCCGTTTTCGGCAATATCCTGTTCCAGGAAGGCCAATCGATCCGCGGCCTGGCCTTCATGACCGCCGCACTCGACAAGTGCAAGCCGAAGGATTGTAGCTGGATGGAAGACATGCAGGAGCAGGCCTTCTCCATCGCCAACGAGAATGACCGCCGTGTGGCGGTCTCCATGGCCCATCAGCTTGACGTTGCCGGCTCCGATTGATCGGCACCGCAATCGAGCTTCCATCCGGCAGGGATGAGCGCAGCCCTTCCTGGTCAGGATCGACGACTAGTTGCTGAAATCCAAGTGGGCGACAACGGGCACGTGATCCGACGGCTTTTCCCAGGCGCGCACATGTTTCTCGATTGCCGTCGCGGTAAGGCGATCGGCAGCCTCGGGCGACAGCATCAGATGGTCGATGCGAATGCCGTTGTTTTTCGGCCATGCGCCAGCCTGATAATCCCAGAACGAGTAAAGCTTGATCGCATCCGTCGTCGCGCGTACGGCATCGGTAAAGCCGAGATGTTCGAGCTGGCGGAAAGCTTGGCGTGTCTGCGGCAGGAAGAGAGCGTCGCTCTCCCAGACCCTCGGGTCGAAGCAGTCGTGTGGCTCGGGGATGACGTTGTAGTCGCCGGCGAGGATCAGGGGCTCTTCCAATGCGAGGCGGGCCGATGCGAACTTGCGCAGGCGCTCCATCCAGGCGAGCTTATAGGGGTATTTTTCCGTATCGACCGGATTGCCGTTCGGCAGATAGAGGCAGCAGACACGCAAGGCGCCGTGTCCTTCAACGGAGAACACTGCCTCGATGAAGCGGGCCTGTTCGTCGCTATCGTCACCCGGCAAACCGCGAGTCACCTCATCCGGCTTGGTTTTTGAGAGAATCGCAACGCCGTTGAAGCCCTTTTGTCCATGCGTTTCGACGTGATAGCCGAGCGCTTCGATCTCCAGACGCGGAAAACCTTCGTCGACCGTCTTGATTTCCTGCAGGCAGACGATGTCCGGATTCGAGTCCTTCAGCCACTGGCAGAGATTCTCGATACGCGCTTTGACGCCGTTGATGTTCCAGGTCGCGATTTTCATGGGCGGCTCATTCCTTTGCTTCGCCCTGTTGTATCTGCAGCCGATCGGCTTGACTACAGCCCATATGAAAACCGGCCCGGAGCGAAGGCTCCCGGCCGGTCATCAAATTGTGGAAAAAGGGACAGGGATCAGATCGCGAAACTGGTTCCGCATCCGCAGCTTGCGACGGCATTCGGATTCTTTATCTGAAAGGATTGCCCGAGGAGATTGTCGACGAAATCGATCTCCGAGCCTGCCATGTAAACCAGAGATAGTTGGTCGATCAGCACGGTGGCATTGTTCTTTTCGACGACGACATCGTCATCTTCGGGACCTTCCACGAGGTCGAATTTATAGGAAAAGCCCGAGCAGCCGCCGCCTTCGACAGCAACGCGCAATGCCCGCTTGCCGGTTTCCGCACCGACGATAGCAGCGATTCGCTTGGCCGCGGCATCCGATAGGGTAACACTTGTTTCAGTCATGCTTTCCTCCTGCCGGGGTCAAGATCCGGAGAGAACCAATAAGCCGTCAAACTTTCAAACGGCTGATATCCGTAGCCTTTATCATGAAAGTCAGGCCGGTGACAGCTATGGTTTCATGGTTGAGCCACACACCATTTTGCTGTTTTCTTGTCTATAGGTATGAAGGCCGCAAAGCGGCGTCAATGGGCCGGGATGTACGAAGAGCGGGCCAGAGCGCGGATAGCCGGGCAGGACCGGGGGCCGACTGCAGGGAAACGACTGTTGCGCCGAGGGCGGTGCGGGAGCCAAATGCCGGAATGGATTGATAATGACGATTGACACGCATGCATTGGGTTTCGGATATGGGGAAAAGGCAGTCTATGCAACGAATCCCTGGGAGTCGCGTGGAAGGCTCTACGAGGAAGGATCGAGCCCGACGCGCTCCGAATTCCAGCGCGACCGCGATCGGATCGTCCATACCACCGCTTTCCGCCGGCTGAAGCACAAGACTCAGGTCTTCATCGCCCAGGACGGCGATCACTATCGTACCCGGCTGACGCATACGATCGAGGTTGCCCAGATTGCCCGCGCCCTGGCGCGAGCCCTGAAGTTGGACGAGGATCTGGCGGAGGGCGTGGCTCTTGTCCACGATTTCGGCCACACGCCCTTCGGTCACACCGGCGAGGATGCGCTGCACGAGGTGCTGTTGCCCTATGGCGGCTTCGATCACAACGCGCAATCGCTGCGCATCGTCACCAAGCTCGAGCGTCGCTACGCCGATTTCGACGGGCTCAATCTGACCTGGGAGACGCTTGAAGGCCTGGTCAAGCATAATGGTCCGCTGATGACGCCCGACGGCAAGGGTACTCGCGGCCCGGTGCCGCAACCCATCCTCGATTACTGTGAGATCCACGATCTTGAAATCGCATCCTTTGCCAGCCTGGAGGCGCAGGTCGCCGCGATCGCCGATGATATCGCCTACAACACGCACGATATCGACGATGGCCTGCGTTCCGGCTATCTGACGTTCGACATGCTGGAGGAAGTGCCGTTCCTTTCCAGGCTGATGGCCGAGGTGAGGGCGCGCTACCCGCATCTGGAGCCGAGCCGCTTCACGCACGAGATCATGCGCCGGCAGATCACTCGCATGGTGGAAGATGTCATCGCCGTCTCGCAGCAGGCGCTAGCCGAAATCAGACCGGGCAATGTGGCTGACATCCGTGCCGCCGGTCGGATCATCGCGACGTTTTCGTCGGACATGGCTGAAACCGATAGGCTGATCAAGCAGATGCTGTTCAAGCGCATCTACCGTCACCCTGACATCATGCGTATCCGTGCGGGCGCGGCGCGGATCGTCACCGACCTTTTTCACGCCTATATGGAAAATCCCAGGGAGATGCAGAGCCATTACTGGGTGGATCATATCGCCGGGCTCGCAATCGCCCCCAAGGCAAGGCATGTCGGCGACTATCTGGCCGGCATGACGGACACTTACGCCATCAGCGCCCACAAGCGCCTGTTTGACCAGACTCCCGATTTGCGGTAGGCAGCGGCGGCGTCGGGCCGATAGCGGTCCGACGAAGCTAATGCATGGACGATATCATGAACCTTTTCACCGACTTCGAAGTAAGAATTAAGAACGCTCTCGAACAAATTGATATTGTGCGGGAAAAGCGATCTGAAGTTGACTTCGGACGTATCGGCGTGGAGCCACCGCGAGACGCCAGCCATGGCGATGTCGCCACCAATGCGGCCATGGTTCTGTCCAAGCCGTTGGGCACGAATCCGCGTGCGCTTGCTGAAATCATCGTCGCCAAGCTGAAGGAAGATGTCGACGTCGCCGAGGTTTCGGTCGCCGGTCCCGGCTTCATCAATATCCGTCTTTCGGTCGGCTACTGGCAGCGGCTGCTGTCGACGATGGTCTCCGAGGGCGAGAAGTTCGGTCGTTCCAGGCTCGGCGAGGGGCAGAAGGTCAATGTTGAATATGTCTCGGCCAACCCAACCGGGCCGATGCATGTCGGCCATTGCCGCGGCGCCGTGGTTGGTGATGCATTGGCAAACCTGCTGGCCTTCTCCGGCTATGAGGTCACTAAGGAATACTATATCAACGACGCCGGCTCGCAGATCGACGTGCTGGCGCGCTCCGTTTTCATTCGCTATCGCGAGGCGCTTGGCGAGCAGGTTGGCGAGATCCCGCCGGGCCTCTATCCGGGCGACTATCTGGTCCCGGTCGGCGAGGCGCTCGCCAAGGAATTCGGCACCAAGCTGCGCGGCATGCCGGAAGATCAATGGCTTCCGATCATCAAGGAACGCGCCATCGACGCGATGATGGCGATGATCAAGGAGGATCTGGAGGCGCTGAACGTCCATCACGACGTCTTCTTCTCCGAGCGCACCTTGCATGCCAACGGTGCGGCACTCATCCGCACCGCGATCAATGACCTGACCTTCAAGGGCTATGTCTACAAGGGCGCGCTGCCGCCGCCGAAGGGGCAGTTGCCGGAAGACTGGGAGGATCGCGAACAGACGCTGTTCCGCTCGACCGAGGTCGGCGACGATATCGACCGCCCGCTGATCAAGTCTGACGGCTCCTATACTTACTTTGCCGCCGACGTTGCTTACTTCAAGAACAAGTTCGATCGCGGCTTCAACGAGATGATCTACATTCTCGGCGCTGACCATGGCGGCTACGTCAAGCGGCTTGAAGCGGTTGCTCGCGGCGTTTCCGATGGCGCGGCAAAGCTGACGGTGCTTCTGTGCCAGCTCGTCAAGCTGTATCGAAACGGTGAGCCGGTGAAGATGTCGAAGCGCTCGGGCGATTTCGTCACGCTGCGTGAAGTCGTCGATGAAGTCGGCCGCGATTCGGTGCGCTTCATGATGCTTTACCGGAAGAATTCCGAGCCCCTGGACTTCGATTTCGCCAAGGTCACCGAGCAGTCGAAGGACAACCCGGTCTTCTATGTGCAATACGCGCATGCCCGCTGCATGTCCGTCTTCCGTCAGGCCAAGGAAGCCTTCCCGGACCTCGATATCGCCTCGCTAGATCTGTCTAAGGCGGTCGTTGGCGCGATCTCCGATCCGGCTGAATTGCAGTTGGTTGCAAAGATTGCGGAATTCCCGCGAATCATCGAAGCTGCAGCACAGTCTCAAGAGCCGCATCGCATCGCTTTTTATCTTTACGATTTGGCCAGTTCCTTCCATGGACACTGGAATAAAGGTAAAGATTTACCGGAATTACGTTTTGTTAACGATAAGAACCGAGAATTGAGCATTGCCAGACTTGGGCTGGTGTACGCTGTCGCGTCGGTTTTGAAGTCGGGTCTTGGTATAACCGGGACCGCAGCACCGGACGAAATGCGATAAACGTCACCATTTACCCACATTGCGCTGGCATTAACTGTAGTGTTTGCGAGTGGAACGGGTGATGGCAGAAAAACAGTTGGCGTATCGCGCAAGCGGAAACGACGAGTTCTTTGCGGATGATGATCCGCTCGCAGAACTCGCTCGTATCGTGGGTTTTGAGCCGCGCCCCGCTGCTCAGGCAACTCCTGCGGCTCAGCGGCAGGAGCCGGCCTTCAACCTGGAAGACGAACTTCTTCGCGAATTCGAACGCTACGATACGCCGCGAATGAGTCCGGCAAATGACATCGCCGCTCCGGCGGAACAGGTGTCGTCGCCGAGCCATGACGAGGTTGTGCATTCCGCCGAGCCTGTGCGGGCCGAGCCGACTTTTGTCGAGCCAACTTTTCCCGAGCCGAAGCTTGAAGAGCCTGCTCCGCAGGTTGCTGCTCCGGTGAAGCCGACGATCGGCGCTCGCGATCTGATCGACGAGCTGGAAATGTCGATTGCGCCGGTTCTGCAGCCGACACAGAAGGCCGCGCCTGTCGAGCCGCAGCCGGCTGCTCCGGTGCTGAAGCCGACGCCGCAATCCGCCGCCGCCACTATACGGCTGCCGCTTGCCAACTTTACCCTGGCAACGCCCGCTGCCTCGCGTGAGCAGTTCACGCCGGCTGCAGCGCCTGCTGTTGCCCAGCCGGCGCCGAAAACCACGTCCGATGAAGCGCTGTTCGATGGTGCGCTTGATTTCGAGGCGTTTGATCCTGTCGAGCTTCCGCGCGCTTCGGAGGTTGCCCCGCAGGCCTCCGCATCCCAGCCGGCTTCGACCGTCTTCCAGGCGCCCGAGCCGCCAAAGGTCGTGAAGGCCGATCCGGCTGCGCTTTCCGCTGAGATCGATGCTTTGCTGGCCGACGTGAATCGCTATCCGGTTCCGCCGAGGGCCAATACGCCTGCAGCGAAGGAAGAGCCGGATTTCGGCGATTTCGGTGTCTCGTTTTCTGAGCCTGCAGAGTTGCCTGCGGCTGCAGCAAGGCATGAAGAGCCGAAGCCGATTACCTTTGGTGCGGAAGACCCCTTCGCCGGTCAGGACTTCGAATTCGATCTGGCTGATATTGAAATGGAGCTCGCCGGTCTCGATTTCGCCGAAGCTGAAAAGTCTCCCGCCGCATGGCAGCCGGCTCCGGCCGCTCCGGCCGCTCCGATCGCAGAGCCGATCCTTTCCCGCGCAACGCCCGTTGCGCCTGCATCTGCTGCTCCGGTGCCCTCCGCCCCAATGATTGCCGCTGCGGTACCGCAGCCGATGCAGGCTGCCTCAGAACCGGTTGCGCCAACTGCAAGCGTCGTACCTGCCGCGAGCAAGGCGGCGCCGGTATTCGAAGCCGATCTGCCTTTGCCATTCGATCCCACGGAAATCGCCGAGACGGAGGATCGTGTCGAAACCTTCGAGGGTTCGCATGTTCCGCATCTGCCGGCGATCGAGCCGGAGGAGCCGATTGCGGTTCCGTCGGAATTTGATTTCGATCTCGATTCGGAAATGGCAACTCTACTGGGCACTCCGGCCAAGGAAGCAGCACCCGAGCCGATCAAGCCGGCCGTCGCCGCCGCACTTGGCGGTGCCGCCGTCGCGGCGTCCTGGTCGAAGAATGCGGTTGCCCAGTCTGCTGCACCCGTCGCAAAGCAGCCGATCGAGGAGTTCGACGAGTTTGAGCGTGCGCTGGAAGAGGACTTCCGCCGCAGCTATCGCGAAGCCTCCAATCCGGTCGAGAATGTCGCCAGGATGACGTTGAACCCGGCTGCGGGTAGCCGTCGGCCGGTTCGCTCCGTGCGCGGCATGGTGACGACTGCTGCTGTCATCGCGGTTCTCGGCGTCGGTGCCTATGGCGCCTACAGTTGGATCCGTCACGGCGCTCCGATCTCCAGCTTCTCCGGCGAGCCGCGCGTGATCGCGGCCGACAGCGATCCGATAAAGGTCGCTCCGGAAAATCCGGGCGGCACCGTCGTTCCGAATCAGGACAAGGCCGTCTACGACCGCGTTGCCGGCGATGGTACCGCGGCGCCCAAGCAGAAGGAGCTTGTCTCCTCCAACGAGCAGCCGGTTGATGTCGTCCAGAAGACGCTGATCCCCGAAGCCGTATCTCCAGATGACAGCGACGGCGATCAGGTCACGTCGACGCCGGTCGGTGAAACCGAAGATCCGCGCCTGCTGCCGAACCAGAATGGTGGAAACACCAATGTCGCGGCCAACAATGACGATCAGGTGCCATCGGTCTCTCCGCGCAAGGTACGCACGATGATCGTCAAGCCGGATGGCTCGTTGGTGCCGCGCGACGAGCCGGTCGCCGATACGACGACCGCAGCCGCCAAGCCGGCGAACAATCAGGTCGCATCGACCAATCCGCGCCCGTCTCAGGCAAATGCCCAGGCAGCAGCCCCGTCGGATAACGCCGATGCTGCCAGCGCCGAAAGCACGCCGATCCGCGTCGTCAAGACGAACCCGGTTCCGACGGCACGCCCCGAGCCGACCGCCAAGGCCAATACGGCAGCTCCGGCCCAGGAAGCCCAAGCTCAGCCCAAGGCTCAGCCGAAGCAGGTCGCATCGGCTAGCCCGGCGGCAGCTCCGGCTGCGACCTCCGCTGCAGGTGGCGGCGCCTACGGCGTCCAGATCGCATCCTTGCCGACCGAAGCCGACGCTCAGAAGTCGCAGGCGAACCTCAAGGTCAAGTTCGCCAGCGTCATCGGCAATCATCCGCTGGAGATCCGCAAGGCCGATATCGCCGGCAAGGGCACCTACTATCGCGTCCGTGTCGTCGCCGGCTCGAAGGATGAGGCCGCGGCCATCTGCACGCGCTATCGCGCCGCTGGCGGCACCTGCCTGATCTCGAAGTAGTCGATTGGGCTTTCAGGCCCAGCTGTTCTGAGAAAGTTGAAAAATCCGCCCGCAGAGATCAATCTACGGGCGGATTTGCTTTTGGCGAGCTAAGCGTGGGACATGGCGAACTATGCGGCATCTCCAGCTATCGACGCGTCGAGCGTCCATCAGGCTTTTTGTTCCTGAAGATGCTCCGGACATCTTTGCCAGCATATCGCCTGAGATTACGCGGCACATGGCTTGGGATCCGCCTGAGACAGAGGCTGCATTTGCAGATGTGTGGCGGTCATGGCTCAAGACGATCGAAGATGGTTCGGAATTCCACTTCGTAGTGCGGAGCAGGAATGACGATCGTTTTCTCGGCGTTATCGGTGTGCACGCGGCGTTGACCGGAACGCCGGAGCTTGGAATTTGGCTTCGCAGCGAAGCGCACGGTCTGGGATTCGGCCGCGAATTGATCGGCACGATTATCGGTTGGGCAAGCGAGAGTTTTCCTATTCGATATTTCGAATATCCGGTGGCAGAGGAGAATATTGCCAGCAGGCGGATAGCCGAAGCTTATGGCGGCGAGGTGAGGGGGCACAGGACAAATCCCAAGTACCGTTCCCTTGTCTACCACATACCGCCAATGCGCGCTTGATTGCCGAAATAGCCGGTCAAAGCTGGTTGTTCCTGTGTATCCCGGCTTGACGTCACTCGCATTTCCCAGCGTAAGCCTTATGATTCGGATATGACCGAATCGAAATCCATGATCCTCGGCTGTAGCGGCCACACCATCACGCCCGAAGAGCGATCCTTCTATCATGGGGAGCAGCCCTGGGGCTTTATCCTGTTCGGACGCAATATTTCCGAGCCAGCGCAGATCGCCGATCTCGTAGCGTCCCTGCGCGACAGCGTCGGGCGCCATGCGCCGGTGTTTATCGATCAGGAAGGCGGCAGGGTGCAGCGCATTCGCCCGCCGATCCTGCAGCATTACCCGTCGGGACAGGCGCTGGGTGACATCTATCGCCAGGATCGCGCACGCGGTCTGCGCGCTGCATGGCTGATGTCGCGTCTCCATGCCTTCGATTTGCTGAAATTCGGCATCAATGTCGATTGCCTGCCCGTATTGGACGTTCCTGTGGAAGGATCGAGCAACGTCATCGGCAACCGTGCCTATGGCGCCGATCCCGTGACGGTGACGGAGATGGGGCGTGCCGCGGCGGAGGGCTTGAAGGCCGGCAGTATGCTGCCCGTCATGAAGCACATGCCGGGCCATGGACGAGGCTTTGCCGATTCGCATCACGAGCTGCCCGTGGTCTCCGTTCCGCGCGCGGAGCTGGAAGTACATGATTTCGCTCCGTTCGTGGCGCTCAAGGACGAACTGATGGCGATGACCTGCCATGTCGTCTTCACCGATATCGATCCGGAAAACCCGGCGACGACCTCGCGTAAGGTGATCGAGGAGATCATCCGCGGCCATATCGGCTTCCAGGGGCTGCTTTTGTCGGACGACACCTCGATGAACGCGCTGAAGGGCACGATTGGCGAGCGTGCAGCAAATATTATTGCGGGCGGATGCGATATCGTGCTGCATTGCAATGGCGTCATGGACGAGATGCGGCAGGTGGTTCGCAATGTTCCGGTGTTGGCGGGTGCATCGCTGGCAAGAGCCAAGGCGGTCGACGCGGCTTTCGGCAAAAATGACGGCGCCGATGAAGCCTCTATTCGGGCGGAATTCGACGCGATGTTCGCAGTGGCGTAAAACCGGACTTCGAGGAACGGACGGGTGACAAGGTGAGCGGCAGCACGGACAAGCTTCAGCAGGCGGCAACGCCGATGGACAAGCTCTGGCAGGAAGGCGAGGCGCAGCGCGGCTCGCACGAGCCGTCGCTGGTCGTGGACCTTGCCGGCTTTGAAGGGCCGCTCGATTTGCTGCTGCATTTGGCGCGCAATCAGAAGGTCGATCTCTCCCGCATCTCCGTTCTGGCGCTTGCCGAGCAATATCTGCTGTTCATCGATAGTGCCCGGCGCATCCGCATCGAGCTCGCGGCCGATTATCTCGTCATGGCTGCATGGCTGGCTTATCTCAAATCCAAGCTGCTGATCCCACAGCAGAGCAAGGAAGACGGTCCGACGGGCGAGGAGATGGCGGCAACGCTCGCCTTCCGCCTCAAGCGCCTCGAGGCCATGCGCGACGCGGCAACCGACCTCGTCAATCGCAATCGCCTCGGCCGCGATATCTTTGCGCGCGGTGCGCCGGAGCATATTCCGGACCGTCGGCAGTCGGCCTTCGACGCCAGTCTCTACGATCTCCTGACGGCCTATGCCAGCCTGCGTCAGCGCCAGGCCGTGACACAGGTGACGATCGAGAAGCGCCGTGTCTGGTCGCTGGCCGATGCCCGCGTGATTCTGGACCGGATGATCGGCGAGATCACCGACTGGACAGCCTTGGAACATTACCTGCTGAGCTATATGACGACGGCCAGCGAGCGGGTAACGGCCATCGCCAGCGCGTTTGCCGCTTCGCTTGAGCTGGTGCGCGAAGGGCAGCTGGAAATTCGCCAGGAAGGCGCGTTTCAACCGCTCTATATGCGGCGCGGGCCGAAGCATTCGTCGCTGGAAGCAGCGGAATAGGGCAGGGAAGAGCGTGAGCGAACCGGACGGCGAACATCAGCATTTGGAGCACGAGGCGGAAACATCCGATCTCGACGATCGTCGGCTGAGCGAGGCCGAGCGCATCGCCGAAGCGCTGGTCTTCGCCTCGGCCCAGCCCGTCTCCGAGGCATTCATCGCCGAACGCGTCGCGCGTGGAGTCGATATTCCCGCCGTCATGCAGAAGCTCAAGACCGACTACGCCATGCGTGGCGTCAATCTGGTTCAGGTGGATGGCGCCTGGGCCTTCCGCACGGCTGCGGATCTTTCCTTCGTGATCCGCCGGGATGAGAGCGAGGTGCGCAAGCTATCCCGCGCGGCGTTGGAAGTGCTTGCCATTATCGCCTATCACCAGCCGGTCACGCGCGCCGAGATAGAGGACATCAGGGGCGTGCAGACCTCCAAGGGCACGCTCGATGTCTTGATGGAGTCTGGTTGGGTCCGCTTCCGCGGCCGCCGTCGCACGCCGGGGCGGCCCGTGACCCTCGGCACGACACGCGATTTCCTCGATCATTTCGGCCTGGAAGAGCTGCGCGATCTGCCCGGTCTCGAAGAGCTGAAGGGGGCGGGGTTGTTATCAGGTCGGATTCCGGCCAATTTCAACATTCCCTCGCCATTGATGAGCGATGAACTGACCGAAGACGAAGATCCGATCACGCAGATGGATCTGGAAGAGCTTGGCATCCTGCCGCCAAGCGACGCAAGCGCCGGCGATTGATTGGCTGGCCTGCGCGGTGGGTTGTAAGCCTGTCTCAAGATTTTCGCGAAACCGCCGGCAAAGTCTCTCTTTTGCCATCAGCGGGTGCGAATATAATAATCATCCTCTCGGCTTGGAGACGTTTGATCGCCCGCATGGGCGTTCTTCATCCCGATATGCGTGGATGCAGTACATTTTGGTGTTTGAAAAACATCCGCAAACGTCTTACATCGGAAAGACACTGTAATTGGGAGTTAAAGCAATGGGTTCTCTAAGCATATGGCACTGGCTGATCGTCCTGGCCATCGCGCTGTTGTTGTTCGGCCGTGGAAAGATCCCGGAGCTGATGGGTGATGTCGCCAAGGGCATCAAGAGCTTCAAGAAGGGCATGAACGACGACGAAGATACGTCGACATCCACGTCGACGGCGTCCCGTACTGTCGAGCACAAGGCTGACGAAACGAAGTAATCATGTCGGGCAGGCGCCAAGCTGAGAGGCTTGCCGTTGGCCCAGGAGCCTTTGCATGTTCGATATAGGCTGGTCCGAGCTGGTGATTATTGCCGTCGTGGCCTTGGTGGTGATCGGCCCCAAGGAATTGCCATCGACCTTGCGGACGATCGGTAAGATGACGGCGCGAGCCAGGAAGGTCGCTGGCGAATTTCGTGCCCAGTTCGACGAAGCCATGCGCGAGGCGGATCTGGACGACGTGCGCCAGACGATCGCTGATGCCCAGAAGCTCAATCCGGTCAACTCGTTGCGGGAAGCCATGAATCCGCTCCGGGATATGGGCAATGAGATAAAGGCAGATCTGCAGCGTGCGGCAACACCGGACAAAGCAGCGCCTGCCGCGACGCCATTGCCATCCGAGCCGGTTCCGGGTGTTTCGTCCGGCCTGCCGGAAGCCCTGGCGGCTACGTCTGCGTCGAGCGATCCTGTCCCGGTCGCGGCACCCGCGCCGCAGCCAGTCGCTGCAGCGAGCCAAGTTGTTGCCGACGAACCTGTCGAGAAACCGAAGGCCGTGCGCAAGCCGCGCCCAAAAGCTGTCACCAAGTTCGACGATGTTGCTGCCGCCGCCGTCCGGACGCCCGTCGTGGCGGAAAAACCCCAGACGCCCGTCGTGACGGAAAAACCAAAGCGCGCCCCGCGCAAGGTCGCGACCACTGCCGCCGTAGAAAAGACGCCTCCAGCTCCCAGGAAGCGCCCGACCGCTACAGCCAGCAAGGTGACGCCTAGAACGCCCAAGAAGAAGGACCAGGCATGACGGGTGATATCGACGATAAGCCGCAGCCGCTTATCGAACACCTCATGGAATTGCGCACGCGGCTCATCTGGTCGATCGTGGCATTTTTCATTGCCTTTATCGGCTGTTTCGCCGTTGCGAAGCATCTCTTCAACTACCTGGTTTACCCGTATAAATGGGCCGTCGAATGGGCTCATCTCGATCTCGCCAAGTCCGAGCTGATCTACACGGCACCGCAGGAATTCTTCTTCACCCAGGTGAAGGTCGCCATGTTCGGCGCGCTGGTAATTTCCTTCCCGATCATAGCCTCCCAGATCTACAAGTTCGTAGCGCCGGGACTCTACAAGAACGAGCGTAGCGCCTTCCTTCCGTTCCTGATCGCGTCCCCCGTCTTGTTCCTGATGGGGGCCGCGCTGGTCTACTTCTTCTTCACCCCCATGGTGATGTGGTTCTTCCTGAAGATGCAGCAGACCGGCGGTGACGGTCAGGTTGGTATCCAGTTGATGCCGAAGGTCTCGGAATATCTGAGCCTCATCATGACGCTGGTCTTCTCCTTCGGCCTCGTCTTCCAGCTGCCCGTCATCACGACGCTGCTTGCGCGCGTTGGCCTGCTGACGTCGGCATGGCTGGCGGAAAAGCGCAAGTTCGCCATCGTTTTTGCCTTTATCGTTGCCGCCGTGCTGACGCCGCCGGATCCGATGTCCCAGATCGGTCTTGCACTGCCGACGATCCTTCTCTACGAGATTTCCATCTACGCGGCGAGACTCGTGGAACGCCAGCGTAGCCGGCAAACGCTTGAAGAGAGTGGCGGGGCTTCCGAGATCACCAAGACGGACGACGTCTAGGCGCGGAAGGCTCAGCCTCGTTTCCCAGCTATTGCCGTTTCGACCTCCGACCGAGACCTCGGTCGGAGTTATACTCATGTCAAACGACCTGGAACGAAGATGCTTGATATCAGATGGATTCGTGAGAATGCCGAAGCTTTCGATGCAGCGCTTGCAAAGCGCGGTGCGGAGCCTCAGTCGCAAAGCCTCATCGCGCTCGACGAGAAGCGCCGCTCCGTCATTCAGTCCGTCCAGGATATGCAGTCCCGCCGCAATGCCGCCTCGAAGGAGATCGGCGCAGCGATGGCCCAGAAGAACAGCGAACTCGCCGAAAAGCTGAAGGCCGAAGTGGCGGACATCAAGGTCTCGCTTCCGGCTCAGGAAGAGGAAGAGCGTGCGCTGACGGCCGAGCTCCATGACGCGCTGTCGCGTATCCCGAACATCCCGCTAGAGGACGTGCCTGTCGGTAAGGACGAGCACGACAATGTCGTCAAGCACGCCTGGGGCGCCAAGCCGACCTGGAACCATGAACCGAAAGAGCACTTCGATATCGGCGAAGCGCTCGGCTACATGGATTTCGAGCGCGCTGCAAAGCTCTCCGGCTCGCGCTTCACGGTGTTGACGGCACAGCTTGCTCGCCTGGAGCGTGCGCTCGGCCAGTTCATGCTTGATCTGCATACCACCGAGCATGGCTACACCGAAGTCAGCGCGCCGCTGCTTGTGCGTGACGAGGCTCTGTTTGGCACCAACCAGCTGCCGAAGTTCGCCGAGGATCTGTTCAAGACCACGGATGGCCGCTGGCTGATCCCGACGGCGGAGGTGACGCTCACCAATCTCGTCTCCGGCGAAATTCTGGAAGAGGAAAAGCTTCCGCTGCGCTTCACGGCGCTGACCCCGTCCTTCCGCTCTGAAGCCGGCTCGGCCGGTCGCGACACGCGCGGCATGCTGCGTCAGCACCAGTTCTGGAAGTGCGAGCTGGTATCGATCACCGACGCCGAGAGCTCCATTGCCGAACATGAACGCATGACGGCTTGTGCCGAAGAGGTGCTGAAGCGCCTCGGCCTGCACTATCGCGTCATGACGCTCTCGACCGGCGACATGGGCTTCGGCGCGCGCAAGACCTATGACCTCGAAGTCTGGCTGCCGGGGCAGGATACCTATCGCGAGATTTCTTCCTGCTCGGTCTGCGGTGATTTCCAGGCGCGGCGCATGAATGCGCGCTATCGCGGCAAGGACGACAAGAACACCAAGTTCGTTCACACGCTGAACGGTTCCGGCACGGCCGTCGGCCGCTGCCTGATCGCCGTGCTTGAGAATTATCTCAATGCCGATGGTTCGGTCACTGTCCCCGACGCACTCCTGCCATATATGGGTGGTCTGAAGAGGATTGAAAAAGCGGCATAATCGGGTGGTGGGGCGATGCGTATTCTTCTGACCAATGATGACGGCATTCATGCCGAAGGTCTGGCGGCATTGGAGCGTATCGCCCGCACACTGTCCGATGATGTCTGGGTCGTCGCGCCGGAGACGGATCAGAGCGGCCTTGCTCACTCATTGAGCCTTTCCGAGCCGTTGCGCATGCGCAAGGTCTCTGACAAGCATTATGCGCTCAGGGGAACGCCGACAGATTGCGTCATCATGGCGATCCGCAAGGTGCTGGATATCAAGCCGGATCTCGTGCTTTCCGGCGTCAATTCCGGCTCCAACGTCGCCGACGACGTCACCTATTCCGGAACCATCGCCGGGGCGATCGAAGGTACGCTGCAGGGCGTGCGCTCCTTTGCGCTGAGCCAGGCCTACGTCTATGACAACGGTGCGCGGGTCGTGCCCTGGGAAGTCGCCGAAACACATGCGCCCGCTTTGCTCGGCAAGCTCATGAATGTCGATCTGCCTGATGGTACCTTCCTCAATCTGAATTTTCCGAATTGCCGCCCCGACGAAGTCGACGGAACGGAAGTGACTGCACAGGGCAATCTTGCCTTCAATGTGCAGGTCGAGGAGCGGGCCGATGGCCGCGGCTTCCCTTATTATTGGCTTCGCTTCGGCGAGCGAAGCGGTATCTTCCGTCCCGGAACGGATATTCAGGCGTTGAAACAAAATCGTATTTCGGTAACGCCTTTGAAACTCGATTTGACGGATTATTCGGCGCAAGACCGCGTGGCGCGGGCGCTCGGTATGGAGTAGCGGATTGACACCTCGTTTGGTGGAGAAAGAAGGCTTTGCGGCCGTGGTTCTGCGGTTGCGGGCGGAAGGCATATTGGACATCGACCTGATGACGGCTGTCGAGCAGACACCGCGCCTGCCTTTTGTGCCGGTGCAATTTGCCGATGATGCCTATTCCAGCCGGACGATCCCGATCGACTGCGGCGCCTTCATGGAGGGCATCGATCTCGTCGTGCGCATTCTCCACGGCTTGAAGATCAAGCCGGGTCATCGCGTTCTCGAGATCGGCACAGGGAGCGGTTTCACCGCCGCGGTCATGGGGCGAATCGTCGAACGCGTGCTGACGGTCGATCGCTACAAGACGCTGACGACATCGGCCCAGCAGCGTATGGATGCGCTCGGCCTGCGCAACGTCATCATCCGTCAGGCGGATGGCAGCTCTGGTCTGCCGGGTGAGGGCACCTTTGACCGGATTCTGGTGACGGCCGCATTCCCGACCATGCCGCGCTTCTACGCCGAGCAGCTTGTGTCCGGCGGATCGATGATCGCGCCGCTGCTGGTGTCGGACGATGTCTGCCGTCTCGTTCGCCTGACGAAAACCGGCAGCCGATTCGAACGCGAAGAATTATTCGACGTTCCCTATCAGCCCATCGTACCCATGCTCGCCTCGTATCTTTGAGGCTCCATTCGGGCTGATGCCTTATGAAACGGGCGCATTGGCGCCGTTTCATTTTCTATGGTTAGCAATTCCTCAAAAAAACACATGCCGCACCAGTGCTTTAACCGCATGGTAAGATTAACGCGCTTTAATCGACCCATAATCGGTTGCGTCTTAAGTGGGTCGAGTCATGGGTTTCAGTCTTTCTTCAAACGGCAGCAAATCGGCAGGGAAAGTCCTGGTGGCCATCCTTCTGGCGAGCACTGCCACAGCTTGTAGTTCGGATACGACTCGCTTCAGCGGTCTCTTCAACAAGACGGACAACGTAACGACCGGCTCGATCAATCGCCGTAGCCTGAATGGTCCGAACGGTGATCCGGTGCCCCGCGCCGATGTCGCTCAGGCCGGCGGCTACGGCCAGCAGGATTATTCGCAGCAGAGCGCGCCGGTATCGCAACCCTACCCGAACTCGCCGGCCCGCTATAACCCGTCCTATTCCAGCGCACGGGCTTCGACCGCTCCTGTCGCAATTCAGCGCACCGATCTTGCTGCTCCGAGCGCTTCCGCCAGCACCGGCAGTCCTCGTCGGGTGCAGCAGGCGGAATCGGAGGCGATGGCGCAGCCGTTCCCGGCATCGCGCAACAATGGCTCCCGCGCCGCACCGGCACTTGCTCCCGACACCATGTCGACGGGTACGATCAAGGCAGCTGCTGCGCAGCAGATGTCTCCCGGCTGGACCACGGTCAATGCGCCGAGCGTGACGCTGCATCAGGGTGAGAATATCGCGCTGCTGTCGCGCCGCTACGGTGTTCCGGAAAAGGAAATCCTGCGCGCGAACGGCCTGCGTAACGGTGCCGCCGCGCAGCCAGGCCAGCAGATCGTCATCCCGACGATGAATGGAGCAGGTGTCTCAGGCCCAGCCAAGATGGCCTCTGAAGCGACAGACCTTTCCAAGGGCGGTAAGATGCCTGGTCCGGCCAAGGCGCCGCAGCAGGAAGCGCTCGCGTTGCCGTCCGGCAATCAGATGCGCGGCAAGTCTCAGGCTGGCCTTGCTGACCCCAACAAGCTCGCCGCCGGTAATGGCAAAGGCCCGACCCCGAAGGGTACCTATGTCGTTAAGCCGGGTGACTCTCTGGCGAGAATTGCCAAGGAAAGCGGCGTGAGCGTCGCCGAACTGAAGCGTGCGAACAACATGCAGGCCGGAGACAGCATTCGCATCGGGCAGGCAATCGCGTTGCCGCATGGCGCCGTTGCTTCCGCGGATCCGGTCAAGACCGCTTCGATCGAACCGCAGAAGGCGTCAGTCAAGCCGGGCGCACTCCCCGTCGAGCCGAAGCAGGCTGCAGTTGGTCCGATTGCCAAGCAGGCACCCAAGGCTGTTGCCCATGCCGATGCGGCACCCGATGCCGCTGCCAAGCCGAAGGAAGTTGCCTCTGCTTCGCCGAGCCAGTCCATCAATGACGCCGCCAAGTCCGATGCGCAGGCGGATGCGCCCGAGGCAACCGGTATCGGCAAATATCGCTGGCCGGTCCGCGGTGCGGTCGTCGCCGGTTATGGCTCCAACGTCAATGGCAGCCGTAACGACGGTATCGACATCTCGGTTCCCGAGGGGACGCCGATCAAGGCTGCTGAGAACGGCGTCGTTATCTATGCCGGCAACGGCCTGAAGGAGCTCGGCAACACGGTCCTCGTCCGCCACGACGACGGCACGGTCACAGTGTACGGCCATGCCGATGCGCTCAGCGTGACCCGTGGACAGAAGGTCCAGCGCGGCCAGACGCTGGCGACTTCGGGCATGAGCGGCAATGTCAGCCAGCCGCAGCTGCACTTCGAAGTCCGCAAGAATTCGGCTCCGGTCAACCCAATGACGTTCCTTGAATAGGTAGTGCGTCTCAAGGACTCTGCAAAAAGCCCGGTCAAAGCCGGGCTTTTTGTCGTTTATGGCTTGGTCTCGAAGATCAGTTGCGGTCGAGCACTATGCGCAGCCGGCCGGCGAGATCCTGGATATATTGCCAGGCAACGCGGCCGGAACGAGCGCCACGCGTTGTTGCCCACTCCAGGGCTTCGTGATGCATCTGCGCGCGATCAAGCGCCAGCTTGAAGTGATCGGCATAGGCGTCGATCATCTGTAAATAGTCTTCCTGGTTGCACTTGTGGAAGCCGAGCCAGAGCCCGAAGCGATCGGAGAGCGACACCTTTTCCTCAACGGCTTCGGACGGATTGATGGCGGTCGATTGCTCGTTTTCCATCATGTGGCGCGGCAGCAGGTGGCGGCGGTTCGATGTGGCGTAGAACAGCACATTGTCCGGCCGACCCTCGACACCGCCGTCCAGCGCCGCCTTCAGCGACTTGTAGGCAGTGTCGTCATGGTCGAAGGAGAGGTCGTCGCAGAAGATGATGATGCGATGCGGCGTTGCCTTCAGGATATCGAGCAGTACCGGCAGCGAGGAAATATCCTCGCGATGCACCTCGATCAGTTTCAGCGAAACGCCGGTCGCCCGACGCACATCTTCGTGCACCGCTTTGACGAGCGAGGATTTGCCCATGCCGCGTGCGCCCCAGAGCAGCACGTTGTTGGCGGCAAAGCCTTCGGCGAAACGCAGCGTGTTTTCATGCAGGATATCGCGCACATGGTCGACACCGCGAATGAGGGTGAGCGCCACGCGGTTCGGCCGCGGGACGGGCTGCAGATAGAGCCGGGCGGGCGCCCAGACGAAACAATCCGCGGCATTCCAGTCATTGACGGCCGGCGCCGGCCCTGCCAGGCGTTCGACAGCGTCGGCAAGGCGACGGACTTCGGCAAGGATCAGGGCGTTTTGGTCTTCAGTCACCGTTTCCTCCTGAATATTGAACAAGAAAGTCGTAAAATGCGCGCGCTGTCTTGCCGGGTATCATGCTCCTTTGGGGGCTGAAAGGCTAACAGACCGGGAAAACGGTACGGTTTGCGGCTGTTTTTGTTGCATTCGCCAAGCGCGTAACTATATTCCGGCCACCTGACGCGGGGCCTTGTTCCCGCTAGGAGTTCAAGGGAGTTCTCGATGTTTATCACCAACGCATATGCGCAGAGCGCAACAGATTCGGCCGCGAGTGCCTTCGGCGGTTCCGGCTTTGAAATGATCATCCTGTTTGTGCCGCTGATGGTCGTTTGGTATTTCCTTCTCATTCGCCCGCAGCGTGCGCAGGCAAAGAAGCGTGACGAGATCCTGAAGAACATTCGCCGCGGCGATCAGATCGTCACCAGCGGCATCGTCGGCAAGGTCACCAAGGTCATCGACGAAAAGGAACTGGAAGTCGAGATCGCCGAAGGCGTGCGCATCCGCGTCGTCCGCAGCGCTATTTCCGAGGTTCGCGTCAAGGGTGAGCCCGTCAAGGCAGACGCCGCGTAACGCATTTTGCGGGAAGCGGCGCCCGGCGCCGCTGCGTATCTTCGAAATTCGGCATCGACTTTCTTGAAGGACTGTGCACAAATTCAAGGTGTTACTGCGCCCTTTGCATTTTCTGTTGAAGGTGGGGCGCAGTAAGGAAGTCCTAATTCGAGAGAGCGATGTTGCACGTCTCCTGGTGGAAGACCGCCCTAATCTGGTTCGTCGTTCTCTTGAGCGTGCTTTTGGCCGCTCCCAACCTGCTTGGTGAGCGCGCGCTGTCATCCCTTCCTGCATGGTGGGCGCATCGAAAGATCGAGCTCGGCCTCGATCTTCGCGGCGGATCGCATCTGCTGCTGAAGATCGAACGAGGTGACGTCGAAAAAGATCGCCTGGAAAGCATCGTCGGCGATATCGCCACCCGGCTGCGCACCGTCAATGTCGCCTATTCGGGTCTCACCGGCACCGGCCGCAAGATCCAGCTTCGCATCAACGACCCCGCACAGGTCCAAGCAGCTCTAACGGCATTGCGGCCGCTGACATCAGGACCGGACAAGCCGTCCGTCGCATTGTCTCAGGGGGACAACGGCGCGCTGACGCTCGATATCACCGATGCCGACATCAACAGTCATGTGTCGGCGGCGATTGCACGCGCAATGAAGGTCATCCATGCCCGTATCGCGCAACTCGGCGTCGGGGAACCTCTGATCCGCCGTCAGGGATCTGACCGTATCGTCGTTCAGGTGCCCGATCTTGCCGATGCGCAGCGGTTGAAAAATCTTCTCGGCCAGCCGGCCAAACTCAGCTTCCGCCTTATCGATCAATCGATGTCGGTGCAGGACGCCATGGACAAGCAGCCTCCGGCCGGGTCCGACGTGCTGTTTTCCGAAGACGATCCGCCCGTCGGTTATCTGGTGCAGCGACAGCCGTTGCTCTCGAACATAGATTTTTCCGATGCCATCGCCAGCGTCGACAATCAAAAGGGCGAGGGCGCCGTCTCTGTCAAGTTGACCCCGGAGGCAACACATCGTTTCGCGCAGGCAACCGCCAGCAACCTCGGCAGGATCATCGTCGTCGTGCTTGACGATCAGGTCATCTCCGCAGCGTCTCTGAAGACGGTCATCGCAACGGGCGAGATCGACGTTCCCGGAGATTTCACTGCCCAGGGGGCACAGGATCTCGCCGTCATGGTCAAGAGCGGGCCGCTGCCCGCGACGCTGACGACGGTCGAGGAGCGCACCATTCAGCCGGGTCTAGGCGGCGAGACGGCGCGTTATGGCCTGATTGCCTGCATTGCCGCCGCGGTCTTCGTCGCCGCCTTGATGATCGGTTTCTATCGCTTGCTCGGCATCATCGCGACCATTTCGCTCGTCATCAACATGGTCATGGTCGCAGCGCTGATGGGGCTGCTCGGCATTACCCTGACCTTACCCGGCGTCGCCGCCATCGTCCTCATCATCGGGATCGGCCTGGACGCGCTGGTGCTGATCTACGAGCGCGTGCGTGAGGAGGAAAAGAAGACCCATCTTCTTGTCGATGCGCTGCGTCATGGTTTCAACCGGGCGGCGGCGACCGTTGCGGATGCCAATCTGACCGTTCTCATCGTTGCGGCCATTCTTTTCTACGCCAGCACCGGTGCTGTACGCGGCTTTGCCGCTACTCTCATGGTCGGCGTTATCTCGACCTTCTTCACCTCCTGTTTCGTGACGCGATCACTGGTCAATATGTGGATTTCGCGCCGCAAGCCCCGCACTTTGCTTGTCGGCGTGCGCAGCGGCATTTTCGACAATGCCAATATCCGCTTCATGGGCATCCGCCGTTATACATTCACGGTCTCGGCCGCCCTGTCCGTCATCACGCTCATTGCCTTTGCGACAGTCGGAATGCATCTCGGCATCGATTTTGCCGGCGGATCGATCATCGAGGTCCGCGCTAAGCAGGGCGTAGCCGATCCTGTCGACATTCAAACGCGTCTTGATGCCGTCATTCCGGGCGACGTGCGTGTCGAACGGCTTGCCGATCGTCTTGGTGCGGTGGTTCGCGTCCATGCGCAGGAGGGCGGTGAAAACGCTGAACAATCCGCCGTCTCGCTCGTTCAGGACGAACTGGGCAAGGATTACAATTTCTCCCGCGTCGAAGTGGTCGGTCCGTCCGTGTCGGGCGAAATCACCACGACAGCCTCCCTTGCCGTCCTGGCGGCGCTGGCAGCAATCCTCATCTACATATGGCTGCGGTTCGAATGGCAGTTTGCCGTCGGCGCGATCATCGCGACGCTGCACGATGTCATCCTGACGCTCGGCCTCTTCGTGCTATCAGGCATGGAATTCAATATGACAGGCATCGCCGCGATCCTGACCATTGTCGGCTACTCGCTGAACGATACGGTTGTTGTCTATGACCGCATGCGCGAGAATCTCAAGCGCTACTCGCAGATGCCGCTGCCGATCCTGATCGACGCCTCCATCAATCAGACACTATCTCGTACCATCCTGACGTCCGCGACGACGCTTCTGGCGCTGCTCGCACTCTACATCTTCGGCGGCGAGGTGATCCGTGCCTTCACCTTCGTTCTGCTTTTCGGCGTCGCTGTCGGTACTTTTTCGTCGATTTATATTGCGGCGCCCGTGTTGATCCTGTTCAAGCTGCGTCCGGACAAGTTCCAGACCGGCGGCGAAAGCAATGGACCCGCGGCCGGCAATATCCAGTCAGGCAAACCAGCGGTGTGATATAGTGGCAAAAGGAATAGAAATTCGAAACGCGCATTTCCCGGGGCGCGCACCGATCGACGCTTACGGCAATGGCGGCTTCCGCTTCGCCGATATGTCGCATCGCGGCTCTCTGCTCTGCCTGCCTTCCGGAATCTACGGCTGGGACATGTTGCAGGGCGATGCGCTGACGCCGGATCGCTTCCAGAAGGTTCTTGATGAGGCCGCAGAGATCGAAGTGCTGCTCGTCGGCACCGGGACGGAGCTGCGTCCGCTGCCGGCCGAGCTCAAGGCTGCCTTGCGCGCCAAGCAGATTTCCTCCGACCCGATGAGCACCGGGGCCGCCGTACGCACCTTCAACATCATGCTCTCCGAATCGCGTGCTGTGGCTGCAGCGCTGATCGCCGTCTGACCTTCGGATCCAAGAGCATGACGACATCAGCTGCGCCCCGTAGCAACCGGGACATCTGCCTTGCCACACTGCGCGACACCGATCGCGACCGCTACCTCGCATGCCTGCTGGCGCCGGAGGAGAAGCGTCCCGCACTTGCGGCTCTCTATGCCTTCAACGCCGAACTGGCCCGCATCCGCGATCTTGTACATGAGCCGCTGCCCGGGGAAGTGCGCATGCAATATTGGCGCGATCTTCTTGAGGGACAATCCCACGGATCGAGCGAAGCCAATCCGCTGGCCTCCGAACTTCTGACCGCAATCGAAGAATACCGTTTGCCGCGTCAGACGCTGATCGACATGATCGATGCGCGCATCTTCGATCTCTACGATGATCCGATGGAGAGCCGCAGCAGCCTGGAAGGCTATGCCGGAGAGACTGCGTCGGCCCTCATCCAGCTTGCAAGCCTGGTCTTGTCCGCCGACGAGTCGAAGCGCTCCGCTGATGCCGCCGGTCATGCCGGCGTCGCGCAGGCAATCGCCGGCCTGCTGCTCCTGATGCCGCTAAATCGCCACCGTGGCCAGCTCTACCTTCCACTCGAGATCTTGTCGGCAACCGGGCTCGATCGCGACAGCTTTCTCGCCGGCGAGGACAAGCCGCGCATTTCGGCGGCGGTCGAAGCCTTTGCTGGTCTTGGTCGTGAGCATCTCGCCAAGGCGAGGGCAGCGGGCACCATACCGCCGGCCATATTCCCTGCCTTTCTGCCCGTCACTCTGGCCGAACCTGTCTTGAAGAAGGCGCAGAAGCTCGGCGCCGGCATCTTCGATCAATCCCTGGGGCTGCCGCAATGGCGCCGGCAATTGCGCATGGCGATAGCGTCGATCACAAAGAAACTCTAAAATACACCAAGCTCGCACAAGTCTCGCCGTCTATGGAGATGGCGGGCACTTGATTTGCATTTCAGGGGGATCTGCTGTGGGTATTGTCGTCTGGTGCATACTGTTTGCGATCGTCATCTTCGTTGCTTACTACGCGACACGGATGGCATCGCGGAACAAGGAAGACGGCCTGCACGATACCGGCCTTGCGATTCTGGAATTCGGCCGCGCTTTTCCGACCGAGGCGATCCGGCAGCTGCAGACCACGGCGGACGGGCAGGCGGTGTTCGTGCGCCTGCATGACGACAAGGCCGGGTTCATGCGCAATGTGCGCAATCACTTCAGCGTCCACCTGATCGAGCCCGGCCGGGCGCGGGCCAAGATCTCGGGAACCGGTCGCGGCCTGACGGTCGATTTTCTCGATGTGCCGCATCACAACGGCACCTTCGAGTTCAAGACGCCGGCGGAAGCTGCGGAAGTCTCGCTCTGGCTGCTGGGCAATTATGTTGCCGGCGAGGACGCGAAGCTCGAGCACCACGCGCCGCCGGCAACCACCTGAAATCCGAAGGTCTTATAGTCAGGCGCTTTCCGCGAACACTGGCGCCTGCACGCCGAGCCACTTCGCACAATCGGCAAGCGCACGCTTGGCGATGAGTTGGCGCTTCATGATCGTCTTGTCCTTACCGCGAAAGCGCTTTACGCCCTCCGGCTTGACGATCGAGCCAGGTTCCAGCTCCGGGAACAGCCCGAAATTGATGTTCATCGGCTGGAAGGAGCGCTTGCCCGGCTCTTCGTCCGATACGATGTGGCCGCCGGTGATGTGGTTCAGCAATGAGCCGAGTGCTGTCGTGGACGGCGGCAGCGAGGGTGCTTCGCCCTTACGCTCGGCAGCGGCGAAACGGCCGGCGAGCAGCCCGATGCTGGCGCTCTCGACATAGCCCTCGCAGCCGGTGATTTGCCCGGCAAAACGCAGGCCCGGCCGGGATTTCAGGGCCAGCGAGCGGTCAAGCAGGGTCGGGGAGTTGATGTAGGTATTGCGATGCAGACCGCCGAGGCGTGCGAATTCCGCATTCTCGAGGCCGGGAATGAGCCGGAAGATTTCCGCCTGCGCGCCATACTTCAGTTTCGTCTGGAAGCCGACCATGTTGTAGAGCGTGCCGAGCGCATTGTCCTGGCGCAGCTGCACCACCGCATAGGCCTTCACTGTGGGGTTGTGGGCATTGGTCAGCCCCATCGGCTTCATCGGCCCGTGGCGCAGCGTCTCGCGCCCGCGCTCCGCCATGACTTCGATCGGCAGGCAGCCGTCGAAATAGGGCGTGCCTTCCCATTCCTTGAAGCCGACGGCGTCGCCGGCGATCAGCGCATCGATGAAGGCGTTATACTGCGCTTGGTCCATCGGGCAGTTGATATAGTCCCTGCCGGTGCCGCCGGGGCCGACCTTGTCGTAGCGGGACTGATACCAGCAGACATCCATGTTGATGCTCTCGCGGTAGACGATCGGCGCGATGGCGTCGAAGAAGGCGAGCGCATCTGCACCGGTTTCAGCCTGGATGGCGCTGGCAAGCCCAGGTGCCGTCAGTGGGCCGGTGGCGATGATCGCCTGGTCCCATTGCCTGGGCGGTAGGCCCTGGATTTCCTCACGAACGACTGTGATCAGCGGGTGGCCATGTACCGCCTGCGTCACGGCAGCCGAAAAGCCATCGCGGTCGACGGCGAGCGCACCGCCGGCCGGCACCTGATGCTTGTCCGCGCATGCCATGATCAGCGAGCCCGCCATGCGCATCTCGGCGTGGATGACGCCAACGGCATTGCTGGTCGCATCGTCGGATCGGAAGGAGTTGGAGCACACGAGTTCGGCGAGATCGTCCGTCTTGTGTGCTTCCGTACCGCGCACGCCGCGCATCTCATGCAGGATGACGGGCACGCCGGTATTGGCGATTTGCCATGCGGCTTCCGAACCGGCGAGGCCGCCGCCAATGATGTGAATGGGAGAATGGGAAGTGATCTGTGTCATGCGCGCGTCATTATCACGGGCAGGACGGCGATCCAATGCTTTGCTAAAGCATGTCGCGCAAAAGTGGGCTGCGCTTGGGGTCCCGGCGGCATTTCAATCGCCGGAATCAAAAACGGCGCCGAAAGGCGCCGTCTTGAGGCAGTCTGCTCAGTCCGTTCCTATTAACGGAAAGAACGAGCAGCGATGTTGCGGATTTCGTAGCGGCTGACGCCGATGTCCGAAAGGGTCTGGCTGGAGAGGTTGCCAAGTTCGTTCAGAGTGCGGCGATAGCTGATCCAGTTCTTTGCAATGCGAAGCGGGTTCATGATCTTGTCCTTGGTATCTTGTTTGCGGGCGGTACGATTACCGCCTCAGCGCTTGCACTCTATATAGGCGCGAGGACGTGATTTGTGCAGTGCAAAGAAAAGGCGTCTGCTATGCATTTGTGCAATATGACGCCCAAAAAGCCGCCAATGCTCAAAATTTGTGTGCTTTGCAGATAGGGAATAGCTCGCAGCAGAATTGGTCATGCTGCGCTTGCTCAGTCGATAGGCAAAAAAGAACGCCCGCCGCGGAGGTCCGCAACGGGCGTTGAGAAGGCTTTCGCTGAAAGGCGAAGCCTATCCGGCGATTAACGGCCGGTGGCTTCGCGAGCAACGCGATGGATGTCGGCGCGGTCGATGCCGAGGTCGTGCAGTTCACGCGAGCTCATACGGCCGAGTTCGTTAACGGTCTGACGATACTTGCGCCAGTTGTTGAAGGAGCGGGTCAGGTTCATTGTAGTCCCTTTCGAGGATCTCAGGATCGAGCAGTTCCAGGATTGGTTCCGCCGTCGATCTAATGGATTTAAATATATGCTGCGCCGCGAAAACTAAAAGAGCGAAAGCTTCATGTCACCTATGCATTAGGTGCAAGTCTTCGGGGCAATCTGCCCAAGATGGTGGCTGCTTTATGTGCATATCACGGCCAAACGAAGATTGCTGCTGGCGAGTCATTTCAAGCCTGTGCCCAGCATTCCCAAGCATTTGCAGAGTGCTGCCCGCTTTGGGCCATCATTTCGCCAGCCTTGCTGTTTTGGGGAGATCGATTGGCGGAAAGGCCGCTTTCGGCGGGCGCAAAGTCGGCTTGGCCGCATGCCTTGACGTCGAGAGCCATTCTTAGGGCTTCGCCCGCTTCCGAGGAGTATAAACCGATTTAGGTGGACAAAAAATAACGCCCACCGCGGAAGGAGGATGCGGTGGGCGTCATTTATGGTGATTGACGACTTGGGAGGAGGAGTGTCGTCAATCGATCGGAGCGCATTGGGAGGAGGAGTATGCGGCTCCGAATATGGTGTCGGGATATTCATCCCCAGGCTTTGTCCGATCTGCACCGGTCCGGCACGCCACTGCCGTCTTTGTTGTCCTATAAATAGTATGACTTTTCGAATTTGTGCAGCGCAATAATTTCATGGGAGGCATGAGCTGCGCGCATATCTTTCGCCGGTATCTCTTTACCGGTCCAGAGCATACTCTATGATCGCTTAATTCCGTATTAATATGACACATATTCCTGTGAGCCGAAGCTTCCGCCCGAAGCACCCGGCTCGCATCGATTGTGTGGCGATTTGTGCTAACTCTGTCGCAAGCAGAATCGCAGTGAGGGGAGCCGGGCATGTACAGAGGCAGGCTGGAGCGGGATCTGAAAATTTGGACCGACAAAGGGCTGGTCGACGCTGGAACGGCGAAAGCCATACTGAGCGAATATGACGGTCGCCAGACAAGTTTCAGTGCCGGCCGGGTATTGACCATTATCGCGGCCGTGCTTCTCGGTCTCGCCATATTGCTTTTCATTTCCGCAAACTGGGAGGCTCTTCCGAGAATTGCCCGTCTGCTGGGGCTGGTGGCGATGATCTGGGGCTTCTATCTCGCAACCGCATATCTGCTGGCGCGTGGACGTTCCATCCTCGCCGCCGGCCTTTTGATCCTCGGCACCTTGAGTTTTGGCGGCGCCATGGCGCTGGTCGGCCAAATGTACAATCTGTCCGGCGACGAGCTCAGAATGATGATCGTCTGGTTCATTGCCGCCTGTATCGTCGCGGCGTCGTTTCGCTCCTCGGCGCAGGTCGGGCTCGCCGGCTTTCTCGCCTGGGCATTTTGCGGCGTCTATCTCTGGGGGCATTTCGACGAATGGTATGGATTGATGCCCTGGATGCCGCCTTTGATGGCCGTGGTCCTGATTGTGCTGGTTCGCTATGCCGACGCGCCGGCCGCCCGGCATTTGGCCTACCTCATGCTCGTCGGCTGGCTGACATGGCTGTTTGGCCGCCACGAGGGGCTGAATACCGCGATTCTGTTTGCCGCTCTCGGCATGGCGGCTTTCCTCGCCGTCAGCATTCCCGCGTCGCCGCTGATGCCCTTTGCACGTACAGCCGGCGCAGCACCAGCTTTCTATGCCTTTCTCGTCGCATCGATCGGCTTCTTTCTGATCCACGCCGAAATCAGCAAAGGCTCGTTTGAGAACAATGTCTGGGTCGAAGACAAATTGCCGCTTATCATCGTAGCGGCAGCGACACTGGCGAGCTCGGTGATCGCCATCGCGCTCAGTGGCCGCGACAATGGCGCGGTGCGCTATCTCGCCTATTTTGTCTTTTCCTGCGAGATTCTCTACCTCGCCAGCGAGACGATCGGTTCGATCATCGGCACGGCGGGGTTCTTCCTCGTTGCCGGATTGCTTGTGGCGATCGCCGCCTGGCTGGTCATTCAGCTGGAACGGCGTTTTTCCGATAATCGCGGGCAGGGGAAGCGGGCATGATTGATTTGGCTGACAGGAGCATGGTTGCAAACGGGAATGCTCGCAGGGTCTGGATTGCCGCTATCGTCGTTGCCGCTCTGCAAACCGCTGTGCTCGGCTATATGGTCGGCGAGCGGGCCTGGGGCCTGCGCAGCGGCGTTGAGATTCTCCTGAAGACGGCGCCGGTCGATCCACGCGATCTTCTGCGCGGCGACTACGTGACCTTGAACTACGACATCTCGCGGGTTCCGTTCTCGACGATGGTCGAGGGACCACCGAAAATGAGCCGAAGTGCCGCAATCCTGTCTGTTCGCCTGAAGAAGCAGGATGATGGTTATTGGGGCATCGTCGAATCATCCTTCGGCAAGCTCGATGCGAAACCCGATACGGTCGTGCTCAAAAGCCTGCCTGTCGATTATGTTTTCTATGGCGATGCCACCGATCCATCGCAGGCGATTATCGGGGTCACCTATGGTATCGAGCGCTACTACGTGCCTGAGGGGCAGGGGCACGATATCGAGAGCGCCCGCAACGACAATCGCGTCGCCATTGCGGCGCGGGTGTCTTCCGATGGTGCTGCCCATATCAGAAGCCTGCTTCTCGATGGCAAATCCGTCTACGAAGAGCCGCTCTACTGACGGTATCTGCGTGAAGAGCTCCGATAAGCTTTAAGCGTCGTCGCGGAACCGTCATTTTTCCTTTGCGTGGTTTAAAACGGGTGATATAGAGACGCCGCGCTCCGGAAGGCCCCATGGGCAGGCATTCGCCATGCGGTTTTGGGAACGCGGGTATGGTGAAATTGGTAGACACGCCAGATTTAGGTTCTGGTGCCGCAAGGCGTGGGAGTTCAAGTCTCTCTACCCGCACCAACACTGTCTTGTGGACGGGGGAGGCTGAAGAAGCCTGTCTTCCGATATGCCGCAGGACGCGCATCTTGCCCAAAGCATCCCGCTTTCGATGAGGAAAGTGGATAAGATGTTTTGGCTCGTGACGGGATAGAGCTGCCTTTTGCGCGTTCGTTCGAATGCGCGGCGCTCTTGCAAGGTGAAAGAGAATTGCATCCAAGCCACGCTCGGGATTTTCCGGCGTCGTGCTCATCGAAACGAACGGCTGTCTGGGCACGGCCGCCATGAATGAAGGTAGGACAATGCAGGTTATCGAAACGCTCGCTGAAGGGCTGAAGCGCGAAATCAAGGTGGTCATCCCGGCCAAGGACATGGAAGTGCGCATGAACGAGCGCCTGGCCGAGGTCAAGGACAAGGTCCGCATCAACGGCTTCCGCCCGGGCAAGGTTCCGGTCTCGCACCTGAAGAAGGTCTACGGCAAGTCGATCATGGCCGATCTGGTCAACGAAATCGTTCGCGATCAGCCGCCGGCTATCCTGACCGAGCGCGGCGAAAAGTCGGCTACCCAGCCGGAAATCGCCATGACGGAAGACCAGGATGAGGCAGAAAAGATCCTCTCCGCCCAGGCCGACTTCGAATTCACGCTGTCTTACGAAGTCATCCCGGCGATCGAACTGAAGCCGGTAGGCGGCATCAAGGTCACCCGCGAAGTCGCTGAAATCGGCGAAGACGAAGTCACCGAGCAGATCCTCAAGATCGCTGAAAGCGCTCGTAGCTACGAAGCCAAGAAGGGCAAGGCTGCCAACGGCGACCGCGTCACCATCGACTACCTCGGCAAGGTCGACGGCGTTGCCTTCGACGGCGGCAAGGACGAAGATTCGCAGCTCGTTCTCGGCTCCAACCGTTTCATCCCGGGCTTCGAAGAGCAGCTCGTCGGCGTCAAGGCTGGCGATGAGAAGGTCATCACCGTAACCTTCCCGGCCGACTATCCGGCCAAGAACCTTGCCGGCAAGGAAGCCACCTTCGACATCAACGTCAAGGAAGTTGCAGCACCCGGCGAAGTCGAAATCAACGACGAACTCGCTTCCAAGCTCGGCCTCGAATCTGCCGATCGCCTGAAGGAAATCGTTCGCGGCCAGATCGAAAGCCAGTATGGCTCGGTCACCCGCCAGAAGGTCAAGCGTCAGATCCTCGACCAGCTCGACGAAATGTACCAGTTCGACACCCCGCAGAAGCTTGTCGACGCTGAATTCGCCAGCATCTGGCGTCAGATCGAGACCGATCTCAGCGAATCCGGCAAGACCTTCGAAGACGAAGACACCACCGAAGAGAAGGCTCGCGAAGAATACCGCAAGCTTGCTGAGCGTCGCGTTCGCCTCGGCCTCGTTCTCTCCGAAATCGGCGAAAAGGCCGGCGTCGAAGTCAGCGAAGATGAACTGCAGCGCGCGCTTTATGCCCAGCTCCAGCAGTTCCCGGGCCAGGAAAAGGAAATCCTGGAATTCTTCCGCAACACGCCCGGCGCTTCCGCCAACCTGCGTGCGCCGATCTTCGAAGAAAAGGTCATCGATCACCTGCTGACCGAAGTGAACGTCACAGACAAGACCGTTTCCAAGGAAGCGCTGCTGGCCGACGACGAAGAAGAAGACAAGCCGGCTGCCAAGAAGGCCGCTCCGAAGAAGAAGGCTGCCGCCAAGGCTGAAGCAACCGAAGCCGCCGCCGAAGGCGAAGAAGCTGCCGCTCCGAAGAAGAAGGCCGCTCCGAAGAAGAAGGCTGCTGAAGACAGCGCCGAATAATCGGTTTTCTTCCGGACTGAAATTAAGCCCCGCCGAAACGGCGGGGCTTTTTTGTTTTCACGCATGATTGCCTCCCTCTCTCCGCAGGCGGGGAAAGGGCTGGGGTGAGGGGCCACGCTTATTGGCTCATACGCTATTCCTTACCGAGTGCGCGGCGGATGGCGATCTCGACCGGGCTATAGGCGCCATCAGGTCGTTCCAATCGACAAGGCTCGGCGAGCCCGATCGAAGGCTGCGCCATGAAGCGCGGCCTGGTGCCTCGATGCTTCTGGGCGGCATGAACAAGGAAGGGATGGCAGATGTAGACCGTGCCCGCTTTTCCCGTCGCCAGTGCCTGCGGGCGGTCGGCTCCCATGTGCTCGAGCATCATATGAGAACGACCTTGCTCTCCCGCCGGCTCGAGGTAGCGTGCCATCTCCATATGGGAACCGACGCGGATGCGGGTCGGCGCATCGTCTTCACTGATATCCGAAAACAGGAACAGCGTAAGCAGCGCACGCCCTCGCGAAGTGACATTCACACGCCAGGCGGAGAAGTCGCTTTGCTCATTCGGATCACAGTCGTCACCGGGAAAGCTAAGATCGACGTGCCAGCCGGCGTCACCGGGGTCGTCCGGGTGTGGAAAGCGCACCGGGAAGGTGCCGAGACCGTCCCGCGGCAGCCATCGCCCAGGTCCGACTAGCTGGTCGAAGGCAGCGTGTAGAACGGGCATGTTGGCGATGGTGCGAAATGGCTCGCCGCCATAGCCCGGCAACCGGACGACAGGAAATCTCCAACTCGCCGGATCGTGTTCACTGCAGGGGATATCGCGCCACATGATGGCACGAGCTTCGGCAGCTTGTTCCTCAGAAAACGCGTCATCGATGCGTACAAAACCATGTTCGATGAAATCGTTCATTTGTGCGCGGGAAAGCGCAGCCGGGTACTGTTCCTTGGATGGCATGAAATCTCTCTCAATCATCGCGCCGTATCTCGCCCTTCTTATTGGGGAATACGACTGTTTCAGCATAGACCTGCCTGCGGCGTCATAGCCGCTGAGGCGGTCTCGTCTTCATTTGGCTGAAAGCCACCGGATCAGCGGCTTATGAAGAAGACCGAAACGATATTGAAAATGCTCATCATGCCCTCAGAATAGTGAGCCCTATCTGCATGGTCAATATTATCGGGTCTGGAGCTCCGGCTTGATATCACCCATGCGGTTTCAGACACTGCCCGCAGCGCTAAATCCCTATCGGTTGCAATGGCCGTTTCTTTCCAGTGTGAGAAGCTCTATCTGGAAACGTGGCACGATAGGATGGGATGGAGGCCGAGCTTGATTGAAGCGGCAATGTTTGACCTTGATGAAACTCTTATCGACCGTCGCGCTGCCCTGATGGCATTCCTACCGGATCAATTCAGGCGACTGGAAGATCAACTAAAGGGCGTAACGCTTCAGGCTTTTCAGGCAACCTTCTTTGCTCTGGAAAAGGAAGGTTTCCTCGACAAACAAAAACTTTACCCGCGATTGGCGGCGACCTTAGGCATGAGCAATGAGTCCGGAGCTCTTTTGCTTTCCGATTTTCAAATGCGATATCCATCTTTCGCCAGACCGTCGATTGGCGCTCTTGAGATGCTGATTGCGCTGCGGGCACATGGTTTGAAGACAGCCATCATCAGCAATGGCCACACCGATGTTCAGTCCGCAAAAATGGATATCACTGGTCTTAGGGATGCCGTCGATCTTGTTGTCATTTCGGAAGATGTCGGCTTACGCAAGCCAGACCCTGGCATTTTCCAGCTCGCCGCCGAACGTCTGGGCGTAGTGCCGGCGTGCTGCATCTTTGTCGGCGACAACCCGGAGGCCGATGTCAGGGGCGCGGAAGCCGCTGGAATGAAGGGCGTATTTTATGGTGCCGGTACGTCTTGGCCGGACATGCTGCCATCCCCGAAGTACCGCATCGATACGTTCGTCGAAGTCTTACCCCTGATCGAAGCCCTCGCTTGAAGCTCAACGCTGTCACCTGGCGTGAGCTTCATGGTGCCTAGAGCTCCGACTTGATGTCGCCCATACGATTCCAGGCATCGAGGCCCGCAATCTTGTAGGCTTCGGCGAGTGTCGGATAGTTGAAGGTGTTTTCGACGAAATATTCGACAGTGCCCTTGAGGTTCAGCACGGCCTGACCGATGTGCACGAGCTCGGTCGCACCTTCACCGACGATGTGGACGCCGAGGAGGCGGCGGGTCTTCAGCGAGAAGATCATTTTCAACAGGCCCGTGTCGAGGCCCATGATGTGGCCGCGCGAGGTCTCGCGGAAGCGGGCAATGCCGCATTCATAAGGGATATGCCTTTCCTTGACTTCTTCCTCGGAAAGGCCGCAGGTCGAAATTTCCGGCACGGCGTAGATGCCATAGGGGAAGTATTTCGGCGGCTCCTTGGCGATTGCGCCGACAGCGACGCGGGCGGCGATGCGGCCCTGTTCCATCGAGGTGGAAGCAAGGCTCGGGAAGCCGACGACATCGCCTGCCGCAAAGATATGCGGGACCTTGGTGGCGAAGGTTTCCGGATTGACGCTCAAGCGGCCGCGGGCGTCGGCCTCAAGGCCGGCGGCGGGGAGATTAAGTGTATCGGTCGCACCCATGCGGCCGGCGGCGAAGAGAACCATGTCGGTGGTCAGGCGGCGGCCGTTGTCGAGCGTCAGTTCCACCTTGCCATTCGGCAGGCGCTCCACCTTCTCAGCCTTCTGGCCGAGCAGCAGCTTCATGTTGCGATCGCGCAGCTGATAGGTGAAGTCTTCGACGATCTCCTTGTCGATAAAATCAAGCATGGTCGACTTCGGATCGATCAGCGTCACTTGCGTGTCAAGCGCACTGAAGATGGTCGCATATTCGATGCCGATGACGCCGGCGCCGATGACGACCATCGACCGGGGCAATTCCTCGATATCAAGCAGCTCGTCGCTGTCGAGAACCGTCTTGCCATCGAAGGGCATATAATCCGGACGAAACGGCTTGGTGCCCACGGCAAGCAGAATGCTTGCCGCGGTGACCGTGACGACTTCGCCATCATCCTTGACGACCTGCATGGTCTGCGGATCGACGAAGCTCGCCTTGCCGCGAATATGTTGAACGCGATTGCGCGCGAACTGGTGTTCCAGCACCTCGACTTCATGGTCGAGCGTGATCAGCAGGCGACGCCGCAGATCTTCCGCGCTGATCTCCTGCTTGACGCGGTAGGCGCGACCGTAGAAGCCGCGCTCGCGCCAGCCGGAGAGGTTGAGCGCGGTTTCGCGCAGCGTCTTGGAGGGAATGGTGCCGGTGTGGACAGAAACGCCGCCAACGCGCTTGCCTTGCTCGATCACGAGCACCCTCTTGCCGAGTTTGGCGGCTTGGATAGCGCCCCTGCGGCCGGCAGGGCCGCTACCCACGACTAGAAGATCGAATTGGTCCATCGGGAAGCCTCGGCTGACTGGAATAGAGAATCAATGTCGCAATGCAACATGCTCCGTCAACCGGTAGCTGCTCAATGTTACAGATTATCTAACAGGAAACGTCTGAGATCAGGAGCCAGATATCAGGAGGCAGAGAAGCCGAGCCAGGGTTCCAGCTTCTCGAATGTCCGGTTCATGGCGTAGGCGCGCGTGAAGGAGAACGGCAGATGACCGTAGATGATCGACATCTGGCCTTCTGCGGTAGCCTCATTGGTCTTGGCAATGGCAGCAAGGTAAAGCGCCGAGGCAAGGCCGGTTCTGTCGGCGCCGGCCTGGCAATGAATGAGAATCGGCTTCGGCGCATCGCGCATGATTTCGACAAGCTGCGCGGCCTGCGCCTGTGTCAGCTCTCGGCCGGAAGACATGTGGAAATCGATATGGTTGATGTTGAGCTCTTTCGCCTCGGCAACTTCCTTATCGTACCAATGGTGCCCACTATTGTCGCCACGCAGGTTGATAATGGTCTTGATGCCGTATTGCTTCTGGAACTCGGCGATGTTGGTGGCCGACGGCTGCGAGGAGCGGTACAGTTCGCCGACGATGACCGGATGGAAGTTTGTCGTCCAGAGCATGTGGGCATAGAAGCCGCCGGCGACCACCAGAAAAGCGCCCGCCGTAACAAGCGCGCCGCGACCGATACGAAGGAGGCGATTGGCAAGCACGGGCGACATCTTCGGCATTCGATCTCCAGATGGCCACGCATGCAGGCGAATAGGCCAAATCAAACAACAGCTTCCGCCAGCGAACCTGCTGGCAGGATGTGGCGATCCTTCTGCCAGATCATCCTGACGCCGAGCTGAAAAATGAAAGGAGTGATCGCGATGACGATTTCGGGATATTTCGCCAAGATCGCAAGAACCAGAATCTAAAAATAATTAAATAAAATCAAAAATATATATTATAAAATTGAAGTATTTGATTATCGCGCGTGCGACAATTTCAAATCAGCCGCAACGCGCGGAAGCTGACATGGCCGTTTTTCCCAATGATAACATGATCGTGAACGGTGATGCCCAAAGGCTTGGCGGTGTCGATGATTGTCTTGGTCATCTCGATATCCGCGCGGGACGGAGTTGGGTCTCCCGATGGATGGTTGTGGACCAGAATCACCGCCGATGCGGATAGTTCGAGCGCCCGTTTGACGACTTCGCGCGGGTAGACGGGCGTATGATCGACCGTGCCGAAACCTTGAACCTCGTCGGCGATAAGAGCGTTGCGCTTATCGAGAAATAGCAGGCGGAATTGCTCGCGTGCCTCGTGCGCCATCGCGGCGTGACAATAGTCGATGAGCGCTTTCCAGGAGGAAAGCACCGGCTTGCCCGTCAGCTCGCTTTTCAGCATACGCTGTCCGACGCTCGCAACCAGCTTCAGATCGAGCGCAACGGCATCGCCGACGCCACTGACTTCGGTCAGCAGGTTGATCGGCGCGCCGAACACGCCGCCAAGCGTGCCGAAACGGGCGAGCAATGCCTTGGCGATCGGCTTCGTGTCGCGGCGTGGGATCAGCCGGAAAAGCAGCAGCTCGAGAATTTCGTAATCAGCCAACGCCGCATCGCCGCCATCACGGTAGCGATTGCGCAGCCGTTCGCGGTGACCATGATAATGGGCCTCCACGTTCGTTGGCGCGGACTTGGTGGCCGGCGCGGATTTGTTGGTCTGTGAAACGGGTTTGGCAACCTGTTGGGCGAAGAATAGCCGCTCGTCCAGCAGCGGCGCATCTTCCAACGCCTCCGTCTTCCCACCGCTATCGAGGGGCATGTTGCCATGTCCGTTGGAAGAAGCGGGACGTTTCGCCATGAACTATCCCTGCAGCGGCAGCAGGCCGGGGCGGTCCAGACCGCCAGGCGATAGGGTGAAGATTTCGCAACCCGTCGCAGTGACGCCGACCGTATGCTCATATTGCGCCGAGAGCGAACGGTCGCGGGTAACTGCCGTCCAGCCGTCTCCGAGCACCTTCACATGCGGCTTGCCGAGATTGATCATCGGCTCGATGGTGAAGATCATACCTTCGCGCAGCTCCGGGCCGTCATTGACGCGGCCGTAATGCAGAATATTCGGCGAGTCATGGAAGAGGCTGCCGACGCCGTGGCCGCAGAAGTCGCGCACGACCGAGCAGCGCTCGCCCTCGGCATAGCTCTGGATCGCTTCGCCGATGGCGCCGGTGCGGGCACCCGGCCGGACGGCGGCGATGCCGCGCATCAGGGATTCGTAGGTAACTTCCAGAAGACGCTCGGCCGAACGCTTGATTTCGCCGACCGGATACATGCGGCTGGAATCGCCGTGCCAGCCATCGAGCACATAGGTCACGTCGATATTGACGATATCGCCTTCGCGCAGCGGCTTGTCGTTGGGAATGCCGTGGCAGACAACATGGTTGATCGACGTGCAGGAGGACTTCATGTAGCCGCGATAGTTCAGCGTCGCCGGATAGGCGCCGTGATCCATGCCGAATTCGAAAACGAAGCGATCGATGACGTCGGTGGCTACACCAGGCTTGACGATGGCAGCCAGTTCATCGAGGCAGCGGGCGGTCAGCTGGCATGCCTTGCGCATTCCCGCAAAGGCATCCTGCCCGTAGATGCGGATAGCGCCCGTATTCTTCGCCGGCGCCGTTGCCGCTTCGATGTAATTCACCATGACTAGCCTTTGGTAGAGATCTTAAACTGTTCTAATGCAGCTATGCCGGGTTCGTCTATCGGGATCAACCCGGCAGGCGCGATTTCCGTCGGCGAAACCTTGCATTTCAGCGCATAGACTTCGACGCCACGCGCCAAAGCACGATCATAGGCCCGAGCGTAGACCGGATCGAGATCACCACAGATCCGGAAGCGGTCGCAATCGTTGCGCTGGATCACGAAGAGCATGATGGCCCGGTAGCCGGCCTCTGCCATATCGCCAAGCTCTTCCAGATGCTTGGCGCCGCGTGCCGTTGCCGTATCGGGAAATTCTGCGAGACCCGGCTGCCGCATGAAGTGGACGTTTTTCACCTCGACATAGGTGGTTGTCCGCAAAGGGTCGGTCAAGAGCAGGTCGATGCGGGAGTTGCGACCATAATTCTGTTCGCGCTTGACCGTCGTGTAATCGCCGAGATCGGAGACTTGTCCGAGCGCGATCGCTTCCGCCGCGATGCGGTTCGGCATCCCGGTATTGACGCCGACCGTGGTGTCGTCGGCTTCGATCAGCTCGAAGACATGACGGTATTTTCGCTTCGCGCCCTCATGTTCGGAAAGCCATATGCGCGAGCCGGGCGTCGTCAGGCCAAGCATCGAGCCGGTATTCGGACATGAGCCGGTGATGAAGGTCCCATCCTCCAGCTCGGCATCGAAGAGGAAGCGCTTGTAGCGCGAAATCAGACGGGCAGGGACGAGAGGCGAAGGAAACTGCATGATCGGGTGGCTGCTCTTACGCCCGTTCCATGACGAAGCTGCCGGGTGCCTCTTCCAGCGCGTTGAGAGCCTTGCCTCCGGGTTGGCGGGCTGCGGTCATGCGGTGATCCTGCGCAAGGATCCAGGCGTGCCAATGCGGCCACCAGGAGCCGGGCGTCTCAGCTGCCTCGGTCAGCCAGTTTTCATAGTTGCCGCTCATCGAGCCGCCGGTCCAGAACTGGTATTTGTGCTTGTCCGGCGGGTTGACAACGCCGGCGATATGGCCGGAACCCGTCACGACGAATTCCACAGGCCCGCCGAAATACTGGCTGCCGACGAAGACGGACTTGGCGGGCGCGATATGATCCTCGCGCGTCGCGAGATTATAGACAGGAATGCGCACGTCCTTCAGCGACAGCGTCTTGCCGTCGAGCACCATCTTGCCTTGGCTTAGCGCATTGTTGAGGTAGCAGTTGCGCAGATAGAAGGAGTGGTTGGCGGCCGCCATGCGGGTGGAATCGGCATTCCAGAACAGGAGGTCGAAGGGCAGGGGTTCCTGTCCCTTTAGATAGTTGTTGACGAAATAGGGCCAGATCAGTTCCGAAGCGCGCAGCATGTTGAAGGCCGTCGCCATCTTCGAGCCTTCGAGATAGCCGAGCACATTCATCTGCTCTTCCAGCGCTGCAATCTGCTCCTCGTCGACGAAAACCTTGAGGTCGCCCGCGAAGGTGAAATCGACCTGCGTCGTCAGGAAGGTCACCGTGCGGATGCGCTTGTTTTTTTCCTTGGCATGGAGGGCAAGCGTGGCCGCAAGCAGCGTGCCGCCGACGCAATATCCGACAGCATTGACCTCCTGCTCGCCCGTCGCCTTTTCGATCGTATCGAGCGCGAAATCGATGCCTTCGCGAGCATAGGAAGTCCAATCCTTCGTGGCATGGCGCTGATCTGGGTTCACCCAGGAGATGACGAACACCGTGTGACCCTGCTCCACGCACCATTTGATGAAGGATTTCTGCGGGTTGAGGTCGAGAATATAGAATTTGTTGATCCATGGCGGGCAGATCAGCAGCGGTCGCTTCAGCACCTTGTCGGTCGCCGGCTCATATTGGATAATCTGGCAGACATCGCTTTGCGCGATCACCTTGCCTGGCGTCAGCGCCATGTCGCGCCCGACAGCGAATTTCGTCATGTCGGTTTGTCGCAGACGCAGCTCGCCATGGCCGAGGCTGATATCCTCCGCCAGCATCTTCATGCCGCGCACAAGGTTTTCAGCGTTGGACGCGATGGTCTCGCGATAGACCTGCGGATTCGTCGCAACGAAATTGGTCGGCGAGAAGGCGGCAGTGATCTGCTTGGTGTAGAACGCTGCCTTGTGACGCGTATGCTCGTCCAGCCCTTCGGCTTCACCGACCAGCTTTTCCGCCCAATTCGACGTCAGAAGATAGGTCTGCTTCAGAAAGTCGAAGAATGGGTTCTTCTGCCAGTCTTCGTCGGCAAAGCGCCTGTCCTTGACCGGCTCAGCTTCCGCCTCGGCAGACGAATCGCCGCTGAGGCGCTGCATGGTTTTCGTCCACAGGCCGAAATAGCCGGACAGGAGCTGCGTCTGCGCCTCCAGCGTCCGGCGAGGGTCCGAAAGCCAGTATTCGCCGACCTTGGACAGCGTCTTGACCATATCGGTGAAGGGATCGGCGACCGTATCGACCTTCTCGCCGCGTTCGCGCGGTGCAAGCCAGGCGGAGGCTGCCTTGCCGAGATTCTCGAGCGCACGGGCAAAGTTGACGGCCATCGCTTCGGGATCCCTGACGATGTAAGGCTCGACCGACTTTGGATCAAAGCCGGGAAAGCCGCCATTACCTTCATTCTTGTCCCGCTTGCTGTCGGTCACGCATCATCCTCCCGGCGGCAGCTCGTGTCTTGTTTTCCATTTGTACATCTTGCGGGAAAAGGAATACAAGTCGAATGAAACGCAACCCTGCTCTTGCTTTGCTGCTGCGACAAATTTAACAGTCGCAACCCACAGCAAGGAATTGGGCAGGAAGACAATTATGGGCAGCGGCATGGTGGCAAGACTGAACCGGTATTCCGTACTCTGCGGTGCAATGTGCGGAATTCTCGCATTGACGCTCGCGGGCTGCTCGACGCCCGAGGAAAAGGCGGCCTACGCCAAGCGCAAGCAGCCGCCTCAGGCTGTCATCGTAAAGCCCGCCAAGGGCACGCCGATCGTGGAAACCAGCACGCAGCAATATTACAAGGACGGCTATCCCTCCTTCAATGCGCCGCCGACCGCAGCTAACGTGCAGATCAACGATCAACAGGCCGGCGACCTGGCCAAGCAGCTGACGGCACTGGGATCGCAGCGCAAGGCCGGTACGATCTCCGAGGCCGAATACCAGAAGCGCGTCGCTGAGATGCGCAAGCTTGCCGCCGAACATGGCCAGGATACGCTGAAGGAAATTCAGAAAGAGGGCAGCGCCCAACCGGCGCAAACGCAGAATTAGCCTTGCGTTTCAGGTAATTTGGACGCAAAGCGTTCGGATAGGCCGAATTTGGATGTGTCTGACCGGCGAATTGCACTTTGCGTGCATAATCGCCCAAGATTCACCTTATCTTTCGAGTCAGCATGGTTGCGGCGCCGCGATTTCCAAGTTCGTATCGCGGCTGGCCGGTAGATCAACGAACTTCAGCGCGGTTTTGAGGGCCGCTGTCCCATGGGGAAAGAAATGGAAGAGTTTCATAAAGTCCGGCGTTTGCCGCCCTACGTTTTCGAACAGGTCAATCGTTTGAAAGCGAGCGCGCGAGCGGGCGGGGCGGACATTATCGACCTCGGCATGGGCAATCCAGATCTTCCGACCCCCAAGGCGATCGTCGACAAGCTGTGCGAAGTGGTTCAGGACCCGCGCACGCATCGTTACTCCTCCTCAAAGGGCATTCCCGGCCTTCGCCGCGCGCAGGCCGCTTACTACGCCCGCCGCTTCGGCGTGAAGCTCAATCCGGATACGCAGGTGGTCGCCACCCTCGGCTCCAAGGAAGGCTTCGCCAACATGGCGCAGGCGATCACCGCGCCTGGCGACGTCATTCTCTGCCCGAACCCGACCTATCCGATCCACGCCTTCGGCTTCCTGATGGCCGGCGGCGTGATCCGTTCGATCCCGGTCGAGCCCGATGACAGCTTCTTCCCGCCGCTGGAGCGGGCCGTGCGTCACTCGATCCCGAAGCCGCTGGCGCTGATCCTGAACTATCCGTCGAACCCGACGGCCTATGTCGCGACGCTCGATTTCTACAAGGAAGTCGTCGCCTTCGCGAAGAAGCACGACATCATCGTGCTGTCGGATCTGGCCTATTCGGAAATCTATTTCGATGACGCACCGCCGCCGTCCGTTCTGGAGGTTCCGGGTGCTATCGACGTCACGGTCGAGTTCACCTCGATGTCGAAGACCTTCTCGATGCCTGGATGGCGCATGGGCTTCGCTGTCGGCAACGAGCGGCTGATCGCTGCGCTGACGCGCGTAAAGTCCTATCTCGATTACGGCGCCTTCACGCCGATCCAGGTGGCGGCGACCCACGCGCTTAACGGCGACGGTTCCGATATTGCCGAGGTCCGTAGCATCTACAAGCGCCGCCGCGACGTCCTGGTCGACAGCTTCGGCAAGGCCGGCTTCGACGTGCCGCCGCCAGCCGCGACCATGTTTGCCTGGGCGAAGATCCCGGAGAAGTTCCGTCATCTCGGCTCGCTGGAGTTTTCCAAGCTGCTGGTCGAGAAGGCCGACATCGCGGTTGCTCCCGGCATCGGCTTCGGCGAGCAGGGCGACGATTATGTTCGCATCGCGCTCGTTGAAAACGAACACCGCATCCGTCAGGCAGCGCGCAATCTGAAGCGCTTCCTCTCCACGGCGGATGAGACGATGCACAATGTCATTTCGCTGAACGCTCATCGTTCGTAATATCGCGCGGCAGCTGCTCCGGTGGCTGCCGTTCCCCATACCGATCAGGAATTTTCCATGGCAGATGCCCTCAAAATCGGCATTGCGGGCTTGGGCACCGTTGGTGCCTCGCTCGTCCGCATCATCCAGAGCCGCGCTAACGAGCTTGCCGTTACCTGCGGTCGTCCCGTCAAGATCGTCGCCGTCACCGCGCGCGATCGCACGCGGGATCGCGGCATCGATTTGACAGGCATCGAATGGTTCGGCGGTCCGGTCGATCTCGCGCAGAAGGCCGATATCGACGTTTTCGTCGAGCTGATCGGCGGCTCCGAGGGCGCTGCCAACGCTGCCGTGCGGGCGGCCCTGGCGCGGGGCCTGCATGTCGTCACCGCCAACAAGGCGCTGCTTGCCTATCACGGCGTCGAGCTTGCGCAGATCGCGGAAGAAAAGGGCGTCCTGCTTAACTTCGAAGCGGCCGTCGCCGGTGGCATTCCGGTCATCAAGGCGCTGCGCGAATCCCTGACCGGCAATACGATTTCCCGCGTCTACGGCATCATGAACGGCACCTGCAACTACATCCTGACCCGGATGGAGAAGGAAGGCCTGTCCTTTGCCGATTGCCTCAAGGAAGCACAGCGTCTCGGCTATGCCGAAGCCGATCCGGCTTTCGACATCGAGGGCAACGACACCGCCCACAAGCTCGCCATCCTGACGACGCTTGCCTTCGGCAATCGCATCGCGGCCGACGACATCTATCTCGAGGGTATCACCAACGTCTCCATCGAGGATATCCGCGCAGCCGCCGATCTCGGCTACCGCATCAAGCTGCTCGGCGTTGCCCAACGCACCGAAAGCGGTATCGAACAGCGGGTGCATCCGACCATGGTGCCGCTCGATTCGGTCATCGCTCAGGTCGATGGCGTCACCAATGCCGTGGCGATCGAATCCGATATCCTCGGTGAACTGTTGATGGTCGGCCCCGGCGCCGGCGGCAATGCGACGGCATCCTCCGTGCTCGGCGACATCGCCGATATCGCTAAGAGCCGTCCGGGCGAGCAGCGCGTGCCGGTGCTCGGCCATCCTGCCAAGGCGCTGGAGCCCTATCGCAAGGCGCAGATGCAGAGCCATGAAGGCGGCTATTTCATCCGCCTGACGGTGCTCGATCGTACTGGTGTCTTCGCAAGCGTCGCTACCCGCATGGCGGAAAACCATATTTCGCTCGAATCGATCGTGCAGCGCTCGAAGCAGCATCTGGCACCCTCCGATCATCAGACGATCATCCTCGTCACCCATGCGACGACGGAGGATTCGGTACGCAAGGCGGTTGCCTCCATCAAGAACGAAGGCTATCTCGTCGGCGAACCGCAGGTCATCCGTATCGAGCGGCCGAAAGAGTAGAGCAATTCCAGGAAAAGTGCACAGCGGTTTTCCGTCCGGAATTGCGAGAAAATAAACAGATAGAGCGGTTTAGAGATTTCGTGAAAAGCTGAACCGCTCTAAGCTGACAGCGGCGGCGGATCCCGTAAGGACGCCGCCCTCAAATTCCGGGAGAGATGGTGGAGCAACCGGTCGATCCAGTTCAGCGGGCGTTTCTGGGCGTCGAGCGCTCGGTATCGGGCAATCGCTGGGTTTCCCGGCTCGATCAGGCGGGCCAGAACAGGGCGCTCGCCATTGCGCAGACCCATGGCTTGCCGGAGCTGATTGCCCGAGTGCTTGCAGGACGTGGCGTCGGGCAAGACGAGGCCATGGCCTTCCTCGATCCGACCATTCGCGGCCTGATGCCGGACCCGCATCTGCTGACCGATTGCGAGAAGGCGGCGAGGCGTCTCCTGCACGCGATCAAGAAGGGCGAGACGGTCGCGGTCTTCGGCGATTACGATGTCGACGGCGCAGCCTCCTCGGCGCTTATCTATCGCTTCCTGACGCATTTCGGTGTTCCGGCCAGCATCTATATTCCCGACCGCATCTTTGAAGGCTACGGCCCCAATCCGACTGCCATCGGCCAGCTCATCGACAATGGCGCGACATTGATCGTCACGGTCGATTGCGGCTCCACCAGCTTCGAATCGCTTGAGGTGGCCAAGGCGCGGGGCATCGATGTCGTCGTCATAGATCACCACCAGGTGGCGCACGAACTGCCGCCGTGCCATGCGCTGGTCAATCCGAACCGTGAGGATGATCTGTCGGGGCAGGGGCATCTTTGCGCTGCTGGCGTGGTCTTCATGGTTCTGGTCGCGGCCTTGCGGCTGTTGCGCGAGGCGGGCGATTCCCGTGTGCGATCCATCGACCTGCTTGCCTGGCTCGATATCGTCGCGCTCGCGACCGTTTGCGATGTCGTGCCGCTGAAGGGCTTGAACCGCGCCTATGTCGTCAAGGGGCTGATCGCCGCGCGCCATCAGGGCAATCTTGGGCTTGCAGCGCTGTTTCGCAAGGCGGGTCTCAACGGTCCTGTCTCGCCGTATCATTTCGGCTTCCTCATCGGTCCGCGCATCAATGCCGGCGGCCGCATTGGTGATGCGGCACTCGGCGCGCGTCTGCTGACGCTCGACGATACCGGCGAGGCCGAGACGATCGCCGCAAAGCTCGACGAGCTCAATCGCGAGAGGCAGGCCATGGAGGCCGCCATGCTGCAGGAGGCCGAGGCCGAAGCGCTGGCGGAATATGGCAATGGCGATGGCGCCTCCGTCATCGTCACGGCGCGCGAGAGCTGGCATCCGGGCATCGTCGGGCTGATCGCCTCGCGCCTCAAGGACAAGTTCCGCCGACCAGCCTTCGCCATCGCCTTCGATCCGATGGGAAAGGGCACCGGCTCCGGCCGCTCCATCAATGGTTTCGACATGGGCCGCATGGTGCGCGCCGCCGTCGATGCCGGCCTGTTGGTCAAGGGTGGCGGCCATGCCATGGCTGCCGGCCTGACGGTTGAACGAAGCAATCTCGGCAAGCTGCGCGCCTTCTTCACAGAGAAGGCGGAAAAACAGGTGGCCGGGCTGGTCGCCAATGAAACGCTGAAGATCGACGGCGCTCTCGGTGCGAGCGGCGCGACCGTGGAGCTCATCGACAGGCTCGAGACGGCCGGTCCCTACGGGTCGGGCCATCCGCAGCCCGTCTTTGCGCTTCCGAGCCATCGGCTGCGCGATTCCCGCCTCGTCGGCCAGTCGCACATCAAGATCACGCTGGAGGCGATGGACGGCGGCCGCGTGGACGGCATCGCCTTCCGTGCGGCGGAGACACCTTTAGGCGAATTGCTGATGTCTTCCCGCGGCGCACAAATCCATGTTGCCGGGACATTGGGCGCCGATCATTGGCAGGGAAGCCGACGCGTACAGCTGCGTGTCACGGATGCGGCAAAAGCTCCGTGACGTAGAGTACGCGCGGTGTCGCTCTGAGAATAAAAATCAACGGTTTAGCGGGAAGAAACAGTGGCACGCCCTAGGGGAGTCGAACCCCTCTTTACAGAATGAAAATCTGTCGTCCTAACCGATAGACGAAGGGCGCGTGCTGTGGCGCCCTTATAGTCAGCACCTTTTGTTCCCGCAAGCGGAAAATCGAGAAAAATCCCAGAAAAATCGATGACTAGGCGAAGATTTTTCGAGGCACTTGTGGAAAACATCGAGCCACGCGGTTGGCACGCCCTAGGGGAGTCGAACCCCTCTTTACAGAATGAGAATCTGTCGTCCTAACCGATAGACGAAGGGCGCGTGCTCTGCCGCGTAGATAGGAATAGCCTATTGCGTCCGCAAGCGGTAGCTTAAATGAATTGTCCATGGGGAGGGGAGCAACAGTGGCACGCCCTAGGGGAGTCGAACCCCTCTTTACAGAATGAAAATCTGTCGTCCTAACCGATAGACGAAGGGCGCGTGCAGCTGCTGTGTGGCGCGCTTATAGCGGGGTGATTTCATTCCTGCAAGCGGCAATTTTGCTTTTTTGTGGAAAAAATGACAGATGGGTGAAACGGCGGCCGACCACGAATAAGTGAGACTTAACAGGCTCTTGCCGGCGACATTGAAGAATCCCTGGAAACGCGGGCTTTTCTACTGACCATTGGCGCCTGGCACAGGCTGCACTAGCAGCTTGCCATTCTGGGGTTGGTTCTTCGCGGCGATGAATTGCGCCAGCGCTGCCGCCTGTCTGCCGTTCAGCTCGCGCACATTCGGGTTCGGCGTCGCCGAAACTCCCGACGCTGTCACCTGCGCGATCGGCTGTGGCGAAGCCGCAGCCGGCGAGGTCGAGTGGCGGATGACCGGCGGTGGCAGCATGTCCGCCGAAGTGCGGCCATTGGGCACGCCGGCGGCATCCATGGTTTGTGGTGCCGCGGCCTGCATTGCTGCTGGCGGTGTGCTGTAGACACTGCGCATCATCGGCGTGATCGTTTGACCGCTATCAGCTTGGGTCTTGGCGAGCGTCCCATCTGGATTGACGGCAATAGGCGGCGGGGCGGAAAAGATGCTGCTTCTGTTCGCATTGACGCCGGTCGGTTGTGTGACCAGCCCGGCAATACCGGTTTGCCCGTCGGGAGGCGTTTCCGCAGGCGCCGGATAGAGCGCTTGATTCTGCTGGGCGACGATCTGCTGGCGTGTGCCGTTGACGCTGTGCACCAGGGGGTCACGGTAGCCAAGGTCGGCTTTGCGTCGCCGGGCGTCCGCCTTGTTGTTCATATCGGCCGCGAGCTGTTCGGCTGCCGTCGGCTGCGCCGCTGGCGCGATGTCGGATGTTTCGGTCGGCTTTTTGGCCGTGGTCGCACAGCCGGCAATCATCACAAATGAGGCAAGAACGGCAATTGTGCTTGCTAGCTTCTTCCTGCCGTATAAAATCTGTTGATCGCACATAGGACGTTCCCTGCAAAAAAGGCTTGCATCGGAACGGCCTCTTGCGAGGGACGACGATACCGCACGCGCCGACTGGGAACGATGGCCGCGCGATATCCGATGCATGATGCTTCGAGTCGTCCAAGCATGCCGGAGGATGGGCATGGGCGGCAAGCGCGAAACGGATGGCTCCGCGCATGCCGTAAGCCTCGCGAAAGCTTAGGCCTTACCAGGAGCCGGTGTTGGCCATGGAAGCCCAGGGTTCGGCTGAGGGAAGATTGGCGCCCTTCTGCAGGATCTCGATGGAAATGCCGTCTGGAGAACGCACGAAAGCCATGTGACCATCGCGCGGCGGGCGGTTGATCGTGATGCCGTTGTCCATCAGCTTCTGGCAGGTCGCATAGATATCGTCGACCTCGTAGGCGAGGTGGCCGAAATTGCGTCCTCCGCTATATTCTTCCGGGTCCCAGTTGTAGGTCAGTTCCAGGCTGGGGGCACCATTGCTGCGGGATGATTCGGCGTCCTCGCTGGCCGCAAGGAAAACGAGTGTGAAACGACCTTTCTCGTTTTCGTAGCGGCGGGTTTCGGTAAGTCCGAATAGGGTGCTATAAAAATGCAACGAGGCGTCGAGATCGGTGACGCGAACCATCGTATGGAGATAACGCATTCTATTTCCTCTCTTAATGTTGAGCCGGGCGGATCTTCGATCGGGGCACCAGCTTCGCGCAAGTCTTGGAGCGATAATCTTAGGGTGGGAATAAACGAAAACTAGGACTTGCGCTTTTCCGTTACCAAGATGTTAATCTTGATATCAGGGAATCAGTTAACCGTAACAGTGTGACGCGTAATCGAGGGCTGGCTAGGATGGGTGACAGAATTTCATCGAAGGGAGTTGTCGACTTCGAGGAGATGTCGGGCGATACCGTCGAGCTCATCGAAATCTCAGGCGTCGTCAAGTGGTTCGATGTCGCCAAGGGATTCGGTTTCATCGTGCCGGATAACGGCATGCAGGATGTCTTGCTGCATGTGACGTGTCTGCGCCGTGATGGTTATCAGACGATTCTCGAAGGAACCCGCATCGTCGCGCTGATTCAGCGTCGGGAGCGTGGTTATCAGGCCTTCAAGATCCTCTCCATGGACCAATCGACTGCAGTGCATCCCTCGCAGATGCCGCCGGTGCGCACGCATGTGCAGGTAACGGCGACGAGCGGCCTGGAGCGAGCGCTGGTGAAGTGGTTCAACCGCACCAAGGGTTTTGGCTTCCTGACACGCGGCGAAGGCACGGAGGATATCTTCGTGCACATGGAAACGCTGCGTCGCTTCGGCCTGGCTGAGCTGCGGCCGGGGCAGGTGGTTCTCGTCCGCTTCGGACCGGGTGAAAAGGGCCTGATGGCCGCGGAAATCCACCCGGATGCACCGAGCCCGGTCACGCGGCCGCATTGATATGAAGAGAGATGGATTTCTCGGAATTTTGAAAAGCGCCATTTTGGCGCTTTTTCTCGTTGGGGCCGTAGCCCCATCGTCTTTCGCGGCACAGATCGCAGGGCAGCAGTCGATGGCTTTCGATTCGGAACCGCTTTCGATCGCATCGCCCAAAGGCCAGACGCATAAATTCACCGTGGAACTGGCCTTGACGCCGCCACAGCTCGAATTCGGCCTGATGTACCGCGACAAGATGCCGGCCGACCATGGCATGCTGTTCGACTTCGGCACGCCGCGGCCGGTCATGATGTGGATGAAGAACACCGAGTTGCCGCTCGACATGCTCTTTCTGGATCAAAAAGGTGTCGTCACACATATCCAGGAAAACGCCGTTCCCTATTCCGAAGCGATTATCAACTCCAATGGGCCGGTCGCTTACGTAATCGAGCTGAATGGTGGAGTGGTCAAGAAACTCGGCCTGGCTGTGGGCGACAAGGTGACGAGCGCCACCATTGCGGCCAAGCTCGGCAAGTAGATTTTCCTAGGGGAAGATCTGCCCGGCAAGATTTTACCTGTTGCAGCGGGCAGATGAACCGTGTATCTCCCCACTCGTTCCGCAGGAGAGTTATCCGGCGGCACGAAATCAGGACATGATCCCTCTGTGATCATACTGAAACGGTACGGAGTGTAGCGCAGTCTGGTAGCGCATCTGGTTTGGGACCAGAGGGTCGGGAGTTCGAATCTCTCCACTCCGACCACTAATTGAAGTCATCCCGAAATTTCAGACCTGTAGACGACGGCAATCGCTTGATCGTGGCTGCGGCTTGCGTCCCATTGTCAGGTCGGCGAGACCGCATGTCTTGTAAGTATCCAGTAGTTGCGCCCCGTTACCCTTTCGAAACAGCGAATCTCGTCGCTGAAACCAAGGCGTTGATAGAAGGGCAGGCTCAGGGGATTGAAAGTCTCCAGAAAGCAGGTGGCGCCCCGGAGATCGGCTCGGCGTAGCGTCATTTCGATGAGGTGTTGTGCCAATCCCCGTCCTCGAGCTGCCCGCCTTACGCCCAGGATCGAGAGATACCAGGCATCGGCGAGGTGAGGCGGTGCGTGCTCCGCCATGGATTCGGATATCCGCAGATAATTGCCGAAGCCTGCGTCTCCAAGCAGCGCAGCAAGCCCCTGCTTGCGCGCTTTGACATAGGCTGCAGTGTCATCGGCATGCGCTTCATTGGTATGCCAGATAGCGGCGCCGTCGGCGTTGGCATAGTGCACTTCGCCAATTCCATCCGCCTCGGCAATCGCGAGTTCGAAATATTGCGCCAGAACTCCTTGTCTTCTCTCTTCATCCTCCCCCGATTCGACCGTCACGGCGCGATAGAACGGATCGTCGAGAAGGGCTTCCGCGAGGGACGCGCAAGCAGATGAAATTTGGCTCACAAACAACTCCAGTGATGACGGGTCGGGATTGGGGCAGATAGCGCAACGGACAATCCGCGTCTTGCGTTCTTTGGAAGGCTCCGCCAGCATCTTAGAGAGGGCGGGTCGCATAGGTCCAGCCCAAAATGGGTCGGTGCGAGTTTTCAGGAAAGGACGATAGGCGCCGCGCAAGTTGGCTCGCTAGGGATTGGTGCCGTCTCGGATATCAGCGAATGAACTGCAGGGCCATGAGACCGAGTGTCGCCAAAGCGGAGGACACCGTCAAAGCAATCAGCACCGAAGTCGACATCATATCGCTCCCCAAAAGGTCTTGCCGCAAAAGCCGGCTGCTGCTTACAGGAACGGAAGCAGGCTGTCGCGTGACATGGGCGTGACATGATGATGGCGGATTGCCTGTTCGCCTCGAACAACTGCGCGTCAAGGCGAATGTCCGGGAATGGTTCAGGTTTACCGTCCCCGCCGCGGGCGCTGGCATATTGTCGGTGTCGAGCGGCCGTTTCGCTATCAGCGCGAAGCCACGTTTCGGTGGAAGAATTCCTGCGGATTTCGGCTGCCTTTTTGCTTGAAAACAAAGGGATTCGCAGCTAATCAAAATCGAGATGTGCCCGACCTGCAGAGGACGCGGCAAGACAAGTGAAGCACAAAGGCGGGTCGCTCCCGCTTCATTCGGAGGCGCTGCAGCAATGCCTGCCAAGATTTATCGTCCCGCAAAGACCGCCATGCAGTCCGGCAAGGCCAAGACCAATGTCTGGGTTCTGGAGTTCGACCAGGAAACGCCGCGCAAGATCGATCCGATCATGGGCTATACGTCGTCGGGCGACATGCGCCAGCAGCTCAAGCTGACGTTCGATACGCAGGAGCAGGCGGAGGACTATGCCAAGCGCGAAGGCATCGAATACCGCGTCATCGCGCCGAAGGATCCTATCCGGCAGACCGTATCCTATTCCGACAACTTCCGCTTCAACCGCATGCAGCCCTGGACTCACTGAAGCCAAGCACTTATTGAACGCCAGCCATTGAGTTTGGTGGCGCTTTCAGGCATGTGTTGCCCGCCGCGCGTAAAGCGTGGCGAGGCCCTACGGCCCCTTAGCTCAGCTGGATAGAGCACTTGCCTTCTAAGCATGTGGTCGCAGGTTCGAATCCTGCAGGGGTCGCCAAAACTTTAAATGTTACAGCCGCTTGCTGGTATTTTCTCAGCTCAACGACTAATTTTGCGACGAAACCGCACGGAATGTCGCAAGGAAGTCGTACGCTTATCCGAGAGTGCCATCCGGGTACGGCATAGAATGTAGTCGCAACACTCCTGGCATTGCGCCCGTGCTTTGATGAAATGTGAAAGACCGAGAAATTCGAAATAACTGCCCAAAGGAGAGCTTATGACGACGCTGGACACAATCCTCCGATCCGACAGAGTCGAATCTTTTGGGAAGGCAACCTCGGCAGCGCTCGAACGCCTGGTGAACGAACACGGCATATATCTTTCACAGGACTACATCCACTTTCTAACCTGTTGCAACGGTTTGCGCACGACGTTCGACTTCGATGAGGTAAAGCGGGTCGGCCTGAGTATGGCTTTAGCGGATATCAATACCTTCTATGGTGTCGAAAATGGGCGTGACTACGCTGATATTCTGACCATTATTCCGAAGATGGACGCATCCGGAAGAGAATTGCTCGCCTTTGCGCCGCCGATTGCCGTCGGAGGCGACTTTTGCACCTTTGTTGAAATCACGGAGGGTTCGAGGCTTGGCGAGATCATGTACACGGATGGCGAGATGTACTGGGGCTATTTTGAAGAGGCTGAGACCGACTGGACCAACACGCCCGATGCCCTGATTAGCACGTTTATCGAGCATGGCTTCTTCATGCCGATTGCTCCCTCATTCAACGCTTTGCTGGAGATGTATGCCAAACTGGTCTGATTGCAGTTGCCCTTATTCAGAAATGAGGTTCCACATACGCTCGATGAACTGTCGTAACTCAGCGGCAGTGGCATTCGATACATCAACCTCTTCAGATGTCTTTCAATTCCTCAAATTCTGAGCTTTGCATATATTCCAGATAAGCTATTGTTTTGTTTTGGATAAATTACTTTTCAGAGCTATTTTTTAGTCTTTTAAAGCTGCTGACTCATCCTGATTATTTTAATCCTCAATATGTGCGAGTGCCGAGATCTATTGTCTCGGCGCAACGCGGTCATGCCGCAGATTTTACATTCGCTCGATTGCCGATTTATTTTATATAAACCGATAGTTATCGCTGTTCAGACTTTCGTCGTTGGTGGGTCGCCATTTCTCCGTATTTGCCTTTATCGCATCAAGCGGGCAATCTATGGCGTTGGCTGCTCAAGCCCTACTTAGTTCACCGCCGTCGGCCAGCCGCCGGCATCTTTCGGCCTGGTAGCATCGACCGCCATCTGGATCAGGTCGTAGCCGTATATTGCTCCGGCCAGCTTGATGACGATGATGGCGACGCTTAATAGAGCGAGCCCGCCGATGATTCTGTCGCTTTTTTTCACGGCTCGCTTCCCCCGACGTCGCGTGAATCCCGCATTATTCGCGGTACCGGAAACTATATCGCGTTCTGCGCAAAGCGCCACTCGGCTTACTCACGCTGCCAATCGCCAGGCGGCAATCAGGAGGAGACAGCCTGCGATACCCTCGGTCCAACGCCGATGGCGATCGCTGAAACCGGCGCGCGATCCGATCGTTGCCAGGCTGATGCTGAGGAGGACATCGACGATCGCGCAGAGCCCGATGAACACGGATGATAGCAATGATGCTTGCAGCGCTATGTTTCCACCGTGGTTGATGAACTGCGGCAGGATGGCGAAATAGATCATCATGCCCTTGGGATTGAGGACAGAGGTCAGAAAGCCACGCCGAAATCCATTTGTCGCAATTCTGGATACTGGCGTGACCTCGCCAGCCTTCATTGAGGAACTTATGAGGCGGGCCGCAAGGTAGGCAAGATAAGCGATGCCGACCCAGCGCAGCAGCATGAACAGGAGGGGAAAGGCGGTGATGATGGCCGCTACGCCGAGGGCAGCCAGCATGGAATGGACGATGTAGCCGATGCAGATGCCGGCCGTCGAACGTAGTCCGGCGATGGCACCGCCGGAGATCGTCTGCGATGCCACGAACAGTATATCCGGCCCTGGCGTGCAGATAAGAGGCAAGACGGTGGCTGCAAAAAGAAGAAGATTGGCGTTTTCCATGAACGGAAGCCTAGAGGCTTGCCGGCGCAATTGGCTTGCAAAAATGCTAGCTTATACCCCATAATTGGCATTGGAATCCAAAAAATCTATTTTGCTGGTGGAGAATGCCAATGCGGCTGGACGAGATCGACAAGCGTATCTTGCGGGCGCTGCAGCGCGACGGGCGGATGCAGAATGTGGAGCTGGCAAAAGAGGTCGGGCTTTCGCCATCGCCTTGCCTGCGGCGTGTGAAGCTCCTGGAGGATGCCGGCATCATCGATCGTTATGTGGCCGTCGTGAATCCGGTCAAGGCTGGCCTGCCGCTATCGATGTTCGCGCGGGTCTGGCTGACGGCGCAGGATGCGGAAACGATCGACCATTTCATCGCAGCGATGAAGAAACTGTCTGAGGTGATGGAATGCTACATCATGCTCGGGGAGAGTGACGCGCTGCTGCGTGTCGCTGTTTCCGATCTCGACGACTACAGGCGGTTCCAGTCGACGCATCTGACGAAGGTCAACGGCATTCAGAACGTCAAGACCGATGTGCCGAGCCAGATCGTCAAACAGACCTATGCTCTGCCGTTGCGCTGAGCGGCCCTGCTTCGCCGCATGCGTGGAGAGCGGCATTCAATGAAAAACCCGCCGGCTGCGTGGCAGCGGCGGGTTCTTGCATTCGATCTACGCCGGATCAGTGCAGGATCTGGCTGAGGAAAAGCTTGGTGCGCTCATGTTGCGGATTGTCGAAGAATTCCTTCGGCGAATTCTGTTCGACGATCTGCCCCTGGTCCATGAAGATGACGCGGTTGGCGACCTGGCGGGCAAAGCCCATTTCGTGGGTCACGCACAGCATCGTCATGCCTTCTTCGGCAAGGCCAACCATGGTGTCGAGCACTTCCTTGATCATTTCCGGGTCGAGCGCCGAGGTCGGCTCGTCAAACAGCATGATCTTCGGGTTCATGCAGAGCGAGCGGGCGATCGCCACGCGCTGCTGCTGGCCGCCGGAAAGCTGGCCGGGATACTTCTTCGCCTGTTCCGGAATCTTGACGCGGGTGAGGAAGTGCATGGCGATTTCTTCCGCCTGCTTCTTCGGCATCTTGCGCACCCAGATCGGCGCCAGCGTGCAGTTTTCCAGAATGGTCAGATGTGGGAAGAGGTTGAAGTGCTGGAACACCATGCCGACTTCGCGACGCACTTCATCGATCTTCTTCAGGTCGTTCGTCAGCTCGACGCCGTCAACGATGATCTGGCCCTTCTGGTGTTCTTCCAGGCGGTTGATGCAGCGGATCATCGTCGATTTGCCCGAGCCGGAAGGGCCGGCAATGACGATGCGCTCGCCGCGCATGACCTTGAGGTTGATATCGCGCAGCACGTGGAAGTCGCCATACCACTTGTTCATGTTGATCATGTCGACCGCGACTTCTGTCTCGGAGACGGTCATTTTTTTCGATTGGGCTTCAGCCATTTTGTATTTCCCTCAATTTTATCGCTTGTGGCCGGTGTCGAGATGGCGTTCCACAAAGCCTGAATAGCGCGACATGCCGAAGCAGAACAGCCAAAAAACGAAGCCGGCGAAAACAAGACCCGTTACGGGGGTCACCGCACTTGCCCAAGTGGCATCCGCGAAGTTCTGACGGACGATGCCAAGCAGGTCGAACATGCCGATGATCGCCACGAGCGACGTGTCCTTGAACATGCCGATGTAGGTGTTGACGATGCCGGGGATGACCAGCTTGATCGCCTGCGGCAGAATGATCAGCCGCATCTTCTGCCAGTAGCCGAGGCCGAGCGAGTCAGCGCCCTCGAACTGGCCCTTGGGTATCGCCTGCAGGCCGCCGCGAATGACTTCCGCCATATAGGCAGAGGTGAAGATCGCAACGCCGACGACGGCGCGCAACAGCTTATCGACAGTCCAGCCCTGCGGCATGAACAGCGGCAGCATGTAGCTGGCCATGAACAGCACCGTGATCAACGGCACGCCGCGGATGATTTCGATGAACGACACGCAGAGCATGCGGACGACGGGCATCTTGGAGCGACGGCCGAGCGCGAGCACGATGCCGAAGGGGAAGGAGACTGCGATCGCAACGAAGGCGATCACCAGCGTCACCAGCAGGCCGCCCCATCTTTCCGTTTCGACGGTCTCAAGGCCGAAGCCCCCGTGGAGCAGGAAGAACGAAACAACCGGCAGCACGAAGAACGCCAGGATAGCGTTCAATCCCTTCCTGGGAACGGACGGTATCAGCAGCGGTGCGAAGCTGACGACCATCAGGATGCAGACGAGTATCGGCCGCCAGCGCTCGTCCGGCGGATAAAGGCCGAACATGAAGATGGCGAATTTCGCGCGGACGAAGGCCCAGCAGGCGGCATTCCAGCCGTCCGGCTGCGTTCCGCCTTGAACCGTGGTGGCGCAGAAGGTGCGGTCGGTTCCGCTCCAGACTGCATTTATGAACAGCCAGTTGACCAGATGCGGGATCGTCCAGGCCAGAAAGGTGACGGCAAGCACGGTCAGGACGATGTCCTTCGGCGTGGCAAACAGGTTCTTTTTCAACCAGTGCCACATGCCCTTTTCGCTGGCGGGTGCTGGCTGAGCCACGAGCAGTGTCTTGCTGACGAAGTGTTGATCTACGCTCGACATCCTATCTCTCCACCAGGGCCATCTTGGCGTTGAACCAGTTCATGAACAGCGACGTTACGATGCTCAGGGCGAGATAGATGATCATCCAGATGATGACGACTTCGACGGCTCGGCCGGACTGATTGAGGATCACGCCGCCGACGGCGACGAGATCGGCATAGCCGATGGCGATGGCGAGGGACGAGTTCTTGATCAGATTGAGATATTGGCTCGTCAGCGGTGGAATGATGATGCGCATTGCCTGCGGTATGATGATCAGCCGGTTGATGGCTGACGCCCGCAGACCAAGTGCACCTGCCGCTTCCGATTGCCCCTTCGGCACGCCACGGATGCCGGCACGAACGATCTCGGCAATATAGGATGCGGTGTAAAGGGAAAGGGCGAGGAGAAGCGCGAGGAACTCCGGTCCTATGACCGTGCCTCCCGTCAGGTTGAACTTGCCGGCGATGGGGTAATCGAAGGAAAGCGGCATGCCGGTCACAAGGAAGACCAGCAACGGCAGGCCGATCAATATGCCGATCGACACCCAGATCGTGTGGAATTGCTGGCCGGTTGCCACCTGGCGCTTGTGCGCCCAGCGCGCCACAAAAAAGACCGCGGCTATGGCGACGAGGAAGGCAATGCCGACTGCCCACATGCCTGCACCGAAGATCGGGCTCGGGAAGGCGAGGCCGCGATTGCTGAGATAGCTGGAGAACGGCAGATGCACAGCATCGCGCGCCTGCGGCAGCAACACCAGAACGCCGCTGTACCAGAAGAAGATGACGAGCAGGGGCGGGATGTTGCGGAAGATTTCGACATAGGCCTGGGAGAGCTTCGCAATCAGCCAATTATGCGAAAGTCTGCCGATGCCGATGACGAAGCCGACGACCGTCGCAGCAATAATGCCCACCACCGAAATCAAGAGTGTGTTGAGCACGCCGACGAGAAGGGCGGTGGCGTTGGTCGAATCGCTGGAATAGGGAATCAGCGCTTGTCCCAGGTTGAAGCCGGCGCGCCCTTCGAGAAAACCAAAGCCGAATGAGCGGTTCAATGCGCGCAGGTTATCGATGGTATTCGTGACGATAAACCAGCAGAGCCCCGCGAGAATGACGATGGTAAGCGCCTGATAGAAGGCGCCCCGAACTTTGGGGTCGTACAACGCCGCCGATAAGGCTGAACGCTCGCCTTCAGGCGAGTTTACAGTAATTGCCATATAGAGTTTTTCCCCAATGTGCCTGTTTCAGGCTTGTTTTCTTGAGGGGAGAAAGGCGGATTGCCGCCTTTCTCTGGAAGTCTGGTCGTTTGCGACTTAGCGGACCGGAGGCGCGTACTGGATACCGCCCTTGTTCCACAGGGCATTGAGGCCGCGAGCGATTTTCAACGGGCTGCCTGCGCCGATGTTGCGGTCGAAGACTTCGCCGTAGTTACCGACGCCCTTGATGATGTTGTAGGCCCAGTCATTGGTCAGGCCGAGGTCGGTGCCGATGGTGGAGCCCTGCTCGGCGCCGAGGAAGCGCTTGATGTCCGGGTTAGCCGAACCCTTCATCTCGTCGACGTTCTTCTGCGTGATGCCGAATTCTTCGGCGTTCACGAGCGCATAGGCCGTCCAGCTGACGATGTTGAACCACTGGTCGTCGCCCTGGCGAACGGCCGGGCCGAGCGGCTCCTTGGAGATGATCTCAGGCAGAACGACGTTGTCGTCCGGGTTCTTCAAGGTCAGGCGCAGAGAGTAGAGACCGGACTGGTCGGTCGTATAGACGTCGCAACGGCCGGAATCATAGGCCGTGTTGACTTCTTCGAGCTTGTCGAAGACGACCGGATTGTACTGCAGGTTGTTGGTCTTGAAGTAGTCTGCGAGGTTCAGCTCGGTCGTCGTGCCGGACTGGACGCAGATGGCAGCACCCGACAGTTCGAGCGCCGACTTCACGTTCAGCTCCTTGCGGACCATGAAGCCCTGGCCGTCATAATAGGTGACAGGACGGAACTTGAGGCCGAGCGCGGTGTCGCGGTTGATGGTCCAGGTCGTGTTACGGGAAAGCACATCGATTTCACCGGACTGCAGCGCGGTGAAACGGTCTTTGGCGCTGAGAGGCGTGTATTTCACCTTGGTCGGATCGCCGAATACGGCGGAAGCGACAGCCTTGCAGAAGTCGATATCGAAGCCCGCCCAGTTACCGGACGCGTCCGGCTGCGCGAAGCCGAGAAGGCCCGTATTCACGCCGCATTGAACGAAGCCCTTGGCCTTTACGTCGCTCAGCGTCGACGCCGAAGCGCCCGACGCGGTGTAAGCCAAGGCTGCGACTCCGAGGAATGCGGAGAGAGCAATCTTTTTCATTTTCCCTACCTTTGTCTCTTTGTTTTATAGTTAAAGTGTATCGCGTCCGAAGCAGGTTCCTGGAGAACCGTGTTCCTTCCCTTCCCGGTGCGAGTGGTGCTATCACAGTCGCAAATGGTGTAGCGGTCAAGAGATCGCCCCGATTATTGCGGATTTATTCGGCATTTTCGCCGCGCGCTGTCGAAAAATGGGCATTTGGCGTCAAAATGAGCGGTGTTTTGCCAAAAATCTGCGCGAAAATGCGGTTTCCTTCACTATTTTCGTTATTTTAGCCTTCTAATAATATGTGGTGTCGGAATGATCGGGGTTGACCCCACTGGACTTGGCCGCCACAAATCCAGCTTCCTACAGCGCCAAAGGCATATCCGGACATGAAAGACAAAGACAACTTCCTGCACAACGCCGGCATCAACACGCGTTTGTCCCATATCGGCAATTCGCCCTTTGATTATCACGGCTTCGTCAATCCACCCGTGGTGCATGCTTCGACGGTGCTGTTCCCCAATGCCCGGGTGATGGAGACGCACGACCAGAAATATACCTATGGCACGCGCGGCACGCCGACGACGGATGCGCTATGCGAGGCGATGGATGCGCTGGAAGGGTCGGCTGGAACGGTTATCGTGCCATCCGGGCTTGCGGCAGTCACCGTGCCGTTCCTTGCCTACTTGTCCGCCGGCGATCACGCGCTGGTCGTTGATTCGGTTTACGGCCCCACGCGCTTCTTCTGCGATACCATGCTGAAGCGCCTCGGCATCGAGGTGGATTATTACGATCCGCTTGTCGGCGCCGGCATCGAGCAACTGATCAAGCCGAACACCCGGTTGGTTCATACCGAAGCGCCAGGCTCCAACACCTTCGAAATGCAGGATATTCCGGCGATTTCCGCTGCAGCTCACCGCCACGGCTGTGTCGTCACCATGGACAATACCTGGGCGACGCCGCTCTATTTCAAGCCGCTTGATCACGGTGTCGACGTTTCCATCCACGCGGTGACGAAGTATCCGGCCGGCCATTCCGATATTCTGATGGGAACCGTGTCGGCCAATGAGACGCACTGGAAGCAGCTGCTCGATGCGCATGGCCAGCTCGGCATTTGCGGCGCGCCTGATGATGCCTATCAAGTACTGCGCGGTTTGCGCACCATGGGCGTACGCCTGGAGCGTCACCAGGAAAGCGCTCTGGCGATCGCACAGTGGCTTGAGGGCAGGGAAGAAGTCGCCCGCGTGCTGCATCCAGCCCTGCCAAGCTTCCCGGGTCACGATCTTTGGAAGCGTGACTTCAAGGGTGCAAGCGGCATCTTCTCTTTCGTTCTCGCCGTCGACGATCCACAGAAGTTCAAGGTGAAGGCGCACGCCTTCCTTGATGCCTTGCGTATTTTCGGTCTCGGCTACTCCTGGGGCGGCTTCGAAAGCCTTGCCTTGCAGGTCAACCTCAACGACCGGCGCGTGACCAAGGCTCCAAAGGAGGGGCCAGTCATCCGCCTGCAGATCGGCCTGGAAGACGTCGCCGATATCAAGGCGGATATCGAAAAGGGCTTTGCTGCAGCCAAAGCGGTCTGATCAGCCGATGGCGCGATAGCCGTAGATCCAGTCCATGTCCGCCGCGAGGCTTTGCGGCGGGCGAAGTGAGAGAACGAGATCGCGCGCCAGGCGGATCGGGCCGCGGGCGTGATAGGCAAATTGATTGAAGGCTGCACGCTGGCGCAGGCGAGCGATCCGCGGCGCTCGATGCTTTTCATGGAGCTCGAAGGCTTGCGCCGGTGATCGGGCCGAAAGCAGTCCGGCGAGTTCGAAGGCGTCCTCGATCGCCATGGCCGCGCCCTGAGCCGCAAACGGCATCATCGCATGTGCAGCGTCCCCGATCAGGATCGTATCGCTGCCATTGTGCCACCGGCCGTCCTTCATTTCATAGAGCGGCCAGAAGCTCGCCTGTTGCTGGGCTTCGAGCATTTGCAGGATCGTTGCGTTCCAGCCGGAAAAGCCTCGCAGCATCTGCTCGCGCTGCGTTTTGCTGCCGGCGGCACCCCAATCGCGGTTGGCGCTGCTGCCGGAGACGATGGCGACGATGTTAAAGGCTGCATTTTCACGGATGGGATAGCAGACGAGATGGCTGGAAGGCCCGAGAAACGCCGTGACGCTGGTCTTGTCCAGGATGCCCGGTGCCGCCGCCTCGGCAATCGAGAAGCGCCAGGCAATATTGCCGGAGAAGAGCGGCGAGGGCGCTCCAGGCACCATCGCATGCGCCTTTGACCAAACGCCATCGGCACCGATGACGAGATCGAATTCTCTTCCGGCCATCTCCTCGAGCGCCCGCTTGTTTCTGATATCGATCTGCCGGCCGAGATGCAGCCTGCAGAGCTCATTGGAGTTCACGGCTTCGAGAAGCGCTTTCTGCAGGGTCGCCCGATGCGCGGTGCCATAGGGCGCGCCCCATCGCTCTCTTGCAAATTTTCCACAGGGAACGGATGCAACGGGACGCAGCGCCGAGCCGGATACGAGCCGAACTTCCTCCGGCTCCAGCCAAACGGACCGAAGCTTGACGAGTACGCCAAGCGTATCGAGGATGCGAGAAGCATTCGGTGAAATCTGCAAGCCGGCGCCGACTTCGGTCAGCACCTCTGCCTGTTCGAAAATGTCGGAGGCAATGCCATGTCTCGCCAGCGCCAGCGCCGCCGTCAATCCGGCTATTCCGGCGCCGATGATTGCGGCTGCTTTGATCGGCATGTCCCTATGTCCGATCGAAGGCTACGCTATCACGCTGCCTTGAAATGGAAGACGCAGCCAGCCGGGTTGGTCTGGTCCGCCTTCAGCGACGGATTGTAGCGGTAAAGCGTCGAGCAGTAGGAGCAGACCTTCTCGCTCTCGTCGCCGAGATCGATGAAGATGTGCGGATGATCATAGGGAATCGAGGCGCCGGTGCACATGAATTCCTTCACGCCGATTTCGATGACGCGATGTCCGCCGTCGTTCTGGAAATGGGGAATATTATGGCCGGCCATGATGATCTCCGAATGCGTCTTGCCGAAAGCGGCATGAATGTTGCGCCAGACTTGGTAGCCCCTCTTTATAATCCTTCTTCCCGATTGTGTAGTGCGAAAGTCCGGCTTGATGCAGAGATTTTCGCAGGCTTAGGGTTCATTTGGTATCACCGATAAAATATGGTCCGGCGCCGACAGGATCTAGCTTGCAAAGACAAAGCCATGAATTTGAATGCTCCCCCGATGTCCCATTTTGTCCGAGACGGATTGAAGCTCGCCTTTTTCGATGAAGGCGATCCGAACGGCCCGCCGGTGCTGCTCATTCACGGTTTCGCTTCGACTGCGATTGCCAACTGGGTCAATCCCGGTTGGCTGAAGACGCTCGGTGAGGCGGGTTATCGTGTCATTGCCATCGACAATCGCGGCCACGGTTTGAGTGACAAGCTCTATGATGCCGATGTCTACCATCCCTGGATCATGGCCGAGGATGCCCTTGCCCTTCTTGACCATCTGGGCATCTCCGAGGCGCACGTCATGGGCTATTCCATGGGCGCCCGCGTTTCGACCTTCATGGCCATCGCGCATCCCGATCGCGTCCGCTCGCTGGTGCTGGGGGGCCTTGGTATCGGCATGGTCGAGGGCGTCGGTGACTGGGACCCGATCGCCGATGCGCTGGTTGCGCCCTCGCTCGACGATGTCACCCATGCGCGCGGCCGCATGTTCCGCGCTTTTGCCGAGCAGACGAAAAGCGACCGGCAGGCGCTGGCCGCCTGTATCCAGGGCTCGCGCGATCTGGCGGCAAGAGAGGATGTGGCGAAGATCGAGGCGCCGACCTTGATTGCAGTCGGCACCAAGGACGATATCGCCGGCTCCGGTCATGAACTCGCCGCTTTGATGCCGAACGCCGAGGCCATAGACATTCCGAACCGTGATCACATGCTCGCTGTCGGCGACAAGATCTTCAAGGCGGCGGTTCTGGAATTCTACCAGCGTCTCGACAGGCGCTAGAGCAATTCCAGGAAAAGTGCGCAGCGGTTTTCCGTCCGGAGTTGCGTAAAAAAAGAGATAGAGCGATGCCGCGAACGAGGAATCGCTCTAGGTCACTTGCCGGTGAAGTGCGGCTTTCGTCGCTCCGCAAAGGCGGCGCGACCCTCCGCATAATCGGCGCTGTCGAAAGTCTCGGCGCCGATCACTTCCGCTTCGCGCAGCAAGTCACCATCCTGCTCGATGACGGCGCGGATCGCGAGCTTCGAGGCATGCAGCGCAATAGGTGCATTGGCGGCAATCGCATGGGCGAGGGCGGATACTTCCTGATCGAACGCATCAACCTCGATTTCCTCCAGAAGAAAGCCGGCGGCAACCATCTTCTCGCTCGACATCGGAGCACCGGTGAATAGCGTGACCTTGGCCATCTGCGGCCCGAGCGCGTTGACGATATCCTGCACGGCGTCGGCGGGATAGGCGATGCCGAGGCGAACGGCGGGCACGGAAAACCGTGCGCCTCTTTCGGCGATGCGCAGATCACAGGCGGCAGCAAGCCCGAAGCCGCCGCCGTAGCAGATGCCTCGGATTGCTGCTATCGTCGGTACGCGGCAGTGGCGGATGGCGGTAAAGGCCTGGCTGTTCAGCGCTTCATAGGCGACCGCCGTCTCGGAATTCTTGCGCACGCTGTCGAATTCGCTGATATCGGCGCCGGCCGAAAAGTCCGCGCCTGTGCCGCGCAGGATGATCACATGCGCATGCGCTTCATCGGTCAGAATGCGCGCTGCCTGTGGGATGGCGCGCCACATGGCGGCTGTCACGGCATTCTTTCTATCGGGATTGCTGATCGTGATCGTGCCTATGGCATCGCCGCATGTCGCGCGAATGGACCCCCCGGCAAAGTCATGCTCGAAATTCATGCGCGACCAACCCATTTGTCTTGTGTGGCATTTATTCTATATAATGCACCCCTGACAGAAAATCGGGAGACCGCCAATGGTCGCAGCAACGGATATTCGCCAGGTAGAAGGCTTGGGCGCGGTGAAGGTCATGGACCCGATCTGGGACAGCATGCGCGAGGAAGCACGCGCTGCTGCCGCACAGGACCCACTGCTTGCCGCTTTCCTCTATTCGACGATCATAAATCATCGCTCGCTGGAGGAATGCGTCATCTATCGCATCTGCGAGCGCCTCGACCATCCGGACCTGCAGGCCATCCTCCTGCGGCAGACCTTCGAGGAAATGCTGGCCGACTGGCCGGAATGGGGATCGATCCTTCGTGTCGATATCCAGGCCGTCTACGATCGCGATCCGGCCTGCCTGAGGTTCCTGGAGCCCGTGCTCTATTTCAAGGGCTTCCATGCGCTGCAGACGCACCGCCTCGCGCACTGGCTCTATAATCGCGGCCGCCGCGATTTCGCGCTTTATCTGCAGAGCCGATCCTCCAGCGTCTTCCAGACCGACATCAATCCGGCGGCGCGTATCGGCAAGGGCATCTTCCTCGATCACGCGACCGGCCTTGTGGTGGGCGAAACGGCCGTGATCGGCGATAACGTCTCGATCCTGCATGGCGTCACGCTTGGCGGCACCGGCAAGGAAGGCAGCGACCGCCACCCGAAGATCGCCCATGGCGTCTTGATCGGCGCGGGAGCCAAGATCCTCGGCAATATCCAGATTGGCCATTGCTCGCGCATCGCCGCCGGCTCGGTGGTACTGAAGGAAGTACCCGCCAAGACGACCGTTGCCGGCGTGCCGGCCAAGGTGGTCGGAGAAGCAGGGTGTTCGGAACCCTCACGCTCGATGGACCAGCTCTTGGCCGAGCAATTGGTCGTGGATCAGATCATGGGCGCGGGAATCTAGGAAAATCCAGACTGACTTTCGGAGGCTTGCGCTGTCGCTGGGGAGCTATGCGCGGTTCCGGTCTTTACACCGCCGCTTTTCCTATGCAAGAAGCGGCCAACCGAGATCCTCACGGAGAAGCATTGTGAAGCCAGAAGAAATCAAGAAACTCGACGCCTATTTCAAGCGCACGTTCAACCCGCAGGTCGTGGTGAAGGCTCGCCCGCGCAAGAACGATTCGGCTGAAGTCTATCTCGGTGAAGAGTTTCTGGGTGTCGTCTACATTGACGACGAAGATGGCGATCGCTCCTATAATTTCTCGATGGCCATCCTGGACGTCGATCTCTGATTATATCGGTCGCGTATAGCGATTGAATATCGGGCCGTATTTCATTGAAATACGGCCTTTTTCTTTGGCAATCGCCAATTTGATCATTCCGTGGCCGTTCTGATCTACGGTAGCTTCTTTGAGCTAAATGCCAATATTTTAATCAAAGCCTGTGGTTGCAGGCGCAATGATATATATTAGGAAAAACAAAATGATGCGGCGCACTCACTGTTGCTGACATTGCGTTGTCATTCGAAATGCAACCAAGAGGTGATATTGCGTCGCACAAGACTACTTGACTAATTGTGCGTCGCATTTAACCTTTATCCCTGTAAACCGGCCGCCGGCCGGCCAACAAGGGACGGAGAAGCATGTTCAATTTCGATGAAGCAAACAAGAAGGGCAAGGAAGCCATGGACACGGCGCTGAAGAGCTATTCCGATGTCACCAAGGGCTTTCAGGCGATTGCTGCTGAAGCTGCTGAATACTCCAAGAAGTCGTTCCAGGATGGCGTTGCACATTTCGAAACGCTCGCCGGCGTCAAGAGCTTCGAAGCTGCCTTCGAACTGCAGAGCAGCTATGTGAAGTCCTCCTACGAAAACTTCGTCGCTGAAGCCACGAAGCTCGGCGAAATGTATGCCGATCTCGCCAAGAACGCCTACAAGCCTTACGAAGCGCCCGTTGCGGCTGCGACGAAGGCTGCCAGCAAGGCAGCAGCAACGGCGACCGCCGCTTAAACTTTCGCCGAAAGGCAAAATTTCCGGAAAGGCCGGCTGCGCGATGCGTGGCCGGTCTTTTGCGTTTTGGCGCGCTGAACCGGACGTGACGATATGCAGCGACTTTTTTGACCGCAGCCCGTTTTGTCAGCGAATTGTGATTGCAGTGTCCCGCAAGGGGCTTAAAATCACGCCAATATGAACTAAGTTAGAGGTTCGGATATCCGGCCCGACCAAGTGAAGAAACCAACCCAGTGCCAAGTCGGAATGCGATAGCTTCTGCCGGATGATTTGAGGAACGAATGAAATGATCGCTGAGCCGATCCGGATGCAAAACAACAGCGAAAGGAACGGGGACAACGGAAACCGTGGGACCTCGGTCATCACACGTACCAAGCCCAAGACCAAAAAACCGAACCTGTATCGCGTGCTGCTTCTGAATGACGACTATACGCCCATGGACTTCGTGATCCATATCCTGGAGCGTTTCTTCCAAAAGGATCTAGAAGGTGCCACCCGCATCATGCTTCATGTCCACAACCATGGCGTGGGCGAATGCGGGATATATACATATGAAGTAGCCGAAACGAAGGTGAGCCAGGTGATGGACTTTGCCCGGCAGCACCAGCATCCGCTGCAATGTGTTATGGAAAAGAAGTGAGGATCTGAACGTGCCAACATTTTCGCCTAGTCTTGAGAAGGCGCTGCATCAGGCACTGACCTACGCGAACGAGCGGCATCACGAGTATGCCACGCTGGAACATCTGCTTTTGGCGCTGGTAGACGACGCCGACGCCGCAGCTGTCATGGGCGCGTGCAATGTTGATCTCGACGCGCTCCGTAAGACTCTGACTGAATACGTCGATAATGAACTCTCCAACCTGGTCACGGGCTATGACGAGGACTCGAAGCCGACCTCCGGCTTCCAGCGCGTCATCCAGCGCGCCGTGATCCATGTACAATCTTCCGGCCGCGAGGAAGTGACGGGTGCCAATGTTCTCGTCGCGATTTTCGCCGAACGGGAAAGCCATGCGGCCTTCTTCCTGCAGGAGCAGGAAATGACCCGCTACGACGCGGTCAACTATATCTCGCACGGCATCGGCAAGCGCCCGGGTTCCTCCCAGACCCGCACGCCGCGCGGCGCCGAGGAAAGCGAATCCGAAAGCAAGCCGACCTCCCGCGGCGAGCAGGAGGAAGGGAATGGCAAGAAGCAGCAGGACGCGCTGAAGGCCTATTGCGTCAACCTCAACGAGAAGGCCAAGAACGGCAAGATCGATCCGTTGATCGGCCGTCACTCGGAGGTCAACCGGACCATCCAGGTGCTGTGCCGTCGCTCGAAGAACAATCCGCTCTATGTCGGTGATCCCGGCGTCGGCAAGACGGCGATTGCCGAAGGCCTTGCCAAGCGTATCGTCGAGGGCAAGGTTCCCGAAGCTCTGGCCGATGCCACGATCTTTTCGCTCGATATGGGCACGCTGCTTGCCGGCACCCGTTATCGCGGCGATTTCGAGGAACGTCTGAAGCAGGTCGTCAAGGAACTCGAAGAATATCCGGGCGCCGTGCTGTTCATCGACGAGATCCACACCGTCATCGGTGCGGGCGCGACTTCCGGCGGTGCGATGGATGCATCGAACCTGCTGAAGCCGGCTCTTTCCTCGGGGGCGATCCGTTGCATCGGTTCGACCACCTATAAGGAATATCGTCAGTTCTTCGAGAAGGACCGGGCACTCGTACGCCGCTTCCAGAAGATCGACGTCAACGAGCCGAGCATCGAGGATGCCATCGAAATCATGAAGGGCCTGAAGCCCTATTTCGAAGAGTATCATCATCTGCGCTACTCGAACGACGCCATCAAGTCGGCTGTCGAGCTGTCGGCTCGTTATATCTCCGACCGCAAGCTGCCGGACAAGGCGATCGACGTCATTGACGAGACGGGTGCCGCGCAAATGCTGCTGCCGCCGTCGAAGCGCCGCAAGCTGATCACCGAGCGCGAGATCGAGGTCACGATCGCGACCATGGCCCGCATTCCGCCGAAGACGGTTTCCAAGGATGACGAGATGGTTCTCGCCAACCTCGAACAGGAACTGCGTTCGGTCGTCTACGGCCAAGATACGGCAATCGAAGCGCTGTCGACCTCGATCAAGCTGGCACGCGCCGGCCTGCGCGAGCCGAACAAGCCGATCGGCTGCTACGTCTTCTCCGGCCCCACCGGCGTCGGCAAGACGGAAGTCGCCAAGCAGCTTGCTTCCTCGCTCGGCGTCGAACTGCTGCGCTTCGACATGTCGGAATACATGGAGCGTCATACGGTTTCCCGTCTGCTCGGTGCACCTCCCGGCTATGTCGGCTTCGACCAGGGCGGCCTCCTGACCGATGGCGTCGACCAGCATCCGCACAGCGTGGTTTTGCTCGACGAAATCGAGAAGGCGCATCCGGATATCTTCAATATCCTGCTGCAGGTCATGGACCATGGCGCGCTGACCGACCACAACGGCAAGAAGATCGACTTCCGCAACGTCATCCTGATCATGACGACCAATGCGGGCGCTTCGGAAATGGCCAAGGCCGCCATCGGCTTCGGTTCGTCCAAGCGCACGGGCGAGGACGAAGAGGCTCTCAACCGGATGTTCACGCCGGAATTCCGCAACCGTCTGGATGCGGTCATTCCCTTCGCGCCGCTGCCGACCACGGTCATCCACAAGGTCGTGCAGAAGTTCATCATGCAGCTGGAAGCACAGCTTTCGGAACGCAACGTGACCTTCGACCTGCACGAGGACGCCATCGCCTGGCTGTCCGAGAAGGGCTACGACGACAAGATGGGCGCCCGTCCGCTGGCGCGTGTCATCCAGGAAAACATCAAGAAGCCGCTGGCGAACGAAATCCTTTTCGGCAAGCTGAAGAAGGGTGGCGTCGTCACCGTCACGGTCGGCAAGAAGGAAGACGGTTCAACCGGCATCCTGCTCGATGCGACTGCCGATACTGCGCCGATCCGGCCGAAGCCGGAGGCCGAAGTCGGTGAACAGCATGTCGAGGTGGAAGAGGATGACGGCGACACCACCGTCAAGGCCAGAAGCCGTGCCGGCAAGGCTGCAACGGCAGCCGACAGCCGCCGCTCGGCCAAGGCCTCGACGTTGAGCGACGAGTCCGAGGGCAAGTCGCCGCGCAAGGGCGGTGGCACGGTTCCAAAGGTTCCGCGCAAGTAGTCGCCGGCCGGTGATGTAAGAAAAATGAAAGGCTGCATTGGAGACAACGCAGCCTTTTTATATGCTTATTTGAATGTATTAATATAATGCTAGAGGTTCGTGTAGTCGATTTCGAGAAAGGCTACGACTTCAGGCAACCATCGATCCCTGACGAAAGCGACATGGTCAGGGTGGACGTTGTAGGCGTCGTAACCTGACTGGTCATCGAATTCCATCGAGAAGCCGAAGGTAAAGTCGTTTTTCGGGCTCGTCTGCCGAAGCTGCTCGAAGTTCCGGACGCTCGGTATCTTCTCCAGAACAAGAGCGTCCTTGAGAAAGCTGGCCTCTTCAGCCGAGCCGGCTTCGTGTTTCAGGCGGAAGGCGACGGTATGGCGAATCATCTGCCTCTCCAGTTCAGGCCAGCGCTTCGATGATCTTCCTGGCGTTTTCCGCCAGCACCGCACCATCCTCCATCTTGCCCGAATGCGGCTTCAGCGCGACGCCTTCAAGCCGCGGGATGACGTGGAAATGGAGATGGAACACGGTCTGGCCGGCCGATGGCTCATTGAACTGGGCAATATAGACGCCATCGGCATCGAAGGCTTCCTGAACCGCTATGGCGATTTTTTGGACAACCGTGATCGCCTGCTGCAAGGCAGCCGGATCGGCGTCGAGAATATTGCGCGAGGGTGCCTTCGGCACGACAAGCGTATGGCCGGGCGACTGCGGCATCACGTCCATGAAGGCGACTGTGTGCTCATCCTCATAGACACGGTAGGACGGGATATCGCCCTTCAGGATCTTTGCGAAGATATTGTTGTCGTCATAGGCGGGGCTGGTCATCCAGTGTCTCCTCGTCTTGCGTTTGTGTTTGCTTCGAATGGTTAGATATCTTGCCGCTCACCCTTGCGGAAGGGGCTGTGCTCGGTGAGGATTTCGCTCATTTCCTCCACCTGTTCCCGCTCGTGCTTTAGATAGTCGGCAACGGCGCGTCGCAGGCCCTGGTGGCCGATATAGTGCGCCGAATGGGTGATGACGGGAAGATAGCCGCGCGCCAGCTTGTGCTCGCCCTGCGCGCCGGCTTCCACCCGTTTCAATCCCTTGTTCAGCGCGAAATCGATCGCCTGATGATAGCAGACCTCGAAATGCAGGAAGGGATGATCTTCGATGCAGCCCCAGTGCCGGCCGTACAGTGTCTCGCCGCCGATGAAATTGATGGCGCCGGCGATATAGCGGCCCTCGCGCTTGGCCATGACGAGCAAGACATCGTCAGGCATGCGTTCGCCGATCAGCGAATAGAATTTCCGCGTGAGATAGGGGCGGCCCCATTTGCGGCTGCCGGTATCCATATAGAAGGCGAAGAATTGGTCCCAGATGTTTTCGGTGAGATCGCTGCCGGTCAGCCAGTCGATGGTAATGCCGTGCTCGACTGCCGCGCGCCGCTCCTTCTTCAGCGCCTTGCGCTTGCGCGACGCCAGTGTCTCCAGAAAAGCGTCGTGATCGGCATAGCCTTCGTTGATGAAGTGGAACTGCTGATCGGTGCGATGCAGATAGCCATCGCCTTCGAAGACCGAAGCTTCGTCTTCGGGCAGGAAGGTGATGTGCGCGGAGGAAACGCCGAGCTGCCGGGTGACTTCCTTGAGGCTTTCGGCCAGCGCCGGCTGCAGCGCGCTGCGGTCCTGCCCCTCGGCAACGAGCAGCCGTGGCCCGGTGGCGGGCGTGAAGGGAATGGAGCATTGCAGCTTCGGATAATAGCGGCCGCCAGCCCGTTCGAAGGCATCGGCCCAGCCATGGTCGAAGACATATTCGCCCTGGCTATGGCTCTTCAGGTATCCCACGACGGCGCCGAGCAATTCGCCGCCATCGGTTTCCAGTAGCAGGTGATTGCCGAGCCACCCGGTCTTGTCGGTGGCGGAGCCGGACTCCTCCAGCGACGAAAGGAAGGCGTGCGAGACAAAGGGATTGTATGGCAGCACGCTGCCGGTTCTGGCCGCTCCGGCCAGCTTCGACCAGCTCTCCCGGGCGATATTCTTGAAGGATCGTTCGACTCGAATGGATAATTCGTCTGTCATCAAACTCTTGCGCTAAGAAGGAAGGGAGGGCTCTCACCGCTGCGCCATGCGTCCGATGGGACGCGCCACAGGCGCAGCGATAATTTGGGTTTGCGCAAAGCCTCTCCTTCAGTCGATCCCGATTTACGAGACTATGCGCGGGTCAAAACCTTCGAAGGTCATCTGGTCTGCATTGGCAAATGTATGTTTGCGGGCCGCTTCGTCGCGCACGGTCCAGGTGATGACCGGAATACCGCGCTGGCGCTGCGCCGTGACAAAGGGGTTCGGCAGGTGGCCGTAGAAGTACGAAATGAAGTCTAGCCCAAGATGCATGGCTTCGTCATGCTGAAAAAACGTCTCAGGCTTGTTTCCTTCAGCCGTCAGTCCCACAGGGTAGGGTGCATCGAGCGCCTTGAGGTCCTTGAGCAGCCAATGGTCGAAGCTCATCAGGGCCACATGTCCCTTGTAGCCTTCGAGCACTTCAAGAACGGATTCCGCAAAGCCATCATCGTCGCCTTCGCGTCCCTTCAGCTCCAGCACCAGCGGCACCTTACCGTCGCAAAGTCGCAGGAGCTGCTTCAGCGTCGGGATCTTGTCCTTGGTGCCGCCGATTGACAGCAGGCCGAGTTCGGCCGAGGTGCGCTCGCGCACTTCGCCCGGCAGGTTGCAGACGCGCTGCAGATCGTCGTCATGGAAGACGACCGGAACGCCGTCCGAGGCATAATGCAGGTCGCACTCGATGGCGAAACCCGCTTCGATGGCGCGGCTGAAGGCTGAGAGCGTGTTCTCCCAGACTTGGCCGTTCATGTCATGATAGCCGCGGTGAGCGACGGGACGTTCGGTCAACCAGGCAAGCTTGCTCATCAGGCAATTTCCAGAATGGCATCGATTTCGACGGCGGCATTGAGCGGCAGGGCTGCCATGCCGACGGCGGCGCGGGCATGCTTGCCAGCTTCGCCCAGTACATTTGCCAGAAGATTGGAAGCGCCGTTGATCACAAGGTGTTGTTCGACGAAATCAGGCGTCGAGGCAACGAAGCCGTTCAGCTTGATCAGGCGCTTGACGCGGCCGAGATCGCCGCCGAGAGCAGCCTTCGCCTGGGCGAGAATGTTGATGGCGCAGAGTTCGGCAGCGCGCTGGCCGCCGGCAACGTCGACGTCCTTGCCGAGATGGCCCGTCACGCCGATCTTGCCGTTTTCCATCGGCAGCTGGCCCGAGAGATAGAGGAGATTGCCGCTGATGACGTAGGGAACGTAGTTGGCGGCCGGTGCCGCAGCCTGCGGCAGAACGATGCCGAGTTCCTTCAGGCGGCCCTCAATAGCGTCGGACATTTTCATCTCCCGTTTTGTTGTAAAAACTTCAAAAATCCGGCATCAAGACTAAATTCCGTCACTTAGGATCGGCAGCCTCGTTTCAGCCGAAAGCGTTCTTATAACATCGCGTGCGAGTCCAACAGGAGATAATGAATGTTCCGCTCGAGTCTTGCTGCTACTGTCATTTCGGGGCTGAGCATTCTGTCTTTGGGGACTTCTGCTGCCTATGCCGCCGGTGCGAGCGGACTGATTGCGCATCGCGCCGTTTATGATCTCGAGTTGAAGGATGCCTCCGATCGGTCCGGCATTTCCGGCATGGTAGGCCGCATGGTCTATGAGTTCGAAGGCTCCGATTGCACGGGCTTCACCACCAATTTCCGCTTCGTGACGAAGATCGATACCGGTGATTCCACCCGCGTCAGCGACCAGCAGACCACGACGTTCGAGGATCTCAGCAAGCGCCTGTTCCGCTTCGAGACCAAGTCCTATACCGACAGCCAGCTCGACAAGGACGTACGCGGTGCCGCAAGCGACGACCAGAAGGGCATAAAAGTCGATCTCACCCAGCCGCACAACAAGCAGGTCCAGATCATCGAAAGCCGCTTCCCGACGGAGCATATGCTCGACATCATCCACAATGCGAAGCTCGGCAAGAATTTCTTCGAGGCGCAGGTCTTTGACGGTTCCGATGACGGCGACAAGCCGTTGATCGCGACCACTGTCGTCGGAAAGGAGCAGACACCGGCCAAGGATGATCCCGATGCCGACAAGGCTGGCGCCTTTGCCACGACGCCTTTCTGGCCGGTGACCGTGGCTTATTTCAATGAAAAGTCCACGGGCGACGCCATGCCCGTCTATCGCATGTCCTTCAAGCTCTATGAGAACGGCATCACGCGCGATCTGACCATGGACTACGGCGACTTCGTGCTGACCGGCAAGCTCACCAAGCTCGAGGTTCTCGATAACAAGGCGTGTCAATAGCTCTTCTGCGGTGCGGCTCCCGGCGTGAAATCTCTGTCATAAAACTGTGATCCAAGTTTCACTATTGTGTGAAATGATCGGCACGCAGAGGTAAGCGTTACTTCCCTTTGTTTCGATCTTGAATTGCAGTGGGGCGCGCGGGGGCATCGTCTTGGGGGCGATTGGCAATTTTTGCGGTCGGCTCCCTAGTCTATGGACGAGAAAGCACGACCTATGAGCAATACCGATATATCAGCCGGCTCCAACAATACGCTGCCGGCTGTCACAGCCGACCCGACGGAAATCGCCCGCATCGGCGACAGCATCGATATCACCGACCGCGCCGGCATCTCGGTCTATGGCGATCGCGCCCAGCAAGCCGTTTCCGACTATTCCGATCGTATCCTGCGCGAGGTGCGCAATCGCGATCTCGGCGAAGTCGGCAAGCTGCTGACCGATATCATCGTCAAGTCGAAGAAGCTCGATCCGGCCTCACTGAAGGACGAGGGTTTCCTGTCACGGATGTTTTCCTCGTTCAGGGCCAAGCTGGAGCGCTTCAAGGAGCAGTTCGAGGATGTCGCCGGCCAGATCGACCGCATTGGCCTCGAGCTCGATCGGCACAAGGACATCCTGCGCCGGGATATTGCTCTCCTCGACGATCTGCATGAGGAGACAAAGCAATCTATCGTGCAGCTCGATGCCTATGTGCAGGCTGGCAAGGATTTCGCCGAGCGTTTTCGCGCGACCGACCTTCCCCGACTGAAAAGTGCCGCCGATGCAGCCTCGGCCAATCCCGGCGGCGGCATGCTGGAGGCGCAGATCTATCAGGACAGCCTCCAGGCGCTCGACCGTCTGGAAAAGCGCATATTCTACCTGCAGCAGGCCCGCCAGCTCGGCATCCAGCAATTGCCGCAGATCAGAATCGTTCAGGCCGGTGATGAAACGCTGATCGAGAACCTGCAGGCAACATCGGCGCTGACCGTACCGGCCTGGAAGCAGAAGATGGTGATTCTGCTCGGCCTGACCCAGCAGAAATCCGCGCTTGAACTGCAGAAGACCGTCACCGACGCCACGAACGACATGATCCGCCAGGCATCGAAAATGATGAAGGATCAGGCGATCGCCATAGAACAGCAATCGCAGCGCGGTATCGTCGATATCGACACGCTTGCCGCCGCCAATCGCGACCTGATCGACACGATCGGTGGTGTCCTGAAGGTGCAGGAAGATGGCCGCGCCAAGCGGGCCGAGGCCGAACAGCGAATGCAGAAAATGACCATCGAGCTCAAGAAAGCAATGATCGAGGCGCGGTAATTCGCATGACAATCCGCACATTCGTTACCGGCCTGACGCTCGTGGCAGCTCTCGCGCTGAGCGGCTGCGACGTCGGCGGGCAAGGCCCGAAATTCTCGATCATCTCCGGCTCGGAAAACACGGTTCTTCAGCCGATCGTCGAGGAATTCTGCAAGGAAAAGAAGGCGACCTGCAGCTTCAGCTATGAAGGCACGCTGGATATCGGCCTGGCGCTCCAGAGCGAGCAGGGCGTCGAGCAGGATGCCGTCTGGCCGGCGTCTGGCGTCTGGGTCGATATGTTCGATACAAAGCGCCGGGTGAAGTCGCTGACGTCGGTCGCGCAGATGCCCGTCATTCTCGGCGTGCGCAAATCCAAGGCCGAGGCGCTCGGTTGGGTCGGCAGGCCGGTCTATATGAAAGACATATTGGCGGCGGTGAAGAACGGCTCGCTGAAATTTCTCATGACATCGGCGACGCAATCCAATTCCGGCGCCAGCGCCTATCTGGCCATGCTGTCGAGCGCACTCGGCAACAAGCCGGTCATCGAGCCTGGCGATCTCGACAAGCCCGATGTCCAGGGCGCGGTTCGCGGGCTACTTGCCGGTGTCGAGCGTTCCTCGGGCTCGTCCGGCTGGCTTGCGGATCTCTACACGGATTCGGCCGGCAAGGGCGTGCTCTATGACGCCATGTGGAACTACGAGGCGATCCTGAAGGAAACCAACGACAAGCTGACCGGCATGGGCAAGGAGCCGCTTTACGCAATCTACCCGGCCGATGGCGTCGTCGTTGCCGATTCGCCGATCGGCTTCGTAGATCACGGGCGAGGGCAGGAGGTTGAGACCTTCTTCAATCAGCTCGTCGACTATTTGCGCTCCGCCCCGGTGCAGAAGCGCATCGCCGATACCGGGCGTCGCATTCCCCTTTCCGATATCGCCGCCAAGCCGGACCCGACATGGAACTTCGATCCGACCCGGATCGTGACGGCTATCCGCATGCCGGAGCCCGCCATGATCCGCCAGGCGCTGGATCTCTATCAGGTTGCATTGCGCAAGCCGTCGCTGACCGCCCTCTGCCTCGATTTTTCGGGCTCGATGGCGGGCAAGGGCGAGGAACAGCTCCAGGCGGCCATGCAGTTCCTGTTCAATCCGGATGAAACAGGCAAGGTTCTGGCGCAATGGACGCCTGCCGATCGCATCATGGTCATTCCCTTCGACGCCAATGTGCGAACGACCTTTGAGGGCACGGGAAATCCGGCTCAGCAGAAAATGCTGGTCGACAAGGTTTCTCACCAGCGCGCCGGCGGCGGCACGGACATGTATGCCTGCGCGAGCCGGGCGCTTGACTGGATGAAGGGCACAGGAGATCTGTCATCCTATCTGCCGGCAATCGTCATCATGACCGATGGAAAGTCTGATGATGCCAATGGCGATTTCATGAGCCGGTGGGCGGCGGTCAACCCGCATGTGCCCGTGTTCGGTATCACCTTCGGCGATGCGGATAAGCGGCAGCTCGATGCGCTCGCGCAGGAAACCGCGGCGCGTGTCTTCGATGGCCGCGGTGATCTGGTCAGCGCATTCCGGGCAGTGCGCGGCTATAACTAGGGCACTTCTGCTTTGAACGAAGCAACAGAAATGCTCTATCTCTTTGTTTTCACGCAATTCCGGACGCGAAGCCGCTTCGCACCTTTGCTGGAATTGTTCTAGGACGATAATGCGCAATTGGTTCGGCAATGACTGGAATTGGATCGTGGCGGGGCTTGCCGCCGCCATCGTCGTGCCTTTGCTCAGCTTCTTTGCCGGCATGCCGATATGGATCGCCGCGATCATCGGTCTTTTCGTTTTCGTCGGCCTGATCTTCGTGCTCGCGCCGAAGCGCATGTTCGAGGGGCTGGATGCCAAGGCGATCGGCCGGGGACGCATCGAATTTGCCCGTGACCTGTTGAGCGCTGCGGCACCTGCCGCCGACAGGCTCGAGGCATCGGCAAAACAGATCGGCAGCAAGGACGTGGCAAAGCGGGTTCGGCATCTGGCGGAAATCGCCGCCGACGTCTTCGCCAAGGTGGAGGCCAATCCGGAAAGTGCCGGCACGGTCCGGCGATTCCTTAGCTATTATTTGCCAAGGGCGGCTGAAGTGGCGGAGGGATTTGCCGTTATCGAGGCGAAGCGGCAGCCGGATGCCGCACGCCTGCAGGAGGTCGGCCTCGTACTGACCAAGCTGGAAGACGCGTTCGTACATTATTCCGACAGCCTGGTCGAAGACAGGCTCGATACGCTTGATACGGAGCTGCGCCTCATACAGGCCTCGCTCAAAGAGGACATAGGACGCTGATGGCCATTTCCCGCCGCGCTTTTGGAGTAGGGCTTCTTGCCGCCGGTGTCGCAGGGACCGGAGGCTATTTCGCCGTCAAGGACCGGCCCGAGCTGCAGGGGCTGCTCGGCAACAGCACCAAGCTCTTCGGCTTCATCGGCGGCGAGAAGGAAGCATTCCTCGCCGATCAGGATGTGATCTCGGCGCTGCACGGCCATGGGCTCGAAATCAACAGCCGTGTCGCGGGCTCCGTGGAGATGGTGCGGGAGCAGGCGCTTCTGTCGCAAAATCCGGCCTTCCTGTGGCCCTCCTCGTCGATCATGGTCGATATCGCCCGGCAGGGTGGCATCAAGATCCGTAACGACCGCGTCATCCTCAACACGCCCGTCGTCGTCTATTCCTGGCAGCCTGTGGTCGACGGATTGACCAAGGCGGGGCTCGTCACCACGACGCCAGAGGGGCAACACCAGCTCGATCTCAAGGCGCTGCTGGATGCCGTGCTTGCGGGGACGAATTGGTCGAAGCTTGGCGTCAATTCGCTCTATGGTCAGGCGAGGATCGTCTCGACCGACCCGAATCGTTCCAATTCCGGCTTCATGTTTTCCGGCCTGGTGCTGAGTCTCTTGAGCGGCAACGTGGCGAGCGCGGACGCTCTCGCGCAGTTCGGCGACAAGGCCCAGGCAATTTTCCGCAACATGGGTTTCAAGTCGTCGTCGTCGGGCAAGCTGTTCGAGCAGTATCTCGCCGGCGGCATTGGTGGCGAACCGATGATCGTCGGCTACGAGAATCAGCTGGTGGAATGGATCATCGCCGATCCGCAGCGCTGGAAGCGGGTGCAGGCGAGCAACAGCGCCAAGCCCGTCGTGCTCTATCCGCACCCGACCGTCTATTCCGCGCATCCGCTCATCGCCATCGACGAACAGGTCGATCGCATGATTGAGGCTCTCATCAGTCCGCGATTGCAGGAGCTCGCCTGGACCAAGCACGGCTTCCGCGGGCCGCTCGGCACGGCGACCGGCGATGCCGACAGCGCGATTGCCGGTCTGCTGCCCGCAGAAATCGATGCCGTATTGCCCATGCCGGACGCCAATGTCATGCTGGCGCTGCTCAACAAACTCGCCGCTTGAGGGCGGGGCGCGATCGTTTTTTGCTTCAAAAGCCTTGCATTCCAAGCGAATCGAATGTAAGGGCACCCGCATTCCACACGTAAGGCATGGGATTGTCCGGGAGAAATCCGGATTTTTCCGCCCGGTGGCATTCTCGAAGAGGATGCTGTTCGCCTTGCGGAGGTTCAACCGGAAAAGGATACAAAGGCATGGCATTGCCCGATTTTTCTATGCGCCAGCTTCTCGAAGCAGGTGTTCACTTCGGCCACCAGACGCATCGCTGGAACCCGAAGATGAAGCCGTACATTTTCGGCGATCGTAACAACATCCACATCATCGACCTCGCCCAGACGGTTCCGATGCTGAGCCGCGCTCTGCAGGTTGTCAGCGACACCGTTGCCCGTGGCGGCCGCGTTCTGTTCGTCGGCACCAAGCGTCAGGCGTCCGAACTGATCGCCGACAGCGCAAAGCGTTCGGCTCAGTATTACGTCAACGCCCGCTGGCTCGGCGGCATGATGACCAACTGGAAGACGATCTCCAACTCGATCCAGCGTCTGCGCAAGCTCGACGAAATCCTCTCCGGCGAAGCCCAGGGCTTCACGAAGAAGGAGCGTCTGAACCTCGAGCGCGAACGCGAAAAGCTCGACAAGGCCCTCGGCGGTATCAAGGACATGGGCGGCACGCCGGACCTGATGTTCATCATCGACACCAACAAGGAAAAGATCGCGATCGACGAAGCCAAGCGCCTCGGCATCCCGGTCGTCGCCATCATCGACTCGAACTGCGATCCGGACCTGATCGACTATCCGATCCCGGGCAACGACGACGCCTCGCGCGCCATCGCTCTTTACTGCGACCTGATCTCGCGCGCTGCCATCGACGGCATCGCTCGCCAGCAGAGCGCATCGGGCCGTGACCTCGGCGCTTCTGAAGAAGCTCCGGTCGAGCCGACCCTGGCGGACGGCACCGAAGCCTGATCGCGCCACGAGGCGGACAATAAACTGTCCGCCCAAGCGCAATGACATCCGGGATAAGGCCGTTTGCGACTTCAACAAGTTCGAGCGGCCTTATCGCGTTTTTGGTAACGCCTCGCCTACTGCATAGTTCCTTAAATCGAAATCGATTTAAGGGCGAAATTATGCAGCGGATTTAAAGTGCTGCAGCGACCTTTGCGCGTCACTTATGACGCACGGAGCTGTAGGCGGTAAATCCAGGCACGTTCCAAACAGAATTCCATAGTATGACGCTGCTTCATAACGCTGTCATACTTACGGGTACATTTCGTCCCTCAAATCGGTGCAGCTTCAGCTCGAAACCGCGTGCCGCACCGTATGAACCGACAAGAGGAAGCTTATGACCGAAATTACGGCTGCACTGGTGAAAGAACTGCGCGAAAAGTCTGGCGCGGGCATGATGGACTGCAAGAAGGCGCTCACCGAGACGAACGGCGATATCGAAGCCGCGATCGACTGGCTGCGCGCCAAGGGCATCTCCAAGGCCGACAAGAAGTCCGGCCGCACCGCCGCTGAAGGCCTGGTCGCCATTGCCGGCGCCGGTCACAAGGCTGTCGTCGTCGAGCTCAACTCCGAAACCGACTTCGTTGCCCGTAACGATGCCTTCCAGGACCTCGCTCGCGGCATCGCCGAAGTCGCGCTGTCCACCAACGGCACGGTCGAAGCCATTTCGGCTGCGACCTACCCGGCATCCGGCAAGCCGGTCGCCGAAGCCATCAAGGACGCAATCGCAACCATCGGCGAGAACATGACGCTTCGTCGTGCCGCCAAGCTGGAAGTCGAGCACGGCGTCGTCGCGACCTACATCCACAACGCTGCCGGCGACGGCATCGGCAAGCTCGGCGTTCTGGTCGCCCTGAAGTCGGTCGGCGACAAGGCCGTTCTGACGTCGATCGGCCGCCAGGTTGCCATGCACATCGCTGCGACCAACCCGCTCGCTATCCGCGCCGAAGAAGTCGACGCCGCCGTCGCCGAGCGCGAACGCAACGTCTTCATCGAGCAGTCGCGCGAATCCGGCAAGCCGGAAGCCATTATCGAAAAGATGGTCGAAGGCCGCATGCGCAAGTTCTTCGAGGAAGTCGCTCTTCTCTCGCAGGCTTTCGTCATCAATCCGGACCTGACGGTCGGCGCTGCCATCAAGGAAGCTGAAAAGGCCGCCGGCGCCCCGATCGAAATCACCGGCATGGCGCGTCTGCTCCTCGGCGAAGGCGTCGAGAAGGAAGAAACCGACTTCGCCGCCGAAGTTGCTGCCGTCGCCAAGGGCTGATAGCCGAAAAGAGACATATCCCGGTTTGGTGAAACCATATCAGGGAAAACGTATGGGCATCGCGTGACAACGCGGTGCCCTTCGTGTATCCGGCTTTCACAATCATTCCCCCGGTGATCACTTCAAGGAGCTACGATGTCCCAGCCGATCTACAAGCGCGTGTTGCTCAAGGCCTCCGGTGAAGCTCTGATGGGCAGCCAGGGCTTCGGTATCGACGTCACCGTCGCCGACCGGATTGCCGGCGATATCGCGGAAGCGCGCGCCATGGGTGTCGAAGTTGGTGTCGTCGTCGGAGGTGGCAATATCTTCCGTGGCGTTGCCGTAGCCTCCAAGGGTGGCGACCGCGTGACCGGCGACCACATGGGCATGCTCGGCACCGTCATCAACGCGCTCGCGCTGGCGACCTCGCTGCGCAAGCTCGATATTGATACCGTCGTGCTCTCGGCCATCTCCATGCCGGAAATTTGCGAAAGCTTTTCGCAGCGCGCCACGCTCTATCATCTCTCGCTCGGCCGCGTGGTGATCTTTGCCGGCGGCACGGGCAATCCCTTCTTCACGACCGATTCTGCTGCAGCGCTGCGCGCCGCCGAGATGGGCGCCGAGGCGATCTTCAAGGGAACCCAGGTCGACGGCATCTATTCCGCCGATCCGAAGAAGTTCCCCGATGCCGAGCGCTTCGACCATCTCACCCATAGCCAGGTGCTCGAGAAGGGGCTTGCCGTCATGGATATCGCCGCCGTGGCGCTTGCACGCGAAAATTCCATTCCGATCGTCGTCTTCTCCATTCACGAGAAGGGCGGCTTCGCGGAAATCTTGACCGGCGGCGGCCGCAAGACCATCGTATCAGACAATTGACATTCCTGTGACGCCGGGTCGGCCCGGTGTCGCCTCATTACAGGGGAGCATAGACATGAGTGAAGCCAGCGATCTCAAGGAACTGAAGCGCCGTATGGATGGCGCCATTGCGGCATTCAAGAGCGACATCGCCTCGCTGCGCACCGGACGTGCATCCGCCAACATTCTCGATCCGGTCACGATCGAAGCCTATGGCTCGCGCATGCCGCTGAACCAGGTCGCGAATATCACCGTGCCGGAGCCGCGCATGTTGACTGTGTCTGTTTGGGACAAGTCGATGGTCAGCGCTGTCGAGCGCGCCATCCGCGAATCCAACCTCGGCCTCAATCCCATCGTCGATGGCCAGAACCTGCGCATCCCGCTGCCGGAGCTCAACGAGGAGCGTCGCCGTTCGTTGGTGAAGGTCGCCCATGAATATGCCGAAAAGGCGAAGGTGGCGATTCGCCATGTACGCCGTGATGGCATGGATGGCCTCAAAAAGGCCGAAAAGGATGGCGTAATCGGCCAGGATGAGAGCCGCTCTCTCTCCGAACGTGTGCAGAAGATGACGGATGAGACGATTTCGGAAATCGACCGCTTGCTCGCCGACAAAGAAAAGGAAATCATGCAGGTCTGATCGTACGCTGGGGAATGTCGCACTTTCGATTTTCGCAATATTGAAAGCGGCGGCCGCGCCCTAGATTACGAGGCCAGAACTCCTTTCTGCCGAACGAAACTGGACCCATATGTCAGCTCCTACGTTCTCTGTTGTTCCTGAACACGTTGCCATCATCATGGATGGTAACGGTCGCTGGGCCAATGCGCGCGGCCTGCCGCGCACCATGGGCCATCGCAAGGGCGTGGAGGCGGTCCGGGAGACGGTGCGGGCGGCCGGCGACATCGGCATAAAATATCTGACGCTGTTTGCCTTTTCTTCGGAGAACTGGCGCAGGCCCGAAGCCGAGGTGAGCGACCTCCTTGGCCTCCTCAAGGCCTTCATTCGGCGAGACCTTGCCGAACTTCATCGTCAGAATGTGCGCATCCGCGTCATCGGCGATCGAACCGGCCTGCGCGGCGATATCCTGCCCTTGTTGATCGAGGCGGAGGAGACCACGAGGAACAATACTGCCCTGACGCTGGTCATTGCCTTCAATTACGGTTCGCGCGACGAAATCACGCGTGCCTTTGCCGGCCTTGCAAAAGATGTCGAGGCCGGGCGGCTGCGCCCGCAGGATATCACTCCGGAACTGGTCGATGCCCGTCTGGACACCGCCGGCATTCCCGATCCGGATCTCATTATCCGCACGAGCGGCGAAGAGCGGCTCTCGAATTTCCTGCTCTGGCAGGCGGCCTATTCGGAATTCATGTTCGTGCCGGACTATTGGCCCGATTTCAGCCGCGATCTCTTCTTCGCCGCACTGGAGAAATATGCTGCGCGCGACCGGCGCTTTGGCGGGCTTTCCGCCAAACAGGCGGCGGCCGTGGGGTCCTGATGAGTCGCGAACTCAGGCTGCGCATCATCTCCGGCATTATCCTCGCCGTCATCGTTCTTGCCGCTACCTGGTATGGCGGTTCAGGTTTTCGCCTGTTGGCCGCGGTCATCGGCCTGCTCGTCTATTATGAATGGTCGACGATATCGGATCTGCACGGCCGCGACCCTCAGGGAAACGCGCTCGGCTGGCTTGGGCTCGTATTGATCGCCGGTGCGACGGCATTGAGCGAATCCGTCTATTCCATCGAGGTTCTGGCCGCCTTCGTTGCCGTCACGGCGATCATGGTCGCCGTACGTGGCAAGAGCTGGTGGCTTCCGGGTGGCATATTCTATTCCGGATTGACGGCGATTGCTCTTGCGGAGATCCGCGATGATGATTTTCGCGGCTTCGTGCTGATGCTGTTCGTCTTTGCCACGGTATGGGCGACCGACATTTTTGCCTATTTCGTCGGCCGAGCCATCGGCGGCCCGAAGCTTGCGCCGAGCATATCGCCGGGCAAGACCTGGTCAGGCGCTATCGGCGGTGCTATCGCGGCCGTAATCGCGGGAACGGCGGTGGTCTGGAGCTTTTTTTCCGCCGAAGACCTGTGGATTCCTCTCCTTGCCCTGGTGCTTTCCGTCTGCAGCCAGATCGGCGACCTGTTCGAGTCGTTCGTCAAGCGCAAGTTTGGCGTGAAAGACTCCAGCCGTCTGATTCCCGGCCATGGCGGCGTCATGGATCGGGTCGATGGACTAATTTTTGCTTGTTTTGCAGCGTTTTTGTTGGCTATCGTAATAACGCTGACAATGAGCGGCGAGACCTTTTCATTGGGCGGCGTTCTGCTCGGGGTCTGATACTAGAGCAATTCCAGGAAAAGCGCGCCGCGTTTTTCCGTCCGGAATTGTGAGAAAACAGAAAGATGGAGCGGTTCGGAGCTTCCGTGAAAGTCGAACCGCTCTAACACGAACAGGATCGTTGCATGGGTAGCGCGGCTGGCTTCATCGGTTTCTTGACGAACAACGTCATCACATTTGTCTTTGTGCTGTCGCTGCTCGTTTTTGTGCACGAGATGGGCCATTATCTGGTCGGTCGCTGGTCCGGCATCCGCATCATGGCTTTTTCGATCGGCTTCGGGCCGGAGATTGCCGGATTTACCGACAGACACGGCACGCGCTGGAAGCTTTCCCTCATTCCGCTCGGCGGTTACGTGCGATTCTTTGGCGACGAGGACGCCTCCAGCAAGACCGACGTGGATCAGCTCTCGGCCATGACGGAGGAGGAGCGCGCCCAATCCTTCGCTGGAGCCAAGCTCTGGAAGCGGGCTGCAACCGTTGCGGCCGGACCGATCGCCAATTTCCTGCTCGCCATTGTGATCTTTGCCGTTCTCTTTAGCGTTTACGGCCGTACGGTCGCCGATCCCGTTGTTGCGATGGTGACGCGTGACGGCGCTGCCGCGGAGGCCGGCATCGAGCCGGGTGATCGCCTGATCGCCGTCGACGGCAACAAAGTGACGACTTTCGATGAAGTGCAGCGCTATGTCGGCCTGCGTCCAGGCCGCACCATTGTGTTGACGGTCGACCGGGATGGGCAGAATCGTGATTTCCGCATCGTTCCGAAACTGGTCGAAGACACGGATCAGTTCGGCAACAAGATGGAGATGGGCCGCATCGGCATTGCGCTCGTTGACCCGGTCGTGACTGCGGTGGAACCGGCCGGGCCGGCGGCAAAGGCTGGCGTGCAGGCAGGCGACCGCCTGATTGCTGTCGATGGCAATAATGCCGCTACTTATTACGATATCGGCCGCTATATCGCCGAGCGCCCGGGCAAGAGCGTCGTGTTGACCATACAGCGTAATGGCGCGATCCGCGATTTGCCGGTCATGACGGCGACATTGGTTGATACGGATGCGTCCGGCAACAAAAAGGATGTCGGCAGCATCGGCATTGCGCCGATCGATCCCCTGATTGCATCGATCGGCTCCGACAGTCCTGCCCAGACTGCGGGCTTGGAACTTGGTGATCGCATTCTTTCTGTGGATGGACGGGAGATCGGCTCCATCGGCGAAGTGCAGCGTTATGCGGCAGCTCACGCCGACAAGCCCATCGCGCTGTCGATCGAGCGTACCGGCCAGACGCGCGACGTGACGGTGACGCCGAGAAAGTCGGAGGAGACCGATGTCTTCGGCGCAAGGACGGAGATTGCCACGATCGGTATCGGCGATGGTCAGAAGCCGATCAGGCTGCGTTACGAGGTCTACGGGCCGCTGCAGGCGCTTACCGAAGGCGTGAAGCAGACCGGCAGCATCGTTTCCGGCACCTTCGAATATATCGGCAACGTCATCGGCGGATACATGAAGGCCGATCAGCTCGGCGGGCCGATTCGGGTTGCGCAGCTATCCGGACAAATGGCAACCTTGGGTTTTGCTGCGGTGCTCCAATTCGCCGCCATACTTTCTGTTTCAATAGGGTTATTAAATTTGATGCCGGTCCCGGTACTTGATGGCGGGCATCTGATGTTCTATGCGATTGAAGCCGTACGGGGAAAACCCCTGGGTGCACGAGCACAGGATATCGCTTTCCGGATTGGATTTGCGATGGTGCTCTCGCTCATGGTGTTTGCGACCTGGAACGATATTAGTTCCAGAATAGGCTAGTGGGGCGACGAGAGGAAAATTACGATTTATTTACGATGTTTCAAAGCCGTAGTGGCGAATGGGCCACGCTTTGAAATGAAGTAAACAGAAATTAACGTGCTCCCTTGCTTGTATGTCAAAAGCGGGTAAAACGACACACGTGGCCGGAATCGGGTTCGCTCGGGGCTGGGGACGATTGAAAAAAGGTAAGAAGTGAAATGAAGGCTGGTTCAAAATTTTTGAACGCAGTGTCGGCGGTAGCGCTGTCTGCAGGTGTTGTTGCGTCGGGCGCTGGTGTGATCACCCTTGCCTCTGTTTCAGTCGCGGAAGCAGCTGTTATTCAGCGGGTTGACGTTCGCGGGGCTGGGCGTGTCGGTGAGACGGCTGTCCGGGACAATATCACTATTAAGCCCGGTAAGAGCTTCTCCCCCAGTGACATCGACGCTTCGGTGAAGCAGCTTTATGCCACCGGATATTTCTCCGATGTCCACATCACCGTTTCGGGCAGCACGCTGGTCGTATCGGTCAGCGAAAACAAGCTCATCAACGCCGTGGTCTTCAACGGCAACCGAAAGATCAAGGATGACAAGCTGCAGGGGATCGTCCAGACCCATGCGGCAGGCCCGTATAACGAGGCGACCATCCAGGCTGACGTCAAGACCATCAAGGATGCCTATGCATCCATCGGTCGTAACGATGTGCAGGTAACGACGCAGACCGCCGAGGTCGCGCCGGGCCGCCTGAACGTGGCTTTCGTCATCAACGAGGGCGATCGCACCAAGATCGACAAGATCAATTTCTCGGGTAACCAGGCCTATGGCAGTGGTCGCCTTGCTTCGGTCATCAGCACGAAGAAGAGCAACTTCCTGTCGTTCCTGACGCGCAAGGACGTCTATAGCCCCGAGCGCCTGCAGGGCGACCAGGATCAGCTGCGTCAGTTCTACTATAACCATGGTTATGCCGACTTCCGCGTCGTCAGCGCCGATGCGACGCTGAACGAGCAGAACAACGAATACACGCTGAACTTCAATGTCGATGAAGGTCCGCGTTATACCTACGGCGATGTCAACGTCATCTCGACCGTCGAAGGCGTCAATGCCGACGAACTGAAGGGCCTTGTCATCACCCACAAGGGCGATGTCTACAGCGCCAAGGATATCCAGACTTCGATCGAGAACATTTCCAAGCGTGTTGCGGCTGCCGGCTATCCATTCGCCCGCATCACGCCGCGCGGCAACCGCGATCTGTCCGGTCACACCATCGGTATCGAATATCTGGTCGACCAGGGCGAGCGCGCCTATGTCGAGCGTATTGAAATCCGCGGCAACACCCGCACGCGCGATTACGTCATCCGCCGCGAGTTCGACCTGAACGAAGGCGATGCCTTCAACCAGGAAATGATCACGCGCGCCAAGCGTCGCCTCGATGCGCTCGGCTACTTCACCAAGGTCGATATCTCGACGGCTCAGGGCAGTGCTCCGGATCGCGTCATCGTCATCGTCAACGTCGAAGACCAGCCGACAGGCTCCTTCGGTATCGGAGCCGGTTACGCTGTCGGCAACAACGGCGGCCTGCTTCTCGAAGCTTCGGTTGAAGAAAAGAACTTCCTGGGCCGCGGTCAGTACATCCGTCTCGCCGCAGGCGCCGGTACGGAAGGCAATCGTACCTACAACATCTCGTTCACCGAGCCTTATTTCCTCGGTTATCGTCTGGCTGCCGGTTTCGATATCTTCAAGAACCAGACGTCGAGCGACGATTACTACGACTATTCGGAAGAAGGTTTCTCGCTGCGCGTCACCGCGCCGATCACCGAGAACCTGGCGACAACCCTGCGCTACAACTACAAGCGCCTGACCTACGATGGCACGAACGATTGGCAGAACAATCTTTCGGCTCCGTATCTCAACCTCGTAGAGAACGGCCCGTGGGTACAGTCGACGGTTTCGCAGACCTTCACCTACAACACGCTGGACGATCAGAACCTTCCGCGTGAGGGTATCATCGCCAAGTTCACGCATGAATTTGCAGGTCTCGGCGGCGACTCCGACTTCTATAAGCTGAGCGGCAAGGCTCGTTACTACCAGATGATCAGCGACGAAGCCGATATCATCGGCTCGCTGACGGTGGGTGCCGGCTATGTGATGCCGACGAATGGCAAGCTGAACGTCTTCGATCAATTCACGCTCGGCGGCCGTGAAATCCGCGGCTTCGAGAATGCAGGTATCGGTCCGCGTTCGTCGCATGGCGATCCGCTTGGTGGTACGACCTACTTCACCGCTTCGGCTGAAGCGAGCATGCCGATGCCGGGTGTTCCCCAGGATATCGGCCTGCGTATTGCAGCCTTCGCTGACGCAGGCACGCTCTACGGCAACAAGGCGAATCTCTTCGGCGATACGCTTCACAACGACAATTCGATCCGTGCATCGCTTGGTGCAGGTCTGATCTGGTCGTCGCCGTTCGGCGTCATCCGCGTCGACTATGCCGTACCGGTCCTGAAGGAAGATTACGACAAGGTCGAGAATTTCCGGTTTGGCATCGCCAACCAGTTCTGATATCGGCAGTCCAGAACTGCGGGCTTGAACACCCTTCTGGAGCTGGTGCTTATGGAACATACTGGTTTTTTCCCGCCCCATGGTGGCGTCAGCTTGAAACAACTGGCTGAACATCTTGGGGCGGAACTGGCTGATACGGCCTCTTCGGAGGTCGTCATCAGGTCTATCGCCCCCGTGTATCGGGCAGGCGAAGGTGATATTTGCTATATCCTTTCCCGGAAGAATCGCGCTGAGCTGGAGACCTGCAAGGCTTCGGCCATTATCTGCCTGCCGGCGCTGAAATCTTTCGTTCCCGATCATATTCCGGTGCTTTTGTCGAAAAAGCCGCATACGGATTTCGCCATCGTCGGTGGGTTGCTGCATCCGGAGGCCACGCGACCGGTGGCATTTACCTCGAATCTCGGAGCAATCTCGCCGGCCGCCACTATCGATCCCACCGCAAAGCTCGAAGCCAATATCGGCATCGAACCTGGTGCGGTTATCGGCGCAGGTGCCGAGATCGGTGAGGGGACCTATATCGGCGCCAATGCCCTTATCGGGCCGGGTGTCAAGATCGGCCGCAATTGCAATATTGGTGGTGGCGCGAGCGTGCTCTGCGCCTATCTCGGCAATGGCGTGATCGTCCATAATGGTGCGCGCATCGGCCAGGACGGTTTCGGCTATGCGCCGGGGCCGCGCGGCATGGTCAAGATCGTGCAGATCGGCCGCGTCATCATCCAGGACAATGTCGAGATCGGCGCCAATACGACGATCGATCGCGGCACCATGGATGATACCGTGATCGGTGAGGGCACGAAGATCGACAATCAGGTTCAGATCGGACATAACGTCCGCATCGGTCGGCATTGTGCTATCGTCAGCCAGGTTGGTATCGCCGGCAGCACGGTGATCGGAGATGGTGTCCAGATCGGCGGCCAGGCAGGCCTCAACGGCCACATCCACATCGGCGACGGCGTGCAGATCGGTGCCAAGAGCGGCGTGATGAACAGTATTCCGGCGGGAGAGCGCTATGCGGGCCTTCCAGCGCGGCCTCTATGGGATTTTCTAAGGGAATCGGCGGAGATCGCGAAGCGGTCAGGAGCCAGGGAAAAGAAAGACGGGAGTGCGGAGCATGACTGAGGAAGCCAAGGCGTCGTTGTCGTCGGCCGACGTTCTGGAAATTATGAAGCTGTTGCCGCATCGCTATCCCTTCCTGATGGTCGACAAGATCATCGAGATCGATAGCGACAATTCCGCGATCGGCATCAAGAATGTGACGGCCAATGAGCCGCAATTCACCGGGCATTTTCCGGAATCGCCGATCATGCCGGGTGTGCTGCTCATCGAAGGGATGGCTCAGACCGCCGGTGCGATCTGCGCCCGCAAGGATGGCATCGGCGGCAATCTCGTCTATTTCATGACGATCGATAACGCCCGCTTCCGCAGGCCGGTTGTTCCTGGCGACCGCGTCGAATTCCATGTCGTCAAGCAGAAGCAGCGCGGCACAATCTGGAAGTTCCATTGTGATGCCAAGGTCGACGGTTCCCTGGTCGCCGAGGCCGATATCGGTGCAATGATCGTACGGAAGGATCAGGAACAGGCATGAGCAGCATCGCAAAGAGCGCCCGCATCCATAAGCTGGCGGTTGTCGAAGACGGCGCGGTCGTCGGCGAGAATGTTGTTGTCGGCCCGTTCTGCTATGTCGGTCCCAAAGTTGTGCTGCATGACGATATTCAGTTGCTCAACAATGCTGTCGTGACGGGTCGTACGACGATCGGCAAGGGAACGAAGATCTTTCCGATGGCCGTCGTTGGCGGTGATCCGCAGAGCGTTCATCATCACGGCGAGGAAACGACACTTGATGTCGGCGAGAATTGCACAATCCGCGAGGGCGTGACGATCAACACCGGCACGGCCGATTACGGCGGCAAGACGATTATCGGCAACAACAACCTGTTCCTTGCCAATTCGCATGTCGCTCACGACTGCCGTGTGGGCAACAACGTGATCATGTCGAACAACGTCATGCTGGCTGGACATGTCACCATCGAGGACCGCGCCATTCTTGGCGGTGGCTGTGCGGTGCATCAGTTTACCCGCATTGGTCGACAGGCTTTTATCGGTGGTCTCACGGCCGCGAGTTACGATGTCATTCCCTATGGCATGCTGAACGGCAATCCGGGCGTGCTCTCCGGGCTGAATATCGTCGGCATGACGCGCGCGGGCATCGACCGCGCTGTCATTCATCGGGTTCGCCGCGCTTACAAGAGCATCTTCGAGACCGAAGGTTCGGTTCGCGATAATGCCGCCGCCATCCGTGACGAATATGCCGACTGCAGGGAAGCGATGGAGATCCTCGATTTCATCGCTGCCGATAGCGATCGCGCATTGTCGTCGCCCAACCGCGGCAAGGCCTGAGGGTGGTTTCGGCCGGCCAGAACGACAAGGGCAGGCTGGCGATCATCGCAGGCAGTGGCCTTTTGCCTGTCTATGTCGCAGATGCTGCCCGGCAGGCCGGTGAAAATCCCGTGATCATCGCTTTGACCGACGAGGCGGACCGCGATTGGTCCGCCTTCGATCACGCCAATCTTGGCGTCGGAAATTTTGCTGGCCTCGAGGCGATGTTCCGTCGTCACGGCGTCGATCGCGTCGTCATGTCGGGCGGTGTGGCGCGGCGCCCCTCTTGGCGGCAGGTGCATCCGACCTGGCGCGTCATCAGGGACTTGCCCTCGACGATCCGCACACTTCTTTCGGGCGGCGACAATGCCGTCCTGCAGATGGTCATTCGCCTGATCGAGGCTGGCGGCGTTCGCGTCGTGGGCGCGCATGAAATCGCGCCCGATCTTTTGGCAACGACAGGCCCACTGGGGGAAATCGCGCCGGCGGAAGAGGATTTGCGCGACATTGCGCAGGGTGCCAAGGCTGCGGATGCGCTGGGACTTCTCGATGTGGGGCAGGGCGCAGTCAGTGTCGGCGGTCGCGTCGTCGCGCTCGAAGGCGCCGAAGGCACGGACAAGATGATTGAGCGGGTTGCCGAACTGCGCGCGGCCGGGCGTATTTCCACGCGCCGGCGCGGCGTGCTCGTCAAGCTCTGCAAGCCGCAGCAGGATGTCCGGGCCGATTTGCCGTCGATCGGCGTTTCCACGGTTCTAAACGCCAAGAAGGCAGGACTGGCCGGTGTCGCCGTCGAAGCCGGCAGGGCGCTGATCCTCGACCGGCAAGCGGTGATCGCCGCCGCTGACGAAGCCGGCATTTTTGTCTGTGGTATTGATCGCGGTCTGAGCGCGGAGGGCTTTATGTGAGTAGCGCGCCGTTGAAGCTAGCAGTCGTTGCCGGAGAGGTTTCCGGCGATCTGCTGGGCGGCGATCTGGTCGCGGCCCTGAAGCGGCGCCACGATGGCCCGATCGAACTGGTGGGCGTTGGTGGCGAGGCGCTGGAAGCGCAGGGCCTGCGCTCGCTCTTCGATTATTCCGAACTCTCGATCATGGGATTCATTCAGGTCATCAAGCGGCTGCCGAAATTGCTGGCCCGCATCCGGCAGACGGCCGATGCGATCATTGCCGCAAAGCCCGACGTGCTTCTGATCATCGACAGCCCCGATTTCACCCATCGCGTTGCCAAGCGTGTGCGCAAGGCTCTGCCCAATCTGCCGATCGTTAATTACGTCTGCCCCAGTGTCTGGGCGTGGAAGGAATATCGCGCGCAGCAGATGCTCGCCTATGTCGATCATGTGCTGGCCGTCTTGCCCTTCGAGCCTGCCGCCATGGAGCGCCTGGGCGGTCCGGCAACCACCTATGTCGGTCACCGTCTGACGGTCGACGTCAATCTTGTGGAGACCCGCCGCCAGCGTGCCTTGCGAGGACTGGCAGGCCCTGATGCGCAGAAGACGATCCTGCTTCTGCCCGGATCGCGTGCGTCGGAAATCAAGCAACTCCTTCTGGTTTTTGAGCGGGCTACCGAAGAGCTTAGTCGGCGAAATGATAATGTTCGTCTTCTCCTGCCGACGGTGCCGCGGCAGGAGGCATTGGTTCGTTCTTTGACGGCTAATTGGCAGGTCAAGCCGCATATCTTTGTCGGCCAGGATGCCAAATGGAGCGCATTCGCGCAGGCGGATGCTGCCATGGCGGCCTCCGGCACGGTTATTCTGGAGCTGGGGCTTGCCGGCGTTCCCGTGGTCTCGACCTACAAGACCGAGTGGCTGGCGAAGTTCGTGCTGTCGCGCATCAAAATATGGACGGCAGCTCTGCCAAACCTGATTGCCGATTACGCGGTTCTGCCTGAGCTCATCAATGACGTTCTGCGGCCGGGCATATTGGCTCGCTATATGGAGCGACTGTCGAGTGAGACGCCGGAGCGTGCGGCGATGCTGGCGGGCTACGATCTCGTCTGGGAGCGAATGCAGACCGAGGAGCCGCCCGGTGACAAGGCGGCGCAGATTGTTCTGGACGTTCTATCCCATAAAAAAACCGGTCATCTCTGACCGGTTTTTTGTTTCATTACCGAAGCTTAGCGCTTGGAAACAGGCACGTATTCGCGCAGCGGAGCGCCGGTGTAGAGCTGACGCGGGCGGCCGATGCGCTGATGCGGATCCTCGATCATCTCGTTCCACTGAGCGATCCAGCCGACGGTGCGGGCAAGAGCGAACAGAACGGTAAACATGGTCGTGGGGAAGCCGAGAGCCTTCAGCGTGATGCCGGAGTAGAAGTCGACGTTCGGGTATAGCTTCTTCTCGATGAAATACTCATCGGTCAGAGCGATACGCTCGAGTTCGATCGCGATGTCGAGCAACGGATCGTCCTTGATGCCGAGTTCGCCGAGAACTTCGTGCGCGGTCTTCTGCATGATCTTGGCGCGCGGATCGTAGTTCTTGTAGACACGGTGACCGAAGCCCATCAGGCGGAACGGATCGTTCTTGTCCTTGGCGCGGGCGATGAATTCCGGAATGCGATCGACCGTGCCGATTTCGTTCAGCATGTTCAGCGCCGCTTCGTTGGCGCCGCCGTGAGCCGGTCCCCAGAGGCAGGCGATGCCTGCTGCGATACAGGCAAACGGATTGGCGCCGGAAGAGCCAGCCAGGCGAACCGTCGAGGTCGAGGCATTCTGCTCGTGATCGGCATGCAGGATGAAGATGCGGTCCATGGCGCGGGCGAGCACCGGATTGACGACATATTCTTCGCACGGAACGGCAAAGCACATGCGCAGGAAGTTCGACGCATAATCGAGATCGTTCTTCGGGTAAACGAAGGGCTGGCCGATATGGTACTTATAGGCCATGGCGGCGAGCGTCGGCATCTTGGCGATCATGCGCAGGCTTGCGACCATGCGCTGGTGCGGATCGGTGATGTCGGTCGAGTCGTGATAGAAGGCGGAGAGTGCGCCGACACAGCCGCACATGACAGCCATCGGATGCGCGTCACGGCGGAAGCCGGTGAAGAAGCGCGACATCTGCTCATGCACCATCGTGTGGTGGGTCACGCGATAATCGAAGTCCTTCTTCTGTGCCGCCGTCGGCAGTTCGCCGTAAAGAAGGAGGTAGCAAACTTCGAGGAAATCGCCGTGTTCGGCCAGCTGATCGATCGGATAGCCGCGATGCAGCAGAACGCCTTCGTCGCCATCGATATAGGTAATGCTCGACTCGCACGACGCGGTGGAGGTGAAGCCAGGATCGTAAGTGAAAGTGGAGGTGTTCTTATAAAGGGCACCAATATCAATGACACTCGGGCCGATGGTTCCGGTCTTGACCGGCAAGTCCACCGTCTTTTCACCCCAAGTTAGTTTCGCGCTTTGTTCCGTCATGCTGATCCTCCAAGATTTGGCGGGATTGACGCCATAAAAAGCGCCAAAAGGTTAAGCGACTACCGACTAGCTATATGATCCAGAGCCTAATGCCAAGTTATCCTAACGCTGAATTGTGCAATGCAGTATCAACTTTTGGGCACTGCAGAAGCGTCTCTACTTATGCTACGCGGGGAAACCGGCCCAATTGAGCCTGCTTGCGCCGATTTTGGTTGAATTCATTGCCTGCTGACGGCAAAAATCGCGCGAAAGCTGTAGTTTTGCGTGGGGGCGACCGTGAGTGCCTAATTTGGAGGCATCCGAGCAGCAGAAGGATGGTGGGGATGTTGCTGCGCCCTCGCAGCCTCGCCCTGTTATTGCCACGATTGCCTTCTCCGCCGAAGCGCAGCGATGGGAACGGACGCAGGATCAGACGCGGCTGACATCTCGGCTGCTGCGGATATTAAGTCGCATTCGGCTCGGCACCTTTGGACTGATCGAAGAGGAGGCGGCCCATGGTCGCGCAATCCTGCTCGCGCCGATCTACATGGGTCTTGGTGCGATTTTCTGGTTCAAGGCCGGCAGCGATCCGCCTCCACAGGCCGTTCTTGCAGGTTTATTGGTCTTCTCCAGTGGCTTTGCGCTCATGCGGGAGGCGGGCCGGCTGCTTCGCCACGTGCTTTTCGCCGGCATGCTCCTTTGTCTGGGCATGGCGTTGGCGCAATGCGAAAGCTGGCGAGTTTCCACTGTCATGCTCGATTCGGCCGTGACGACGACCGTGACCGGTCAGATCGAGCGACGGGAATCCTATGACAATGGACGCTGGCGCTATGTCGTCCGTGTCGAGGCAACGGAAAAGCCTTCCATTCACCGCGCGCCACGACGGGTTACGATCTTCGTGCGCAAGCAGGCGGAACCGTTCGATCTCGGTGATCGTGTTCAGGGCAGGGCGCGCTTGACGCCTCCCGCCGGGCCGGCCTTGCTTGGCCTCAACGATTTCGCCTTCAGTTCCTATTTCAATGGCATCGGCGCGAATGGCTTTGCCTACGGAACGCCGAAACTATTGTCCCCGGCCAGTGATAATGTCGCCGGCTCTCTGATGGATGCGGCCGATATTTGGCTTGCCAGCCTGCGCAACAGCATAGGTGACAGGATCAGGCAAACCCTGCCGGGAGATACCGGCGCTTTTGCTGCAGCACTTGTCACCGATGAGAGACGTGCCATCTCCAAGGATACGACCGAGGCGCTGAGAATTGCCGGCCTGACCCATATTATTGCGATTTCCGGCCTGAACATGGCGCTGTCGGCCGGCATTTTCTATGTTGGCCTACGCTATTTGTTCAGCCTCTTTCCCGGTGTCGCGCAGGCTTGGCCAACCAAGAAATTCGCAGCCTTCGGCGCGCTTCTCACTGTAACGGCCTATTACCTCATCTCTGGCTTTGGCGTGTCCGCTGAGCGTGCCTTCATCATGATGGCGATCATGCTGGTGGCCGTGCTATTCGATCGGCCATCGATCAGTCTGCGCAACGTCGCACTTTCAGCTATCATCATTCTTGTTCTATCGCCGTCGCAAGTGCTCGGCCCGAGCTTCCAGATGTCCTATGCGGCGACGCTGGCACTGGTGTCGGGTTATTCGCTGTGGAAGCGGCGGCGGCATCGCGAAAGCATTCTGTCGCGCGTTCGTCTGTTAAGTCCGTTATTGTTCGCCACGCGTTTCTTTGCAGGCGTGATGTCGACTTCATTCATCGGCGGCGCGTCGACGGCCATCTTCTCGATCGAGCATTTTCACCGGCTGGCGACATATGGCCTTGCGGCGAATCTTGCCGCCATGCCGGTGGTCTCCTTCATCGTCATGCCGTTCGGCATGGCGGCGATGCTGCTCATGCCTTTCGGCTTGGACGGACCTTTCTGGAAAGTCACCGGAGAGGGGCTTGAGCTCGTCATCGTGATTGCAAGAACCGTCGCCGGTTGGGGAGGCGACATTACCTTCGGCCGCCAACCAGCCTGGCTGATGCCGACATTCATTGTCGGTTTCCTGATCATGAGCATCTTGCGGACCCGGCTGCGCCATCTGGGTCTGTTATTATTGCTCTCCTCCGTGGGCTTGGCAGCATTCGGATCTGGCGTACCGAAACCCGACCTGATGATTTCCGAAGATGGCGTCCTGGTCGCGTTGCGCCAGGACGATATATTAGCCACCAATCGCGAGAGACCACAGGCCTTCATTTTCGAACAATGGCAAAAGGCATTGGTTGCAGCCGAGCATCAGCCGCCGACCATGCTTCCTGCCGATAGCCGGCTTCCACAGATCAGTAAGACGGATCGGCATAAGCGATTGAACGGTGAAGAACAGAAGGCCGTCCGCAAGGCAATGGAGGAAGCCCTGGATCGCACTATGCAGGGCAGTTTTGCCTGCCAGAAAGGAGCATGGTGTGCAGCCATGCTCGAAAATGGCGCGATATTGGTCACGATCGAGAACGCAGCCTATCTGCCCTCAGCCTGTGATACGGCGAACATCGTCGTAACGCCAATTCGATTGCGACTGGATCATTGCCGCTCCGGAGCGATGCTCATAACCGGTGCGACATTGCGCAAAACCGGATCTATCGAGATGGCGCTTACCGCCGATAAACCCATTATCTCCGCTGCATTCGAAAATCCGCAGCGGCCATGGACCAGGCATCGAACCTATGATTGGCGCACCGGTAAATTCGACGTGCCACTTGCGCGGGTGTCGCCAGCCGCTGACAATTCGCCGGTCAGTGATAGCGACGAATGAGGCCGACGAGCTTGCCCTGGACCTTGACGCGATCCGGTCCGAAGATGCGGGTTTCATAGGCAGGATTGGCGGCTTCCAGTGCGATCGAGGCACCCTTGCGGCGGAAGCGCTTCAGTGTTGCTTCTTCATCGTCGACAAGCGCGACAACGATGTCGCCGGGATTGGCGGTCGTCGAATTGCGGATGATGACCGTATCGCCGTCGAAAATTCCGGCATCGATCATCGAATCCCCCCGAACTTCAAGCGCATAATGCTCGCCAGAGCCGAGCATGTCAGCGGGTACAGTGATATCGTGCGTATTGTTCTGGATGGCTGAGATCGGAACGCCGGCGGCGATGCGGCCCATCACCGGCACGGACGCCGAGCCATTGTGATCATCATTTGCCACCTTCGGCGGAGCCGGTGGGGCAACAGGCTGCGGCTTGCCGAGGCTGCCCTCGATGACGCTGGGCGAAAAGCCACGGCGCGGCTGCAGGCTGGGATTATAGGCATCGGGAAGCTTGATGACTTCGAGCGCTCTGGCCCGGTTCGGCAGCCGGCGGATGAAGCCTCGCTCCTCCAGCGCCGTGATCAGGCGGTGAATGCCGGATTTGGATGCCAGATCCAGTGCGTCCTTCATCTCGTCGAAAGATGGCGGCACACCGGATTCCTTCATGCGTTCGTGAATGAAGAGAAGCAGTTCCTGCTGCTTGCGCGTCAACATCGTCTTGGAACCCCAGAATCAAGAAAAGCTGTGAAACAAATCCAGAACGGACACTATATGTTCCATATGTGTTCCGCAAGTACTTAAATTTCGGTAAAGCCTTGTTGGGCCAGTTAAATAATTACCATTTGCGAATGGATAGGCTCGGAGCATCGCGGCACTATGTCTGCGCTAACCCAACGAAAAATATGGGAAATGCCGCTCTGCCCGCTTCCAGGGCTTTGTCGTTCGGCCGGTGTGCTCAAGACTTGGATGAATGTGGTGGGTCACCGAATAAGCCGGCTATGGGAGAGAATCAGCAATCACGTTTGCGAGATTGCGTTCGGTTCATGTCGTGTGCTTTGGGCGCTCCGTGCTTCCATCTTGAATTGCGCGAGGGATGGGCGCAAATCTGTTGCCGCAGGCAAACAGGAGGAACCATGATTTCGTCCCCGCATCCGCTGGATCATCTCGTACTGCCGACCGTCAATATCGCTCTGGCGCGCGAACGCCTCGGCAAGCTCGGTTTCACGGTGGCTCCGGATGCGCGCCATCCCTTTGGCACACAGAATGCCTGCGTTTTCCTTGCGGACAAAACCTATCTCGAACCTCTGGGCGTGGCATCTCCGGAGCAGTGCGAGAAGAGCATCGTGGACGGCAATGTTTTCGTTGCGCGCGACCAGGCTTATCGCTTCCGGGTCGGAGAGGATGGCTTCTCGGCCGTGGTGTTCGGCACGGATGATGCGGTGGCTGATGACGGGCGTTTCAAAGCGGCTGCGATTTCGGCGGGGCAGATGCTGGATTTCTCCCGTCCCATGAAGATGCCGGACGGAACGGAAACCATGGCCGGCTTTCGTCTTGCCTTCGCCGCCGATCTGCGCGCGCCGGATTTTCTCGCCTTCTGCTGTCAGCGCATCAATGCCTTGCCCGCCGACCGCAGCGTGCTCGAGCGTCACGAGAACGGCGTGACCGGCATCGCACGGGTGGCGCTCAGCGCACTGAAGCCTGCGGTGTATCGCAGCTTCTTCGAAGAGGTTGTCGGCGGCCCGCAGATCATGACGCATTCCTTTGGCCTGACGATCAGGGCTGCCAATGCCGATCTGGAGATTTTGACGCCGGAGGGAATGGAGGCTTTTTATGATCTGCCTGTTCGCGGCAACGATCCGGGCCTGCGTGCGCGGGCAATCCTTTTTAAAACGCGCGATCTTTCCGTGACATCGTCGCATTTCACTGCTAACGGCGTCACCTATACGCGTAAGAACAATCGTATATTGGCGAGACTGGCGCCCGGTGAGGGCGCGTTGTTCGCCTTCGAGGAGATAGCATGAGCACAAATTCCGAAGTCACCGTCGGCGAGGGTGCCTCCAAGGTCCTCTTTTCCAACACTGCCAAGCTGTCGCTGATCGCCGGCCCATGTGCAATGGAAAGCCGCGACCATGCGTTCATGGTTGCCGGCGTCCTAAAGGAGCTTTGCGGCAAGCTCGGCATCGGACTTGTTTACAAGTCGTCTTATGACAAAGCTAACCGCACCTCGCTGAAAGCCGGTCGAGGTCTTGGAATAGAAAAAGGATTGGAGATTTTTGCCGACTTGAAGAAGGAATACGGCTTTCCGGTCCTGACCGACATTCATACGGAAGAGCAGTGCGCGATCGTCGCCAAGACGGTCGATATCCTGCAGATCCCAGCCTTCCTGTCGCGCCAGACCGACCTTTTGGTTGCCGCGGCCAAGACTGGCCGCGTGGTCAACGTCAAGAAGGGTCAGTTCCTCGCCCCCTGGGATATGAAGAACGTGCTGGCCAAGCTGAACGAGAGCGGCAATCCGAATATTCTTCTGTGCGAACGCGGCGCTTCCTTTGGTTACAACACGCTTGTTTCCGACATGCGCGCGCTGCCGATCATGGCGGCGATGGGCGCGCCGGTTATTTTCGATGCGACCCACTCGGTGCAGCAGCCCGGCGGGCAGGGCGGCTCCACCGGCGGTGATCGCCGATTCGTCGAGACGCTGGCGCGCGCGGCCGTCGCCGTCGGCGTTGCCGGCGTGTTCGTCGAGACGCATGAGGATCCAGATAATGCACCGTCGGATGGCCCGAATATGGTCTATCTGAAGGATATGCCGCGGCTTCTGGAGAAGCTGTTGGCCTTCGACGCCATCGCCAAGGCCTGAAACGTAGCCAGCATTCAACAGGCTGACATGAATTTGCGTTACGGGCCTGAAGGAGTGCGAAATCGCGGCGCGGATCGCCATTGTAATTTCCGCGCCTTCGATTAAGACGATTTAAATCGATTTATAAACCAGCGAGCAGGAAGCTATCATGACCGCAATCACCGACATTATCGCCCGCGAGATTCTCGACAGCCGTGGCAATCCGACTGTCGAAGTCGATGTCTACCTCGAAGATGGCAGCATGGGCCGCGCGGCGGTTCCGTCGGGTGCATCGACCGGCGCGCATGAAGCCGTCGAGCTTCGCGATGGCGGCAAGCGCTACCATGGCAAGGGTGTCGAGAAGGCCGTCGAAGCCGTCAATTCGGAAATCTTCGACGCGATCGGCGGCATGGATGCCGAGAACCAGATCCAGCTCGACAACATCATGATCGAACTCGACGGCACGCCGAACAAATCCCGCCTCGGTGCAAACGCCATCCTCGGCGTCTCGCTTGCCGTTGCCAAGGCCGCTGCCCAGAGCGCCAACCTGCCGCTCTACCGCTATATCGGCGGCGCTCATGCCCGCCTGCTGCCGGTCCCGATGATGAACATCATCAACGGCGGCGCCCATGCCGACAACCCGATCGACTTCCAGGAATTCATGATCCTGCCGGTTGGTGCAGAATCCATCCGCGACGCCGTTCGCATGGGCTCGGAAATCTTCCACGTTCTGAAGAAGGAACTGGCTTCGCAGGGCCATAACACCAACGTTGGTGACGAAGGCGGTTTCGCACCAGGCCTCTCCAGCGCTCCGGCTGCTCTCGACTTCATCATGAAGTCCATCGAAAAGGCCGGCTACAAGCCGGGTGAAGAAATCGCTCTCGGCCTCGATTGCGCTTCGACCGAGTTCTTCAAGGACGGCAAGTACGTGCTCGAAGGCGAAGGCCGCACGCTGGAATCCGGCGCCATGGCTGAGTACCTCGCAGAACTCGCAGCCAAGTACCCGATCGTTTCGATCGAAGACGGCATGGCAGAAGACGACTGGGAAGGCTGGAAGACGCTGACCGACCTGTTCGGCAAGAAGACCCAGCTCGTCGGCGACGACCTGTTCGTCACCAACTCCGCTCGCCTGCGCGACGGTATCCGCATGGGCGTTGCCAACTCGATCCTCGTCAAGGTCAACCAGATCGGCTCGCTGACCGAGACCCTCGACGCCGTCGAAACCGCCCACAAGGCCAACTACACGGCTGTCATGTCGCACCGCTCGGGCGAAACGGAAGATTCCACGATCGCCGATCTCGCCGTTGCCACCAACTGCGGTCAGATCAAGACCGGCTCGCTGTCGCGCTCCGACCGCCTTGCCAAGTACAACCAGCTCATCCGTATCGAAGAAGCGCTTGGCCCGCAGGCAAAGTATGCCGGCCGCTCCATCCTTCGCGGCTGATAATATCCCGCAGGATCTCTTTGGATCCGCGGCCATCGTCGTCTTTGAGATCGAACCGCGCCTTCGGGCGCGGTTTTTTGTTGGGCCGTGCAGTTAGAGTCAACGGACGGTTAATCTCTGCCGGATAAATTAGCTTTAGGTGTTTGATTTGATGTGATCTTGTTGCGGGCTGCATTGGCCTTGAACCGAGATCGCGTAAAGCCAGAGCGTTCGAGCGAGTATGTGGACAAAGTATCATAAGAAGAGAAGGTTCGGCCGTCTCATCCTTCCCGCCATCACCATCGCTTTTGTGAGCTACTTCGGTTATCATTGCATTCATGGCGATTACGGCCTGAAGGCAACCGAGGTTTTTGAGCAGCGCCGCATCGATCGCGCCAAGGAGCTGGCTGATCTTGTCGCCAAGCGCGAGCACCTTGAAAAGGAGGTTGCCTTGCTGAGCGATGGTTCCCTGGACAAGGATATGCTCGACCAATATGCGCGCTATCAGCTGACCTATTCCAAGGCGAACGAGATCGTCATCTTCAATAAATAGCCATAATTAACCGAATTTCGGTTAATCGAATTTTTGCGAGTTATATCAATAGCTTGCAATGAATATGAGCCATGCAATTATAGCATTGCTGTGGCGAACAATCTTGCCTATGTTACGCCTCACCACAAAACGAGGCTACTCACACAGGGAGGGTTGTATGGCGCCGCGAAAAAACGCGACCGTTTCCAGCCGTAAGACAGCATCAAGGCCTGCCAAGGAAACCAATGGCGGCCCGATCGCAGATTTCGATCGTGATGCGGAGCTCAAGGCTTATCGTGAGATGCTCCTGATCCGCCGTTTCGAAGAGAAGGCCGGCCAGCTTTACGGCATGGGCTTCATCGGCGGTTTCTGTCACCTTTATATCGGCCAGGAAGCAGTCGTCGTCGGCATGCAGCTGGCGCTGAAGGATGGCGACCAGGTCATCACCGGTTATCGCGACCACGGCCACATGCTGGCAACCGGCATGAGCGCACGTGGCGTCATGGCTGAGCTCACCGGACGCCAGGGCGGCTATTCCCGAGGGAAGGGCGGCTCCATGCACATGTTCTCCAAGGAAAAGAATTTCTACGGCGGTCACGGCATCGTCGGCGCTCAGGTCTCGCTCGGCACCGGTCTTGGTTTCGCCAACTGGTATCGCGGCAACGACAATGTCAGCGTTGCTTATTTCGGTGACGGCGCCGCCAACCAGGGCCAGGTCTACGAAAGCTTCAACATGGCGCAGCTCTGGAAGCTGCCGGTTATCTTCGTGATCGAAAACAACCGCTACGCCATGGGTACGTCGACCGCTCGCGCCACTGCGCAGGCCGATTTCTCCAAGCGCGGCGCCTCCTTCGGCATTCCCGGCCTCCAGGTCGACGGCATGGATGTTCGCGCCGTCAAGGCCGCGGCTGACGAAGCCGTTGCGCATTGCCGTTCCGGCAAAGGCCCGATCATCCTGGAAATGCTGACCTACCGCTACCGTGGTCACTCCATGTCCGACCCGGCGAAGTACCGCTCCAAGGACGAAGTGCAGAAGATGCGCTCCGAGCATGACCCGATCGAGCAGGTTCGTGCCCGCCTTATCGAAAAGGGCTGGGCGACCGAAGACGATCTGAAGGATATCGACAAGGATGTCCGCGAAATCGTAGCCGACAGCGCCGATTTTGCCCAGAACGATCCGGAGCCGGATGCATCCGAGCTCTACACCGACATTCTGCTCTAATCGGGGAGGGACACTATGCCCATCGACATTCTCATGCCCGCCCTTTCTCCGACGATGGAAGAGGGTACCCTTTCGAAATGGCTCAAGAAGGAAGGCGACAAGGTCGTTTCCGGTGACGTCATTGCCGAAATCGAAACCGACAAGGCCACCATGGAAGTGGAAGCCGTCGACGAGGGCACGATCGGCAAGTTGCTGATCGACGCCGGCACCGAAGGCGTCAAGGTCAATACCAAGATCGCCATCCTGCTGCAGGACGGTGAATCCGCAGACGCTATTTCCTCTGCCAAGGCTGCACCTGCCGCCGAGCCGGCAAAGACCGAAGCTGCCGCTCCGGCGCCGGCTGCCGCATCGGTCCCGGCTCAGCCGAAGGTTGCCGCCGCCGCCGATCCGGAAATTCCGGCCGGCACGGAAATGGTGTCGATGACAGTGCGTGAAGCACTGCGCGACGCAATGGCCGAAGAAATGCGCGCCAACGCGGATGTCTTCGTCATGGGTGAAGAAGTCGCGGAATACCAGGGCGCCTACAAGGTCACCCAGGGGCTGTTGCAGGAATTCGGCGACCGCCGCGTCATCGACACCCCGATCACCGAGCATGGCTTTGCCGGTATCGGCGTCGGCGCTGCGATGGCCGGCCTTCGCCCGATCGTCGAGTTCATGACCTTCAACTTCGCCATGCAGGCGATCGACCAGATCATCAACTCCGCCGCCAAGACGCTCTACATGTCCGGCGGCCAGATGGGCGCTCCGATCGTGTTCCGCGGTCCGAATGGCGCTGCTGCCCGCGTCGGCGCCCAGCACAGCCAGGATTACGCCGCTTGGTATAGCCATATTCCGGGCCTCAAGGTCGTCATGCCTTACACGGCAGCCGACGCCAAGGGCCTGCTCAAGGCTGCCATCCGCGATCCGAACCCGGTCATCTTCCTTGAGAACGAAATCCTCTACGGTCAGCACTTCGATGTGCCGAAGCTTGATAACTTCGTTCTGCCGATCGGCAAGGCCCGTATTCACCGTCCGGGCAAGGACGTCACGGTCGTCTCCTTCGGCATCGGCATGACCTATGCCACCAAGGCCGTCGCCGAGCTGGAAGCCCAGGGCATCGATGTCGAACTTATCGACCTGCGCACCATCCGCCCGATGGATCTTCCGACGATCATCGAATCGGTCAAGAAGACCGGCCGCCTGGTCACCGTCGAGGAAGGCTACCCGCAGTCCTCCGTCGGCACGGAAATCGCCACCCGCGTCATGCAGCAGGCCTTCGACTATCTCGATGCGCCGATCCTGACGATCGCTGGCAAGGACGTACCCATGCCATACGCCGCCAACCTCGAAAAGCTGGCGCTCCCGAGCGTCGCCGAAGTGGTCGATGCGGTGAAGGCCGTTTGCTACAAGTAAGGGGAGGGCTCATCGATGCCTATCAACATCACCATGCCTGCCCTCTCGCCGACCATGGAAGAGGGCAACCTCGCCAAGTGGCTGGTCAAGGAAGGCGACAAGATCAAGTCCGGCGATGTCATCGCCGAGATCGAGACTGACAAGGCAACGATGGAAGTCGAGGCTGTCGATGAGGGCACGGTCGCCAAGATCGTCGTTCCCGCCGGCACCGAAGGCGTGAAGGTCAATGCCCTGATCGCCGTGCTTGCTGCCGATGGCGAAGATGTCGCGGCTGCAGCTTCCGGCGCTGGCGCCGGTGCTGCTCCGGCCGCCAAGGAAGCTCCGAAGGCGGAAGCCGCTCCCGCGGCAGCTTCGGCTCCGGCAAGCGTTTCGGCTCCTGCGCCTGCACCCGTTGCATCGGCTTCGGCAGCAAACGACGGTCATCGCACCTTCGCTTCGCCGCTTGCACGCCGTCTGGCCAAGGAAGCCGGCATCGATGTGGCGGCGGTTTCCGGCACTGGCCCGCATGGCCGTGTCATCAAGAAGGACGTCGAAGCTGCGGTTTCCGGCGGCACCGCAAAGGCTGCTCCGGCAGCGGCACCTGCCGCTCAGCCGGCCGCTGCTGCTGCTCCGGCCGCACCGAAGGGCATGTCCGACGATGCTGTTCTGAAGCTGTTCGAGCAGGGTTCCTACGAGCTCGTGCCGCATGACGGCATGCGCAAGACCATTGCCAAGCGCCTGCAGGAATCCAAGCAGACGATCCCGCACTTCTACGTTTCGGTCGATTGCGAACTCGACGCGCTTCTGGCGCTCCGCACGCAGCTCAACGATTCCGCTCCGAAGTCGAAGGATGGTGTTCCGGCCTACAAGCTCTCGGTCAACGACATGGTCATCAAGGCCCTGGCGCTGGCGCTGCGCGACGTTCCGGATGCCAACGTCTCCTGGACCGACAGCGCCATGGTCAAGCACAAGCATGCCGATGTCGGCGTCGCCGTCTCCATTCCGGGCGGCCTGATCACGCCGATCATCCGCAGCGCCGAGCAGAAGACGCTCTCGACCATCTCCAACGAGATGAAGGACTACGGCAAGCGCGCCAAGGAGCGCAAGCTGAAGCCTGAGGAGTACCAGGGCGGTACGACTGCCGTGTCGAACATGGGCATGATGGGCGTCAAGAACTTCGCCGCCGTCGTCAACCCCCCGCATGCGACCATCCTGGCCGTCGGCGCGGGCGAGCAGCGTGTCATCGTCAAGAAGGGTGAAATGGTGATTGCCAACGTGATGACCGTCACGCTGTCGACCGACCATCGTGCCGTCGATGGTGCGCTCGGCGCCGAGCTTCTGGCGGCCTTCAAGGGCTACATCGAAAATCCGATGGGGATGCTCGTCTGAGCCTTGTTCTGACACGGAGGCATGAATGACCAAGACTGTTCTGTGTTATGGCGACTCGCTGACATGGGGCTACAGTGCCGAAACGGTCGGCCGTCATGCCTATGAAGATCGGTGGCCGAGCGTGCTGCAAAAGGCGCTCGGCAACCAGGTACGCATCATCCCGGAAGGGCTGAACGGCCGCACGACCGCTTTCGACGATCATCTCGCCGATTGCGATCGCAACGGCGCGAGGATCTTGCCGACGATTCTGCAGAGCCACAATCCGCTCGATCTCGTCATCATCATGCTCGGCACCAACGACATGAAGCCGGTTGTCGCCGGTTCGGCCTTCGCCGCTCTGCAGGGTATCAGCCGGCTGGTTCAGCTCGTGCGCAATCATGCCTGGGGGTTCGACTACGAGGTGCCCGATATCCTCATCGTCGCCCCGCCTGCAATCACCGAGACGGCCAATGCCGCCTTTGCGGCCAGCTTTCTCGGCGCAATCAAGGAATCGGCCAAGCTGCCGACGCTCTATGGCGATCTGGCGGATGAACTCGGATGCGGCTTTTTCGATGCCAATACGGTCGCCGTCACCACGCCGCTCGATGGCGTTCATCTCGATGCGGAAAACACCCGGGCGCTCGGTCGCGGCCTCGAGCCGATCGTGCGGATGATGCTCGGTCTCTGATAAATTCAAGGCGCCGGCTCTGATCCGCCGCCAGCAATAAGGCAGGAAACACATGGCTGAGAATTACGACGTCATTATCATCGGCTCCGGTCCGGGCGGTTATGTCGCCGCCGTGCGCGCCGGCCAGCTTGGCCTGAAGACCGCGATCGTCGAGCGCGAACACCTGGGCGGCATCTGCCTCAACTGGGGCTGCATTCCCACTAAGGCACTGCTCCGTTCAGCCGAAATTCTCGATCATTCCAACCATCTGAAGGATTACGGCCTCGTTCTCGAAGGCAAGGTGAGCGCGGATGTGAAGGCAGTGGTCGCCCGCTCGCGCGGCGTCTCCGCCCGCCTCAACCAGGGCGTCGGCTTCCTGATGAAGAAGAACAAGGTCGATGTGATCTGGGGCGAAGCCAAGATCACCAAGCCCGGCGAGATCGTCGTCGGCAAGTCGACGAAGCCCGTCGTCGAGCCGCAGCATCCGTTGCCGAAGAACGTCAAGGGCGAAGGCACTTATACCGCCAAGCACATCATCGTCGCGACCGGCGCCCGCCCGCGTGCGCTGCCGGGCATCGAGCCGGACGGCAAGCTGATCTGGACCTATTTCGAAGCGCTGAAGCCGGACTTCCTGCCGAAGTCGCTGCTCGTGATGGGCTCTGGTGCTATCGGCATCGAATTCGCAAGCTTCTATCGCTCGATGGGCGTCGATGTCACCGTCGTCGAAGTCATGCCGACCATCATGCCCGTCGAAGACGCCGAAATCTCCGGTATCGCCCGCAAGCAGCTCGAGAAGCGCGGCCTGAAGATCTTCACCAAGGCGAAGGTCACGAAGGTCGACAAGGCCGCCAATTCGATCACCGCCCATGTCGAAACCGAAGACGGCAAGGTTCAGCAGATCGTTGCCGACCGCATGATCTCCGCCGTCGGCGTGCAGGGCAATATCGAGAACCTCGGCCTTGAGGCACTGGGCGTGAAGACCGATCGCGGCTGCGTGGTCATCGACGGCTACGGCAAGACGAATGTTCCTGGCATCTATGCGATCGGCGACGTCGCCGGCCCGCCGATGCTGGCGCACAAGGCCGAGCACGAAGGGGTCGTCTGCATCGAAAAGATCGCCGGCCTGCCGAACGTCCATCCGACCGACAAGAGCAAGGTTCCGGGCTGCACCTATTGCCAGCCGCAGGTCGCTTCCGTCGGCCTCACTGAAGCCAAGGCCAAGGAACTCGGCCGCGACATCCGCGTCGGCCGTTTCTCCTTCGTTGCCAACGGCAAGGCGATTGCGCTCGGCGAAGATCAGGGTCTCTGCAAGGTCATATTCGACAAGAAGACCGGCGAGCTCCTCGGCGCGCATATGGTCGGCGCCGAAGTGACCGAACTCATCCAGGGCTTCGTCGTTGCGATGAACCTGGAGACGACGGAAGAAGAACTGATGCACACGATCTTCCCGCATCCGACCGTTTCGGAAACGATGAAGGAAGCCGTGCTGGACGCCTACGGCCGGGTGCTGAACGCTTGATAATTTCCTGCCATGCCCTTTATCCAGGGGGTGGAAAACAGGAAAGGAAATCAACATGTCTATCACGACGGAAGGTTGGATCGTCTTTCTTCTCATCGGGCTGGTCGCGGGTTTTCTCGCCAGCCTGATCGTTGGTGGAGGCGGGCTCATCAGTTGTCTGGTGAGCGGCGTGATCGGCGCTTTCGTGGGTGGTTTCCTGTTTCATTATTTTGGGATTTCGCTCGGCATTCAAAATGCGCTGGTCGTGGAGATCATCCATGCCACGGTCGGCGCGATCATCGTGGTGTTGTTGGCGAGATTGATCGCTTAGGGCACCTCAGCAATAGGCCTGAAACGAGGGTTTGATGGAAAGTGTCGGTTGGTTGGGTCTGATCATCATCGGCGGTCTTGCGGGCTGGCTCGCGGGCAAGCTGATGGACGCGCGCTACGGGATCATCCTGAACATCATCCTCGGTATCGCCGGCTCGGTGGTCGCTGCGGGGCTCATGACAGCCCTGCATGTCGGCATACCCGGCGGCCGGCTCGGCTTTTTCATCACCGGTTTCATCGGTGCATGTATTCTGATATTCCTCGCCAAATTCGCTCGGCGATGAAGGGCCGCATCTGAGCGGCGGAAAGTAGACGTTTCATGGTCACCATTCTCGACACGATCAACCCGGACGCCAAGCGCGTGCGACACCCGGAAAAGGCCCATCGGCCTGATACGGAAGTCCTGCGCAAGCCGGATTGGATCCGTGTGAAGGCGCCGACATCGAAGGGTTACGCCGAAACCCGCTCGATCGTGAAGGAGCACAAGCTCGTCACGGTCTGCGAGGAGGCCGGCTGCCCGAATATCGGCGAGTGCTGGGACAAGAAGCACGCCACCTTCATGATCATGGGCGAGATCTGTACCCGCGCCTGCGCCTTCTGCAACGTCGCGACCGGCAAGCCGAATGCGCTCGACATGGCCGAGCCGGAGAATGTCGCCAAGGCTGTCAAGGAGATGGGCCTCAGCCACGTCGTCATCACCTCGGTCGACCGCGATGATCTGGAAGATGGCGGCGCCGAGCACTTCGAGAAAGTGATCTGGGCGATCCGCGCCGCTTCGCCGGCAACGACGATCGAGATCCTCACGCCGGACTTCCTGAAGAAGCCGGGCGCCCTGGAGCGCGTCGTTGCCGCAAAGCCCGACGTCTTCAATCACAATCTGGAAACCGTGCCCGGCAACTACCTGAAGGTTCGCCCCGGCGCGCGTTATTTCCATTCCGTTCGTCTGCTGCAGCGGGTCAAGGAACTCGATCCCACGATGTTCACCAAGTCGGGCATCATGGTCGGCCTCGGCGAGGAGCGCAACGAAGTGCTTCAGTTGATGGACGACCTGCGCACCGCCGACGTCGACTTCCTCACCATCGGTCAGTATCTGCAGCCGACGCGCAAGCACCATCAGGTGATGAGCTTCGTCACGCCGGAAGAGTTCAAGTCCTACGAGACCGTGGCTTACACCAAGGGCTTCCTGATGGTCGCCTCGAGCCCGCTGACGCGCTCGTCGCATCACGCCGGCGATGATTTCGAGCGGCTTCGTGCTGCCCGCGAAAAGAAGCTGCTGCTGGCCGCCGAATAAGCGCACCAGGATTACATTCTGTCATCCGAACGAGCCGCGGCGATTGTGCCGCGGTTTTTTTGTTCTGTCATTCATTTGTCATCGACCCGGCCTAAGCAACGCGCCGCCGTTTGTCACCGGTATCGGCGCTTAAGATTCGATCATGGAGCTGGACCGTGGAGCAGACTATCGCGCCGCTGGCGCTTTTGCGTGCCGTCGATACCGAAGCGGCGGCCGATCATATCCGCAGGGCGAACCGAATCCTCGTCATGGGCTGCTCCGGCGGCGGCAAATCGACCCTGTCGCAGAAGATAGCTGCCCGTTTCGGCCTCACCTATGTCTCGATCGATCGCGACGTTTTGTGGCTGCCGGGCTGGGTTCAGCGCGACAAGCTCGAGCAGCGTGCCATCATCGCTGCCAAGGTGCAGGGGGAGCGATGGATCATGGACGGGACCAACCCCTCCACATTCGACATACGCCTGCCGTGTACGGATTTCGTCATCTGGGTTCGAATGCCCCGCCTGCTATGCATCTGGGGCGCGATCTCTCGCTGGATCAAATGGATGGGCCGCACGCGCCCGGAAATGGCGCCAGGCTGCATCGAGAAGATTGACTGGGAATTCTTGCGCTTCATCTGGACATTCGAGGGGAAGTTTACGCCAAGAGTTCTGGCCGGCCTCGCACAGCATGGGCCTGACGTGCCTGTCCTCCAATTGACCAGTCGCCGGCAAATGAGCGAATTGCTCGATTTGCTCGCGAAATCGGCATAGTCGCTTCCAGACATTCAAATTATTGTGCTCATTCGGTTGCCGGAGGTGACATATGCAGGAATTGAGCAGCATAGCCGAGGGCGCGGCCCATCTTAGGGCGGCCGATCGTATCCTTGTCATGGGCTGTTCCGGCGGCGGCAAGTCGACATTGGCGCAGAAGATCGTTGCTTTTCTGGATTTGCCCTATGTCTCCATGGATCGGGAGTTTTTCTGGCTGCCGGGCTGGGTGAAAAGAGACAAGACCGAGGAACGGGCTCTTATTGCAGCGAAGGTCGCCGAGGATCGCTGGCTGATTGATGGAACAGGGCCATCCACCTTCGATCTCAGATTGCCGCGCACCGAGCTCGTGCTTTGGGTGCGCATGCCGCGCTGGATCTGCATATGGGGCGCTTTATCGAGAGCGTTGCGATGGCTGGGACGGTCGCGCCCCGATATGGCGCCAGGGTGCCCCGAACGCATCGATTGGGAGTTTCTGCGCTACATATGGGATTGGGAGCAGAAATTTGCGCCGAAGGTTCTGGCAGGCCTAGCACAGCATGGCCCGGATGTCCCCGTTTTGCAGCTGAAATCCCGCGGCGAAATGCGTCAGCTTCTTGATCTTCTTGGCTGTCCTGCTTAATTGCGGCTCATGCCTCAGTTCGAAACCCATCGCCCCGTTCCCCATTCGCCCGATCAGATGTTCGACCTCGTCGCCGATGTGGAGCGTTATCCGGAATTCCTGCCGCTTTGCGAGGCGCTCACGGTCCGCAGCCGCAAGGAGCGCGACGGCAAGGTCTTGCTCGTTGCCGACATGACCGTCGGTTACAAGGCGATCCGCGAGACCTTCACGACGCAGGTGCTGCTGAACAAGGCGGAGCGCGCCATCGACGTCAAGTACATTGACGGTCCATTCAAATATCTCGACAATCGCTGGCGCTTTACGCCGTCGGACAATGGCGGCAGCGTCATTGATTTCTTCATCGATTACGAATTCAAGAGCCGCATTCTCGGCGCTCTGATGGGATCGATGTTCGATCGGGCCTTCCGCATGTTTACGGATGCCTTCGAAACACGCGCGAGCAAGATCTATGCTTGAAGCTACGCTCGGTTACTGACCGAGCGTGACGAGCATCTCCAGCGCCGTATTCAAGGTGGCGAGCCGAACCTTGTCGCGGCCGATATCGCCATAGCGCATTTCGTGATGGATGAGGCCGCCGCTGCGCGCCTTGGCGGCGAGGTGGACGAGGCCTACCGGCTTTTCCGCGGAGCCGCCGCCAGGGCCGGCGATACCCGTTACCGCCACGGCGAAATCGGCCCGGGAGCGGAAGAGGGCGCCATGCACCATCTGCAGCGCCGTTTCCTTCGAGACAGCACCGAACTGCGCCAGCGTCTGCTCCTGCACGCCGAGCATCTCCATCTTGGCGGTATTGGTGTAGGTGACGAAACCGCGATCGACGACGGCGGAGGAGCCGGGGATCTCTGTCAGCGCGCCGGCGATCAATCCGCCGGTGCAGGATTCGGCTGTCGCGACCATCCAGCCCCTGGCCGTGAAGTCTGTGACGATCTTTTGCGCGAGCGCGAGAATCTCCTCCGGAAAATGCATTATGCCTTGCCTCCGCGATAGACGACGGTCGCCGTCGCGATCGCCGCGATGCCTTCGCGGCGACCGACGAAGCCGATCTTCTCGTTTGTGGTTGCCTTGACCGAACAGCGATCGATGCTGATGCCGAGAAACTCCGATAGTCTTGCGCGCATGACGTCGCGATGCGGCCCGACTTTCGGAGCTTCGGCGATCAGCGAGACATCCGCATTCATGATGGTGCCGCCGCGCTCGCGCACGATCTTTGCAGCGTGCTCGATGAAGATACGGGAAGGGGCGCCCTTCCATTGCGGATCGGAGGGCGGGAAATGATCGCCGATATCGCCGGCGCCGCAGGTGGCAAGCAAGGCATCCGTCAGGGCATGCAGGGCGACATCGGCGTCCGAATGCCCCTTCAGCTTCTGGTCGTGCGGAATGAAGACGCCGCAAAGGGTAACGCCATCGCCCGGCTCCAGCTGATGCACGTCATAGCCATTGCCGGTGCGCACATCGGGCAGCAACCCGGCACTGAGCTTTTCATCGGCCATGGCAATATCCCTCTTGATCGTCAGTTTTACGTTGTCCGCACTGCCCGTCACCAATGTCACAGGCAGGCCGCACCATTCCGCAATCGCCGCATCGTCGGTGAAATCAACCTTGCCGTCGGCTTCGGCTTTCTCATGTGCGGCGAGAATGTCGACGAAGCGGAAGGATTGCGGTGTCTGCGCGGCGTGAAGGCCGGCGCGAGGCACGGTATCGACGACCAGGCCGTTTGCGTCGCCGCGTTTCAGCGTGTCGGTGACGGGCATGGCAGGCAACACGGCCGGCGCACCCTCAGCCAATGCTATGGCAACACGATCCAGCAGATCATGGTCGAAGAAGGGGCGAACGGCGTCATGGATCATGACATGCGTCACGCCGCTTGCCTTCAGGTGCCGAAGGCCCGCAAGCACGGATTGCTGGCGTGTCGCACCACCGAAGGCGATCTCAACCTCGGGTAGGCCGTCAACCTGCTCCAGCGCCGCCCGCAACAGCTTTTCGTCATCGCGATGGATGACGACGACGATCTTGGATGCCTGTGGCCATGTCACGAATCTTTCAAGCGTATGCGCAATAACCGCTCTGCCGCCGATCGGGCGATATTGCTTGGGGCCTTCTTCGGGAGAGCCTGCCCTTTCGCCACGCCCGGCGGCAACGATGACGATTCCCACCGACAGCGGTTGCTTTGAATGCATTTGCGTCATAAACCCCCGAAGGATGAAAGGCTCGGTCTGCGGCATGGCTTTGAAAAGCGTAGAGCTTTCCTTTGAACAAGCACATGCTAAATAGATCGCCAAAACGGGATCCTGCTTCAGCAGGGTCTATCGCCTCAACTGAGTATTTTCCAGCATCTGCCCAAAAAATATCGGGATTCTTCGAAACCCCTTGGCAAACTTTCAAAGCGTGTCTAAAAATAGTGCAGATGTATGGTGTGCCCGAAAGATAATCATTTGCTTTCTCCCAAGCTTGCAGCTCCATTTTCCATCGGTTCCGTGCCTATCCGAAATCGCGTGATCCTTGCACCGATGTCGGGCGTGACCGATCTTCCTTTCCGGCAGCTCGCATTACGCTACGGTGCCGGCCTAGTCGTCACGGAAATGGTCGCCAGTCGCGAGCTTGTGCAGGATACGGCCGAGTCCTGGGCGCGGTTGAAGAGTGCCGGGTTGAGGCCGCATATGGTGCAGCTTGCCGGCCGTGAAGCGCATTGGATGGCCGAGGCGGCCAAGATCGCTGCCGATAACGGCGCCGATATCATCGATATCAACATGGGATGTCCCGCCAAGAAGGTGATCGGCGGTTATTCCGGCTCGGCGCTGATGCGCGATCCGGATCATGCGCTGACCTTGATCGAGGCGACCGTCCGCGCGGTGAACATCCCCGTGACGCTGAAGATGCGGCTTGGCTGGGACGAAAACTCCATCAACGCGCCTGATATCGCGCGCCGAGCCGAAGAGGCCGGCATTCAGCTCGTCACCATTCATGGCCGCACGCGCATGCAATTCTACGAGGGCAGGGCGGATTGGGATGCGATCCGCGCCGTACGCGATGTCGTCTCCATCCCGCTTGTCGCCAATGGCGATGTCGAAACGGCTGAGGACGCTGAGGAAATCCTGCGTCGCTCCGGCGCCGACGCCGTCATGATCGGCCGTGGCTGCCAGGGCCGTCCGTGGCATGCGGGCGTGATCGCCGGCCATCGCGAGCCAAATCATCAGGAGATCGTCGAAATCGCCATCGAGCACTATCGCATGATGCTGGAATTTTACGGCGAAGCCGTCGGCGTTCGCCACGCCCGCAAGCATCTCGCCTGGTATCTCGATCGTTATGCGCCGGCAACGACAGGTGCGGACAAGGCGAAAATCATGACGTCGAAAGAAAGCGGTGAAGTGGCTGCATCCTTCCATGCCGCGCTGCAGGCTGGCGCCGATCTCGCCCATTGCGTTCAGGAGGCTGCATGACTTCGAAATCCAGCTCCGGCGCCGGTGACACCCCGGCCAACTCCGTGGCCATGGCCGTTCTCAACGCGATCCAGAACCCTGTCGTCATGGTCGATGAGGCCGGCCTTATCGCTTTCGCCAATTGGGAGGCGGAAGCCTTCTTCGGCGCTAGCGCCTCGCACCTGTCCCGCTACAAGATTTCCACCTTCATACCGTTCGGCAGCCCCTTGCTCGCCTTGATCGATCAGGTGCGCGAGCGCCGCGCGCCCGTCAACGAATACCGTGTCGATCTGAGCTCGCCACGACTGGGACAGGATAAGCTGGTGGACATCTATGTCGCGCCGGTTTCCAGCGCGCCCGGTTCGGTCGTGGTGGTGTTCCAGGAGCGCTCCATGGCGGACAAGATCGACCGGCAGCTGACGCATCGCGCCGCGGCCCGTTCGGTCACCGGCCTTGCCTCCATGCTGGCGCACGAGATCAAGAACCCACTCTCGGGCATTCGCGGTGCCGCGCAGCTGCTTGAGCAATCGGTCGAGGACGACGACCGCGCGTTGACGCGCCTTATCTGCGACGAGACCGACCGCATCGTCTCGCTGGTCGACCGTATGGAGGTTTTCTCCGACGAGCGGCCGGTCGATCGCGTTCCTGTCAATATCCATTCCGTGCTCGATCATGTGAAGGCAATCGCCAAGGCCGGCTTTGCCCGCAACATCAAGATTTCCGAGAATTACGACCCGTCGCTGCCGGCGGTTTTCGCAAACCGGGACCAGCTCGTACAGGTCTTCCTCAATCTGGTGAAGAACGCCGCCGAAGCGGTCGGCGATCGTCAGGATGGTGAGATCATGCTGACAACGGCCTATCGCCCCGGCATTAGGCTCTCGGTTGCCGGTACGCGGGAGAAGATATCGCTGCCGCTGGAATTCTGTGTCATCGACAACGGCCCCGGCGTGCCGGCCGATCTCGTGCCGCATCTCTTCGATCCGTTCATCACCACCAAGACGAACGGGACCGGCCTCGGCCTTGCGCTGGTCGCCAAGATCATCGGCGACCACGGCGGCATCGTCGAATGCGACAGCCAGAACCATCGCACCACTTTCCGCGTTTTGATGCCTGCTTCCAAGGGCATCACCTCAGAAGATGCCCCACTTCCGAACTCTACAGGGACTACTCGATGACAGCCACGATCCTTGTCGCCGATGACGATGCGGCCATCCGCACCGTGCTCAACCAGGCTTTGAGCCGCGCGGGTTACGATGTCCGCATCACGTCGAACGCCGCCACGCTCTGGCGTTGGGTTTCGGCCGGCGAAGGCGACCTTGTCGTAACCGACGTCGTAATGCCCGACGAAAACGCATTTGACCTGCTGCCGCGCATCAAGAAGGCGAGACCGGATCTGCCTGTTCTGGTCATGAGCGCGCAGAACACCTTCATGACGGCGATCAAGGCATCGGAAAAGGGCGCTTACGACTATCTCCCGAAGCCCTTCGACCTGACCGAGCTGATCGCCATCGTCGGTCGCGCTCTGTCCGAACCGAAGCGTAAGCCGGCAAAGATCGATGACGACATGCAGGACGGCATGCCGCTTGTCGGCCGGTCCGCCGCCATGCAGGAAATCTACCGCGTGCTCGCGCGCCTGATGCAGACCGATCTGACGCTGATGATCACCGGCGAATCCGGCACCGGCAAGGAGCTGGTGGCGCGCGCCCTGCATGACTACGGCAAGCGCCGCAACGGTCCGTTCGTGGCGATCAACATGGCCGCGATCCCGCGCGATCTGATCGAATCCGAACTGTTCGGCCACGAGAAGGGCGCCTTCACCGGCGCTCAGACCCGCTCGACCGGCCGCTTCGAACAGGCCGAGGGTGGCACGCTGTTCTTGGATGAAATCGGCGACATGCCGATGGACGCGCAGACGCGCCTGCTGCGCGTGCTGCAGCAGGGCGAATATACGACCGTCGGCGGCCGCACGCCGATCCGCACCGACGTCCGCATCGTCGCCGCCACCAACAAGGATCTGAAGCAGGCGATCAATCAGGGCCTGTTCCGCGAGGATCTCTATTACCGCCTCAACGTCGTGCCGTTGCGCCTGCCGCCGCTGCGTGACCGCGCCGAGGATATTCCGGATCTGGTGCGCCATTTCATCCAGCAGGCCGAGAAAGAAGGTTTGGGTTCCAAGCGCTTCGATCAGGAAGCACTTGAGCTGATGAAGGCCTATCCCTGGCCCGGCAACGTCCGCGAACTGGAAAATCTCATCCGCCGGCTGATGGCGCTTTATCCGCAGGATGTCATCACCAAGGAAATCATCGACGCGGAACTGCGCGCCGATGTGCCCGACAGCCCGATCGAGAAGGGTCCGGTTCGCACTGGCACGATGACCATCGCCCAGGCGGTGGAAGAGAACATGCGGACCTATTTCTCAAGCTTTGGTGAGAACCTGCCGCCCCCAGGTCTCTATGACCGCGTGTTAACTGAAATGGAATACCCGCTGATTCTCGCCGCCCTGACCGCCACGCGTGGCAATCAGATCAAGGCGGCCGATCTTTTGGGCCTGAATCGCAATACGCTGCGCAAAAAGATCAGAGAACTGGGTGTTTCGGTTTACAGAAGCTCGCGCACGGCTTGACAACACAATCCGATGCGTTGCATTTTCGCCACAATGCGTTGCTTAAAGGTCACGCAGCAGATTCGTCGTTTTTGCGGTGGCGATTCATCTGACCCACTCTCGTCAGAATGAGAGTTCGTCTGATTTTTCAACTTGTTGCAAAAGTGACATGAAGTAAAGGTTTCGCTTCTGTGCGAAACCGGACGACAGTTCACGCCTCTGCCTGTCGCTCGCATGAATGCCAACTAGGGCCATGCGATTTGACCAGGGCGCCGACCGTCGCTCGGGCGTGGAGATTGATGGGAATGATGCAGGACGCGGTGTCGCCGGCGGCGAGCGACGAGGCGGTCGTCAAAGTGACGGACCGTCGTGCTTCCTTTGCCCTACCTGGTCTGATCTTGGCCGGCGGCGCTCTTCTGTGCGCCATCGCGACCTTGTTGATGCTTCTCGGGCTGACGCCGATCGCACCCACCTCGTCAGTCGTCTTTACCTCGGTCGTTATCAACGGCCTGTTCGTGCTGGGGCTGATCGCTCTGATTGCCCGCGAGGTGGCGCGGCTGATGAAGGCGCGCAGCCGCGGGCGTGCGGCAGCCCGCCTGCATATCCGTATCGTCGTTCTTTTCTCGATCGTTGCGATCACACCGGCGATTCTCGTGGCCATCGTTGCCAGTCTGACGCTCAATGTCGGTCTTGATCGCTGGTTCGGTGTGCGAACTCAGCAGATCATCAGCTCTTCGCAAAATGTTGCACAAGCCTATTTGATGGAAAATGCGAGCTACCTGCAGGGTCAGACCGTCTCGATGGCGAACGATCTGGAGCGCAACCGCTCGCTCTTCAACCTCGATCGCACCGGTTTTGCCGATCTGATGACCCGGCAGGCGCGCGGACGCGGCTTGCTGGGCGCCTTCCTCGTGCGCCGCGACGGTACCGCCATCGTCCAGGCCGAGATCAAGACCGAACGCCCGCTACCGGCCATTCCGAAGGATGCGCTCGATTCCTCGGCCAATGGTCAGCCGACGCTCATCCCGCCCGGTGTGACCAACCTCGTCGGCGCGGTCATCAAGTTGGACGAGCTTCCAGGTTCGTTTCTCTATACCGTGCGTGCGGTCGATCCGCGCGTCATGAACGCCATGCGGATGGTGGAAGACAACACCGTCGAATACAAGGCGATGGAAGCTGGGCGCATGTCGCTGCAGATCGCGTTCGCCGTCCTCTATATCGGCTTCGCCCTCATCGTGCTGTTGGCCGCGATCTGGACCGCGATTGCGATTGCTGACCGTATCGTGCGGCCGATCCGCCTTCTCATCAGTGCCGCAGACAATGTTGCCTCGGGCAATATGAACGTGCTGGTGCCCGTACGCTCGGCCGATGGCGACGTCGGCAGCCTGTCGCGCACCTTCAACAAGATGATCTCGGAAATCCGCACGCAGCGAGACGAAATTCTGGAAGCGAAGGATGAGGTCGACGACCGTCGCCGCTTCATCGAAGCCGTGCTCTCAGGTGTGACGGCAGCCGTGATCGGCGTCGAGCACGATCGGCGCATCACCATCGTCAACACCTCGGCCGAAGACCTGCTGACACTGAAGAGCGACGAGCTCATCGGTAAGAATCTGTCGGATATGGCCCCCGAGGTCGATCAGGTTGTCACAGAAGCGACGACACGCCATCGCAGCGATTTTCGCAAGCAGATCAGTCTCGTTCGCGGCGGAACTGTGCGTACGCTGAGCGTCCAGGTGACGCGCGAGGAATCGCGCGACGCCAATGAATCCTATGTCATCACGCTCGATGACATCACCGATCTCGTCATCGCGCAGCGCTCGACGGCCTGGGCCGACGTTGCGCGCCGCATCGCGCACGAGATCAAGAACCCGTTGACGCCGATCCAGCTGTCGGCCGAGCGCATCCGCCGCCGCTTCGGCAAGAATATCGCCGATGCCGACCGTCCGGTCTTCGACCAGTGCACGGATACGATCATTCGGCAGGTAGGCGATATCGGCCGCATGGTCGATGAGTTCTCCTCCTTTGCCCGCATGCCGAAGCCGACCATGGAGCCGACCGATCTGCGCGATATTCTGCGCGATGCCGTGTTCCTGCGCGAAATGGGCAACAATCACGTCAAATTCGAGCGTGAGCTGGGCGACGAACGGCTGGAGGGCATGTTCGATGCGCGAATGCTTGGCCAGGCCTTCGGCAATCTGATCAAGAATGCCGTCGAGGCGATCGAGGGCGTACCGAGCGATCAGGCGCGCGAGCAGCCGAAGATCCTGGTGCGTTCGTCCCTGGACCCGGACCGCGATCGCTTTACTGTCGATGTCATCGACAACGGCCGCGGCCTGCCGGTCGAGAACCGGCACAGCATTCTCGAACCCTATATGACGATGCGCGAAAAGGGCACGGGCCTCGGGCTCGCCATCGTCAAGAAGATCATTGAAGACCATGGCGGGCAGATCGAACTCCACGACGCGCCGGCCGATTTCGACCAGGGCAGGGGGGCCATGATCCGCGTGCATCTGCCGCGCCGTGAGCAGGCCGCCGTCGCCCAGACAGCAAGTGACAAGGAAAGCGTCTATGGCATCTGACATTCTCGTGGTGGACGACGAGGAAGACATTCGCGAAATCGTTTCGGGAATTCTTTCGGATGAAGGGCACGAAACCCGAACCGCACATGACAGCGATAGTGCGCTTGCCGCGATTTCCGACCGCGCGCCACGGCTGATCTTCCTCGATATCTGGATGCAGGGCAGCAAGCTCGACGGTCTTGCGCTGCTCGACGAGATCAAGGCGCGCCATCCGGAGCTGCCCGTGGTCATGATTTCGGGTCATGGCAATATCGAGACGGCCGTCTCCGCCATCAAGCGCGGCGCCTTCGATTTCATCGAGAAGCCCTTCAAGGCGGATCGATTGATCCTCATTGCCGAGCGTGCTTTGGAAAACTCGAAGCTCAAGCGCGAGGTTTCCGAGCTGAAGCGCCGTACCGGCGATGCTGTCGAGCTGATCGGCACGTCGGTCGCCGTTTCGCAGCTGCGCCAGACGATCGACAAGGTTTCGCCGACCAACAGCCGCGTGATGATTTTTGGCCCATCCGGTTCCGGCAAGGAACTGGTGGCCCGCATGATCCACAAGAAGTCGACGCGTGCCAACGGTCCCTTCGTGGCGCTGAATGCGGCGACCATCACGCCGGAGCGCATGGAAATCGCTCTGTTTGGCACGGAGGGCTCGCCGGGACAGGCGCGCAAGATCGGCGCTTTGGAAGAGGCCCATCGCGGTATCCTCTATCTCGACGAAGTCGGCGAAATGCCGCGCGAAACGCAGAACAAGATTCTCCGCGTGCTTGTCGATCAGCAGTTCGAGCGCGTCGGCGGTTCCAAGCGCGTCAAGGTGGATGTGCGTATTATCTCGTCCACGGCCTATAATCTCGAGAGCCGCATTGCCGAAGGTCTGTTCCGGGAGGATCTTTACCACCGCCTCGCTGTCGTGCCTGTCCGCGTGCCGGCTCTTGCCGAGCGCCGGGAAGATATCCCTTTCCTCGTCGACCAGCTGATGCGCCAGATTTCTGAACAGGCCGGCATTCGCCCTCGTCGGATCGGCGATGACGCTATGGCCGTGCTGCAGGCACATGACTGGCCCGGCAACATCCGCCAGCTGCGCAACAACATCGAGCGGCTGATGATCCTGGCGCGCTCCGATGGTGCGGACACGCCGATCACGGCGGAAATGCTGCCGACCGACCTCGGCGACATGCTGCCGAAGGTCTCCGCCAAGAACGACTATCACATCATGACGCTGCCGCTGCGCGAAGCACGTGAAATGTTCGAGCGCGATTATCTCATCGCCCAGATCAACCGTTTTGGCGGCAATATCTCGCGCACGGCGGAATTTGTCGGCATGGAGCGTTCCGCGCTGCATCGCAAGCTGAAGTCGTTGGGCGTCTGATCAGTCGCCCGACTTTCAAACATCCCCGACTTTTAAACGTCAAAGAATTCGGATCAGGGGCTTCCATGCCGAGAATAGCTTATGTCAACGGCCGTTACGTCAGGCACAGCGATGCCATGGTGCATATCGAAGATCGCGGCTATCAGTTTGCTGATGGCGTCTATGAGGTGTGCGAGGTTCGTCACGGCGTGATCGTCGACATGACGCGCCATCTCGATCGCCTCAACCGGTCGCTGAGCGAGCTTCGCATTGCCTGGCCGATGACGCGCCAGGCCTTGATTCTGGTGATTCGCGAGACGCTGCGTCGCAATCACGTCCGCAATGGCCTGTTCTACCTGCAGGTAACGCGCGGCGTGGCCCGGCGCGATCACGTCTTTCCGCCTGATGGCACGCCGTCTTCGATCGTCGTGACCGCCAAGAGTACCGATCAGTCGGTGATTGCCAAGAAGAATGCCAATGGCATCAAGGCAATCACCGTTCGCGATAACCGCTGGGACCGGGTGGATATCAAGTCGGTCGGCCTGCTTGCGAATGCGATGGCCCGCCAGCAGGCCAAGGAAGCCGGCGCGCAGGAAGCGATCTATATCGACCATAACGGCATGGTGAAGGAAGGGGCCGCCACCAATGTCTGGATCGTCGATCATGATGGAAACCTCGTCACTCGCCCCGCCGAGCACGGCATCCTTCGCGGCATCACGCGAACGACTCTGATGGACGTCGCAGCCAAGCTTGAAGTGACGATTGTCGAGCGATTCTTCTCGGTCGAAGAGATGATGAAGGCCCGTGAAGTCTTCATAACAGCGGCGACAAGTATCTGTTTTCCGGTCGTTTCTATCGACGGCGAGACGATTGCCAATGGTCATCCGGGCAGCATGTCACAGAAAATTCGTGAAGCCTTTTTCGACGTTGCGGAAAAGACTGCGATTTGATACCAACATTCGCTGGGGGGAGAGAATGAGGGTATCTCCTGTCCGGGACCTCTGTATATCATGACATTTAACCGACCTCGGTCGGCAAAAAAGAAAGAAGCGGCGCGATGGCGGAACGTTCTCAGAACTTGCAGGACCTATTTCTCAATACTGTTCGCAAGCAAAAGATTTCACTGACAATTTTCTTGATTAACGGTGTGAAGCTCACGGGTGTCGTAACCTCCTTCGACAATTTCTGTGTCCTGCTCCGCCGTGATGGCCATTCGCAGCTCGTCTACAAGCACGCGATCTCGACGATCATGCCGGGTCAGCCGATGCAGATGTTCGAGAGCGAAGAAGCCGCTTCCTAACCGGGACTTGCTACTATCACGACACGCGATACCAAAAATGATTCCCTCATCCCGGAGACCGTAAAGCACCGGGATGATATGCGCGCAGTTGTCGTCGTGCCTGTGCTAAAACAGGCGCGCGCCGCGCGTTCCGCCCAGGCCGACAGTGCCATCTCCGTTTCGCGCCCGCCCGAAAGCCGGCTGGAAGAGGCCAAGGGCCTCGCACTCGCCATCGATCTCGATGTCGTCAATGGCTCCATCGTCCCGATCAACGATCCGCGACCGGCAACGCTGCTCGGAACCGGCAAGATCGAAGAGATTCACGCGCTGCTTGACGAGTTCAACGCCGGCCTCGTCATCGTCGATCATCCGTTGACGCCGGTACAGCAGCGCAATCTCGAGAAGGCATGGAACGCCAAGGTCATCGACCGCACGGGCCTCATCCTCGAAATCTTCGGCCGCCGCGCCTCCACCAAGGAAGGCACGCTGCAGGTCGAGCTTGCGCATCTGAACTATCAGAAGGGCCGGCTGGTCCGAAGCTGGACCCACCTTGAACGCCAGCGCGGCGGCGCTGGCTTTATGGGCGGCCCGGGTGAAACCCAGATCGAAGCCGACCGGCGCATGCTGCAGGAACGGATAATCCGGCTGGAGCGCGAGCTGGAGCAGGTGGTCCGCACTCGCCAGCTTCATCGCGCCAAGCGCCGGAAGGTGCCGCATCCGATCGTGGCTCTCGTCGGCTATACCAACGCCGGCAAGTCGACGCTGTTCAACCGTATCACCGGCGCCGGCGTGCTGGCGGAAGACATGCTGTTTGCAACGCTCGATCCGACGCTGCGGCGCATGAAGCTGCCGCATGGCCGCACCGTCATCCTCTCCGACACCGTCGGCTTTATCTCCGATCTTCCGACTCACCTGGTGGCCGCTTTCAGAGCGACGCTCGAAGAAGTGTTGGAAGCCGATCTCATCCTGCATGTGCGCGATCTCTCGGATGATGACAATCAGGCTCAGAGTGCCGATGTCATGCGCATTCTCGGCGATCTCGGCATCGGTGAGGCCGAAGGTGCGGAGCGCATCCTCGAGGTCTGGAACAAGATCGATCGGCTCGAGCCGGAAGCGCATGACGCCATCGTGCAGAAGGCATCGACCACCGAGAACGTCATTGCCGTCTCTGCGATGAGCGGTGAGGGCGTCGATCGCCTGATGGACGAAATCAGTCGCCGCCTGTCCGGCGTGCTCACGGAAACGACGATCACGCTTCCTGTCGAAAAGCTGGCGCTGCTGCCTTGGCTCTACAATCATGCCATCGTCGATAACCGTGAAGATAATGAGGACGGCACCGTGACGCTCGACGTCCGGTTGACCGAAACCGAGGCGGCTGAGCTGGAGCGGCGCATGGGTAATGGTCCCAAACCGCAGCGCGAGGATTGGGAATAGGCGGCATTCCGCATGTCGCGCAAAAGTGTGAAGCGGTTTTGCAATAACGACATGCGAAAGACCCGAGCCAGAAGCGCAAGAAGCGAATCCGAAGGATCGCGGCGCGCTTCAGGCCGTTTTCACGCCTGCGAGTTGCCGCTCTATCGCTTTTGCCAACTGCCAGATCTCTTCCATCCGCTCCAGCGAGGCGCCTTCCAGCGTCTCGCCTTCCGCATCGAGCGTCGTTTCGATGTGATGGAAGCGGCGGCGGAACTTCGTATTCGTGCCGCGTAGGGCTTGTTCCGGATCGGTATTCACATGCCGTCCGATATTGACGACGGCAAAGATCAGGTCGCCGAGTTCGTCGCTGACCTTGGCCTTGTCGCCGCTTGCGAGCGCTGCCCGCAATTCGCCGATCTCCTCCTCGATCTTGTCGAGGATGGGCTCCGGTGCCGACCAGTCGAAGCCGACCTTGGCGGCCCGCTCCTGCAGTTTCAACGCTTCCGTCAGGGCAGGGAACGTCCGCTGCACCGAGCCCAGGAAGCCGGCCTTGAAATCCTCCGTGATACCGCTCTTGGCACGACGTTCGGCCCGCTCCCGCTTCTCCTCGGCCTTGATCCTATCCCATTGCAGCGTCACCGCGTCCTCGGTCTTCGCATCGGAGACGGCAAAGACATGCGGATGGCGGCGGATCATCTTGCGGGTGATGGCGTGCACGACGTCACCAAAGGAAAATGCGCCGGCCTCCTCGGCGATCCGGGCATGGAATACGACCTGCAGCAGGAGATCGCCGAGCTCGTCGCAGAGATCGTCGTTATCCTTCCGCTCGATCGCATCCGCCACTTCGTAGGCTTCTTCGATGGTATAGGGCTTGATGGTTTCGAAGGTCTGGACGATATCCCATGGGCAGCCGCTCTCGGGATTTCGCAGCGCCGCCATGATGTCGATCAGGCCGGAAATGTCTCGCGATGCTTCCATCATTGCCTCGGGTCTTGCTCTGTCAATTCAAGGGGATGTCGTTGTCGCTCTTAGACGCCTGGTAGCTGTCGGACAATCCGGCATAGGCTGCCTTGATGCGCGCTGTCTGGTCCTTCAACTCGCCCTTGCGCGGATCATCTTCCGTCTCTACGAGGTCAGAGATGGCAAAGCTGTTCCAGAAAGCGTTTTGGCGGCGATAACCACCAGGTTCCAGGCCGAAGACTTCCTTCAGAATCTTGAGATCATGCGGGATCGCGAAGGCGTCGCGAGAGTCCTCGTGGCTGAAGAAATAATAGAAATTGTCGAACCCGGCCCAGGTGATCGCCGACATGCACATGGTGCAGGGCTCATGGGTGGACAGGAAGATCAGATCCTTGGTCACGGGCTTTTCGCCGAGCTCGTAGAAGCGCTTGAGGGCATGGACTTCGCCGTGCCAGAGCGGGTTCTCCAACTCATTGTTCGTTTCAGCGATGACGAGCGAAAGGTCGGATTTGCGCAGGATGGCCGCGCCGAACACCTTGTTGCCGGCCGCCACGCCCTTGCGGGTCAGGGGCAGGATGTCGTGCTCCACGACGTCAAGAAGGCGGGCTGCGATGCTATTGTCGGACAAGGATTTCCTCCAGGAATTTCGGCTATAGTCTATCGGCATTGCCCACTCGACGGAATGCGCAAATGACGTATGGACCGCATTTGTCACAGGCAATAAAATCACCGCAGACGTCAGTCAATGATAAAAGTCTATAGATTTCCTATATTTATCTCGATCTGCTCGTCTGGTGAGTTTTGCTCAAATCCTTGAGATGTCGAGCAAAAGAATACGCGCATGCATAGGCATTAGAATTTCTGTTTCTTCAATCTCTTGGCCGCAAGGGCGATATTCGCCAAATCTCGAAGTGGAATAACGATGCCTCCCAGGACTGAACAGCTTTCGGCGTTCCCCGCCTTCTTCCGTGTGGAAGGAAGGGTTACGGCTGTCTTCGGCAATGGCGACGAAGCCTTTGCCAAGGTGCGGCTGCTTCTGAATACGCAGGCGAGAATCGTTGCCTATGTGCAGTCGCCCGAGGCTGACTATCACGCCTTCCTCATCGCCAACCGGATTGAAACCGTACGCGGCGATTTCTCATCGGATCAGATCAAGGGCGCCGCGCTGGTCTTTGCCGCCACCGGTGACGCTGCGGCGGATCGCGCGATTGTCGATGCCGCCCGCGCCGAGAGAGTTCCGGCAAACGCCGTCGATCAGCCCGATTACTGCGATTTCTACACGCCGGCGCTGGTCAATCGCGCTCCCGTGGCCGTTGCCATCGGCACGGAAGGCGCCGGTCCGGTACTGGCGCAAATGATCCGCGCGCAGATCGACCAGATGCTGTCGCCGTCGCTCGGCAAGCTGGCTGAGCTTGCGACGCGTTTCCGCAAGCCGGTCGAGCACCTTGTGCCGCGCGGCGTTGCCCGCCGCATGTTCTGGCGGCAGTTCTTTTCAGGACCTGTCGCCGATGCCGTCAATGCGGGCCATATCGCGCAGGCCGAGCAGGCGGCCGATGAGTTGCTGCAGTCGTCGCGTGAGGTTGAGGGCCGCGTCTGGCTGGTCGGCGCCGGCCCAGGTGCGGAAGATCTGCTGACCTTGCGGGCGCAGCGCGTGATGATGGAAGCCGATGTCATCGTCTATGACGCGCTTGTGCCACAGGCGATCGTCGATATGGGACGGCGCGATGCTGAGCGTCTGTCCGTCGGCAAGCGCAAGGGATGCCACAGCAAGTCGCAGGAAGAGATCAACGATCTGTTGGTGCAGCTTGGCCGCGAAGGCAAGCGCGTCGTACGGCTGAAGTCGGGCGATCCGCTGGTTTATGGCCGTGCAGGCGAGGAAATGGCGGCCCTGCGTGCCGCCGGCATCGGCTATGAGATCGTTCCCGGCATCACCTCGGCCTTCGCTGCTGCTGCCGATTTCGAACTGCCGCTGACGCTGCGCGGCGTTGCCTCTTCGCTGGTCTTTACGACGGGTCACGATCTTACAGGCGACGTGCTGCCCGATTGGGCAAGCCTGGCTGTATCCGGCGCCACGATTGCCGTATATATGGGACGCACGGTTGCCGCTTCCGTCGCCGGCCGTCTTATGCAGGCCGGTTTGCCGCCCGAGACGACCGTTGCCATCATCGAGAATGCCAGCCGGCGCGATCGCCGCTTGATGCACGGTATATTGCGGGATCTGCCTGATCTCGAGCACCGCGATGAGCTGGGCGGGCCGGTCATGGTTATTATCGGCGATGCCGTCGCCGGCGCGAATTTTGAACAATCCGAGCCACTGGTCCGTCGCGAGGCCGCTGCTCGAGACTATGCAAGGAACTGATTAATGGTCGACAAGGTTCTGACCGCAAACCGGCTCACCGATGGCGTCGCCGTCTGGCTGAACGCAAATGGTGAGTGGGTGGTATCGCTGCAGGAAGCGCTGGTCGCTCGCCATGCCGAAGCGGAAGCCGCTCTGGAAGCGATCGGCAAGCAGGCCTATGCCGACAACAAGGTTGTCGACGTCAATCTGATCGACGTACAGGAAACCGGCGGCAAGCTCTGGCCGCTGCGCTTGCGCGAGCGTATCCGCGCCGAAGGCCCAACCATGGAATACGCGCCGGGCTACGCCGCGGCCGATCCCGATTTCATTGCAGTCTGAGAAGTCCCGAGGAAATCATGTATCGTTACGATGAATTCGACCACGCCTTCGTTGCGGAACGGGTTGCCCAGTTCCGCGATCAGGTGGAGCGACGCCTCTCGGGTGAGCTTTCGGAAGATGCCTTCAAGCCGCTGCGCCTGATGAACGGCGTCTATCTGCAGCTTCATGCCTACATGCTGCGCATCGCCATTCCCTATGGCACGCTGAGCTCGCGCCAGATGCGCATGCTCGCCCACGTCGCGCGCACCTATGACCGCGGTTACGGCCACTTCACCACGCGTCAGAACCTGCAGTTCAACTGGCCGAAGCTCTCCGAAATGCCCGATGCGCTGGCCGATCTCGCTTCGGTCGAAATGCACGCCATCCAGACTTCGGGCAACTGCATTCGCAACGTGACGGCCGACCATTTCGCCGGCGCCGCGGCTGACGAAGTCGCCGACCCCCGACCCTACGCCGAAATTCTGCGCCAGTGGTCGTCGGTTCATCCGGAATTCTCGTTCCTGCCGCGCAAGTTCAAGATCGCCGTCACCGGTGCGGAGCGCGACCGCGCCGCGATCCAGGTGCATGATATCGGCCTGCATCTGAAGAAGAATAACAAGGGCGAGATCGGCTTTGCTGTCTACGTCGGAGGCGGGCAGGGCCGCACGCCGCTCGTCGCCAAACTCATCCGCGACTTCCTCCCGGAAGAGGATCTCCTGTCCTACACGACGGCGATCATGCGTGTTTACAACCTGCATGGCCGCCGCGACAACAAGTACAAGGCGCGCATCAAGATCCTCGTGCATGAAACCGGCGCCGAAGAACTGGCACGTCAGGTCGAGGTCGAATTCGACAAGCTGAAAGACACCGAACTGAAGCTGCCGGAAGCCGATGTTCAGGCCATCTCCGCCTATTTCGCGCCGCCGGCACTGCCACAGCGTGCCGAAGGCTGGGAAAGCCTGGCGCACTGGAAGAAGGCCGATCCGGCCTTTGCCCGCTGGGTGCAGCAGAATGTGCAACCGCACAAGAATCCCGATTACGGCATGGTGACGATCTCGCTGAAGCCGATCGGCGGCATTCCGGGCGATGCCTCGGATGCTCAGATGGACGCCGTCGCCGATATCGCCGAGGAATATGCCTTCGACGAAATCCGCGTCAGCCATGAGCAGAATCTGATCCTGCCGCACGTCGCATTGGCCGATCTCGAAGCCGTCTATCGTGGCTTGGTGGCCAATGGTCTGGAGACGGCGAATGCCGGCCTGATCACCGATATCATCGCCTGTCCCGGTCTCGACTATTGCGCCCTTGCCAATGCGCGCTCGATCCCGGTTGCGCAGGAGATTTCCGCGCGATTTGGCTCGCCTGAGCGCCAGGCCGAGATCGGCGAGTTGAAGATCAAGATTTCCGGCTGCATCAATGCCTGCGGCCATCACCATGTCGGCCATATCGGCCTGCTTGGTGTGGAGAAGAAGGGCGCGGAACTCTACCAGATCACGCTCGGCGGCTCCGGCGACGAGAATACGTCGATCGGCGAAATCATCGGGCGTGGCTTCGAGCCCGACAAGGTGACGGATGCCATCGAGACCATCGTCGATACCTATCTTGGCCTTCGCCTAGATCCCTCCGAAACCTTCCTCGTCGCCTATCGTCGCGTCGGGCCGCAGCCGTTCAAGACCGCGCTTTACGGCGCGTCCTCGTCGGCAGCCGAAGCGGCGTAAGGAGATTGACCATGACGAAGATCTGGCGGGAAACCGGTTTCGTGGAAAATGATCCGTGGGTTATCGAGACCGACGAGGTCAAGGCGAATGAGACGCAGAAACCTCTTCTGAGCATTGATGCGCTGATCGCAAGGGCTGAAGAAAGCAACGACGTCGGCCTCGGCGTCGTCATCAAGCCGGCTGACGATGTCACCCGGCTGCAGCCCTATCTCGATCGCCTCGATATCGTCGCGGTCGCCTTTCCGGCATTCAGCGATGGTCGCGCCTTCAGCCATGCCTCGCTGCTGCGCCAGCGCCTGGGTTATGCCAGGGAGTTGCGTGCCGTCGGCGACGTGCTGATCGATCAGGTACCGTTGATGCTGCGCGTCGGCGTCGACAGTTTCGCTGTGACGAATGAGACCGCGCTGAAAAGATTGTCGGAAAACCGCTTGCCGGGTATTCCGCACTATTACCAGCCGACCGCACGCCGCGCCGAAGGCGGTCAGGCCTACAGCTGGCGGCGTTTGCCGGCGAAGTCGGCCTGATGTCGAAAGACGCGCTCTGTTGCGGCAATTTGACGGTGTCGGATTGCCGTATTCAGGCCTTTCGAATGATGTAAGGTCGGTGAATTGGAATCTTGACTGAAATATACATATTTCAGTCCTGTGTCGTCGGTTGGAATGGAATGCCTTTCAAAACCGACTATATTATAATATCAGCGTCGCGAAATGAGCCTGCCAGGAAAGACGTGCCAGGGAATACGTGTAAGACTAATACGGGATCCGAGACAGAATGAACGCCCCCGCAAAGACAGATGAATTTGCTTCAGCAGTGCCCGCCGGCGTCTTCGCCGAGAAGGTGCTGAGCGTCACGCATTATACCGACCGGCTCTTCCGCTTCACCATGACCCGGCCGCAAGGCTTCCGCTTCCGCTCCGGCGAATTCGCCATGATCGGTCTGATGGTCGATGGCAAGCCGCTGTATCGCGCCTATTCGATCGCAAGCCCAGCCTGGGCCGACGAGCTTGAATTCTTCTCCATCAAGGTGCCGGATGGTCCGCTGACCTCGCATCTGCAGAACATCAAGCCAGGCGACGAAGTGCTGATGCGCAAGAAGCCGACCGGTACGCTGGTTCTGGATGCGCTGACCCCAGGCCGTCGCCTGTACATGTTCTCCACCGGCACCGGCATCGCGCCGTTTGCGAGCCTGATCCGCGATCCGGAAACCTATGAGAAGTATGAGGAAGTCATCCTCACCCACACGACGCGCGATGTCGCCGAGCTGAAATACGGTTTCGATCTCGTCGAGGAAATCCGCAACGACGAGATTCTGAGCGAAGTGGTTGGCGACAAGCTGCGTCATTACGCGACTGTCACCCGCGAGGAGTTCCCCTTCACCGGTCGCATCACCGATCTCATCGAGAATGGCAAGCTTTTCAGCGATCTCGGCGTGCCGCCACTCGATCCCGCGATCGATCGCGGCATGATCTGCGGCTCTTCTGCTATGCTGAAGGACACCAAGGGGCTTCTTGAAAAGGCCGGCCTGAACGAAGGTGCCAACAACAAGCCGGCTGAGTTCGTCATCGAACGCGCTTTCGTCGGTTGATCCAACGAACTATTTAAATTCTGAAAGAAAGGCGGCTTTGGCAACGAGGCCGCTTTTTCATGTACCGCTGAGATAATCAATAAGTGAGGCCATAGCTCTCTCGGCAGCATTCGCATCACCGCTCTGAATGGCTTCGATGGCCTGAATATGCATTGCGATCGCCTGGCCCATGCGGTCATGCATCCCTTTAGAGTACCACAGCCGGCGCGCATGGGTCTGCACGGGTGTGAGCGCCGCCGTGATGAAGTTGTTGGGGCAGGCGGCCTCGAGAATCTCGTCGAAGGCCTTATCGGCAGCGAAAAAGCCGGGAAGGTCGCCGGTGGCAGCGCACTCCGTCATCAGGCGGGCGCATTCCCGCAACTGCTCGCGCTGCTCCGGATCGGCATGGGTGGCAGCGAGCGAGGCTGCAATCGGCTCCAACCCCCGTCTCACCTGCATGACATATTGATGGTCTTCCGGGCGAATCTCCGCGATCTGCAGGCCGACGCGCGGCCGCACGTGGATCAATCCCTGCCATGCAAGTTTCTGGATTGCCTCGCGCACTGGTGTTCGCCCGTGCTGCGCCACTTCGATCAGCTGCTTTTCGGTGACGAGGGCGCCGGGCTTCAGCGCAAGCGTCACGATCGCGTATTCCAACGCGAGATAGGCGAGATGGCTAAGCGAATTCTGCATGCTAGGCTGCGTCCGACATATGCTTGGGTGGCACACAGTGTCATCTAGCATCCTCGAAGGCAACCAAGCGTGATATATCAGCATGCAAAATTGCAAAGGCAAGCGTCATGGCCGTTCATCGTGCCCGAATATCGCATCTGCCTGATCTTCGCTTTGCGGTCGACGATCTCGGTGGCATTTCGCAAAGCTGGCAGGAAAAGCCGCGTGTTACCGACCGATTGCGGTCGCAAGGGTAGGTGGCCTTCGTTTGGCGGCCATGAGCAGGTCCAGTTCGGTGGACGACGGACCGAACTTGTAGAAGAGGCGCTTTGCCTCCGCATCATCGAGGCGATACTTCCGTGCAAACTCCGCAATGCTGTAGGGGCGGCCGCGGATGACTTTGCGGGTGGTTGTCCGATTGGCGTTTTCCGTCATATTTCCAACCTCCTTTCGGTTCCCTTTTGGTAGATAGAGCCGAGGTCCGGCTTGGAAAGGTCTCAAGAGCGCCGGAACACTTTTCCACGGCTTGCTGAAGCCCTTGTGTCTCGCAGAACTCAAGCAATAAAAAAAGGAAAGGCGGGTTTTGCCCGCCTTCCCTTTTTCCTCTTCCCAATTCGGGCTTGTGCAGCCCGATGCGCCGCTAACGTCTGATCAGTCGACCGACGAAAATCAGGATGCAGGCGCCGATGAAACCTGTGATCAGGTAGTTCAGCCATACATGGAACGGCAGCGCGATACCGAGCGTCCGGAACAGCCAGCTGGCGACAAGCGCGCCGACGATGCCGAGGATGATGTTCATGATGATGCCTGTGTTGCTTTTCATGATCATCTCGGCGAACCAGCCAGCTAAGCCGCCGATGATAATTGCTGCAATCCAACCGACGTTTGCGTCTTCCATAAAAGAACCTCCTGAGGGCCCGACAGGTTGTTAACAATAACTGATATACACCAAAAACGATTCGCACCCCAACTGTTGCGGATGGCGAGCCGATCAATCCGTTCATTGCAACCCTGATTATTAAGGGAAATTGTTACGGTTGTTTGGCTCCTTGAGAATCGTTTGCCTTGTTGAAGCTCGTCCATCTATGGCGTCGGATTTCCGATTTTCCTTGATAATAGGCGATTTCTTTAGCTCGATGCCGTCATTTCGCGGTAGCGAGGTGAGGAAAAGCATCTTCGGTCGCCAGCAACCACAATTTTATGGGTTGACCACAATAGGGCGTCTGCATATGTTCCGCGCACTTCCAGCCGAGGCAGCCTCTGCCTGCGGAAAGGGAGAGCGTAGCTCAGTCGGTAGAGCAACTGACTTTTAATCAGTAGGTCATGGGTTCGAATCCCATCGCTCTCACCATAGATTTCATTGGTTCTGCAGTTTTTCAGGACTCGGTTTCGGCTCTATCTGCTGCGTGCGAGCATGGGGTCGGCTTTTTTGCCGGACAATTTGGATCCGAGAAAAGACCCGGTATTCGCCTGCTGCAAGGGAGATGCGCGAATCGGGATATTCATTAGGGACCACTGATCGACTAAATGAGTGTCCTTCAATACCAAAGGATCATGATGTCTGACCATCTGCGTTCACTAGAGTCGACAAGGCATTGCGTATCGGACCGAAAGCCTAAAGGTGTCATTATTTACATAATGGTCGCCGTCGTTGCGGTTATCATCGGGTCGACTTCGGGACGGCACGAGAGCGCGGAGCAAACTGTTCCGCCCGTTGCGAAGCTGGTTCATTGAATGGAATGATCGGCTGGGCCAAAGATCAGTCCAACCGGGTATAACGCCGCAATCCGGGTTTTTGTGCGTAGCCTAGATTGGAAGGCCGTGGGTAGCTCAGCGCCTGCCGTTCAGTTTCGAACGAAGCAATTAGAGCGTAAAGCCTCCCCGATTGTATCTGCATTGTTGAATCTCGTTAATTGCGCGGCCTCGGCGCGGGGTCGACTTTTTCAGCTAGCCATAACGCACAGGTTGTTGATGGCATTCGGTACAAATTAGCTGGTGAAAAATATCGATTTGGTAGTACCATAGTCTCATCAATAAGATGGTTGGTGAAGACGACGGGCGAATGATGGAATTCGTGGCAGAGCTGTCCCTATGGGAAATCTATGCAATCGTTTGCGGGTTGTTGGGTTCTCTGGGGCTTTTGTTTGGATTGATGGCAGGCAGGAGGTTTTCGATAGCCTTGAGCGTACTGCCGCTGATGGGTATCGCGATCACGACACCGGTGACGGAGCGAGTTGTAATCCCCTACCTTACGGAGCGCTATCCGGTGATCTTTGCCAACAAGGATCTGCCGAGGAAGATCGACCAGAAGACCACGCTGACGAAAATAGACCTCACCGATCATATCTACAGCTATTTCTTCGATCTTGACGACGATGATGACGATTTCGATCCACCTCTCGTCAAATCCGCCCAGCTCACAGACCTCTGCGACTTCCTGCTACCGAAGTTCAGTTCCGGCGAAGCATCCTTGGCGAATTACATCTATCAGCTGAAGGGCAGGGACTATTCATTTTCGGTCGATAGTACCGACTGCTCCTGACGTTTGGACAGACAAAACATCAGAAGCGCCTTGCTTCAAAATCAGCGATCACTTGCGGTCGAGCTTTGTCGACGCAGGTTCTGCGGCTAGTTCCTAGGCGATTGCGGAGAGTGCGACGACCGCAACAGCCGTCAGGCCACCGAAGATCGGTAGCAATTTGAGCATAACAAGCCGCGCGAGCTTCTTCTTTTCGATCGACGTCATGATCAGCTTTCCTCACATGGCAGTGAAGCTTAAACGCATGAGATTCATGATTCGTTTCGTGTCTATCGTCGCATTATAATATTATGTGTCGCTAAAAGTACAGTAGGATGGCGCTTTGTCACTTTCGAAGACGGCAATCCTCCGAAACCTGCTCGGTAGTTGGATGGGAGATCGCCGAATATGACGGTGTTGTTATTCCCACCGGAACCTAATCCCATCACGTGAGTTCCCTTTTCAACAGAGAGGAGGTGCAGCTTGGCACGGGATCGGCAAAGTGAATCGCATGGCGGGCGCGAGAAGAAGCAAGCTTTGGCGAAGATACAGCACAGCAAGGTGCGCAAGGGCGATCAGCCGAATGAGGATAAGGACGAGGCTTCCCTCGTCGCCGATCCCCGCAACAGGCTTGCGGAGGGCAAAGTCGATCCGCTGACAAAGGAGCGCAAGCCTGGAAATGCATGAGTGATACCTGTGTTGGACAGTGGCTCATGCGTTTCATGCACCGTTTCCCATAGGGAGAAGATAATCTCGCAGGCCAACGAAGTGGCACTGCGACGATAATCGTTTCGGCGGTGCCGTTGCGGTTTGCGTGGGTGACTTGCTTCTCCATCATTCACGAATGCAATGACTGGGATGACGATCCATTTGTACTGCCGTCGTTCATCGCGATGGCCATGATGGCAAGAAGAACATATTCGCGCTTCCAGCCTGATTTCATCGCCGCAGCAACCAAGCTCTCGATGGAGGGTTCTAAGGCGAAAAGGCAGGCGGTCAGATAGTTTGTCTGTGATGCTGCTTCCGAAGGGGGAGGGTTTATGGCGGGTCTCAACTTCCTGCTCCGTCTATTGATTCGACCGGATAGGGATGGACTCTAATTTCAGCGGGTTTCCCGGGTTTGTCTCGTTTATTGCAGAACGTTGCTATTGCCGCGCGGCCTTGGGAGGGCCAGGGTCATGATCGATGTCGATAGCTGGCGGGCGATATCCGGATAATGCTTACTTGCTCGGGCCGGCATCAATGGCGCCAGCCCCCAGAGTGTTCCAGGAAAAAGTGCTCAAGCGGCTTTCCGTCCGGAATTCCATAAAAACAATGGGATACATCCAACGAAAGGTTCACAGGACAAACGATCATATCCAGCAACGACATTGCGACGCTGCTGCTCGGTCTTTTCGTCAGAATTATTTGATGAGAGCGCCGTAGCGATCAACTCTACCGCCAGCTGGACGGTAAAGTTGACCACGATTCGAGAGTGAAACGAGTTTCTAGGCCTTGCCGCCGTTCTTCTTGCAATCGCTTCGGAATTTGGCGCGGGCCTTTCCATGCAAGCCCTTGGCGTCGGCCTGGGCCGAACATGCCTTGGAAACGGCAGTTTGAGCAGGCTTCATTGCCTTCGGCTTCGTCGTGGTGGTCGTTGATGGAGCCGACGTCGTTGCACTCGGGGTAGTCGTTGTCGTGGTGCTGGGGGTAGTTGCCGTTTGTGCCATCGCGCTTACGCTGAAGAGTGCGACAAAGGCTGCAGTCGTGAACATAGTAGCAATTCTCATGGGGGCTTTTCCTCCGCTGACTAGCTGGGGTGGAATGTACGTTGTTCGACGAACATCAACAGCTTGGACCAATATTTTTGCAAAAGCAATTCGTTCATTTGGCAGTGGCGCGACCGTTGGTCACGCCCGGAAAATCCGGGGAAAACCGGGGTTTTGTGCATGGCTGTGCGTATCTCAATTCCGACAACTTTAAGGCAAGATGCCAAGCCCGCTCGAAAAGGTGATTGGCTTTCCGATACCCGCGCCGTTAGGAAAGAATCGGAATGACATAGCTGGAGTCCATCGTGTCGCTTGCCGATATCTCGCTTCTGAGCGCGTTGCTCGCCGGAGCGCTTTCATTTCTTTCGCCCTGCGTGCTGCCGCTCGTGCCACCTTATCTCTGCTACATGGCCGGGATCTCGGTCGAGCAGTTTCGTGGCGGTGGTGCAGCCGTAGCGGGGGGGCCGATTGTTCCTGGCCCGAGCGTTCGCGGCAATGTGCTGATGTCGGCGCTGTTCTTCACCTTGGGATTTGCGACCGTGTTCGTCGCGCTCGGCGCCGGTGCGTCCTCCATCGGCATGCTCTTGCGCCAGCATCTCGATATTCTTGCCAAGATCGGCGGCCTCATCATCGTCATCATGGGGCTGAATTTCCTTGGCGTCTTCCGCATCGGCATTCTCGCCCGTGAGGCGCGCTTCCAGAGCGGCGGCAAGCCTGCGACGCTGACGGGCGCCTATATCATGGGCCTTGCCTTCGCCTTCGGTTGGACGCCCTGCATCGGCCCGGTGCTCGGCGCCATCCTCGGCATTGCCGCTTCGCGTGAAACGGTCGGCGCCGGCGCCGGACTGCTCGCCGTCTATTCGCTCGGGCTTGCCATTCCCTTCTGGATTGCCGCCGGTTTTTCCGGTGCCTTCATGCGCTTTCTGTCCCGATTCCGCCGCCATCTCGGCACGGTCGAGAAGGGCATGGGCGGGCTTCTGGTGCTGACGGGCCTCGCCTTCATCTTCGGCTATGTCAGCGATATGGCGATCTGGTTTCAGCAGACCTTTCCAATCCTGATGAAAATCGGCTAAGTCGGGCGATATCTTTCGCCCTCGTTTCCCCCGGCAAAATGGAACATGCCTGATGGCTGACCCCCATGGCTGATATCATTGGTCTGCTGCTGCCATTCTTCGGCCTGATCCTGATCGGCTATGTCGCAGCACGCGTTACAAAGCAGCCGGCAGAAGCGCTCGGCTGGCTGAATACGTTCATTATCTACGCGGCATTGCCGGCGCTGTTCTTCAAGCTTGTTTCGCAGACGCCGATCGAACAGCTGACCCGGGTCGATTTTATCGCCACCGATATCGCCGCGACCTACTCGATTTTTCTGCTGTTGTTTCTGATCGGCCGCTTCCTGCGCCGCAATTCGCTCGCCGACTGTACGATTCAGGCTTTTGCCGGTGCTTACGGCAATATCGGCTATATGGGGCCGGGGCTTGCGCTATTGGCGCTGGGTGAAAGGGCCGCGGTTCCGGTGGCGTTGATCGTGTGCTTTGAAAACGCACTGCATTTCATCGTAGCGCCCGCGCTGATGGCGCTGGAAGGCGGCGATAGGCGCTCGCCGTGGCGCGTTGCTGTGGATATCGCACGCAAGGTTCTGCTGCACCCTTTCATCCTGTCGACCGCGTTTGGTTTCGTCGTGGCGGCGCTTTCGCTACATCAGCCGGCCGCCTTCGAGCGATTTGTCAATTATCTCGCGCAAGCGGCTGCACCCTGTGCGTTATTCGCCATGGGGGTAACGCTTGCGCTGCGTCCGCTGAAGCGGATTCCGGTCGAGATTGGCTATATCGTACCCGCAAAGCTCATCCTGCATCCGCTTGTCGTCTATATCGTTTTGCAGGCCGTCGGCGGCTTCGATCCGATCTGGATAGAGGCGGCCGTGTTGTTGGCGGCCCTGCCGACGGCAACGAACGTCTTCGTCATCGGTCAGCAATATGGCGTCTGGCAGGAGCGGGCCTCCGCTACCATCCTGATCACCACGGCCTGTTCCGTGGTGACGGTTTCCGTTGTTCTCTATCTGATAAAGTCGGGCGTCTTACCGGCGCAGCTTTTCACGTAATGCCGACGAAAAATTGCGCAAGCCGCCGCCAGGCTCTATGCCCTCGCGCATGACGATGTTGCGCAGCGGAGCGATGGCGGAAAGCACATGCAGGCCGGTTGCACGCAGCATCTGCACGGGCAGGAAATCCGACAGAAGCGAGCGATTGAGGAGATCGACGCTGGCCGTGCGGCTGATGATGTCAGCGCGTCTCTTGCGATCAAAACTGTCGCCGGATGTTGCCGGGATCGGCAGGTCCGAACGCTTATTCAGGATCTCCGTCAGCGCCAGTATATCGCGAAGGCTGAGATTGAGGCCCTGCGCGCCGATTGGCGGAAAGACGTGGGCTGCTTCGCCGATCAGCGCGGCGCGACCCTTGCCGAAGCGATAGGCCGTCATGCCGGAAAGCGGCCAGACCTGCACGCTGTCTTCGATCGTGACCTGACCGAGCATTGACTGCATTCGCTCTTCGACCAGACGGCCGAGCTCTTCGAGCGACTTCTCCGCATTGGCAGCCGCTTCCGCCGGCTTCTGCACCCAGACAAGACTGGAGCGTTGGCCGGAAAGCGGCACCTGCGTAAAGGGACCGCTTTCCGTGTGGAACTCCGTGGAGATGTTTTGGTGCGGCAGGCTATGTGAAAAATTCAGAACCATCGCCGATTGCGGATAGGACCAGCCCTTGGTCTTGATATCAAGCGTCTCACGCACCATCGAATTGCGGCCGTCCGCGCCGACGACGAATGCGGCATCGATCGAACCGCCGTTGTCGAGGGCGATCGATACGCCATCATCGCGGAAGGTGATTTCGGAAGCGGTGGCTTCGATGCGGCTCACATTGCCTTCCGCGTTGATGGCTTCGCTCAGATTGTCGAGCATTACGGCATTCGGAATATTGTAGCCGAAGGCCTCCAGGCCGATTTCCGACGAGCGGAACGAGACAGTCGGCGCCCGCAGCAGCCGTGACGTACCGTCTATGATGCGCATAGTGGTCAGCGGCGTCGCAGAAGGCGCGATCCTGTCCCACAGCGTCAGGCGCTCCAGAAAGCGGATCGATTGATCCATCAGCGCCGTCGTCCGCTTGTCGGCTTTATTGTGTGGCGCGGCGACAAGGGCGACGGACCTTCCGCTGCGCGCGAGCGCGAAAGCCGTAATCATGCCGGCCAGGCCACCGCCGATAACGGCCACTTCAATCTGCTTCATATCGATGCCTCAATTGCCTCTTGTCCTGAAAATAGGCGCTTAGCCTGTTGAAATCCATGGGATGAAACATCGCAATGGGTGAAAATGACAGTAAGTCGCGCTAGCGTGCCGGGATCGACGCTTTTGTGCTGGCGGTGCAAACCAAAGGATGCATATTAGCGAAAAAACCGCCTGCCGGGGCAGGCGCATAAGCTGACGAATCGTGGGGCGGATGAAAATCTTCAATTACAAGCGGGTGCCTTACGCGGAGATGCGTGCTTTCTCCGTTCATATCCTGACGGCATCCGGATCGTTTCTCGCCTTTCTCGGCGTCGTTGCAGCATCCGAGCATCGCTTTGTCGACATGTTCTGGTGGCTCGGCCTGGCGCTGCTGGTCGATGGCATCGATGGGCCGATTGCGCGCAAGGTTCGCGTCAAGGAAGTGCTGCCCAACTGGTCCGGTGACACGCTCGACAATATCATCGACTACGTGACCTATGTGCTGCTTCCGGCCTTCGCGCTCTATGAGAGCGGCATGATCGGCCAGCCCTGGTCGTTCGTCGCCGCCGGCATGATCGTGGTCTCCAGCGCCATCTATTACGCGGATACCGGCATGAAGACGGATGAGTATTTCTTCTCCGGTTTTCCGGTCGTCTGGAACATGGTGATCTTCACGCTTTTCGTCATCGGCGCCAGCGCGACGACCGCCATGATCCTCGTCGGCTTTTCCGTCGTCCTGACCTTCCTGCCGATCAACTTTCTGCATCCCGTGCGCGTCAAGCGTTTGCGGCCGCTGAACCTTGGCATATTTCTCTTCTGGTCGGCGCTCGGCATCTATTCGCTGCTGATGCATTTCGTCATGCCGCAATGGGCCGTTGTCCTCTTCATCATCAGTGGTATTTATCTTTATTGCATTGGTGCCGTGCTGCAGTTTTTCCCGTCCCTCGGACGCCAATAAGGAAGACGCATTATGAAGAAGACCAAAGTTATCCGTATCCATGAAAATGGTGGTCCTGAGGTCATGAAGCTGGAGGAGGTGGATCTGCCGCCTCCGGGCGCGGGCGAGGTACAGCTTCGTCATGCCGCGATCGGCCTCAACTTCATCGACGTCTATTTCCGCTCCGGCCTCTACAAGGCGCCCTATTTTCCTTTGCCGCTCGGCAAGGAAGCCGCAGGTACGGTCACCGAAGTCGGCCCCGGCGTGACCGACTTTGCCGTCGGTGATCGCGTTGCCTATGTCGGCAGCGATGGCGCCTACAGCACCGAGCGCAACATCGAGACCCGCCATCTCGTCAAGGTGCCCGACGATATCCCGCTCGAAACCGCAGCATCCATGATGCTGAAGGGCATGACAGCCGAATATCTGCTGAACCGCACCTTCAAGGTCGGTCCTGGAACGACGCTGCTGTTTCATGCGGCAGCCGGCGGCGTCGGCCTGATTGCCGGCCAATGGGCCAAGGCCCTCGGTGCTGCGACGGTGATTGGAACGGCAGGCTCGGCTGAAAAGGTCGAATTGGCCTTGGCGCATGGTTATGACCACGTCATCGACTACAGCAAGGAGAATTTTGCCGATCGTGTGCGAGAAATCACCGGTGGCAAGGGCGTCGATGTCGTCTATGACTCCGTCGGCAAGGACACGTTTCCTCAGTCGCTCGATTGCCTGAAGCCGCGGGGCATGTGGGTCACTTTCGGTCAGTCTTCCGGTCCGATCGAGAACTTCAATCTCGCCATCCTCAATCAGAAGGGTTCGCTTTTCACGACGCGGCCGAGCCTCTTTGCCTATGTCGGCACGCCTGAGGAGTTGAGAGCCAGTGCAAAGGCGTTATTTGCTGTTGTGCAAAGCAGCAAAGTGCGTATCAATATTCATCAGACTTATCCGTTGGGCGATGCTGGGCGCGCGCACGCGGATCTGGAAGCCAGGAAAACGAGTGGAACTACACTACTGATCCCATAGATCCGTAAAGGACAGGTCGGTGGGAAGGAAATGAGGGGAACGTGTCGTCATCCGATGCGCCGGCAAGCGGTGCACTATTGTCGGTTCGCAAACTGACCAAACTGTTCGGCAGTTTTGCAGCCTGCAACGAAATCGATCTTGAAATTCAGCCGGGCGAAATTCATGCCCTTCTAGGCGAAAACGGCGCTGGCAAGTCCACGCTGGTCAAAATGCTGTTCGGCGTGCTTGAACCATCGCATGGGCAGATCGTCTGGCAGGGCCAGCCTGTGTCGATCGATGCACCGGGCACGGCGCGCAAGCTCGGCATCGGCATGGTATTTCAGCATTTTTGTCTGTTCGAGGCGCTGACCGTCGCGGAAAACATCGCACTCTCGCTAGACAGCAATATTCCGATCGCCAAGATCGCGGAAGAGGCGGCGAAGCTTTCGCGAGCTTATGGCCTGCCGCTCGATCCCAATGCACATGTTGCCGACCTCTCGGTTGGCGAGCGGCAGCGCATCGAAATCCTCCGCGCACTTTTGCAGAATCCGAAGCTGATCATTCTCGACGAACCGACCTCCGTTCTGACGCCGCAGGAGGCTGATCGCCTGTTCGAGACCCTGTTCCAGCTGCGCGACGAAGGGCGCTCAGTACTTTATATCAGCCACCGGCTGGAGGAAGTGCAGCGCATCTGTTCGCGCGCCACGGTTCTTCGTCATGGCAAAGTAACGGGTGCTTGCGATCCACGGCAGGAAACGACGGGGTCGCTAGCCCGCATGATGGTTGGCAGCGATGTCGCGAGCGTACAGCATGGCGGCATGGACAAGAAAGGGGACGTCCTTCTGGAAGTCGCCGGCCTTTCTGCTCCTGCGCGCACTCCCTTTGCCATGTCCCTGAAAGATCTCTCATTGCGCGTGCGTGCCGGTGAAGTACTGGCGATAGCCGGCGTGGCCGGAAACGGGCAGGGCGAATTGTTCGATGTCATGTCGGGCGAATATGCCGTCGCGTCTGATGACTTGGTTCGGTTGCGCGGCGAAGGCGTCGGCACCAAGGGCATCAATGCGCGCCGGCTGCTCGGCGCTGGTTTCGTACCGGAAGAGCGTCACGGCCATGCTGCCGTATCCGCGCTGAAGCTGTCCGACAATCTCGTGCTCGCTCGCAATCAGTCGGATCGCAAGGCGTTTTTGAGCGGCCGGTTCCTCAACATCATCAGACACGGCGCCGTCCGGCAAGCGACGAAGCGGATCTGCGAGGCGATGGATGTGCGCAAGAGCGGCGAGGATCCCACTGCCGGCGCGCTGTCCGGCGGCAATCTGCAGAAGTTCATCGTTGGTCGCGAGCTGGACCGTCAACCGAGCGTTCTTGTCGTCAACCAGCCGACCTGGGGCGTGGATGCCGGCGCCGCCAGCCGTATCCGTCAGGCCATGGTCGATCTCGCGCGCGATGGTTCGGCCGTGGTCGTCATCAGCCAGGATCTCGACGAGATTTTCGAAGTCGCGACCGATATTGCCGTCATCTCGGAAGGGCGTTTGTCTCCGTCCTATCCGGCTGGCGAGCTGACCCGCGAAAAGATCGGTCTGCTGATGGGCGGCCTGCATGAATCGAAGACGCATTCGGAGCCTGCACATGCGCATTGAACTTGAAAAGCGCCCGCAGGTCTCGAAGCTGTTCGGCCTCCTGTCGCCCCTTCTTGCCCTCGCATTGGCATTGATTGCCGGCACCATCATGTTCGCCCTCATGGGCAAGGATCCCGTCGAGGCGCTCGACGCCTTCTTCGTCGAGCCTCTGCTGGAAGTCTGGTCGCTGCATGAACTGGCGATCAAAGCCGGCCCGCTGATCCTGATCGCCGTCGGCCTTTGCCTCTGCTATCGCTCCAACAACTGGAATATTGGTGCCGAAGGCCAGTTCACGATGGGAGCTGTCGCTGGCTCCTTCATCCCGATTGTCTTCACCGATTGGCATTCGCCGATGGTGCTGCCTTTGATGCTGATTGCCGGCGCCATCGGCGGCGCGCTCTATGCCGCCATTCCGGCACTCCTGAAAGCGCATTTCAATACCAACGAGATCCTGACGAGCCTGATGCTGGTCTATATCGCACAGCTCTTTCTGGATTGGCTGTCGCGCGGGCCGTGGCGCGATCCGCAGGGCCATAATTTCCCGCAGAGCATCGACTTCCCGCCCGAAGCGGTTCTGCCGGCGATCTGGGAAGATTCCGGGCGCGCGCATTGGGGCATCGTCTTTGCCGTGGTTGCCGCGATCCTTGCCTGGTTCCTGATGAAATACACGCTGAAAGGCTTCGAAATCGTGGTGCTCGGCCAGTCGGCGCGGGCAGGGCGTTTCGCCGGCTTTTCCTCGCGGAAAATGGTCTGGTTCGCCTTCCTTTTCTCCGGAGCATTGGCGGGATTGGCCGGCATATCCGAGGTTTCGGGTTCCATCGGCCACCTGCAGCCCGCGATCTCGCCGGGCTATGGCTTCACCGCCATCATCGTAGCCTTCTTGGCACGCCTCAATCCGCTCGGAGCCATCCTCTCGGGTCTCGTATTGGCGCTAACCTATCTCGGTGGAGAGGCGGCGCAATTGTCGCCGGGGATTTCGGCCAAGGCGGCAAGCGTCTTCCAGGGCTTGCTTTTGTTCTTCGTGCTCTCCTGCGACACGCTGATCTACTACAAGATCCGCCTGGTCTGGTCGCGGGTTCGGGGAGGTGCGGCATGAGCGTGTTTGAAGCCATTCTGCTCACCATCATCACAGCATCGACGCCGCTCGTCATCGCCGGCCTCGGCGAGCTGGTGGTGGAACGCTCCGGCGTGCTCAACCTCGGCGTTGAAGGCATGATGATCATCGGCGCCGTCGCCGCCTTCGTTGGCGCGCAGATGAGCGGATCGCCCTATGTCGGCCTGCTGACCGGCATCATCGCCGGGGCGCTCTTCTCGCTATTGTTCGGCTTCCTGACCTTGACGCTGGTGACGAACCAGGTGGCAACCGGCCTGGCGTTGACCATTCTAGGGCTCGGTCTTTCCGGCATGATCGGTGAAGGCTATGTCAGCGTGCCCGGTGTGCAACTGCACGAGATCGTCTTCCCTTTCCTGTCGGATATTCCGCTGATCGGCTCGGTGCTGTTCAAGCAGGACTTGACCTTCTACCTCTCGATCGCTTTGCTCGTCGGCGTCAACTGGTTCCTCTTCCGCAGCCGCGCCGGCCTGAAGCTGCGTGCCGTCGGCGATAGCCATGGCTCTGCCCATGCACTTGGCATCGACGTTATCCGCACGCGCTATCTGGCCGTCATGTTCGGCGGCGCCTGCGCGGGCCTTGCGGGCGCACAGCTTTCGCTCGTCTACACGCCGCAATGGGTGGAGAACATGTCGGCCGGTCGCGGCTGGGTGACGTTGGCCCTCGTGGTCTTTGCGTCGTGGCGACCGATGCGCGTCATGGCCGGCGGTTATCTTTTTGGCGCTGTAACGATCCTGCAGTTTCACGCGCAGGGTTTTGGCGTCGGCATTCCCTCGCAGTTCCTGTCGATGCTGCCTTACGCATCGACTATTGTGGTTCTCGTCATCATCTCTCAAAATCGTCGCGCGACCTTGATCAATACGCCAGCGTCGCTCGGCAAGGCCTTCGTTCCGGAGCGTTGATCGCAATACCGGACCGATTTCTGTAAAACATGTCAAACCAACAGGGGTAACCATGAAAAAACTAGCACTCGCCCTCACAACGACAGCCGCCGCCATCGTTGGTTTCGCCGCCGGCGCCGAAGCGGCGCCGACCAAGGTCTGCTTCGTCTATGTCGGTTCGCACACGGACGGCGGCTATTCGCAGGCGCATGATCTCGGCCGCCAGCAGATCCAGAAGGAATTCGGCGACAAGATCGAGACGCCCTATCTCGAAAACGTGCCGGAAGGCCCGGATGCCGAGCGTGCCATCGAGCGTCTCGCCCGCTCCGGCTGCTCGCTGATCTTCTCCACCTCGTTCGGCTTCATGGACGCCACCGTCAAGGTTGCCGCCAAGTTCCCGAAGGTGAAGTTCGAACACGCGACCGGCTTCAAGAGCGGCCCGAATCTCGCGACCTACAACTCGCGCTTCTATGAAGGCCGCTATATCCTCGGCCAGATCGCCGCCAAGACGTCGAAGAATCACGGTGCTGCCTACATCGCGTCCTTCCCGATCCCGGAAGTCGTCATGGGCATCAATTCCTTCGAGCAGGGCGCCCGCTCGATCGATCCGAGCTTCAAGCTCAAGGTCGTATGGGTCAACACCTGGTTCGATCCCGGCAAGGAAGCCGATGCCGCCAAGGCGATGGTCGACCAGGGCGTCGATATCCTGACGCAGCACACCGACACGACGGCGCCGATGCAGGTTGCCGAAGAACGCGGCATCCATGCTTTTGGTCAGGCTTCCGACATGATCAAGGCTGGCCCGAAGGCGCAGCTGACGGCGATCGTCGACACCTGGGGCAACTACTACTCCAAGCGCGTTCACGCACTGCTGGATGGCAAGTGGAAGTCCGAGCAGAGCTGGGACGGCCTGAAGGACGGCATCCTGAAGATGGCGGACTACACGAACATGCCTGACGACGTGAAGAAGATGGCTCAGGAGACCGAAGCCAAGATCAAGTCCGGCGAGCTCGCTCCCTTCACCGGCCCGATCAACAAGCAGGACGGTACGCCCTGGCTGAAGGCTGGCGAAAAGGCTGATGACGGCACGCTACTCGGCATGAACTTCTACATCGAAGGCGTCGACGACAAGCTGCCGGCTTCGAAATAAGCAGACGAAATAGTCTAAGTTGAGAAAGGGCGCCCAAAGGCGCCCTTTTTTGTTGCACTGCGTCATCGAATGCCGATTTACAAAAGTATTACTATATGATTTTTTGACTGCAGGCCTGAGGAAACGGCCTTTGGGAGGACATCATGAAATTGAAGACTGCACTGATCAGTGCCACGATGCTTGCTGCCTGCATGTTTACGTCGGCATCGGCTAAAGACCTGGTCGTCGGATTCTCGCAAATCGGTTCGGAATCCGGTTGGCGTGCGGCCGAAACGACGTTGACGAAGCAGGAAGCGAAGAAGCGCGGCATCGACTTGAAGTTCGCAGACGCGCAGCAGAAGCAGGAAAACCAGATCAAGGCGATCCGTTCCTTCATCGCACAGGGCGTTGATGCGATCCTGTTGGCACCCGTCGTCGAGACCGGCTGGGATGCTGTCCTGAAGGAAGCCAAGGAAGCCAAGATCCCCGTCATCCTGCTTGACCGCACGGTCAATGCGCCGAAGGATCTTTACCTGACGGCCGTCACGTCGGACCTGGTTCATGAAGGCAAGGTTGCCGGCGACTGGCTCGTCAAGACGGTCGGCGACAAGAAGTGCAACATCGTCGAGCTGCAGGGCACGACCGGTTCCTCGCCGGCCATCGGCCGCAAGAAGGGCTTCGAAGAGGCCATTAAGGGTCATGACAACCTGAAGATCGTTCGCAGTCAGACTGGCGACTTCACCCGCGCAAAGGGCAAGGAAGTCATGGAAAGCTTCCTGAAGGCTGAGAACGGCGGCAAGGACATCTGCGCGCTCTATGCCCATAACGACGACATGGCCGTCGGCGCCATCCAGGCGATCAAGGAAGCAGGCCTGAAGCCGGGCAAGGACATCCTGACCGTGTCGATCGATTCGGTTCCGGATCTCTTCAAGGCCATGGCTGCCGGCGAAGCGAACGCAACCGTGGAACTGACCCCGAACATGGCCGGTCCCGCCTTCGACGCGCTCGATGCCTATCTGAAGACCAAGAAAGAGCCGCCGAAGTGGATCCAGACCGAGTCCAAACTCTACACGCAGGCTGACGATCCGCAGAAGGTCTACGAGCAGAAGAAGGACCTCGGCTACTAAGACAAAAGCTGATCGCACCGGCTGGCAACGCCACCGGTGCGAATTCTTGTGCAAGATGCCGGCGCATCAGCGCAATGCGCCGGCTATCGCTTTCGCCTAGAGCGGTTCAGCTTTTCACGGAATCTCCGAACCGCTCTGTTTTTTATTTTCTCGCAATTCCGGACGGAAAACCGCTACGCACTTTTCCTGGAGTTGCTCTATTGGCTCAATGCAGGGACATCAGCGTTTTATGGCTCACGACGTCGAGCGACTTCTGACAGCGACAGGCTTTTGTAAGTATTTTCCCGGTTCGACCGCTCTCGATCATGTCGATTTCACATTGATGCGCGGCGAGGTCCATGCGCTGCTTGGCGAGAACGGCGCGGGAAAATCCACACTGATCAAGTGCATGACCGGCGCCTATCGTCGTGACGCCGGCACTCTGGTTCTCGATGGGGCCGGGATCGATCCGCATGACACGCTGGCAGCCCAGAAGCTCGGCATCGGAACCGTCTATCAGGAAGTGAACCTGCTGCCCAATCTGAGCGTCGCTGAAAATCTATTCCTCGGTCGTCAGCCGCAGCGGTTCGGTATGGTGAGCAGCCGCATCATGAACGGCATGGCGAGAGACCTGCTGTCGCAGTATGGCATGGATATCGATGTCAGCCGCCAGCTCGACCGCTTCTCGGTCGCCATACAGCAGGTCATCGCAATTGCCCGCGCAGTCGATCTCTCCGGTAAGGTGCTGATCCTCGACGAACCGACGGCGAGCCTCGATACGCATGAAGTCGAAATGCTGTTCGGCATCGTCAGGCGCTTGAAGCAGCGCGGCTTGGGAATTGTTTTCATTACGCATTTTCTGGAGCAAGTTTACGAGATCTGCGATCGCATCACCGTTCTTCGCAACGGCCGCCTGGTCGGCACGCGCGAAGCGGAGGGTCTACCCAGGCAGACCCTGATCGCCATGATGCTTGGCCGTGAACTCGCTGAGACGGAAAGCACAGTGAAGCAGACCGAGACGGAAAGCGGCCCGGTCCGATATAATTTCACGAATTTCGGCAAGCGCGGCAAGATCAAGCCATTCGACATGGACGTGCGCGTTGGCGAGGTGGTCGGTATTGCCGGCCTGCTCGGGTCCGGCCGCACGGAAACGGCCGAAGTGCTTTTCGGCGTTGAGCGTGCCGATAGCGGCGAAGCGAAGATTGAAGGCAATACGGTCGTGCTCTCCAGCCCGCGCGCTGCAATCAAGAGCGGCTTCGGCTTCTGCCCGGAAGATCGCAAGACCGATGGCATCATCGGCGATCTTTCCATTCGGGAGAACATCATCATGGCGCTGCAGGCGCGGCGGGGCTGGGCGAGACCTCTTGCACGCAGCGAGCAGAACGCTATCGCCGATCGCTACATCAAGGCGTTGGATATCCGCACGACCGATCGGGAAAAGCCCATCCGGCTTCTTTCAGGCGGCAACCAGCAGAAGGCGATTCTCGCACGATGGCTGGCGACGAACCCGAATTTCCTGATCCTGGACGAGCCGACCCGCGGTATCGATGTCGGTGCCCATGCGGAAATCATACGGCTGATTGAAGACCTTTGCCGTCAGGGAATGTCCCTGGTGGTCATTTCGTCCGAACTGGAGGAGCTTGTCGCCTATAGTTCGCGCGTTATCGTTCTGCGTGATCGTGAGCACATTGCCGAGTTGACCGGCAGCGAGATAACCGCCGGAAATATCGTCGAGGCCATTGCCACGGCTCAGAAGGCAAAGGAGAACGCATGAGCTCGCAAATCAAGGCATCTTTGCTTCGTTTGATGCCGCAGCTCATTGCGCTCGCGGTCATTCTTCTTTTGAATTTCATCATGTTCCCGCAATTCTTTCATCTGGAAATTCAGAATGGAAGACTTTATGGAAGCCTCATCGACGTGCTCAATCGCGGCGCGCCGGTGGCACTTTTGTCCATCGGTATGACGCTGGTCATTGCCACCAAGGGGATCGATCTTTCGGTCGGCGCGGTTATCGCCATCTGCGGTGCTGTCGCTGCATCATCGATCGTTGCCGGTTATTCGCTTGCTTATACGCTGTTGCTGACGATCGGTATCGGTCTGGCATGCGGTCTATGGAACGGCTTTCTTGTCGCCGCGCTCGATATCCAGCCGATCATCGCAACGCTGGTGCTGATGGTGGCGGGTCGCGGCATCGCGCAGTTGATCACCGAAGGCACGATCCTCACCTTCAACAATGACGGGCTGATCTTCCTTGGCAGCGGCTCGTTTGCCGCACTGCCTATGCCTGTCGTGATCTGGCTTCTGGTTGCGCTTGTGGTGATTGCTCTGGTTCGGCGTACGGCTCTTGGGATGCTGGTCGAAGCCATCGGCATCAACCGCCGGGCAAGCACGCTCTCCGGTATCCGCACCCCGGTCCTGCTCATCGCGGTTTATGCATTAAGCGGTCTCTGCGCCTCCATCGCCGGTATCATCGTTACGGCCGACATCAAGGGTGCGGACGCCAACAATGCCGGTCTGTGGCTTGAGCTGGACGCGATTCTGGCAGTCGTCGTCGGCGGCAATTCGCTGCTCGGCGGCCGTTTCAGCATCGTCGGCTCGCTGATCGGCGCGATGATCATCCAATCGGTCAATACGGGAATCCTGCTCTCCGGCTTTCCGCCGGAGTTCAATCTGGTGATCAAGGCGATCATCGTCATCGTCATTCTGGTGATCCAGTCGCCGGCCATGCAGTCTGCAACTGCGTTTTTCTGGCGTCGGCGCGGCGAGGGGCAGATGGTGCAAAAGGAGCAGGCAAAGTGAATTCGAAATATCTTCCGCTGCTTGCGACGATTGTCATCTTCATTCTGGCCTATGCCGGCTGCGTGACGCAATATCCGAACATGCTGTCGACGCGGGTGATCGGCAATCTTTTGACCGATAATGCCTTCCTCGGTATCGCTGCCGTTGGCATGACGTTCGTGATCATTTCCGGCGGCATCGATCTGTCCATTGGCTCGGTCATTGCCTTTACCGGCGTTTTCCTGGCGATCGTCCTGCGTGACACGACGATCCATCCCTTGATCGCTTTCCTCCTGGTTCTCGTCATCACGACCATTTTTGGTGCCGGCATGGGCGCCATCATTTATTATCTCAGCATGCCGCCCTTCATCGTCACCCTGGCCGGCATGTTTCTGGCGCGAGGCATCGCTTTCGTGCTGTCGATCGACAGCATCCCGATCGAGCATGATTTCTATTCTCGGCTCAACGATCTCTATTGGCTGATGCCCGGCGGCGGCCGGCTGACTTTGATCGGCGGCCTGATGTTGCTCGTCTTCGCCGGCGGCATCGTGCTGGCGCATCGCACCCGCTTTGGCGCCAATGTCTATGCGCTCGGCGGCGGTGCTCAGACCGCCGAGCTGATGGGCGTGCCGGTGGGGAAAACGACCATCCAGATCTACGCTCTGTCCGGCTTTCTCGCCGGTCTATCCGGAATCGTTTTTTCCATTTATACCTCAGCGGGATATTCGCTTGCCACGGTCGGCGTCGAACTCGATGCGATCGCTGCCGTGGTCATAGGCGGAACACTGCTGACGGGAGGAGCGGGGTTCGTCGGAGGAACACTCATCGGAATTCTCATACAGGGCTTGATTCAGACCTACATCACCTTTGATGGAACGCTTTCCAGCTGGTGGACGAAGATATTGATCGGCTTGTTGCTGTTTGCCTTTATTCTGATGCAGAAGGGTCTTCTGCTACTTTCCCGCTTGAATCGACGATATGTCTGAGGGAAGGACAGAGCGCTTGCGCGACCGATTGCTTGAGACCGGAAAATCAGAGGGGAAATCGCGCACGAGCCATGCTCAGGTGGTCGATGAGCTAGGCAAGGCGATCGTCTCCGGCGCATTTCCGATCGGAAGCATTCTTCCCGGCGACAGCGAGCTTCTGCAGCGATTCAAGGTATCCCGCACCGTGCTGCGTGAAAGCATGAAGACTTTGGCCGCAAAGGGGCTGGTGGTGCCGCGCGCCCGCGTCGGCACCCGCGTTACCGAAAAGATCCATTGGAACATGTTCGACAACGAAGTGCTCAACTGGCATTTCGAAAGCGGCGTCAACAAGGAGTTCCTTCTCCATCTTTACGATATACGCATGGCATTCGAGCCCTTTGCCGCGAGCCTGGTGGCGGAACGGGCCAGTCGGGAGGACATCGAGCTGCTTCGCAGTCTTGCTGCCGCCATGGCCGCGCCGCATCATACCTCCGATAGCCTTGCCGTCGCCGATCTGCATTTCCATCTGGCCGTCACAGAGGCTTCGCAGAACCCATTCATGCGATCGCTGGGTGGGCTTATCGAGGCTGCACTCGTTGGCATGTTTCGCATGAGCGCACCGCCTTCGACCAATGGCTTTGCCAATATTGCGGATACGCATATGGCCATCGTTGATGCGATAGCGGCGCGCGACGGGCTTTCTGCCCATAAGGCGATGGAGTTTGTCATCATCGATGGGCGTCAACATGTCCTCGAAGCTTTCGGGGCTCTTGCCGAGGCCTGAAGGTCGCCTTGAATTTCGCCGTAGTTCATCGCTCGACTTGTTGATATGAGGGGAGTCGCCCGGTCACGGGCGGCGCTTGACCGTATATCTCGGAGCTTGAAATGGAACGCAGCTGCCTCGCCATCATCCTCGCCGCCGGCGACAGTACCCGCATGAAATCGTCGATGTCGAAGGTCCTGCATCCAATTGCCGGCCGCCCGATGATCGCCCATGTCATGGAGGCGATCGCCAAGACCGAGATTTCGGCCGCGGCTCTGGTCGTTGGGCGCAATGCGGATGAGGTCAGCGCCGCAGCATCGATCGGTGGTATCACCGTCGAATCCTATCTTCAGAAGGAGCGGCTCGGCACGGGCCATGCCGTGCTGGCGGCGCGCGAGGCGATTGCTCGCGGATATGACGATGTTATCGTTGCCTACGGAGATGTCCCTCTGTTGACCGACGTGCCGCTTCGTGCCGCCCGCCAGGGACTGGCCGACGGCAACGATGTCGTCGTCATCGGTTTTCATACCGATCATCCAAATGCTTACGGTCGGCTGCTGGTCAAGGACGGCGAACTGATCGCGATCCGCGAAGCGAAGGATGCGACCGATGCCGAACTGGCGATAAAATGGTGCAATAGTGGGCTGATGGCGATCAATGGCCGCAAGGCGCTGGATCTCCTTGATCGTATCGGCAACAACAATGCCAAGGGCGAATACTACCTCACCGATCTCGTCGAGATCGCTCGCTCGCTGGGCGGCCGTGCCGTTGCGGTCGATGCGCCTGAGGTTGAAATGACTGGCTGCAACAATCGAGCAGAACTTGCCTTCATCGAGCGCCTCTGGCAGGAGCGGCGCCGCCATGAGCTGATGCTGTCGGGCGTGACCATGATCGCCCCGGAAACCGTATTTCTCGCCTATGACACCGTGATCGGCCAGGATGCTTTGATCGAGCCGAATGTCGTCTTCGGTCCCGGCGCGGTGATTGAGGGCGGCGCGGTCATCCATGCCTTCTCGCATATCGAGGGCGCGCACGTCAGCGCCGGCGCGACGGTCGGGCCTTTTGCGCGGCTGCGTCCAGGCGCCGATCTCGCCGGCGGCGCCAAGGTCGGCAATTTCTGCGAGGTCAAAAACGGCAAGATCGGCGAGGGCGCCAAGGTCAATCACCTGACCTATATCGGCGACGCGACGATCGGAGCGGCCAGCAATATCGGTGCAGGCACGATCACCTGCAATTATGATGGCGTCAACAAGTATCAGACGCATATCGGCGCCAATGCTTTCGTCGGTTCCAACTCATCGCTGGTCGCGCCCATCCGTATAGGCGACGGCGCATATATTGCTTCCGGCAGCGTCATCACCGACGATGTTCCGGCCGATGCACTGGCCTTTGGCCGGGCTCGCCAGGAAGTAAAGCCGGAGCGGGCCAAGGTGATCCGCGAAAGAGCCCTTGCCATCAAGGCGGCGAAGAAGGGTGGCCACTAAACCCTTGGGCGACTGACGTATAACGGTTGGAAATCGAAAGTGACCGTTATGCCAATTGAGAAAATGCTAGGAATGATTAGGACTTGCCCTCATCATTTGAGGCCAGACGGAGAGTTGTATGTGCGGCATTGTTGGGATCGTCGGAACGAAGCCCGTAGCGGATCGCTTGGTGGATGCGCTGCGGCGTCTCGAATACCGCGGCTATGATTCGGCCGGCGTTGCGACGATCCACAACGGCGCGATGGATCGCCGCCGTGCGGAAGGGAAGCTGTTCAATCTGGAAAAGCGGCTCGAGTCCGATCCGCTGCCCGGCACGACGGGCATCGCTCATACGCGCTGGGCAACCCATGGCGTACCCAATGAGACGAACGCGCATCCGCATTTCGTCGAAGGCGTCGCCGTCGTTCATAACGGCATCATTGAAAATTTCTCCGAACTCCGCGAGGAGCTGAAGGCCGAGGGCAGGGTATTTGCCTCGCAGACGGATACTGAAGTCGTCGCGCACCTGCTGGCGAATTACATCCGTGACGGCCTCGATCCTCGCGCGGCAATGCTGAAGATGCTGAACCGCGTGACCGGTGCCTACGCACTGGCTGTGATGTTCGAAAACGATCCCGGCACGCTGATGGCCGCGCGCTCCGGCCCACCGCTCGCCGTCGGTTACGGCAAGGGCGAAATGTTCCTCGGCTCGGATGCGATTGCGCTTGCGCCATTCACCAACGAAATCACCTATCTGGTCGACGGCGATTGCGCCATCGTCACCCATGCCGGCGCCACCATCCTCGACTTCAACGGCAATGAAGTGAAAAGGCCGCGGCAGATCTCCCAGGCGACCGCCTACGTGGTCGACAAGGGCAATCACCGTCACTTCATGGAAAAGGAAATCTACGAGCAGCCGGAGGTCATCTCCCATGCGCTCAGCCACTATGTCGATTTCGCCAGCCATCGCGTGCGCCCGGATATTTCGACGATCGACTTCGGCGGCGTATCGGGTCTTGCAATCTCTGCCTGCGGCACCGCCTATCTTGCCGGCCTGATCGGCAAATACTGGTTCGAGCGCTATGCGCGTCTTCCGGTGGAAATCGATGTCGCCTCCGAGTTCCGTTATCGCGAAATGCCGTTGTCGCCTTCGCAGGCGGCGCTGTTCATCTCGCAATCCGGCGAGACCGCGGATACCTTGGCTTCGCTGCGCTACTGCAGGGACAATGGCCTGAAGATCGGCGCCGTGGTCAATGTCAGGGAATCGACCATCGCGCGTGAATCCGACGCAGTGTTTCCGATCTTGGCCGGTCCTGAGATCGGTGTCGCCTCGACGAAGGCCTTCACCTGCCAGCTTGCCGTTCTCGCGTCGCTTGCGATCGGAGCGGGTGTCGCCCGCGGCACCGTCAGCGCCAAGGATGAGGAAGAGATGGTGCGTCATCTCGTCGAGATGCCACGCATCATGGCGAATGTCCTGAATATCATCCAGCCGCAGATGGAAAGCCTGTCGCGAGAGATCTCGAAATTCAAGGACGTGCTCTATCTCGGCCGCGGCACCAGCTTCCCGCTTGCCATGGAAGGCGCACTGAAGCTCAAGGAAATTTCCTATATCCATGCGGAAGGCTATGCAGCCGGCGAGCTGAAGCATGGGCCGATCGCGTTGATCGACGAGAACATGCCCGTCATCGTCATCGCGCCGCACGACCGCTTCTTCGACAAGACCGTCTCCAACATGCAGGAAGTGGCGGCGCGCGGCGGCCGAATCATCTTCATCACGGATGAGCTTGGCGCGGCAGCCTCGACCTTGCCAACCATGGCGACCATTACCTTGCCCGTTGTCGACGAAATCATCGCGCCGATCATCTTTTCGCTGCCGATTCAATTGCTTGCCTATCATACGGCTGTCTTCATGGGCACGGACGTCGATCAGCCGCGCAATCTCGCCAAATCGGTCACCGTGGAATAAGCGCTTTCCGTCCCGCACTTCCCGTCACGTCGTCGTGAGCCAGGCCTTAGTTCGGCGCGGTGAAGCGGCTGGCGGGTTGTGTGCCGCCCGGATTTCTGGCACGATTCGTCTACGGAGATGGTGGGGAGGATTTGCCGGGTAGGGTAGGCGGCGGAACGGAGTTTTCGAGCGGCGAATGACTGAAAAACTCATCAAAATGTCCGTAACCACACGGATCAGAAACAATTTCCTGGCCGGCCTGATCATCTGCGCTCCGATTGCCATTACCCTTTGGTTGACCTGGTCGGTGGTCCACTGGGCCGATAGCTGGGTCCGCCCCTATATTCCTGCGCGCTACGATCCTGAGAGCTATCTCAATTTTGCTGTTCCCGGCACCGGCCTGCTGATCGCGATGATCTTCATCACGCTGGTCGGTTTTCTCGCCAAGAACCTTATCGGGCAGAGCATCGTCCGCGTCGGCGAGTCGATCGTCAATCGCGTGCCGCTGGTGCGGACCATCTACAAGAGCGTCAAGCAGATCTTCGAAACGGTGCTGAAGGAGCAGGGCACCTCGTTCAAGAAGGTCGGGCTGATCGAATATCCGAGCCCGGGTCTCTGGTCCATGGTCTTCATATCGACGGATGCCAAGGGCGAGATTGCCTCGAAATTCAACGCCATGGGACAGGACATGGTGGCGGTTTTCCTGCCGCCAACGCCGGTGCCGACGGCCGGATTTCTGGTTTTCGTTCCGCGCGAAAAGATCACGGTGCTCGATATGAGCCCCGAGGACGGCGCCAAGCTGCTGATCTCGGGCGGTCTTGTGGCACCTGACTATAAGGAACTGTTGCCCGCCAAGGAATTGCGGCAGCCGGTTCCTCTAAAGTCCTTGACCTAGAATTGCTCATCTTCCGATAGTTGGATCAATATCTTCGCGCCCTGCGCGAACTGTCATGCCTCTATCATATTGACGACGTAGATCGTCAGCTGGGGCAGATAATAGCATGTATCTCAGCATCGATGTTCGGGGCACCGGCGCCGGGCAGTCGTTTTTCGGCGCGGACGCAAAACGGGCCGAAGATGGATGCCGTTGTCTCCACAAAGCTTTTCATCAGGAGGATATTGTCTTGAGATATATGCATTCGAAGAGCCTGCCGCTGCTGTCGGCGGTATTTGCCACATTTGTTTTAATGGCGCCTGTGGTGGCGCTTGCAGATAATTCCGTGACGGTCGAAGGCGTGACGCTTGTCAACAAGGGCCGCGTCGCTGTAGGCCGCATCCCGGCCAATCTGCGCGACAAGTTCGGCGAAACTTTCGGCTCGGGTTCTGGCATGTCGATCGACGCCAAGAGCTGGGTCCGCAATGCCGACGGCACCTACAAAGGGGCGCTGTGGCTGCTGCCGGACCGCGGCTACAATGCCGTTGGCACGACCGATTATCGCCCGCGCCTGAACACGATTGAAGTCACGCTGACGCCCGTAGCGCTGGGCATCACCCCGCCGGCCGGCAAGGAACAGTCGGGCGTCGACGCCAAGCTTGTCGATACGACGCTGTTGAAGGATGACAAGGGCGCCGACACCACCGGTCTCGACCCGGCGAACGGTACTCGCAAGGCGGAAGGCAACATGCCGCTGCTGCCCCAGGCGCCGAACGGTAAGATTTCTCTCGACACGGAAGCCGTCGCGCATTTGCCTGACGGCACGATGTTCATCAGCGACGAGTACGGTCCCTATATCTACCGCTTCGCTGCCGATGGCCGCATGATGTCCGCCACTCCTCCGCCGGCGGCCCTGCTGCCGATGCGCAATGGCGTCGTCAATTTTGCCTCCAATAATCCCGGCCCCGGTGAAACCGCTCCGGATCCGAAGGATCCGACCAGCGGCCGCCAGAACAACCAGGGCTTGGAAGGCATGTCGCTGACGCCGGATGGCAAATTCCTGATCGCCGTGCTGCAGTCGGCAACCCGCCAGGATGGTGGCGATTCCAGTTCCACGCGCCAGAACACCCGCGCGCTGGTCTATGATGCCGCCGATCCAGCAAATCTGAAGCTGGTACATGAATATGTCGTGCCGCTGCCGGTCTTCACAAATGAGAAGGGCAAGACGGCCGTTGCCGCCCAGAGCGAGATTGTTGCGCTTTCGCCGACAAGCTTCCTGATGCTGGCGCGTGATAGCAACAACGGTTACGGCGTGAAAGGCGACAAGTCGCTCTACCGCAGCATCGTCGCGGTCGACGTATCCGCTGCGACCGATATTGCCGGCGGCAAGTTCGATGCCGACACGCCGGTCGCTCCCAAGGGCGTTCTCGATTCATCCGTAAAGCCGGCAGCAGTCAGCCAGTTTATCGACATCAACAATGATGCTGATCTGGCCCGTTTCGGCCTGCATAACGGCGCGCCGAACGACCGCAACAATCTCTCGGAAAAGTGGGAAGCTATGTCGCTTGTCAGCATTCAGGATCCGAAGCTGCCGGACGATTACTTCCTGTTCGTTGCCAACGACAACGACTTCCTGACCCAGGACGGCTTTCAGGTCGGTGCTGCCTATAAGGGCGATGGCGGCGGCGACGTCGACACAATGTTCCAGGTGTTCCAGGTTACCATTCCCGGCTTCGCCGCCAAGTGATCTGATGAAACAGAGATGGACGCGGCAAACGCGTCCATCCGCTCAACCCGCCCGCAGGAACCGGATCGCTTCGTCGCGGCGGAAGAGGTAGAGCAGGGTACGCACCGCCACGCCGCGCTCGCTGGTCAGTTCCGGATCGCGCTCGATGAGATAGGCTGCATCCTTGCGGGCGATCTCCAGAAGATCGGCGTGAGCCTCGAGACTGGCGATGCGAAAGCCCGGCGTGCCGGATTGGCGTGTCCCGAGAAGCTCGCCTTCGCCGCGCAGCTTCAAATCCTCCTCGGCAATCCGGAAGCCATCCTCTGTGTCGCGCATGATCGACAGCCGCGCATGGCCGGTTTCGCCGAGCGGTCCCTTGTAGAGAAGAATGCACGTCGAGGCTTCATCGCCGCGTCCGACGCGCCCGCGCAGCTGGTGAAGCTGCGCCAGACCGAAGCGCTCCGCATGTTCGATGACCATGATCGTCGCGTCCGGCACGTCGACACCCACTTCGACGACAGTCGTGGCGACCAGGAGACGGATCTCGCCGTTCTTGAAGGCCATCATGACGGCATCTTTTTCCGGACCGCTCATACGGCCATGGATGAGGCCGATGCCGGGGCCGAGCGCCTTGGTCAATGTCTCATGTCGTTCCTCGACCGACATTAAATCGGATTCTTCGGATTCCTCGACAAGTGGGCATATCCAATAGGCTTTCTTGCCTTCGGAGAGTGCGCTTCTCAAGCGGGTGACGATATCGCCGGTACGTTCGTTCGGAACGGTGATCGTCTGGATCGGCTTGCGGCCCGCCGGCTTCTCAGTGAGTTTGGAAACGTCCATGTCGCCAAAAGCGGCCAGCACCAGCGTTCGCGGGATCGGTGTCGCGGTCATGACGAGCATGTGGGGCGAGATGCCCTTCGCGGTCAGGCGCAGACGCTGATGGACGCCGAAGCGATGCTGCTCGTCGACGACAGCCAGCATGAGATTGGCATAGGCGACGCTATCCTGGAACAAAGCGTGGGTGCCGATGATGATCTGCGCCTCGCCGGAGGCAATGCGCTCCAGGATGGCATCTCGCTCACGGCCCTTCGTGCGGCCTGTGAGCACTTCGACGGAAAGGTTTACACTGGCTGCGAATTTCGAGATCGTTGCGAAGTGTTGCCGGGCAAGGATTTCGGTCGGCGCCATCAGCACGGCCTGGCCGCCGCTTTCGATGACGGCCGCGATCGCCATCAGCGCCACCAGCGTCTTGCCCGCGCCGACATCGCCCTGCAGCAGCCTGAGCATGCGCTCCGTGCCGGCCATATCCTTGAGAATTTCGGCAACTGCATCGCGCTGACTATTCGTCATAGAGAAGGGTAGGGATTCCAATATCTTGCCGCTGATTTCTCCAGTGGCATGCACTGGCTGCCCCGCAACCTTGCGCAGCCTCTGGCGAACCAGGGAGAGCGACAATTGCCCGGCCAGGAACTCGTCATAGGCAAGCCGGCGGCGGGCCGGCGCCTGTGGGTCGATATCGGCGGCGTCCCGCGGCGCATGCAGCATATGGAAGCTGTCAGAGATCGAGGGAAAGCCCTGCTTCTGCGTAAGAGCGATATCGTCCCATTCGGGCAGTTGCGGAATTCGCGGCAGCGCGCCCTCTATGGTCTTGCGCAGGAATTTCGGCGTCAGGCCGGCGGTCAGCGGATAGACCGGCTCGACCAACGGCAGGTTCTCCGCCTCGCTTTCGCGCATGATATAGTCGGGATGCACCATCGACGGCCGGCCGTTGAACCAGTCGACCTTGCCGCTGACCGTGACGGTCTCGTCGATCGGCAGCTGCTTTTCGAGCCATTGCGCCTTGCCACGGAAGAAAACCAGTGCAAGCTCGCCGGTTTCGTCATGCAGATAGACGCGGTAGGGCACATTGCTGCGCGGGTTCGGCGGGGGCTGGTGCCGGTCGACGCGGCCCGTAATGGTGACGATGGCGCCTTGCGGCGCGCGGGCGATACCCGGCTGCTCGCGCCGGTCGATGATCGAATGCGGCGCATGGAAGATAAGGTCGATAACGCGGCAATCGTCGATCGTCTCGCGATCGAGCAGTTTCACCAGCAGCTCGGATACCTTCGGCCCGACGCCAGGCAGCGAGGAGATGGAGGCAAACAGCGGGTCGAGGATGGCGGGACGCATGGCCGGCAAAATGCGACGGGCAGGGCGCATTTGGCAAGGGGCGGCGAAGAACTCGGCCTCATTGCGTCAAACACTCCCCGGAAAATTGCATCGCAGGTGCTTTTTTCTGAAAAACCGGTTCCCACCTTTGAGCGCTGGTTTTATAGAGACCCATCAACATAAAGGTGTTCCTGATGACTGGGCTTACCCTCAGCAGTGCCGATCTCGATCCCCGTCGTCGGCGCATCCTTTTCCGCTGTTGGCATCGCGGCATCCGCGAGATGGATTTGGTCTTCGGCCAGTTCGCCGACAATGAGTTGCCGGGTCTTCCGGAGGCTGAGCTTGATGAGCTCGAGCGCATCATGGCCGAAGAAGACAATGATCTTCTGAAATGGATCCTCGGTAGCGAGCCGACGCCGCAGCATCTGCGCACACCGCTCTTTGAGCGCCTGGCCTCCTACAAGCCCGATTTCGAAGAGATCGCCGAAAGGTTTGGACTAACGAAATGATCCCCGGTTTCGACGCGAAGAAGCTGCTCGCCGCCAGCGAGCCGATGACGATCGGTCATGTCCCGGCCGGTCTTGAGCCGTTCCTGATCGCCGAAATGGCAAAGGCCGGCCAGCCGATCGTCTATGTGATGTCCGACGGCCAGCATATGGCCGATGTCGAGCAGATGCTTGGCTTCATCGCGCCTGAAATTCCGGTTCTCACGCTCCCAGCCTGGGACTGCCTTCCCTATGACCGCGTTTCCCCGAGCTCCGACACGTCTGCGCGACGCCTTGCGGCCCTGTCCGGCCTGATAGCGCATCATCGAAAACCGCATGCGGCGGTGGTGCTGGTGACTGTCAACGCCATGCTGCAGAAGGTGGCGCCGCAGGACATTATCGAGAGCCTGGCATTCTCGGCCCGGCCGGGCAATCAGGTCCGGATGGACGATATCGCCGCTCGTCTGGAGCGTAACGGCTTCGAGCGCGTGGCGACCGTGCGCGAGGTCGGCGAATATGCCGTGCGCGGCGGCATTCTCGATGTCTTCGTTCCGGGCGCGGAAGAGCCGGTGCGGCTGGATTTCTTCGGCGATACGCTGGAAAGCATCCGCAGCTTCGATCCCGCCAGCCAGCGTACGACCGGGCAGGTGCGCTCGCTCGATCTCAATCCGATGAGCGAAGTGACGCTGACGCCGGATACGATCAGCCGCTTTCGCAAGAACTATCTCTCGGCCTTCGGCGCCGCCACACGCGATGACGCGCTCTATGTCGCGGTGTCGGAAGGTCGCCGTTACGCCGGCATGGAACATTGGCTGCCGTTGTTCTACGAGAAGCTGGAGACGGTCTTCGACTATCTCAAGGGCTTCCGGCTGGTGACGGATCACACGGTGCGCGAGGCAGCCGAGGAGCGCTCCAAGCTCGTCTTCGACTACTACGACGCCCGCCTTCAATCCGGTCAACCCGCCAAGGGACAGATGGCGCAGGGCACGCCATACAAGCCGGTGACGCCTGGCCAGCTCTATCTGGATGGCAAGGCCTTTGGCAACGCGCTCGATGCCTTCGGCGCCGTCCGCATTTCGCCCTTCAACGAACATGAGGGCGAGGCACGCCGCGTCATCGAGCTTGATGCCCGTCAGGGACCGCGCTGGGCGCGCTCCGCAACCGAAAGCGCCGACAGCGAGCGCGTCAACGTCTTCGACGCCGTCGTCAAGCACATTGCCGACAAGCGAGCTGCGGGCGGCAAGGTGCTGATTTCGGCCTGGACCGAAGGCTCGCTCGATCGCCTCCTGCAGGTGCTGTCCGAACATGGGCTGGCGCGCGTCAAGACGATCGAGGCCTTCAAGGATCTCGGCGGCCTGGCAAAGGGCGAGGCGGCAGCGGCCGTGCTCAGCCTGGAAGCCGGTTTCGAGGCCGGCGACCTGATCGTTATCGGCGAACAGGACATTCTCGGCGACCGCATGGTGCGTCGCTCCAAGCGCCGCAAGCGCGCTGCCGATTTCATCTCCGAAGTGGCAGGTTTGGACGAAGGCTCGATCGTCGTCCATGCCGAGCATGGCATCGGTCGTTTCGTCGGGCTCCGGACCATCGAGGCCGCCGGCGCGCCGCACGCTTGCCTTGAGCTGCAATATGCCGACGATGCCAAGCTGTTCCTGCCGGTCGAAAACATCGATCTGCTCTCACGCTATGGCGGCGAGGGCACCGAGGCTCAGCTCGACAAGCTCGGTGGTGGCGCCTGGCAGATGCGCAAGGCCAAGCTCAAGAAGCGCCTGCTCGATATGGCCGGCGCCTTGATCCGCGTCGCGGCCGAACGCCTGACGCGCCATGCGCCCGTGCTCAGCACGCCGGACGGACTGTATGACGAATTCGCCGCCCGTTTCCCTTATGACGAGACCGATGACCAGATGAACGCCATCGAGGCGGTGAGGGAAGATCTCGGCGCCGGCCGGCCGATGGATCGCCTCGTCTGCGGCGACGTCGGCTTCGGCAAGACTGAAGTGGCCCTGCGTGCCGCCTTCGTCGCCGCTATGAATGGCGTGCAGGTCGCCGTCGTCGTGCCGACGACCCTGCTTTCACGTCAGCATTTCAAGACCTTCTCCGAGCGCTTCCGCGGTCTGCCGATCCGCGTGCAGCAGGCGTCTCGTCTGGTCGGTTCGAAGGATCTGGCGCTGACCAAGAAGGAGGTTTCCGAGGGTAAGACGGATATCGTCGTCGGCACGCATGCGCTGCTCGGCGCCGGCATCCAGTTCGCCAATCTCGGCCTGCTCGTTATCGACGAGGAACAGCATTTCGGCGTGAAGCACAAGGAGCGCCTGAAGGAGCTGAAGAGCGACGTGCATGTGCTGACACTGTCGGCGACACCGATCCCGCGTACGCTGCAGCTGGCAATGACGGGCGTGCGCGAGCTGTCGCTCATCACCACGCCGCCGGTCGACCGCATGGCTGTGCGCACCTTCATCTCGCCCTTCGATTCCCTTGTCATCCGCGAAACGCTGATGCGCGAGCATTATCGTGGCGGCCAGAGCTTCTATGTCTGTCCGCGTCTTGCCGATCTCGCCGATATCCACGCCTTCCTGCAGTCGGATGTGCCGGAGCTGAAGGTGGCCGTCGCCCATGGCCAGATGCCGGCCGGCGAGCTTGAAGATATCATGAATGCCTTCTACGAAGGCCGCTATGACGTGCTGCTGTCGACGACCATCGTCGAATCCGGTCTCGACGTGCCGACGGCCAACACGCTGATTGTCCACCGCGCCGATATGTTTGGTCTCGCCCAGCTCTACCAGCTGCGTGGCCGCGTTGGCCGTTCCAAGGTGCGCGCCTTCGCGCTCTTCACGCTGCCGGTCAACAAGGTGCTGACGACGACGGCGGAGCGCCGGCTCAAGGTGCTGCAGTCGCTGGATACGCTTGGCGCGGGCTTCCAGCTTGCCAGCCACGACCTCGATATCCGCGGCGCCGGCAATCTGCTCGGCGAGGAACAGTCCGGCCATATCAAGGAAGTCGGCTTCGAGCTTTACCAGCAGATGCTTGAGGAGGCGGTCGCCGAGGTGAAGGGCGTCGACGAAATCCAGGACACCGGCTGGTCGCCGCAGATCTCCGTCGGCACGCCGGTCATGATCCCCGACGATTACGTGCCCGATCTGCATCTGCGCATGGCGCTCTATCGCCGCCTCGGCGAGATCACCGAACTAAAGGAGATTGACGGTTTCGGCGCCGAAATGATCGACCGCTTCGGCCCCTTGCCGATCGAGGTGCAGCATCTCCTCAAGATCGTCTACATCAAGTCGCTCTGCCGCATCGCCAATGTCGAGAAGCTCGACGCTGGCCCGAAGGGTGTCGTCGTGCAGTTCCGTAACAAGGAATTCCCGAACCCCGCCAACCTCGTCGGCTACATCGCCAAGCAGGGCACGATGGCCAAGATCCGCCCCGACCAGAGCGTGTTCCTGACCCGCGATCTGCCGACGCCGGAAAAGCGGCTACAAGGGGCGGCTGTTGTCATGACGCAACTGGCGGAGTTGGCGAAGTAGGGAGGTGAACTCTCAGCTCTCCGTGCGGCTAACGAACAGCCCCGTTTGCTTTTCGGTTTCGAGCACGCCGCCGCTAACCTCGAACGCCTCGGCAATCGCCTTGTGAAATGCGGCAAGCTGCGCTTCGTCGGCCTCATCGCCGGGAGGGTACGAGGTGAGGGCGAGGTACACGTCTTCCGGCTCCGTCACACGAAGGCGGGCCGGATGCTCGGTCATCCTGACATTGCCGAATTGGCTCTGCATCAGCCGTTCCGCGGTGTCGTAGCCGAAAGCCGCACCGGCGGGATCATAGGGAGGGCTGCCGAAGACGGTGGTCAGCTCATACATCTTGCGCATGTTGCCGGCGCCGTTGGTCGTTATCGCCAGGAAGCCGCCCGGTTTGAGAACACGATGCATTTCCGCGATCGCCTTGAACGGGTCGGGCAGGTGATAGAACATATGCATCGCAATGACGCCATCAAAGGAACCGTCAGCAAAGGGCAAGGCCGCAGCGTCGGCCCGCTCACCAGTGACGCTGCCAAGCGGCAAGGTCTTACACCGCTCGACGGCTTCCTGAACCATGCCCGGAGAAAGATCCGAAAGGGTGACGTCTAGCTTTTTCGGCAGTGACGCTACCGTTGCTGCCCAGAACCAGCCGGGGCCACAGCCGATATCGAGAATGCGATCCCCGGATTTCAACGGAAGCTGTTGCGCCACCCATGGAAACCAGCCGATTTCGGCAATCGTATATTCGCTGTTGAGGCGTGCGCGTGCGGCGAGCTTCCTGCTGTCCGCATACTGCTTTTCGTTGATCGAGGTTATCGACGACATGCCCGGATGCCTTTCGATCTGGATTGGAAAATGCCGAGTGCTTTGCTCCTGCCGCAGTTCAACTTTCGCCTGTCTCGGCTACCGGTTGGTTGCGATGCTAATCCAAAATAGAGAAATATCGAACACCAACTCTCTTTGTGGTTCGCTTAAAGAGTTCCGGCAAAGGCCCCTGCAGCCAGCAATACGCCCGTTAGAATATTCGCCAGAAACAGCCGATAATTGATCTCAGGGCGTGAAAGATCGAGGCGCCAGGTCTGCCAGGCGAGATGCGCAGCGATGACAAGCATTCCAACCGCATAGGGCAATGACATGCCTGCCATCCATCCGCCAACGGACCAAGCTGCGACGGCTATGGCGTAGAACAGGCCGATGAAGGTCTTGCCGCGTGCGCCAAACAGGATCGCAGTCGATTTCAAGCCCAGTTGCGTATCATCGCGAACGTCGACATAGGCGTAAACGGTATCGTAGCCGATCTGCCAGGCGATAGCCCCCAGCCACATCAGAACGGCCCCGACCGGAATTGTGCCTGTGACTTCCGACCAGGCCATCAGCATCCCCCAGTTGAATGCCGCGCCGAGAATAGCCTGGGGCCAATAAGTGAAGCGCTTGCAGAGCGGATAGACAAAGACAAGCGGTAGAACGCAGATGGCGATAACGCGTGTGTAGGGTGTCAGGAAGAGGAGGAGCGAAGCGGCCAATGCGAGTTCCACCGCCAGGAATAAGAGTGCTTGGGGCACGCCGATCTGTCCGCTCGCTAATGGCCGAAAGCGTGTGCGCTCGACATGCCCATCAAACTTTCGATCGGCAATGTCATTGACGGTCGAGCCGGCGCTTCTCATCAGCAATGCGCCCAGCGAAAAGATGGCCAGCTGTCTGAGATCTGGAAAACCATGCGAGGCTTGGATCAGCGCTGCCCAGCAGGGAAAAAGCGTCAGCCAAATGCCAACCGGCCGATCCAGCCGCGCAAGCCGCGTGTAGGGTCTCAACGCCGCTGGCAAACGACGATCCACCCAGTCTCCGAGTTTTATATCGCTTAGATCGGGACGGGTGGAAACGTTCATCATCGAAATCCGCAGTTTAATCGTCGAAGAAAAATAGCGACTTCGGCACATGTCGCAACGGCCTGAGGCGTGGTTGCGTCAATTTAGCCGCGATGTGACTTTCGACCCGCGGCTGCCATCTTTTGCTGTGGGTCGAAATCCGACTGTACCTTACGCCGCCCGCGGCTTGCGCGCCTCCCCAGCATCCGGAATGCGCGCGATGACCTTGATTTCGAAATCGAATCCCGCCAGCCAGTTGACGCCGACAGCCGTCCAGTTCGGATAAGGTTTTTCGCTGAAGATCCGGTTCTTGACGCTCATGATAGCGCCGAACTGCTGCTCAGGATCGGTGTGAAACGTGGTGACATCGATGATGTCGTCGAAGGTGCAGCCTGCTGCGTCCAGGGTTGCTCCCAGATTGTCGAAGGCGAGCTGGACCTGCTTTTCAAAGTCCGGCTCGGGGCTCCCATCCGTGCGGCTGCCGACCTGGCCGGAGACGAACAGTAGATCGCTGGAACGGATCGCGGCGGAGTAGCCATGCTCCTCGTAAAGCGCATGTCTGTTCTTCGGGAAAATTGCATTCCTGGTCGTCATCATATTCGGCTCTCATTCTCGTTGACGTGAAAAGATGGGAAGGGCGCAAGCTTGCGCAGCCATTCCAAAGCTCCGCCTTATTTGATATACGGCGTGTATGTGAGATATTCATATGCGCGGCGTATGTCAATATTTCAGATACGGGTCGTATGTGAAATTTGAGGGTCGTATGGCAAAGCGCCTGGAAACGATGGAAGAAAACCGGAACAAGCTCATTGCCGCCGCGCGAAAAACCTTCGCCGAAAAAGGATTCGCCGCCGCGTCGATGGACGAACTGACGGCAAATGTCGGCCTGACGAGGGGTGCGCTCTATCATAATTTCGGGGATAAGCGCGGATTGCTCGCCGCCGTCGTCTATCAGATCGACAACGAGCTGGCGTTGCAGGCGAAGGAAATCGGCGCACAGGCGGGCGGCGGCTGGCAAGGTCTGCTTGCGGAAGGTGAAGCCTATATCAAGATGGCGCTTGACCCCGAGGTCCAGCGCATCGTCCTGCTCGACGGGCCGGCGGTGCTCGGCGATCCCTCGAAATGGCCCAGCCAGAACAGCTGCCTCGCGGGAACCCGGCAGACGGTGTCAAAGCTTCTGGAACAAGAGGTGGTCAAGCCGATCGATGCGGAGGCGGCGGCGCGGCTCCTGTCAGGCGCAGCGCTGAATGCTGCCCTCTGGGTTGCCGCCAGCGATAATCCGGCGGAAGTGCTGCCCAAGGCGATAGACGCCTTCCGGACGATGGCTTCGGGATTGCTGGTGAAGGCCTGATGCAAGCTATCGTTTTGATGACTTCCGCGGTCGGCGTTTCGCGGAAGTGCTTGCAGCGATAATCGAAAAAGCAGAATCCCGCTTAGTTCATTCCGGCGCGAGCGTCTGCTTTCATCTTGGCGATGTCTCGCAATGCTCCAGCGAGCACATCCGGTGTCTGAGCACCGCTGACGGCATATTGCTGGTCGAAGATGAAGAAGGGCACGCCGTTGACGCCGATCTTCTGAGCAGCTTCGATTTCGCCGACGATGAGATCGCGGTCCGCATCGGAAGCGAGCAGCGTTGATATGACCGAGCGGTCGAGGCCTGCCTCTTCGGCAATGTCGAGCAGCACGGCGTGATCGCCGACATTGCGACCTTGTTCGAAATTGGCCTTGAAAAGGGCATCCACCACCTTGTCCTGCTTTTCGCGGCTTTCGGTGACGGCCCAATGAATGAGGCGATGGGCATCGAGCGTGTTGGGGCCGATCTTGATGGCATCGAAATCGAACTTGATGCCGACTTCGCGGCCGAGATCGGTCAGCATCTTGTGCCCTTGCGCGACACGCTCCGCGCCGCCGAGCTTCTGCTCGAGCGCCTTCTTCTGGTCGACGCCCTCAGGCGGATAGTCGGGATTAAGCCGATAGGGCCGCCAGTTGAGGTCGACGCCTACTTCGTCCTGCACTTCGGCAATCGCCAGCTCCAGGCGGGCCTTGCCGAGATAGCACCATGGGCAGACGACGTCCGAGACGATGTCGATCGTGATGCGTTCCATGGTTTTATCCTTTCGCTTTTCGGGCTGTTCCCCTCCATCTAGGCCTTTGTGAGGATAGCTTCAACCAGTTACCGAAAGGGAACCGCCTGGCATCATTGCGCCGAGGCGTCCCACCAGGCCGGCAAATAGTAGCCGTAGAGCGGCAGAGCGTCAGGATGGGCAATGCGGCTGCGCCGCGCCGCCCATTGCTGGTCGATATGATAAAGCGGCACGAGATAGTAGCCGGAGATTAGCATCCGATCGAAGGAGCGCACCGCGTCGCGGAAATCCTCGGCTGAATGCGCCGTGAGAAAATGCGACATCAGCGTATCGACATCGGGATCGGCGACGCCGACGAAATTGAGGCTGCCTTCGGTCTTGGCGGCAACGGAGCCCCAGCGCCCCACTTGCTCGATGCCTGGCGATAGCGACGAAGGGTAGGACTTGATGATCATGTCATAGTCGTAGTTGATCGTCCGGAGCTGATACTGCGAATCATCGACTGTGCGAATCGTTACGGCGATGCCGAGCAGTTCCAGAGACCGGCGATACGGGATTGCGATGCGCTCCTGGTCTGCATTTTGGGTCAATATCTCGAAGCTGAGCTGGCGGCCGTTCTTATCGACCATTTTCTCGCCGCGGATCGTATAGCCGCCTTCCTTGAGCAGAGCCACCGCCTTGCGCAGGATCTTGCGGTCACGTCCCGAACCGTCGCTGACGGGCAGCTTGTAGGTCCCATCAAGCACGTCTGGATCGATGCGGTCCTTGATCGGACCCAGCATGGCGAGTTCATGCGCATCCGCGGGAACGCCAAAGGACGAAAGATCGGAGTTCTGCCAATAGCTCTGCGTGCGCCTATAGGCGTTCGAGTAGAGATTGCGGTTCATCCATTCGAAATCGAAGGCGAGGGTCAGCCCCTTGCGCACGTTCTTGTCGGCAAACATCGGCCGCCGCGTATTGAAGACGAAACCAAGCATGCCGCTCGGCGTTTTCGGCGTAAAGGTCTCTTTGACGATGGCGCCGGAAGTCACTGCCGGAAAGTTGTAGGCCTGCTGCCAATGGCCTGGGCTGCCGTCAGGATAAATATCGACATCGCCTTTCTTGAAGGCTTCGAACAGTGTCGTGTCCTGCAGGAAGTAATTGACAGTGATCTCGTCATAATTGTCGATGCCGATTTTTGACGGAAGGTTCTTGCCCCAATAGTCGGGGCGGCGCTCGAAAACGATACGCTGGCCCGGATCGATGCTCTTGATCCTGTAAGGGGCGGAGCCGACCGGAATGCGGAGGGACGTCTGATCGAAACTATCGGTGTCGGTCGCGTGCTTCGGCAGAATCGGCAGCGACGAGGCGATAATGAGTGGCGTTTCGCGATTGGCCCTCTCGTTGAAGCGGATCAGCACGCTGTGCTCGCCGACCTTCGCCATGCTGGCGATGGTCTCAAGCCAGGATGAGAACGGCACGCGGCCTTTGTCGCGAAGAAGCTGGAATGTGAAGATCACGTCGTCCGGCGTCACCGGTTGCCCATCCGACCATTTGGCGTCTGGATTGAGGTTGAACTGAATGTAGCTTCGGCTGTCGTCCCATTCGACCGTCTGCGCCAGTAGCCCATAAAGCGTGAAAGGCTCGTCGCGCGAGCGCACCATCAGCGGCTCATAAAGGAGATTGCCGTATTCCGGGTCCCACATGCCGCGCGCCGTGGTACGCATGCTCTTCAGAATGAAGGGGTTGAGGTTGTCGAAAGTGCCGACGACGCCATAGCTGATGCGGCCGCCCTTTTTGACATCTGGATTGACGTAAGGAAAATGCTTGAAGCCTGCCGGCAACGCCGGATCTCCGTGCATGGCGATGCCGTAAAGCGGCTGAGCCGCCGCGGCGTTGCACAAGGTTGCGAAGAACAGGAAGGCAGCGATCCGGAGCGCTTGCATGGCATCCTTTCCGGGAAGGGTACGATTCGGCCGAACATTATCATGAGCGTGCCGAATTCAACACGCGACTGCGGAAATCTTAGGACTCGGCAGAAAAGGCCAAAGAAAAGCTGGATATCCTTGCCAGTGCGATGTAACAGGGGTGCCGGGTTTCTCGGGTCATGTATTTGCCTTATTCATTCGACAGGTGGACGACGGTTTGACCCGAATAGCATGGGACGGCACGCTGTCGTCCCGCAGCGGATTTCAGGAGGCGGTTTCGCTATGATGTTCAAGACTGACAACAAAATGCGGGCAGGTCTCTCTGCTCTGGCTCTCATGATCGGCGCGGCCATGCCGGCTGCCGCCTTTGCTCAAGATGCGTCCAACGCAGCTCCGGCTGACGGCGGCGGCGATCCCAATCAGCCGCGTCTCGGCTGGTACAAGACCTGCACCAAGCAGGACGATGCCGATATCTGCATCGTGCAGAACCTGATCATGGCGAACAACGGCCAGCTCGTGACGGCTGTCGGCCTCATCTCCGTTGACGGCAAGGTCAACCGCAAGATCCTGCAGATCTCGGTTCCGACCGCTCGCCTCATCCCGCCCGGCATCACCATGCAGGTCGATGGCGGCAAGGGCCAGAAGCTCGACTACGCCGTCTGCCTGCCGGACAAATGCACCGCCGAAGTCCCGGTCACCGACGCGATGATCGCTTCGCTGAAGAAGGGCACCGACGTGACCTTCACCTCGGTCAACTTCCGCCGCGCTCCGAACCCGATCAAGATCTCGCTGACCGGCTTCGGCGCCGCCTTCGACGGCCCGGCGATCTCCGACTCGAAGCTTGCCGAAAGCCAGAAGAGCCTGCAGGACAGCATGCAGAAGAAGGCCGAGGAAGCCCGCAAGAAGCTCGAAGACGCGCAGAAGGCTGCCAAGCAGCAGTAAGCTGGCGGAATTTCGTTCTATGAAGGAAAAAGCCCGGAGCGATCCGGGCTTTTTCTTTGCGGTAATCGACTATGATGCGCAAACAAAAAAGGGAAGGCGTTGGGAGCACCTTCCCTTTGAGATAATGTTGATTTGACCGGCGATTAGTGGGCGAAGCTCATCTTGGGCTTGAGCTGCCCGGTCGGGGCCTTATCAAAGATCTGAGCGACTTGCGGATTGCGCAAGGGAACACCGCTTTCGTCGTTCACGAGATTCTGTTCCGATACATAAGCCACATATTCCGTCTCGTCGTTTTCGGCGAGAAGGTGATAGAAGGGCTGGTCCTTGTCGGGCCGCACTTCAGCCGGAATGGAATTCCACCATTCCTCGGTATTTGCGAATTCCGGATCGACATCGAAGATGACACCACGGAAGGGGAACATCCGGTGTCGAACCACGTCGCCAATATTGAATTTTGCGTTTCGTTGTTTCATGGCACGACCTCCTTTCAGGTAATCATGTGGTGACTTTCACCACTGATATCAAGGATTTTGCCCCCATTCCTTCATTGAACTGTCACATTCCGCCTGGTTCACCGAGCGATAGCCCAATGTAAAAACGCAATCTGGCGGCGACCTGCCTCCGGCCGCCCAATTGTGAAGAAAGCCCCGGCAAACCGGGGCTTTCGTATCCGATATCAGACCGAGTAGTACATGTCGTATTCGACCGGATGCGGGGTCATTTCGAAGCGCATGACTTCCTGCATCTTCAGTTCGATGAAGGCATCGATCTGGTCGTCGTCAAAGACGCCGCCGGCGGTCAGGAACTTGCGGTCCTTGTCCAGGCTTTCCAGAGCTTCGCGCAGCGAACCACACACCGTCGGGATCTTCTTCAGTTCCTTCGGTGGCAGGTCGTAGAGGTCCTTGTCCATGGCCTTGCCGGGATGGATCTTGTTCTTGATGCCGTCAAGGCCAGCCATCAGCATGGCTGCGAAGCCGAGATAGGGGTTGGCGGTCGGGTCAGGGAAGCGGACTTCGACGCGCTTTGCCTTCGGGTTCGAGCCGAACGGGATGCGGCAGGAGGCGGAACGGTTGCGAGCCGAATAGGCGAGCAGAACCGGAGCCTCGTAGCCCGGGACGAGGCGCTTGTAGGAGTTCGTCGACGGGTTGGTGAAGGCGTTGATCGCCTTGGCATGCTTGATGATACCGCCGATGTAGTAGAGGCAGCTCTCGGACAGGCCTGCATATTCGTCGCCAGCGAAGGTCGGCTTGCCGCCCTTCCAGATCGACTGGTGAACGTGCATGCCCGAGCCGTTGTCGCCGAAGATCGGCTTCGGCATGAAGGTTGCCGTCTTGCCATAGGCATTGGCGACCTGATGCACGACGTACTTGTAGATCTGCATCTTGTCGGCGTTGCGCACCAGAGTGTCGAACTTGATGCCAAGCTCATGCTGGGCGGCCGCGACTTCGTGGTGATGCTTTTCGACGACGACGCCCATTTCGGTCAGAACCGTCAGCATCTCCGAGCGCATGTCCTGGCAGCTGTCGATCGGCGGAACCGGGAAGTAGCCGCCCTTGACGCGTGGACGGTGGCCGAGGTTGCCGGTCTCGTAGTCGGTGTCGTCGTTGGACGGCAGCTCGCTGGAATCAAGCTTGAAGCCAGTGTTGTACGGGTCGGCCTTGTACTTGACGTCGTCGAAGACGAAGAATTCGGCTTCCGGGCCGAAGAAGGCGGTGTCGCCGATGCCGGAGGCCTTCAGATAGGCTTCAGCCTTCTTGGCGGTGCCGCGCGGATCGCGGTTATAGGCTTCGCCGGACACCGGATCGAGGATGTCGCAGAGGATGACCATGGTGGACTGCGCGAAGAACGGGTCCATGTGGACCGTGTCCGGATCAGGCATCAGCACCATGTCGGATTCGTTGATGGCCTTCCAACCGGCAATCGAGGAGCCGTCGAACATGACGCCATCGGCGAACATATCTTCGTCGACACAGACGATATCCATGGTGAGGTGTTGGAGCTTGCCCTTCGGATCCGTAAAGCGCAGGTCTACGAACTTGACGTCGTTGTCCTTGATTTGTTTCAAAATTTCGCTTGCGGTCGTCATTAAATTACTTCCCTTGACTTAGATGACGATTAAACGAGCCGCGGCCGAAAATGGCCGGGCGGATTAAATGGCGTCGATGCCCGTTTCGCCGGTGCGGATTCGAATGACTTCTTCCACGTTGGAAACGAAAATCTTTCCGTCGCCGATACGGCCTGTTTGCGCAGCCTTGCGGATGGCTTCGATCACCGCTTCCGCATTTTCGTCCGCCAGTACAACTTCGACCTTCACCTTCGGTAGGAAGTCGACGACGTATTCGGCGCCACGGTAAAGCTCCGTGTGGCCCTTCTGACGACCGAAGCCCTTTGCTTCCGTGACGGTGATACCCTGCAGGCCGACTTCCTGAAGGGCTTCCTTCACTTCGTCGAGCTTGAAGGGCTTAATGATCGCTTCGATCTTTTTCATGAGAAAATGTCTCTCCGCTTCTCCTGATACAGCAGGACTACTCCCCGCTCGGCCAACGTAATGCACGTATCATGCCAATTGAAAACGAGCTGCCGTAAAAAATCCCGACGAATTCGCGCCGAGACGATGAATTGATGAGGATTTTTCGGAAAAATGGAAGCGATTTCGCGCTGAAATGCGTGGGATAAGCAAAATTTCGCAAAAAACAGCTATGCGCGGTAGGTTTGTGCTTCCGCAACGCCTTGAATCTTATTGTTTAATTATTATGCAAATGCACATTTATAAACCAAATTGACCGCAGCAATAGCGGTTGTTTTTGAGGCAGATTTCGCATCTATAATGTTTGCATGATGTTGCCGCTCGCCGATCTGCTCCTTACCCCCGATGCTATGTCTGCCGTAGACAGCGCCGCTGCCGCTTCCGGCATCGATTCCTATGGGCTCATGGAAAAGGCAGGACAGGCGGTGGCTGCTGCCGCACTCCGGTATTTTCCCGGAGCCATCCGATATGTCGTCCTCTGCGGGCCGGGCAACAATGGCGGCGACGGCTATGTGGCGGCCCGTGCGCTGCAACAGACTGGAACCACCGTGCGGCTGTTTCATCTGGGCGACCCGCAGCAGCTTAAGGGAGATGCTGCACGCGCCTTTGCCGATTGCCCCATCGAAGGCGAGGCGATCGGCGGCTATCTTCCACAGGCTGGCGATATCGTCATCGATGCGATTTTCGGTGCGGGCCTCTCCAGGCCGGTTCCGGACGATATTGCTGCCGTCATCGCTCGCGTTGCGGCGGCCGGTATTCCCGTGATTGCCGTCGACTTGCCGTCCGGTCTTGATGGGCGCAGCGGCCAGGTTCTCGGCGCTGCCTTCCGTGCCATGCGCACTGTGACCTTCATGACGCGCAAGCCGGGTCATCTTCTGCTTCCCGGCCGGGAGCTATGCGGGGAGCTTGAGGTTTTCGACATCGGCATTCCCGGCCGGATCGTGCGCGCCCACGCTGACGACTTGCTCGCCGAAAACACGCCCGCCCAGTGGTACGCGGCCATACCCTCGGCGGGTGCCGAGACGCACAAATACAAGCGCGGCCACCTTATCGTCTTTTCGGGCGGGCCGAACGCGACGGGCGCGGCGCGCATGTCCGCCATGGCCGGGCTGAAGGCCGGGGCAGGGCTCGTCACCATCGCCTCGCCGCCGGACGCGCTCGGTGTCAATGCGGGCCTGCTGACCGCAATCATGCTGCATGCTGTCGAGGACGAGGCTTCGTTGCGGGCATGGCTCGCCGATCGGCGCCTGTCGACCTTCGTTCTTGGGCCTGGCTTCGGCTCGGGCGAGAAGGCGCGGCAATTCTGTCTCGCACTCGCAGACCGCCATCTCGTACTGGATGCAGACGGCATCACTGCATTTCGCGATGATCCGCAACAGCTCTTCGATGCTTTCGCCGAAGGGCCGACGCGATTGGTGCTGACGCCGCATGAGGGGGAGTTCGGCCGGCTCTTTCCCGACATCGCTGCCGACGAAACCCTGAGCAAGACCGATAAGGCGAGGGCTGCTGCCGCGAGAGCCAACGCCGCCATCATCTACAAGGGCGCCGACAGCGTGATCGCCGCTCCGGACGGAAGGGCACTGATCAACGCCAACGCGCCGCCCTGGCTTGCCACAGCTGGCTCCGGCGATGTGCTCGCCGGCATTGTCGGTGGCCTGATGGCTCAAGGAGCGCCGGCCTTCGAGGCGGCGGCCGCAGGCGTCTGGCTGCATGGCCTTGCGGGCCAGCATGCCGGCAAGGGGCTGACGGCCGAAGATCTCGTCGCAGCCGTCAAACCGCTGTAAAATTACTTGGCGACTTCCGCCTGCAACGCAATCGCGCCCGGGGGGGCGTTCACCTTGCCCTCGTGGATCATGAAGGCAAAGACATCGCGCGGTTCCGTCTTGACCTTGCGCTTGGCATCGATCAGCGGCAGATCATCAGGTACATTGCCCTTGGCCCATGTCTTCAATCGATCCGCCCAGGCTGTCAAATCCTTCGGCGGATAGCAGGTCTTAATATCGTCCGACCCCTTCTGCAGGCGGGCATAGACGAAATCCGCCGTAACATCCGCGATCATCGGATACTCGAAATGCTCGGCACAAACAGGCGCCACATTGTATTTCTCGAGCAGCGCGATGAATTCTGGCACCTTGAAGGAATCATGCCTGACTTCGACGACATGTTTGAGCGCAAGACCGTCCTGCTTGGCCGGCAGGAGTTTCAGAAATGCCTCGAAATCATCCGGATCGAACTTCTTCGTCGGCGCGAACTGCCAGAGCAAGGGGCCGAGATGATCGCCGAGCTCGCTGATGCCCGATTCCAAAAACTTCTGCATGGATTCGCCGGCCTCGGAAAGAACACGGCGGTTGGTGACAAAGCGGGTCGCCTTCAAGGAGAAGATAAAACCATCGGGAACGTCAGCGGCCCATTTGGCGAAGACCTCGGGCTTTTGCGTGCTGTAATAGGTGCCGTTGACCTCGATCACCCTCAGCTGGCGGCTGGCGTAGTTCAGCTCGTCCTTCTGCTTCAGCGTGCCGGGATAGAAGGTCCCGCGCCAGGGCTCGAAAGTCCAGCCGCCTATGCCTGTGCGGATTTCGCCCGCTTTGGTCATTCTCTCCTCCTTGGACGTTCGTCCGGGTGAATCTTACTCGGCCGCCGCAACCTTCTTCACCGGCCGCCGCTCCAGCAACTCCCTAAGGAACTGCCCTGTGTAGGAGCGCTTCTCCTTGACGATCGTCTCGGGCGTACCGACGGCCACGATCTCACCGCCGCCATCGCCACCCTCAGGACCGAAATCGAGGATCCAGTCGGCGGTCTTGATGACTTCGAGATTGTGCTCGATGACCACGACCGAATTGCCCTGATTGACCAGCTCGTGCAGCATTTCCAGAAGCTTGGCGACATCGTGGAAGTGCAGCCCGGTTGTGGGTTCGTCGAGAATGTAGAGCGTCCGGCCCGTCGATCGCTTCGACAGTTCCTTGGCTAGCTTGACGCGCTGCGCCTCGCCACCCGAAAGCGTATTGGCCTGCTGCCCCACCTTGATATAGCCAAGGCCGACATCCTTCAGGCTCTGCAGCTTGTCGCGCACGGCGGGAACGGCGGCAAAGAAATCGACGCCTTCCTCGACCGTCATGTCGAGCACGTCGGCGATCGACTTGGTCTTGAAGGTGACGTCAAGGGTTTCGCGGTTGTAGCGCTTGCCATGGCAGACGTCGCAGGTGACGTAGACGTCGGGCAGGAAGTGCATCTCGATCTTGATGACGCCATCACCCTGGCACGCCTCGCAGCGGCCGCCCTTGACGTTGAAGGAGAAGCGGCCGGGCTGATAGCCGCGCGCCTTGGCTTCCGGCAGGCCGGCAAACCAGTCGCGGATCGGCGTGAAGGCGCCCGTATAGGTCGCCGGGTTCGAACGCGGGGTGCGGCCGATCGGCGACTGGTCGATATCGATTACCTTGTCGATATGTTCGAAACCGTCGATGCGGTCGTGATCGGCGGGGATCTCGCGGGCACCCATGACGCGCCGCGCCGCCGACTTATAAAGCGTCTCGATCAGGAAGGTGGACTTGCCGCCGCCGGAAACGCCCGTCACCGCAGTGAACACGCCGAGCGGGATCGAAGCCGTGACATTCTTGAGGTTGTTGCCTCTAGCGCCGACAACCTTGATTTCCTTGCCCTTCTTCGGCCTGCGGCGCTCGTCCGGAACAGGCACCCCAAGCTCGCCGGAGAGATATTTACCGGTCAGTGACTTCGGGTTTGCCATGATATCCTGCGGCGTACCATGTGCCACCACCTGGCCACCATGCACGCCGGCCGCCGGACCGATATCGACCACATCGTCGGCCGTCAGAATGGCATCCTCATCATGCTCGACGACGATCACGGTGTTGCCGATATCGCGCAGATGTTTCAGCGTTTCCAGCAGGCGGGCATTGTCGCGCTGGTGCAGACCGATGGACGGTTCATCGAGTACGTAAAGAACGCCGGTCAGGCCCGAACCGATCTGCGACGCCAGCCGGATACGCTGGCTTTCGCCGCCGGACAACGTACCGGAGTTGCGCGACAGGCTGAGGTACTCAAGCCCTACATCATTGAGGAAGCGCAGACGATCGCGGATTTCCTTGAGGATACGGACCGCAATCTCGTTCTGCTTGTCGGTAAAGGTCCCAGGCAGCGCATCGAACCAGTCGCGGGCGACGCGGATCGACATCTCCGCCACCTGGCTGATGTGCAGCTTGTCGATCTTGACCGCCAAAGCCTCGGGCTTCAGGCGATAGCCGTTGCAGGCCGGGCAGGGGGCCGCCGACATGAAGCGTTCGATCTCCTCGCGTGCCCAGGCGGAATCCGTTTCCTTCCAGCGGCGCTCGAGGTTCGGCACGATGCCTTCGAAATTCTTGTGCGTTGTGTAGGAGCGTGCGCCGTCGGCATAGTGGAATTCGATCTTGTCTTCCGTGCCGTTCAGGATGACGTCCTTGGCCTTGTCGGACAGTTCGGTCCAGCGGCTGCCGAGCTTGAAGCCGTAATGCTTGCCGAGCGCTTCGAGCGTCTGATTGTAATAGGGCGAGGTCGACTTGGCCCAGGGAGCAATCGCGCCATCGCGCAGCGTGCGTTCCGGTTCTGGCACAATCAGGTCCGGATCGATCTTCTGCTGCGAGCCAAGGCCGTCGCAGGACGGGCAGGCGCCGAACGGGTTGTTGAACGAAAACAGGCGCGGCTCGATTTCCGGAATGGTGAAGCCGGAAACCGGGCAGGCGAATTTCTCCGAGAACAGCACGCGCTCATGCGTCTCGTTCAACGACTTGTTGGCCGAGCCGCCAGCGGCGGTCTCTTCCGGCGGCAGCGGCTTGTCGGCGAATTCCGCGACCGCAAGACCGTCCGCAAGCCGCAACGAGGTTTCGAAGCTGTCTGCCAGTCGCGCCGCCATATCTGGCCGCACGACGATACGATCGACCACGACATCGATATCGTGCTTGTACTTCTTGTCGAGCGCCGGCACGTCGGCGATTTCATAAAACTGGCCGTCGACCTTGACGCGCTGGAAGCCCTTTTTCATGAGCTCCGCCAGTTCCTTCTTGTATTCGCCCTTACGTCCGCGCACGAGCGGCGCGAGAATATAAAGCCGGGTGCCTTCCTCGTAGGCAAGCACGCGGTCGACCATCTGGCTGACCGTCTGGCTCTCGATCGGCAGGCCCGTGACAGGCGAATAGGGCACGCCGACGCGGGCGAATAACAGGCGCATATAGTCGTAGATTTCGGTGACCGTGCCGACCGTCGAGCGCGGATTGCGCGACGTGGTCTTCTGTTCGATCGAAATCGCCGGCGACAGACCATCGATCTGGTCGACATCTGGCTTCTGCATCATTTCGAGGAACTGGCGCGCATAGGCCGAAAGGCTTTCGACATAGCGACGCTGCCCTTCGGCATAGATCGTGTCAAAGGCGAGCGACGACTTGCCGGAGCCGGAGAGGCCGGTCATGACGATCAGCTTGTTGCGTGGCAGGTCGAGATCGATGCCCTTGAGATTGTGCTCACGCGCACCACGTATGGAAATAGTCTTCAATTCGCTCATCGTCGTATGCAGGTCCTTTGGAGTCTGCCTTTATTTAGTGATGCCAGCCCGCGAGTCGAGGCTGAAATGAAGGGTGGAGGCGGGTTTTCGATTCCGTTGACATCATAATAGGGATAAATTAGAACAAAGAAAGAACAAAATTATTGCGGCGATTTCTTTGTGGATGAACGGAGCTGGAAAGGCCGCATAAATAGCACGTGACGCCCGCTATGGGTTAAGGTGTCTGGATTGAATTTCAAAGCCGTCGATGGGCGGCAAGCAGGGTGGTATCATGGCCGGTAGTGTGAACAAGGTAATTCTGGTTGGAAATCTCGGGGCTGACCCGGAAATCCGCCGCACGCAGGACGGTCGCCCGATCGCCAACCTCAACATCGCCACGTCGGAAACCTGGCGCGACCGCAATTCCGGCGAGCGCAAGGAAAAGACGGAATGGCACCGTGTCGTCATCTTCAATGAAGGCCTCTGCAAGGTCGCCGAGCAATATTTGAAGAAGGGCGCCAAGGTCTATATCGAAGGCGCGCTGCAGACGCGCAAGTGGCAGGATCAGAACGGCCAGGATAAGTATTCGACCGAAATCGTGCTGCAGGGCTTCAATTCGACCCTGACGATGCTGGATGGTCGTGGCGAAGGCGGCGGCGGCTCCATCGAAGGCGGCAGCCGTGGCGGTCGCAGCAGCGGCGGTGATTTTGGTGGTAGCTACGGCGGTGATTACGGTGGTGACGATTACGGCCAGTCGTCGTCTCAGGGCTCCTCCCGTGGCGGCGGTGGCAACCGTGGCGGCGGCAACCAGGGTGGCGGCGGCGGTAATTTCTCGCGTGATCTGGATGATGACATCCCGTTCTGAGATCGGCGCAGCTGCTTGATCTTTAAAAGCCCGCCGCCTTGGCGGGCTTTTTCATGAAAGGGCGAGTGCCGCCCGTGCGCCGTCCACGACAAATTGCGCGGCAAGGGCTGCAAGGATGACCCCGAGCAGGCGGGTCAGGATGGCGCGGCCGGTCGCGCCGAGCATGCGGTCCAGCCTGTCGGAAATGGCCAATGCGGCAAAGACCAGGCAGAGATTGAGGGCGATGACGCCGATCAGCTGCGCTCGGTCGAGCATCGTCTGTAGCGAACCTGCGAGCAGGATCGTGGCCGAGATCGCGCCCGGACCCGCGATCAACGGCAAGGCGAGGGGAAAAACCGCGATATTGCGGATGTGATCCTTGGTGATCGCGACTTCCGTCGTCTTCTCTTTCCGGTCCTGCCGCCGCTCGAACACCATCTCGAAGGCGATCCAGAACAGCAGCAACCCGCCGGCAATTCGGAAAGCGCCGATGGAGATGCCGAGAACGCCAAGAACGCTCGCGCCGAACAAGGCGAAGGCTGCCAGGATGAAGAAGGCGATCAGCGAGCCGCGCAGCGCCACCTGTTTGCGTTCGGAGCGGTTCATGCCCGCCGTAAGCCCAATGAAAAGCGGCGCGAGCCCTGGCGGATCGACAGTCACAAGCAGCGTCGTGAAGGCATTGATCAGCGTATCCGCGCTCGCCATATAGTCCCCGAAGCTTGTTCTATCGTTGTTATCGAGCATTGTTATGCGACGAATGGGCTTTCGCAAAGGGCCACGCGTCGCTATTGCCGGGTTACGCCACGGAAATGTTCGATTTCATGGCTTAAAGAGGCAAAAGTCTGTTCAAAAACACCGGCCTAAATTGGCGCTCGCTGGGCCTTTCGGCTATAAATTTCGCAGTGATTCTAAAAGAGATCGTGATCTGTTTTGACTGAGCAAACACCACCCGGCGGCGGGAAGCTCCCGCCAGGCATCGAGCCGATTTCCATCATGGAGGAAATGCAGCGGTCGTATCTCGATTACGCCATGAGCGTGATCGTCAGCCGCGCGCTTCCTGACGTTCGTGATGGTCTGAAGCCTGTTCATCGGCGCATCCTCTATGCGGCGCATCAGAGCGGCTATCACTGGAACCGTAAATATGTGAAGTCGGCCCGTCCCGTCGCCGACGTCATGGGTAGCTACCACCCGCACGGCGACGCCTCGATCTACGACGCCTTGGTCCGCATGGCGCAGGATTGGTCGATGCGCGTGCCGCTCATCGACGGGCAGGGCAATTTCGGCTCCATCGACGGCGACCCGCCGGCGGCGATGCGTTATACGGAATCGCGCCTGACGAAGGTCGCCCACGAGCTTCTTGAGGATATCGACAAGGAAACCGTCGATTTCCAGGAAAACTACGACGCGACCACGGAAGAGCCGAAGGTTCTGCCGGCGCGCTTCCCGAACCTGCTCGTCAACGGTTCCGGCGGCATTGCCGTCGGCATGGCGACGAATATTCCGCCACATAACCTCTCCGAAGTGATCAACGGCTGTATTGCCCTGATCGACAATCCGGCGATCGAACTGCCTGAGATGATGCAGATCATCCCCGGCCCGGATTTCCCGACGGGTGCGAAGATCCTCGGCCGTGCGGGCATCCGCTCCGCCTATGAGACGGGCCGCGGCTCCGTTGTCATGCGCGGTGTCGCGACCATCGAGCCGATGCGCGGCGATCGCGAGCAGATCATCATCACCGAGGTTCCCTATCAGGTGAACAAGGCGTCAATGATCGAGAAGATGGCCGAACTCGTCCGCGAGAAGCGCATCGAGGGCATCTCGGACCTGCGCGACGAGTCTGACCGTCAGGGCTATCGCGTCGTCGTCGAGCTGAAGCGCGACGCCAATGCCGATGTCATCCTGAACCAGCTTTATCGCTATACGCCGCTGCAGACCTCCTTCGGCTGCAACATGGTGGCGTTGAACGGCGGCAAGCCCGAGCTGATGAACCTGATGGACATGCTGCGCGCTTTCGTGGCCTTCCGTGAGGAAGTCATCAGCCGCCGCACGAAGTACCTCCTGCGCAAGGCCCGTGATCGTGCCCACGTCTTGGTCGGTCTGGCGATCGCTGTCGCCAATATCGATGAGGTCATCCGTGTCATCCGCCAGGCACCGGATCCGCAATCGGCCCGCGAAGAGCTGATGACGCGCCGCTGGAATGCGGCGGACGTCGAATCGCTTATCCGGCTAATCGATGATCCGCGCCACCGCATCAACGAAGACGGTACCTACAATCTCTCGGAAGAGCAGGCCCGCGCCATCCTCGAACTGCGTCTGGCGCGCCTGACCGCTCTCGGCCGCGATGAAATCGACGAGGAACTCAATCAGATCGGTGCCGAGATCAAGGACTACCTCGATATCCTGTCTTCGCGCGCCCGCATACAAGCCATTGTAAAGCAAGAGCTTTCTGCCGTTCGCGACGAGTTCGGAACGCCGCGCCGCACGGAGATCGTCGATGGCGGTCTCGAGATGGACGACGAGGATCTGATCGCCCGTGAGGACATGGTCGTGACCGTTTCCCATCTCGGCTACATCAAGCGCGTGCCGCTGACGACCTATCGTGCGCAGCGCCGTGGCGGTAAGGGCCGCTCCGGCATGACGACCCGCGACGAGGATTTCGTTACCCGGCTATTTGTTCTCAATACGCATACGCCGGTTCTGTTCTTCTCGTCCCGTGGTATCGTCTACAAGGAAAAGGTCTGGCGGCTGCCGATCGGCACGCCGACGTCGCGCGGCAAGGCACTGATCAACATGCTGCCGCTGGAGCCCGGCGAGCGCATCACGACGATCATGCCTCTGCCCGAGGATGAGGACAGCTGGGACAATCTGGACGTGATGTTCACGACGACGCGCGGAACCGTGCGCCGCAACAAGCTGTCGGATTTCGTACAGGTCAACCGTAATGGCAAGATCGCCATGAAGCTCGAGGAGGAGGGTGATGAGATCCTCTCCGTCGAGACCTGTACGGAACATGACGACGTGCTGATGACGACAGCGCTCGGCCAGTGCATCCGCTTCTCGGTATCGGATGTGCGCGTCTTTGCCGGCCGCAACTCGATCGGCGTGCGCGGTATCAGTCTTGCATCCGGCGACCGCATTATTTCGATGACGATCGTCCGGCATGTGGACGCCGAGCCGTGGGAGCGCGCAGCCTATCTGAAGCGTTCCGTCAGCGAACGACGTTCCGCGACGGGCGAGGATGAGGAAATCGCGCTGGTCGGCGAGGAAGTCACCGAAGAGGGACAACTTGGCGACGAGCGTTACGAAGAACTCAAGGCGCTCGAGCAGTTCATTCTGACGGTTTCGGAAAAGGGCTTCGGCAAGCGCTCCTCCTCTTACGATTTCCGTATCTCCGGCCGCGGCGGCAAGGGTATCCGTGCCACCGATACCTCGAAGACGGGCGAGATCGGCGAACTGGTCGCCGCTTTCCCGGTCGAAGACGGCGATCAGATCATGCTCGTGTCGGATGGCGGTCAGCTGATCCGAGTGCCCGTTGGCGGCATCCGCGTCGCCAGCCGCGCTACCAAGGGCGTCACCATCTTCTCCACCGCAAAGGACGAGAAGGTCGTATCCGTCGAACGTATCAGCGAGCCGGAAAGCGATGAGGATGCGGCGGTCGATGATGAGACCGTTGCCGATGAGGCAGGAGACGCCGGCGGCGATGTCGAGGGTGGCAGCGAAGAGTAGGATTTCGCTGCTCCCTATCGGCAGGCCAAGGCCGCGCGCCGAGCCGAATAAAATATAACATTTTCAAACGCATGAGCTTGGCGACAGGCTCATGCGTTTGCTTTTGGGACGGGGTGTGCCGAAGCTGCCCAAGGATCCGTAAGGTCTTCTATTCCGGGCGTCTGGTGTTTTGCGAAAAGGGCGGCAAAACCTCCAGGCTCTCCCGATCGAGCTGCGCGAAAACCTCGTCATAGCCGAAGCGGAAATGCCAGCCGAGGACCGTGCCTGCAGATTTCGATGCGTAGATGCGATCGATGTTGTCAGGCAAAGGCCAGTTTTGCTGGGCGAATTTCGCGGCAAGGCCGGGCGCGCGCAACCGGATGATTGAGGCGGCGTCGACCGCGAGAGCCTCGCAGTCTTCCGGTTTGAACAGTGTGCTGGCGGAGACGATATGTCGTTGAAAATCTTTGCCGCCGTTCGTGAGCGCCGCGACATGGGCATCCGCAACATCACGGATATCGACGCCGCGATGCAGACGATAGACAGCCATCACATTGGTCGGCTCCGGAAAGCTTCTAGACATGCGCAAAACGCGGACCTGCAGATCCAGGCCGCTCATGCCTTTGAGGATCTGTTCCGCTTCCAGTTTCGTGCGGTGATAGATGCTTTTCGGTTGCGGCACAGTGTCTTCATCGATCCATGTGCAATCGCCGGCGACGACGGCGCGGCCGTAAAGGGCCGTGGTACTGGTAAAGACCATTCGCTTCACGCCGGCATCCAACGCCGCTTCAGCCAGTCGACGTGTTCCGTCGACATTGATACGGCGAAATTCATCATCGGAAAACGTGCCGACATGAGGGGCGTGCAGGGCCGCGCAATGGACGACTGCATCCGCACCCTCCAGCCCCTGGCGCAGCAACGCCGCATCGGTGAAATCCCCGACGAGATGCGTCGTCGAAAACGGCGAACGATCGATGCCTATCACCGTATGGCTTGGCGCCAGCGCATTAAAAATCGCCCGGCCAAGTCGCCCGGAGCTTCCTGTCAGGACAATGCGCATCTCGATCCCTCGATGAACCACGATCACCATAGCATGATTGAAGTGGCTGGCGCGCTTCCTCTCGCAAAATCATGCTTTTGCTTCGAGACGACAAGGGCATGGAGGGAGGGGATTCATATTGTAACGGCAATAAAAAACCGGACGCTGGCGGGAATAGCGTCCGGTTCAGGGTCCATCCGAGCATCTGGCGGGGAGAGAGCTCGGTACGCGGAGATCAGAGCGTCTTGTGACGCTTATGCAGCCTCTTGCTCTCTTCGCTTTCGCGATGGAGCGCCGAAATGGTGGATGCGACTGACACGACAAACATGATGCTGATGAAAACTGTAAGCAGCGTCAAAATTGTGAACATGATCGCTCCCTCCTTTGGTGGGACTAGCGTTCAGATCCCTTAGTACTGGCTTGAGGCAACGAAGGGACGAGCCGAAGCAAAGGGACCGTAGATCTTCGACTGGTCAGGTTTCTGGTCGTAAAGCGCAACCGTTGCTGCAAGCATTCCCGAAATCATGGCCATCCAAACAACGTTAATAAGGGTGATCTTGTCGGGCATACTCTTCTTCCTTCTTGCCGCAATGTGCAATCTGAGTTTCGGACTGTTAACGCGGCGTTTCCCAAATGGTTCCGCCGATATTGAGAGCTATCTAGCAATGCGCATCTGAAGCGACCTTGAATGCCTTGTTCATCTGGCGTTCAGATTCGCGATGCGTTTTGCGCATGGCAGTGACGATTTCTTGGGCAAAATCGACATCCCTACCGCTTTCCGAGGCGGAATCCCATTCGATCTCATAATTGTCGGCGAAAAGATGAACGAGATATTCGACGAGAAATGAACCGATGATGGCGCCTGCGATGATGAAGACGAGCATGACAAGATGTCCCTGAAACCGAGATCGGCGAGCCGTTGAGCCAGGCCCGTTTCGATGTTGATGTCAGTAAAGCATTCTCGAGCTGAAACAGGATTGAACGCCGCGTTCATCTCGCATTCAGAGGCGGTCTCAGGGTTGCAAATGACTTGCGATGCGGCCGCATCCATGACAAAAGGCGTCGAAACAACGAGCCGGCTTGCTATGACGACAGCCTTTTATCCCGGATCCTTCGACCCGATGACCAACGGACATCTCGATGTCCTCGTGCAGGCGTTGAATGTCGCCGCCAAGGTGATCGTCGCGATCGGCATTCACCCCGGCAAGAAGCCGCTTTTCTCCTTCGAAGAGCGGGCGGAGCTGATCCGCCGATCGCTTGGCGAGGCTCTGCCCCAGAAGGCTGGTGATATTTCGGTCGTCGCCTTCGATAATCTGGTGGTCGATGCGGCTCGCGCCCATGGTGCGACCTTGCTCGTCCGCGGCCTGCGCGATGGCACCGATCTCGACTATGAAATGCAGATGGCCGGCATGAACAGGCAGATGGCGCCTGATATTCAGACGCTGTTTCTGCCCGCCGGCACGGCCTCGCGGCCCATAACCGCCACATTGGTGCGGCAGATCGCATCCATGGGCGGCGATGTCAGCGCCTTTGTGCCGTCGGCGGTTCTGGAAGCGCTGAACGGCAAACTCAAAAATAAGGCCAGCGGCAACAGCTGAGCCGAAATCCAATCCCGAACGGAGCATCCATGAAACTCTTTCATATTGCATTTGCAGGATTCCTGAGCCTTGCCGCCTTGGCAGGCAGCGCCTTCTCGGCCGCAGCCGCAGATCTTCTGACCATCCAGCTCAAGGACGGCCCGGTGGTCATCCAGCTGATGCCGGAGGTTGCTCCGAAGCACGTCGCCCAGATCGAAGCGCTGGCGAAGAAGGGTGCATACGACAACGTCGTTTTCCATCGCGTCATCGATGGCTTCATGGCCCAGACCGGCGATGTCCAGTACGGCAATGCGTCGAAGGGTTATGATCCGAACAAGGCCGGCACCGGCGGTTCCGACCTGCCGAACCTTCCGGCTGAATTCTCCAAAACGCCCTTCACGCGCGGCACCGTCGGCATGGCGCGCGCCCAGGACCCGAACTCCGCCAATTCGCAGTTCTTCATCATGTTCGCCAATGGCGATTTCCTGAACGGCCAGTACACGGTCGTCGGCAAGGTCATCTCGGGCATGGAGCTTGTCGACAAGATCAAGCGTGGCGAAGGCCAGAACGGCGAAGTGAGCAACCCTGACAAGATGATCAAGGTCACCGTCACCAAGAAGTGATTTCATGGGCATGATCCCAGAAGGCGCAGCGCGGCTTTTGGATGAGATCAAGCCAAGGCAAGTTGCATGATCCGGGCAGGACCATGCACAAACAGAGAGAACAAGGAAACGAACATGGCTGAGATCAAGGATCCAGAAAACACCCTCATCCTGGAAACCACCAAGGGCCAGGTTGTCATTCAGCTTCTGCCGCAGGTTGCTCCCGAGCATGTTGCCCGCATCAAGGAACTTGCACGCGAAAAGGCCTATGACGGTGTCGTCTTCCATCGCGTCATCGACGGCTTCATGGCTCAGACCGGCGACGTGCAGTTCGGCAAGCAGGGCAGCGAAACCTTCAACCCAGGCCGTGCCGGCATGGGCGGTTCCTCCAAGCCGGACCTGAAGGCCGAATTTTCCGCGACTTCGCATATTCGCGGTACCTGCTCGATGGCTCGTTCGCAGAACCCGAACTCGGCCAACTCGCAGTTCTTCATCTGCTTTGCCGACGCTCCCTGGCTGAACAAGCAGTACTCGGTCTGGGGCCAGGTCATCTCCGGCATGGAATTCGTCGACCAGATCAAGCGCGGCGAGCCGGTGAAGGATCCGGATTCGATCGTCTCCGCGCGGATTGCCGCCGACGTCTGATCGTGATTATTCCTGAAACCCGCCTCTTGCGCCTTTTGGCGTGAGGGGCGGGTTTCGCTTTGCCTGGATGAACTAGATGCGTGTTGACCTTTTCGATTTCGATCTGCCGGATGAGCGTATCGCGCTCAGGCCCGCCGAGCCGCGCGACAGTGCGCGCCTGCTCGTCGTCGATCCGAACAATGGCGCCAATACGCTGAGTGACCATCAGGTGCGGGATCTCCCATCTTTCCTGCGCCCTGGCGACGCCATAGTCTTCAACGATACCAAGGTGATACCGGCGCAGCTTGAAGGCATTCGTCATCGCGAGGGCGCCCCCGGCCAGCATGTTTCCGCAACGCTGCATATGCGCGCCGCGCCGGATCGCTGGAAGGCCTTTGCCAAGCCCGGAAAACGCATCAAGATCGGCGATCGCATCCAGTTTGGTCATGGCGAAAATGTCTGCGCGCTCGGCTCGCTCGACGCCACGGTCGAGGAAAAGGGTGAAGGCGGCGAGATCACTCTGCGGTTCGATCTGTCCGGTCCTGCTCTGGACGAGGCGATTGCCAGCGTCGGGCATATTCCACTGCCGCCCTATATCGCGGCCAAGCGCCCGGAAGACGATCGCGATCGCGCCGACTACCAGACAATCTATGCGCGTGAAGAGGGCGCCGTCGCAGCACCCACCGCCGGCCTGCATTTTACGCCATCCCTATTTGCCGCACTCGATGCCCTCGGCGTCGAGCGGCACTTCGTGACGCTGCATGTCGGCGCCGGCACCTTTCTGCCGGTCAAGGCCGACGACACCGACGACCACAAGATGCATTTCGAGATCGGCCATGTCGATGCTGCGACGGCCGAAAAGCTGAATGCCGTGAAGGCAAGGGGCGGGCGCATCGTTTGCGTCGGCACCACGTCGCTGCGACTGATCGAAAGTGCCGCCGCTGACGACGGCACCATAAAGCCCTGGCAGGGCGCAACGGGCATTTTCATCACGCCCGGCTATCGCTTCAAGGCCGTCGACATGCTGATGACCAATTTTCACCTGCCGCGCTCGACCCTGTTCATGCTCGTATCGGCCTTTGCCGGCCTCGATACGATGCGTGCGGCCTATACCCATGCTATCGAGACGGGCTATCGCTTCTATTCCTATGGCGATGGCAGCCTGCTCCACCGGAAAGACTAGGACGACATGAGCGAGAGCTTTCAGTTTCAATTGAAGAAGACGGATGGCGGTGCGCGCCTCGGCGAAGTTTCCATGCCGCGCGGGACCATCCGCACGCCGGCATTCATGCCCGTCGGCACGGTCGGCACCGTCAAGGCCATGTATCTCGATCAGGTGCGTGAGACCGGCGCCGATATCATTCTCGGCAATACCTATCACCTGATGCTCCGCCCGACGGCCGAGCGTGTCGCTCGTCTCGGCGGCTTGCATCAGCTCATCCGCTGGCCGCATCCGATCCTCACCGATTCCGGCGGCTTCCAGGTGATGTCGCTGTCCGGTCTGCGCAAGCTCGACGAGCAGGGTGTCACCTTCAAATCGCATGTCGACGGCAGCCTGCATCACATGTCGCCGGAGCGATCGATCGAGATCCAGGGACTGCTCGATTCCGATATCCAGATGCAGCTTGATGAATGCGTCGCCCTGCCGGCGACGCCTAAGGAAATCGAGCGCGCCATGGAAATGTCGCTGCGCTGGGCGGATCGCTGTAAGGTGGCCTTCGGCAATCAGCCCGGCAAAGCCATGTTCGGCATCGTGCAGGGTGGTGACGTTCCGGAGCTTCGCGTCCGCTCGGCACAGGCACTGAGCAGCATGGACCTGAAGGGCTATGCGGTCGGCGGTCTTGCCGTCGGCGAACCGCAGGAAGTCATGCTGCGCATGCTCGAGATCACCTTGCCGGAACTGCCGACGGAGAAGCCGCGCTATCTGATGGGTGTCGGCACGCCGGACGACATCCTGAAATCCGTTGCCCGTGGCATCGACATGTTCGACTGCGTGATGCCGACCCGCTCGGGCCGTCACGGACTGGCCTTCACGCGCCGAGGCAAGGTCAACATTCGCAACGCCCGTCACGCTGAAGACATGCGCCCGCTGGACGAGCAATCCAATTGCCCAGCCTCTCGTGACTATTCCCGCGCCTATCTGCATCATCTCGTCCGTGCCAACGAGGCGCTCGGCGGCATGCTGCTTTCCTGGCACAATCTTGCCTACTATCAAGAACTGATGCAGGGGATTCGCCAAGCGATTGCCGAAGGCCGTTTCGCCGATTTCATGGCCGAAACCATGGAGAATTGGGCGAGGGGTGATCTCGAGCCTGTGTGATCCGAGAAGGATGTGAGTGTCACTATACGATCTTGCTCCCATTACCATTTCGCGCTAACAGAAGCGTGTCGAAAAAGGCAGGGTTGGTTTCGGTAGGCCCAACCCCTTCCAGTTTGGAAGTTCTGCTCCTTGCCATTGGTATGAGAGCCCACGACGCGGAACTTGGCCATTGTGGTCGAGTGTCTCGCGTTGGCGTGGGCCGGATCGACCGACATGTCTCCGCGGGAAAGCCTTTTGGAGCTGTCATGAGACTAAACCACCTGGATCTGCATGTTCCCGATGTCGCCGCGACCCGGGATTTTTTTGTTTCCGTTTTCGGCCTGACGGAGGTGGAAACGCGAGGCGCAAATGGCCTTGCCATCCTTCGCGACGATGCCGGGCTTGAACTTGTCATCAGCCGGCCAGTCGAGAAACTCGGCGGCGCAGATAGCGTCTCCATCGGGCGCAATACTTATCATATCGGCTTCATCCAACCCTCTCGAGAGGCGGTCGACCTGTTGTTCGAGCGGGTGAAATCGAGCGGCTGCGAGATCTGGAAATCGCCTTCGATCATACGCGGCAATTGGTCGTTTTATTGTTTTGCGCCGGGGCGAATCCTCATCGAAGTCGGCTGGCGCATGGACCTTGCTCTGTTGGTAAATCATTTATTATCGATTGATTGTTATCTTTAACCAACGTCATTTTGAGCCGGCTGGATCGGGCTTGCCCTAGGCAATCTCCGTTTCCAACTGCGTTTCAAAATGGGTCTGGCGACAATAAAGCATTGGGAAAAATAGCGAATCGGAATAAACGGTCCATCCGCCTTTGAAAAACATCATTGGCTGATTTGATTGCGTGGCCGCTTGGAATTTTGAAAAAATCCGGCTAAAACGCATTCTCTTAATCGATAAGGGCTGTACTACCGAAAATAGGAGGCACTTGCCGTTGAGGGCGCAACGCAAATTCGGGGCATGTCTTTCAGGGCTATTGGTTGTCGGTCTGGCCGCTACCAGCTGCACGACGACGCAGAAGACAACAGCTACCCCCAGCAACACCACCAAGCCTATCCGTGGTGCGAAAGTTACCTATAATTACACCGCGAAGGACAAGGATTGTCTCGAGCGCGCGATGTATTTTGAATCTGAACGTTCTGATCCCAGCGGTTATATGGCCGTTGGCAGCGTCGTGATGAACAGATTGACGTCCGGTGCCTATCCGCCCACGATCTGTGGCGTGGTCTCCCAGGAAAGGCAGTTCGCGCCGGGCGTGATGACCAGGGAAGTCAAAGATCAGGCAAAGCAGGATCTCGATACGGCTGCAGCGGCCATCCTGCGTGGCGAGCGGCATCCTCAGGTGAAGGACGCGATGTTCTTCCATACGGAGGGCTTGAGGTTCCCGTACGACAATATGCACTACGTGGCCTACGCCGGCGGCAATGCATTTTATGAGAAGCGCGGCCGGGATGGCCAGCTTCAGACGCCAGCGCCGCTTCCGGCATACGAGGTTGCGATGAATTATGTGCGCACGCAGGGCGCGCCGCAATCTCCTTTCGTCCTGCCGGAAACGCAGCCGGCGCCGACGACTTCGGCCGTCGTTGCCTTTACGCCTGTCTCCAACCCGGTGGTGACGATGCCGCAGAATATGGCTCTCATCCCGGCGGCAGTGCCGATACCGACGCCGGCACCCACGGACATGGCGATTTCGGGACCGCTCTCGAACGGCGATACCATGTACACGAATACGCCGATGCCGGCTTCGACGGTTGTCATTCCGCAGCCGCGGCCGGAGTTCGACGGCAACGCATCCGCAGGAAATTCGCTTAGAATTCGCGGTTGATAAGCGTTTAGCCTAAAGCTTAGGACAGCGCGTCTCGCCAAGAGACGCGCTGTTCGCATTTCGGCTGAGTTATTCCTAAATGCCCTCGCTCGTCGCCTTGGAGAGCATCTGCACGCCATTGATCTTGTAGCTGCCATCGGGCTGGCGGGTTATCTGATAGATCGCCGTCCAGTCCTTGTCATCCGTGCCCGTTATCAGCACCTCCTGGTAGACGACGGCGCCGTTGTCGATTGCCCGGCTTTTGCCGAAGGCATAGTTGTCAGGGTGAAAGACCGGCTGGTAGCTCTTCTTCACCATGGCGAAGAAGCTGTCCTTGTCCGGGAAAAGCGCCTTGATGCCGGGTGCGGCGAAGGAATAGGCAGTCGCCGCGTCATCGTGCAGAAAGGCCTCAATCTGTTGTTCGATGAGGCTCTGTGCCGTCCGCACCGGATCTTCTGCATGAGCGGCCCGTGCAAAGGCGGTGCAGCAGAGAAAAGCGGCTAAAATGAAAGCGCGCATGTCCATCTCCAGCCATAGGAGCCGAGCATAGCGCGCTTTGATATCAAGCAGAAGCGATTACTGCCAGAGACGGAAAAGCGCGCTGGCGTTGACGCCGCCAAAACCGAAACCGTTGGAAATCGCATATTCCATCGCCATCGGGCGCGCGGTGGCACCGACGATATCGATACCTTCGGCAGCGGCATCCGGATCGTGCAGATTGCGGGTCGGGGGAGCGATCTGGTCGCGCAGAGCCATGATGGTGAAGATCGCTTCCATGCCGCCCGCTGCACCCAGAAGATGGCCGGTTGCGGCCTTGGTACCGCTGACAGCGATCGCGCCTTCACGTCCGAAGACGGTCTTGATCGCCTCCATCTCGCCACGGTCGCCGACCTGGGTCGATGTGGCATGCGCGTTGAGATGCTTGACCTCGGCCGGTGAAATCCGCGCCTGGGAAAGGGCGGCAAGCATCGCCCGGCGTGCGCCGTCGCCGTCGTCCGGCCCTGCCGTCATGTGATAGGCATCGGCGGCCGTGCCATAGCCGACGAGTTCGGCAAGTGGCGTGGCACCGCGCGCGCGCGCATGCTCCAAGGTCTCGATAACAAGCATGCCGGCGCCTTCGCCCATGACGAAACCATCACGGCCGCTGTCGAAGGGGCGGGAGGCCTCTTCCGGCCGGTTGCTGAAACCGGTTGAGAGCGCGCGTGCTGCGGCAAAGCCACCGAGGCTGACCTTGTCGATGCAGGCTTCCGCGCCGCCGCAGATGGCGACCTCGGCCTCGCCTGAGCGGATCAGCCGCGCCGCATCGCCGATCGCCTGGACGCTGGCGGCGCAGGCTGTGACCGGCGCGCCGAGCGGTCCCTTGTATCCATAACGGATACTCACCTGGCCGGCTGCAAGATTGACGAGGAAGGATGGGATGGTGAAGGGTGACAGACGGCGCACGCCCTTTGTCTCAGCCGTACGCACGGCATCGGCGATCGCGGGAAAGCCGCCGACGCCAGATGCGATCACCGTCGCCGTCCGCTCAAGGGCGCCGACATCGGTTGGTTGCCAGCCGGCCTGCAGGATCGCTTCCTCGGCGGCGGCCATGGCAAAAAGGATGAAGCGATCCATCTTCTTCTGGTCTTTGACAGGCACGTAGCGATCGACATCGAATCCGGCCTCCGGGTCTTCAGCGATATCGGGCACGACGCCACCAATCTTGGCGGCGAGATCCCCTACCATTTCCTCAGGCAACAGTCTCAGGCCCGAGCGTCCCTCGACAAGCCGCTTCCAACTTGCGTTGACACCCACGCCCAGGGGAGAAACCAGTCCCATGCCGGTGACGACGATACGATCCATATCTTGCTCCTATTTGGTCAGGCGTCGAAGCCCAGAAACCATGCTTTCATCTGGGCGATGCGTTCATGAACGGTGTCGTCGGCCGCCGGCCCTGGCACGAGCATCGTGTCTTCGGGCTGAAAGGCGTGGCCGGTGACGCGGTCGATGAGAAGAGGGTCGCGGTCTTCGCCGGTATTGGCGTCGACAAGACGCATCGCGACCTCTTCAGCAGGTAGATGCCGATTACCCCATGTGAAGAGCGCCATCAGCACGGGAAAGAAATCCTTGCCCTTGTCGGTCAGCACATATTCGTAGCGCGGTGGCCGCTCATTGTAGAGGCGGCGCTCAAACAGGCCTTCATCGGTCAGATGCTTGAGACGCCGCGTCAGGATATTCGGTGCAACGCCGAGATTCTTCTGGAATTCGTCGAACCGTCTCAACCCCTGAAGCGCATCGCGCAGGATCAGGATACTCCACCAGTCGCCGACGCTTTCGAGCGCACGGGCGGCGGGGCATTTGAAACTGCTGAAGCTTGTTCTCTGCATGGGCAGGGCAGATAGCATGAGTAACTATCATCATGCAAGTTATTGCTGGGTGGCAGAAGTTCATTTGCGAGAAGGGCTTCAACGCGGTCATATCAGCCATGATTTTCCACGACTGACATCTAATCCGGCTCTCGATAGACTGGCGCCATGATGGAGAAATGTAATCTGTATACTGAGCGACTGCACCTGCGCGAGCTTCTTGCTACCGACAGTGCCTTTGTCGGGCAGTTGATCACTCACGAAAAGGTGCGCCGCTTTCTCGGCGGACCTGTTTCACTTGATCAACGCGAAGCGGTGATTGCTTGCTATTTCGCGTTTGAGGAAGGGGAAACGGTGTGGTTGGTGGAAACCAAGAACTCGCGGCAGCCTCTTGGTTTGATTTCCATTTCACATCATGGAGACGGTCAGGACCGCGAATTGTCGTATCAATTTCTTCCAGGCGCGTGGGGTCATGGCTATGCGGCGGAAGCGGCAAAGCGCGTCCTTGATTATGCTTTGAAGGATCTGCAGCTCAAGCGGTTGATAGCGGAAACCCAGTCTGCCAATTTCGCATCCCGCCGCCTGCTGGAACGCGTGGGGATGAGAGAATTGAGGCGATTGCATCGGTTCGGAGCCGAGCAAATCATCTATGTGAGTTAGCTATTCATCACAAAGGCATCTCCGTAGCAGTACCGTTGTGGGAAGGTAAGATATCTGGGCTACCCACAGACGGACCTCGAGCTCTCAGTACGGAGGCGCTTTGCGGGCGCGCTGCTGTTTCGCCGCCTCGGTCCACCAGGCGAGATCATCGGCAAAACGGGGAAAAGCTCTCGCGAGTGCATCGCCGCCGCTCCCGGTCGGTTTGCTGCCGACGTCCAATGCCGCCGAGATATTGGCGACGGCAAGCGTGCTTGAAATGACGATCATTCCCATCTCGGAAAGGGCGCCATGCCAGGCGACCGCCGCATGCGCGCCGGAAAGCCGACCACCGGAGTAGCTGGCAATCGCTGCCGGGCGCCAGAACCACTCCTCAAGGTAATGATCAGTCAGGTTTTTCAGACCGGGTTGCATGCCCCAATTATATTCGCCTGTTACGAAGATGAAGGCATCGGCAGCCCGAATTTTTTCGGCGAGCCTCTCCATTGCCGGGGGCGCGGAGCCTTTGGGGTATTCCTTGTACATCCGATCGAGCATCGGCAGGCCAACCGCTTGCGCATCGATGAGCTCCACATCGTTTCCGCGCCGCTGCAGGCTGCTGACGATATAATTTGCAAGACGGATGCCGACGCGATCCGACCGATAGGAACCGTAGAGAACCAGAATACTGTCGGTCATGTTGATTATGCCCCCACAGTCTTGTGCGACATGTCTGGAGCAGTTCAGCTCTTCACGGAATCTCTGAACTGTTCTATCTCATTGTTTTCACACAATTCCGGACGGAAAACCATTGCGCACTTTTCCTGGAATAGCTTTAGGTTCGCGACTCCACGGGCACCGAAGCGGAGACTTCCTCCTCCGGAATATCGTCGAAGGACGCATAATTGAGGTTATAGAGCTTCGAGTAAAGCTTGCCGTTCGCCATCAGCTGATTGTGGTTGCCGCTTTCAAGCAGCTGGCCGTTTTGCAGCACGAGGATGCGGTCGGCCTCGCGGATGGTCGCCAGACGATGGGCGATGACAAGGCCCGTTCGACCTTCGAGCAGCTTCACCAATGCCTTCTGGATCAGCATTTCGGTATAGCTGTCGATATTCGCCGTGGCTTCGTCGAGCACGAGGATTTTGGCATCGGCGACAAGGGCGCGGGCAAAGCTGACGAGCTGGCGCTGACCGAGCGATAGACCGCCGCCGCGCTGGCCGAGAACGTTGTCGTAGCCATCAGGCAGCCGCATGATGAATTCATGCGCGCCGACGGCCTTGGCGGCCTCGATGACCTCCTCCCGCGTCGCCTCCGTTTTATTGTAGCGGATGTTATCCAGCACCGTGCCGGTGAAGAGGAACGGCTCCTGCAGCACCATGGCGATCTGACGTCCGAGCGAATCCTGGGTGAGGGACCGCACGTCATGACCGCCGACCAGCACCTGGCCCTGCTGCACATCGTAGAAACGATGGATGAGCGCCATCGAGCTCGACTTGCCTGAACCCGTCGGCCCGATCAGCGCTACGGTTTCGCCGGGATTGACCCTGAAGCTGACATTCTTCAGCACGGGGTGCTGCGGATTATAGCCGAAGACGACGTCGCGGAACTCGACCGAGCCATCCATATTCGGCGACAGCTCCTTGGCATCGGGAGCATCCTTGATGTCGACCGGCACGTCGAGCACTTCGGTCAACCGCTGGCCGGAGGCCATGGCGCGCTGCATCACCGAATACTGCATGGTCAGCGAGCGGATCGGGTCGAAGAAGCGCTGGATATAGAACAGGAAGGCGACCATGATGCCGACATCGAGCTTGTGGTTCAGCACCATCGAGCCGCCGACGATGATGACGATCGCCATGGCCATGCCGGTCAGCGTATCGACGATCGGCACCATGACCTGGGCATAGCGCGCAGCCGTCAGATGCGACTGCAGGTTTGTATGCGCCTTGTCATCGAAAAGAGCAAAGTTGACTGCCTGCCGATGCATCCCCTGGACGGCGCGCACGCCATGGATCGCTTCCGCCAGCGCGCCATTGGTGACGGAGTTGGTCTCATGGGCGTTCATGAAGGCCACGCGTGCCTTCGGCAGCCAGAACAGGCGCACGATGAACAGGATCGGCATGACGGAGAGCGTCAACAAGCCAAGCCGGAAATCGAGCGACAGCATGACGATGACGATGCCGAAGAGCAGGGCGATGTCGCCGACGGAAAGCACCGAGGTTTCAAGGAATTCCTGCATGGAGTTGACGTCGCCCTGCAGGCGCGACATCAGGCGTCCGACCTCCGTCTTGTCCATGAAGGACAGCGACACACGCTGCAGATGCGCAAACATCGCCCTGCGAATGTCGAACAGGACTTCCTCGGCGACCTGGCCGACATAGGTTTCCTGCACATAGCTCGCCCCGTAATTGACGAGGATGGCTGCCGTGAAAACTCCCAGAGACAACCAGAGGGCAGAATAATCTATGGCGCCGGGCGCCATCGCACTATCGATTGCATGGCGAATGACAAGCGGTATGACGATCTGCGATGCGGTAAAAAGCAGAACGGCTGCGACGGAGATGTAGATCTGCCGGCGATAAGGGCTGACGAAAGCCCAGATGCGGCGGATGATCTTGCTGTCGAAGACCTTGCCGAAGATCTCCTCTTCGACACGATGGGACCCGACCACGGCGCGGGGCGGGCGACGACCATCCTCGCGCACATCGTTGCGCTCGGTTTCGGTGATTTCCGACATCGTCAAACCTCCCTTTTCGCTCTTTCGAGCACGCCGCCGGATGTCCTGACGATATCATCCTCCGGGCGAACCTGCAGATCGTAGAGCGCCTTGTACCGCCCACCTGCGGCCAGAAGCTGCTCATGCGTGCCGCGCTCGACGATCTCGCCATCCTCGATAAAGAGGATCTGGTTGGCATGCATCAGCGAACTCAGTCTGTGGGCGACGATCAGGGTCACCCGGTCCCGTGCGAAGCGCTTCATGGCGCTGCGGATGCGCTGCTCTGTCGCGGCGTCGATCGCAGCCGTGGAATCGTCGAAGACCATCACGGCGGGCTTCAGCATCAATGTCCGGGCGATCGTCAGGCGTTGACGCTGGCCACCGGATAGCGACACGCCGCGCTCGCCGACGATTGTGGTATAGCCGGCCGGTAGACCGAGAATGTAGTTGTGCAGCTGCGCCGACTCGGCAGCCCGTTCGATGCGGGGTTCCTTCGCCCATGGGTCGCCATAGGCGATGTTGTTTTCGATGCTCGTCGTGAACAGGAAGGAGTCCTGCTGCACGACGGCAACGTTTTGCCGCAGCGATTGCAGCGTCGCCTTGCGGATATCCTGGCCGTCGAGCGTAATCTGTCCGGCCGTGACATCGTAGAAGCGCGGAATAAGATGCGCGATGGTGGATTTGCCGCTGCCGGGTGGCCCGACGATGCCGATCGTCTCGCCACGCTTCGCCTCGAAACAGATATTCTTCAGCACTGGCCGCTCTTCTGCACCGGGATAGCTGAAATCGACATTCTCGAAACGCAGCGTGCCGTCAGTCACGACAAGCGGCCTGGCGTCTGGGGCATCCTTGATGGGAATATCGAGATCCAGCAGCTCGAACAGGCGCGAACCGCAGGTGGAGGCGCGCGCGAAGGCATTCACCATCAGGCCGAGTTGGCGCACCGGCATTTGCAGGATGGTCATGAAGGTGAGGAACGAGGCCAGCGTACCGACGCTGATCACGCCATCGATGACCTTCAGGCCGCCAAGCCAGAGCACAAGCCCCATCGACACGAAGAAAGAGAGGTTCATGGCGCTGGTGTTGATGACGCGGATGCCGACGCGCTGGTGGGCGAGGGAAAGCGCGTTGTGCGAGGCGCGATCGAACTTCAGGAGTTCGTGCGCCTGAGCGGCGAAGGCGCGTACCACGCGGATGCCACCGAGATTTTCCTCCATGACGCGCGTCAGCACCGAAAGGCGCTCCTGCAGGTCGAGCCAAGTCGACCGCAACCGCAACTGCGTGACGGAGGAGCGCCACGCCACGAAAGGCACGAAGCTGAGAGCCAGCAGGCCGAGGGCGACATCGGTCGACAGCAGCATATAGGCGCCGACGCCGATCAGCATGGTGAGCAGCACCATGCGCACCAGTGCCGTCGAGAAATACATGCGCACGCCTTCGAGATCGAGCAGGCCGACTGTGATGAGGTCGCCGGAATGGGCCTTGTCGTGGAAGCTGAAGGAGAGCTGCTGAATCTTCTCATAACAGGCGAGCCGAAGCTCATAGCCCATGTGGTGGCCGACGGCCTCGCTATAATAGTTCTGTACCATTGTGAACAGGCCGCGCAAAATACTGACGACGAGCAGCAGAAGAGCGGTTGTCATCAAGGCATTTTCGGCAATCTGACCGGCGGCACCACCGGCAACCGCCGTCTGCGTCTCGTCGACGGCACGGCCCAGCAGGCGCGGGATCGTCAGCTGCAACGTTGCAGCTACAAAAGTTGCTCCAATGGCAAAACTGGTCTGCCAGGGATGGCGCAGCGTCATATGGGTGATACGAACGATCGTCGACAGGCCTTGGCCCCAACCGACCGCATTGACATGCGCACGCGAAGCCATTGGCTTCGGCGCGCTTCTTGATGAATCGCTGCTCACGCTTTTATCCAGGCATAATTAAACGAGGCTGGCCCGCAGACGGGTTCGTATCTCAGGGGAATATTGATAGGATGAATTTTGCCGATTCCGTGGCGGCGTTCAAGAGTCAATCGGTCACAAGTCCAACGCGAACGTTAGATTGCGTGTTTAAAAAATAATCGATGAATATGTCGGGATCGAAACCGGCGAGACGTCCTCCGGGCACCATGCCAGAAAAAGAGGACATCATGCGCAAAATTATAGCAGCAACATTCATCAGTCTCGACGGCATCATGCAGGCACCCGGCGGTCCGGACGAGGACCCCACAGGCGGTTTCGAGCATGGTGGCTGGGTATTCCCTCACTCCGACGAAGAAACCGGCAAGGCGCTCTTCGAACTGTTCGAAAATCCGTTCGATCTGCTGCTCGGACGTAAGACCTACGATATTTTCGCAGCCTTTTGGCCCTACGTTGAGAGCGACGATCCGATTGCCAAACGGTTCAACAGCGTCACCAAATATGTTGCGACGCGCAGCGATGTCGAGCTGAAATGGAACGGAAGCCAATCTCTTGGCAAAGATGTTGTGGCAGCGATCAAGGAATTGAAGGCGGGAGAGGGGCCTGATCTCCTTATTCAGGGCAGTGGCGATCTCATTCAGACCCTGCTGCGTCACGAACTGATCGACGAATTCAAGCTGATGATCTTTCCGGTCGTGCTGGGCGGCGGCAAGAAGCTGTTCGCCGACGGGGCAATTCCTGCCGCAATGAAGCTGTTGCGCACCCAGTCTTCCCCGACCGGCGTCATCTTTGCGACTTACCAGCCGGATGGCCTGGTGAAGACCGGTTCCTTCGTCGGGCCGAATCCGTCCGAAGAGGAGATCGAGCGCCGCAAATGGCTTAGATAGACAGTCGGATCGGCGCCATCACCGTCTTACCGTCTGAGGTTACCCAGCGCTCTCGGCGATAATGCAGAAGCTCGTCCCCGAGAACCAATTCCCGTACATAACCACTCCTGTAGCCCTGAGGCGCGAGCCCGCCGGAATATTAATGCGTAGCTAGTCTGCACAGGAGAACGAACATATTTCTTGCGGCTGTCCTCCACAGCAGACCTGCAATGGCGCTGACGATCAAGGGGTACGGCCGCAAGTCGATCGAAGGGAACGTAGCCGCCTCGGGCGATCGCTATCCCTTCTTGCCTTTCTTTGTTGCTTTCGGCGCTGGTCCTAGCTCCGCCTCTTGCGCCAAACGGAGCGCACGAAGCCTTTCCGTCTTTTTCTGCCGAGCAGACGTCTCATTCGCCAGGATATCCTTGGCAATCGACGTCGTCTGCTCGGATTTGGCCTGTGCCGACAGCTTCTCAGGCTTGAACAGATTGTCTTTCGTCTTTGTCATGCTTCCTCCATTTCAGCAGGCGCGTTTTCCAAAAGACGGCGGAGGTCAGCGAGCTCGCGCTATGACTTTTTTCTTAGGTGCCGGCAGCAAGCCTTCACGCTGTGCCTGCTTACGGGCAAGCTTCCGGGCGCGGCGGATCGCCTCGCCCTTTTCGCGGGCGCGCTTTTCGGACGGCTTTTCATAGGCGCTGCGGGCCTTCATTTCCCGGAACACGCCTTCCCGCTGCAACTTCTTTTTCAGGACGCGGAGCGCTTGATCGACGTTGTTGTCTCTAACCAGAACCTGCAAAATGTCTCCTTCTCAGCTCGCGCTGCGTTTATTTCTTGGTACGGATTGAATTCGAGTTGATCCAGCTCGATTTCGATATTTGCGATATCTCGACTTGCACCGGCGAAAGCGACGATGGTGACGCTTCAACGTCAATATCGTCCTGGCGGATGCTCCGCTCGAAACTCTCGTTCTGGAAGCGGACGCGGTAGTGAACAACGCCTTGTGAGACCGGCAGGACAGACACGATGCTGCCAGCGGGTTGGACGCTTCCAAAAATTCCAGGCTTCAGGACGATGCTGTCGCCCGGCCGGTAACGACCATGTGCCATGTCGTTCTCCGTTCGAAATGAAAAACAAAAGGCCGGGACGTATCCCGACCTTCCTCGATCATGGTTTCTGTGCGCCGGTACATCCGTGGTCGCACAAAGCCGTGACAAACTTATGCGGCCCGAAGATTGTCAGCCGAACTCTTGCCAGATCTGCGATCCTGCACGATGTCGTAGGTGATCTTCTGACCATCGTTAAGCGACCGCATACCGGCGCGCTCTACCGCTGAAATATGGACAAAAACGTCCGTGCTGCCATCATCAGGCTGAATGAAGCCGAAGCCCTTGGTGGAGTTGAACCACTTCACAGTACCAGTGTTCATAACGATTTCCTTTCATAGTAACCGTTGTTGCTCCCGCGATGCCTTGCGGGATTAGATCGATTATTTGAGAGGAAATCCGGCGAGAGTCCGTTGGCTCTTCGGCGACGTCGCAAGCAATGGTCGATAGGCTCTATATAGGTTCAATTCAAATTTTAGCAACAGAGGCGCTCAAAATGACAGTTCTCGGCCTGTGGTGTGGCTTTTTGAGGCGAACTTCGGCCTGCTCAGGTACGAGACCCGTCTCTTCAACATCCCGAGACTGAATCATGGTCTATCCTGCCCGAGGCCGATGACCCGCTCTTAGAGTATGCAGCTGTGGACATACTCTTTGGTCCGTAAGCGAAAGGCCGCCGACCAGAATATTCTGCTTACGCTATACCGTGTGGTCCGACGCCTGAATTTCACGCAGCGATTTCATGATTTCGCGAAGCCCCTTCGTGAGATGCTTGTCCCGGCGCAACACCATGCCGAGTTGCCGAACGAGCCTTGGCCTGAGCGGCGAAGTAACGAGCAGATCGGACTTGTCGCGTCTCAGCGCCATGTCCGGAAGGATGGACCATCCGAGACCGGCTGCGACCAGCTCCTTGATGGCCTCGACGCTACCGAACTCCATAGCCGGCTCAGGGCGAATTCCGTGAGCCTCGAACCATTCATTCGTGGCGCGACGCGTGTTGCCGCCTTCGTAAAGCAGTAGCGTCCTGTCCTTCATGAATGCCACATCCGGCCCGCCATCCGGCATCACACTTCCCTTGGGGGCGACAGCCAAAAGCTCGTCGTCATGGAATGGTTCGACCTCGAGTGAACGTCCGGCAGCGGGCAGGGCGACTACCGCGAGATCCAGCGCATTGGTTTCGAGATCGCGCAGAATCTCGTCGATATTGCCGATGCGGACGATGATCTCGAGATCAGGCATGCGTTTCTTTGCCATGGCGATAGCGCGAGGCAGCAGATGGATCGAGGCCGTGCCGCCGCTGCCGATACGAACGCGACCGACCGACCCCTCACGAAAGGGTGTCATCGCCTCCTCTGCCATGGAACAGGCTTCGATGATGCGCCGCGCATGCGGTAGCAGATCAAGTCCGGCCGGCGAGGGCTGCGCCCGCCGTCCCACACGCTCGATCAGTTTCACGCCGAGGCGTTGCTCCAAAAGCTTCACCTGCAGGCTGACGGCAGGTTGAGTCAGCCCGATCTTGTCGGCAGCGGCTGTGAAGCTGCCGAGATCGACCACGCTGAGGAAAGTCGTTAGCTGATCCAGATTGAGCAATAGAAGAATTCCTTATGATTTGTATAAATACCATAAGCTTCATTCATTGCTTATGCCAGTGCATCCTAAGGCCATGTTGATACGAGCCCCAAGGAGCAGGAAGATGACCACCGATATCGATAGGCCGATGCTGGCAGCGGCCGGCGCGGGCAGGGGGCGGCCAAAGCGGCAATTTTTGCGGAGCGTGCTGGCGAGATTTCTGGCCTACCTCGAAAAGCGCGAGACAAGATGGACCCTCCGCGAGCTGACCGACGATCAGCTTCGCGACATCGGTATGACGCGCGCCGAAGCACGTACCGAAGTCAGCAAGTCATGGTTCTGGAGTTAAAGCGTGTTGCGCAAAGCACATTGGATGCTCAAAGGCGCGCGAACCATCGGGCCGGACGCCTTTGAATAGCGGTGTTATTGAAACGGCTACCAGCGATATTTGAGCGAGGCGGTGACGTTGCGGCCTTGTCCCAGATAGCAGAAGCCGCTTTCGCACATTGCGTCGCGACGGTTTGCGATGTTCCGTACATTCACCGCCGCAATCAAACCGGCGTAGTCCTTGTTAGCAGCACCGAAATCGTAGCTCATTCCGGCATCGACATAGAAAGTCGAGGCGTTTTCGCCGGTGTTCGCATTGTCGGTGTAGCTTCTGCCGTTGTAGCGCAGGCCGGCGCCGACGCTGAGCCCTGCGGCAGCGGAGTCTTCCGCAAAGGTATAGTTTGCCCACAATGACGCCACATGGCGGGGCCTTGCCGCGACTTCCTTGCCGGCATTCTCGCCCTCCGTGATTTCTGACCGGCTCAGCGTATAGGTGGCGATCAGATCGAGCCCGGAATCGAGCGCCGTGCGTGCTTCCAGCTCCAGCCCCTTGGTCGTCACCTCGCCAAGCGACTGGTAGGCGAGCAGCAGCGGATTGACCAATTGCGGCTTGTTCCTTTCGACCAGATGATAGGCGGTTGCTGACAGAAGGATATTCGTCCCCGGCGGCTGGTATTTCACGCCTGTCTCGAACTGCTCGCCTTTGGTCGGCTCCAGCACGCGTCCGGAAGCCGAGCGCATCGTCACAGGATCGAACGAAGTGGCGTAGTTGGCAAAGGGCGCGATGCCATTGTCGAATAAATAGAGTGCACCGGCCTGGACGGATGTTGCGCTGTTGGTTTCCGATTGATGGTCGCTCGTGCCGGCGGTCGGGTAGGTGGTGTCGAGCGTCTGCTTGACCCAGGTCTGGCGAGCGCCAAGCGTGAAGCGCCATCTGTCGAGTTCGATCTGATCGAGCGCGTAGATGCCGGTCTGGCTGATATCCTTGTCCAGCAGTGAGAAATTATAGTTGGGCGTCGGTCCCGATACGCCATATCTCGGATTGCTGATGTCGAGATCGTAGGCGGGGCTCGTGACCCAGTCCAGGCCATAGCCGAAGGACGAGGTCAGATAGGTATAGTCGAGCCCGAACAGCATGGTATGGGCGAGCGGGCCGGTGTCGAATTTCGCTTCGAGCTGATTGTCGACCTGGAAGATATGGGCGTCGTCACGCAGGGCCGTCGCACTGCGATGCGCGATCGTGCCGGTCCAGCTGGCGACGCTGAGATAGCGCGTGCGCAGATCCATGTGGGAGTAGCGTGTGTTTTGGCGGAAAGTCAGGCCATTGTCGAACTCGTGTTCGAAACGGTAGCCGATCTGCTGCTGGCGTACCTTTTGATGGTCATAGTCCGGATCGCTGGCGCGAATGTCGAGGACGCGGCCATCCGGCGCAATGACGGCTCCCGGGCTCCCATCGCTCTCGTCTGCCTGCAGCAATCCGTAGAGGGTGACGGTGGTCGCCGCGTCCGGATTCCAGCGCAACGAGGGCTGCAGCATGTAGCGATCGTCGGCAATGTCGAAATTGGTATCGCCGACGCGCGCCAGGCCGGTCAGTCTATAGAAGAGATGGTCGTCGCCCTGCTTGACTGGGCCGCTGAAATCGAAGGTCGCCTGCGCGCGATCCTTCGTTCCCCAGAGAATGCCGACCTCGTGAAACGGCTGTTCGAGCGGCTCCTTTGAAACCTTATTGATGATCCCGCCTGGCGAACCGGAGCCGTAGAGCACCGAAACAGGTCCCTTGACGACTTCGACGCGCTCCAGCGAATAGGGCTCAGTCGGGAAGTTGCCGTAGTTGACGTAATACTGGCGCAGGCCGTCGCGATAATCGCCGTTCAGCGACAGCACCTGGCCACGCAGCATGATGACATCGTAACGCGGGTCGAAACCGGTCGAGGCGGTAGTGACGCCTGCTGTGTAGCGCACGGCCTCCACGATGTTGCTGGCCGCTCGCTCCTCCAATTCCTTTTTGGTAATGACGGAGACGGAACGGGGCGTCTCGATCAATGGCGTGCTGATCTTGGTCGCACCGCGGCTGCGCTTTGCCGTTACGGTCCTGCCGTCGCTTTGCTCGGACTCAGCACCCTCGACGATGATCGGCTCCAAACGCGTCGCGTTTTCGCTACCCGCCGCGCCGTCCTGAGCGAAGGCGTTTCCCGATAGCGACAGGGCAAGAGCGAAAGCCGATGTGGCCGTGGCCATGCTCGAGGTTTGACGTCTTATGCCATTGATATCATTGCATGGAATCATACGAGATCCGCCTCTCTTCCTCTGGGTCGCAACCGTTGCGTGAGTGTTTAAAGGCGAAGCTCGTAATCGTCAATAATACATGAGTATAATAATCATATTTTATCGAGGGACTTTTGAACTGGCTGCAAGATCAGCATTTGGGCGAGGGTGGATAACAAGCAGCCTGGGGACTATTTTCGGATTGTCCTTTTTTCATGGCCTCGTTCTTTTTTCCGCCATAGATTTGCCCGATCCATTCCGCTCGAAAAGCTGGCAGCCTGTTCACCTCGGCGTACCGGCTGCTCCATCAAGAACACCAATAAAAGAGACCGCAAAAATCCATGCTCAAGACAACATCTCTGCTTTTCGCCGCGGCGATTTCGACCTTATCGCTTCTCGGCGCGGCTTCGGTGGCAGAGGCGGGGCAGGCGAGCTACGTCGTTGATGCGCATAGCGGTCAGGTGCTGGAAGCATCGAACGAGAACGAGCTGAATTATCCGGCCTCGCTCACCAAGATGATGACGCTCTATCTTGCTTTCGAAGCGCTGCATGACGGCCGCCTGAAATGGGATCAGAAGCTGACCATGTCGGCGAATGCCGAAGGCAAGGAACCGTTCAAGCTGGCGGTGGGTGCAGGTCGTAAAGTCACCGTGCGCGAGGCCGTCGAAGGCATCGTCGTCCTGTCGGCCAATGATGCGGCTGTTGCGATCGGCGAGCAGCTTGGCGGCTCGGAGGACAGCTTTGCCAAGACGATGACCGCAAAGGCGCATCAACTCGGCATGAGCAATACCGTCTTCAAGAATCCCTCGGGCCTGCCGGATCCGGAGCAAGTGACCACCGCGCGCGACATGGCAACGCTCGGCGTTGCGCTGATGCGGGACTTTCCGGATGAGTTCAAGCTCTTTTCGATGCGCGGCCTCAAATTCCGCGGCATGAAGCTGCGCGGTCATAACAATCTCATGTATCGCTATGCTGGAGCCGATGGCATCAAGACCGGCTATACCGATGCCTCCGGCTATAATCTCGTGACCTCCGCGACGAAGAATGGCCGCCGTGTTGTCGGCGTGGTCATGGGCGAAAAGACTGCTGAAATTCGCGACAACAAGATGGCAAGCCTTCTGGACACGTACCTGACCCCGGTTGCGACAACGGCCACCGTATCGACTGGTGCTCCCAAGCAGAGCTCAGCCAACTGATTTCGGCCTGATTTCAGCATCCAGCCAGCCATTCATCTTTGGGCAGCCGACAAGGGGTGGCTCCGCTGAGACGCTGACCCCTACCGCATTATACCCATCGTAAAGGGTAGGGGAATCGGGTTTCCTCATGCAAATGCACGATGCCTCCCAATGCTCCTCTTTATCCGGGGCATTTCGCGGCGGATCGTGGAGAAAACTCTTTCGCGATGAATAGTCGGGTGGTTGTTGCCGAACTGGCGGGCTGCCCTATGTCTAGAGCGGAAGTTGCTCGTTCGCTGCGCTCTTTTCATGTTCTGGTAGGAATAAGCGTCGAACTGCGAATTCGCATAGGCGGAGATATCTGGTTTCAGTTTGTTATTCTCCGAAAATGAAGGACCCATCATTGGCCGCGATCGGCCTGATGCTCCTATAATATAGATCTCGCAAATATTTCAACGCATTAGGTCAAGTTGGGAGGACCGGAATGACGTATGATGCACGTTTGACGCGTGAGCGCGATTTCCATAATGAACGCTTCGGTGCGGTGGAGGAGCGCAAAGAGGACTCGTTCTATTTCGCCGTAAAGCCCGCTGTGGACGCCTATTGGCGGCTGGTGAGGGAGGCCTGTCCTGAAAGGGACGTGCTCGAGTACGGATGCTCAAACGGCATGAGCAGTATTGGCCTCGCACACTCCGCCAAGCGGATTACCGGTATCGACATTTCGGACGTCGCCATTCAACAGGCCACGAATACGGCGGCTCTCCGTGGGATCGACAACGTGACGTTCCAGGTCGACAATGCGGAGGACATGAATCTGCCGTCGGCGAGCTTTGACGTCGTCTTCGGCAGCGGCATCCTGCATCACCTCGTTCTGCAGAGATCGCTCAGCGAGATCCGGCGCGTGCTACGACCCGGCGGCAGGGCCTTCTTCTTCGAGCCGCTCGGCCACAATCCCGTGATCAATCTTTACCGAAACCGGACGCCAGAGGCCCGCACGGTCGATGAGCATCCGCTCTTGAAATCCGACTTCGAGATCGTGCGCAAATATTTCTCAAAGTGCGATCTGGAATTCTTCGGGCTCACTGCGCTTGCTTCCATCCCGTTTCGCCGAAGCCCGCTCGGCGCCGCGGTCCGGGGCACCGGCAAGCAGATCGACAATTTGCTGCTGAAAATCCCGGGTGTCAGATGGCAGGCCTGGATCGTCGTCATGGCCCTGGAGGCATGATGGGCTTGTCGAGCGATTGAAATTCCAGTCTGCCGCTGCGGTTTGCTACGGCGACGAAGCTGCTCACATGCATCGGATCGACGCGTAGGGACAAGCGTTGTTCGTCGGGAACGATGCGAGGGCAGTAGGCGCGTGGAGAAGCTAACCCAAGTGCATCGTGCCGGTGTTGAGGGTAGGGGATCACCCCGCTTCTTGCAAATGGGTCATGAACACCTCCGCCGGCGTCTTGTAACCCAGGCATCTTCGTGGTTGATCGTTGAGATGGCGGGCAAGTTGGGTAAGGTCGCGTTGTGACACGGCCGCCAGGTCGGTATCGCCGGGCATGAAGCGACGAATGCGCTTATTGGCATTCTCCACAGCGCCTTTCTGCCACGGTGCGCTGGGATCGCAAAACCAGCTGCGCGCGCCGATACCATCTTCCAGAGCCCGGAAGCCGGCAAACTCCGTGCCGCGATCAAAGGTGAAGCTCTGGC